>NZ_JBMKNV010000001.1:0-558312 GCF_049220665.1 Chryseobacillus diguaensis
GAACAAGATGTTCCTCTGGAACCAACTGTTCGAGGGTAATCATCTCCATTTGATCACGATTCATTTGATTATTTTTAGACAGCATTTCAATCACCTCACTAGTTACTTCTTTCATTATACAAAAAAACTGCCAACATCCTCCTCAAAATCGAGGAGTTTGTCGACAGTCTGTGAACACTTAAAAGTGTTCTTTTTTTTTGGCTGTTTTTCGTAAAGATTGTTGCTATTCGTATATGGTTACAACACACATGAAGATAATAAATAAAACAAACGTATGTTCTGTTTTATGAAATTTATGTTAAAATGGACATGCAGCCATCTATCCTGATTGTTTATGGATTCCCTTGAATGAAAGGGGGTGTTTCCGTGTCCGTTTTTGAAAGCCTGGTTGTGATGATGACCTTTGGTTCATTGGTTATCGCAATCCTTACTTTTCAGAAAAAAAAATAGCCTTCCAAAAACCTGGAAGGAAAGGACGTTAGCTATTGCTTTTTTAGGATATTGACTGCACTTGTAGGCTTGTTTAGATGTTGCAGCATCTAGGCAGCCTTCATTTTTTTGCTTTACGGCAGTTTTTTTAATCTCCAGATAAGTTTAAGAAAGCAACCGCATTTTTTTCAGTATAGCACAACTTAAAGTGTTTTATCAGCTGATTACTCTATAATCAAATTCTCATTCTTAAAATATGTTTTCATTACCGTTTTCACCATGATTCTGCTATGCTGATTTTAGAGGTGATTCTGATGGAAAAAATCCGGGCAGGGCTTGTTGGATATGGTTTATCAGGACAAGCATTTCATGCACCATTTCTGCATTCTTCTTCTCAGATTGATTTTGTGAAAGTAGTAGAAAGACATTCAAAAAAAGCGGAAGAAAGATATCCGTATGTTGAATCCGTCCGTTCACTGGACGAGCTTCTTTCGGATGAAAGCATTGAACTTGTCGTTATAACAACACCAAACGAGCAGCATTTTCCTATGATAAAACAGGTGCTTGAAGCAGGAAAACATGCAGTGGCTGAAAAACCTTTTACTGTGCACTCAGAAGAAGGGCATGAACTTGCAAGACTAGCAAAGAAGAAAAACCTTGTCTTAAGTGTGTATCAGAATAGAAGATGGGATGGCGACTTTCTAACAATTCAAGAATTGATTCAGTCGGGTGCCATCGGTGATGTAGTGTCTTACGAAGCTCACTTTGACAGATTCCGCAATTTTGCAAAGGAAAATTGGCGTGAACAGGACAGGCCGGGATCGGGTATTCTATATGATCTTGGTTCCCATTTAATCGATCAGGCTGTTGTATTGTTTGGAATGCCAAAGGCGATTACAGCGGAGATCAGAAACGAGAGGAAAGTTACGAACACTGACGATGCTTTTGATATCAGGCTGCACTATGATCAGCTGACTGCAACATTGAAGGCGAGCATGCTTGTTAAAGAACAGGGTCCGCATTTCCAAATACATGGAACGAAAGGCTCCTTTATTAAGTATGGAATGGATCCTCAGGAGAATGCGCTCCGTGCTGGATCACTTCCTTCCGATCCGGGATTTGGCGAAGATTCAGAGGGCAATTGGGGCTTGTTAAACAGCGAAGTTGGCCGCCTTCAATACAGAGGAAAAGTCCAAACCCTTAAAGGCAGCTATCAATCTTTTTATGAAAATATTTGCCAGGCTATTAAAGATAGCAGAGACCCAGCTGTAACGGCTGAACAGGCCGCGCAGACCATTAAGCTCATTGAGCTTGCACGCCAAAGCTCTCTTGACGGCAGAACAATCGAAATTTAAAAACAGCCCGAGAGGCTTCTTAAGTTAAAAATAGACTTTTGGCAAAGATTGCTTCTATTATTCTCATGGACAAAGACCGATCAAGATTAGTTTCGTTGTCCCTTTTATTAAAATCAATTCACTTAATTAGATAAAATACAACTATGTTTTAAGAAAAAAGCTATTAAAAAAGAGCTGCCCTATCAGTCAAAAGACTTTTTGGGTCAGCTCCATTTTTATTTTTTATCGCATTTTCCCTAAAGTCACTTTGGGCTGAGTGTTCCAGGCTGTTGTTTCCGCAAACAAGAAAGGTTTTATAAGAGCGTCTTCGTTATCGCAGTAATGCTTAGTGCATTCAGCCAAAATTATTTTATGGTAAATGAAGGAAATTAACAGTTGATGTAGTAAAGGATGAAGTGAAAATTAATAAGGAGGGGACGAAGATGTTTCAAACAGTCAGCGGATTTTTGAAAACATGGGAGTTCGAGGCAGAAAGAACACAGAAGGTAATGAATCGGCTAACAGATGAATCACTGCAGCAGCTTTGATTACATCGGAAAACTGGACACTTGGACGGATTGCATGGCATATTGCTGTTGCGCCAAAAAATCTTGCTTCCCGCGCTGGCCTTCAAGTAGAAGGGCTGAAGGCAGATTATGAGGTGCCTGGCTCTGCCAGCATCATTGCAAATGAATATCAAACCGAAACAAAAAATCTGGCAGAAGCAGTCAAAGACCAGTGGACAGACGAAATTTTACTGGAAGAACGGCCTTTTTTTGATAGAGTTTTACCGGTCGGCATGCATTTGTTTTTCATGATTCAGCATCAATCCCACCACAGAGGGCAAATGACTGTCTTGATGCGCCAAGCCGGTTTGAATGTACCTGGAGTGTATGGTCCTGCAAAAGAAGAGTGGGCTCTTGCAGGTATGGAGGCTCCTAAGTAAATTTTTGCCGGTTTCAATCAATTTTTTTGGCTCTTTTCTTAAACTTTGTTGCTCATGACCCTATATTTAGCCTTCTAAACCATTGGGATGTCAAAACTTTAGGAAAAGATGCCCCGATGCTAGTCCAAATGCGTGAAAAAATATATTCTTTTGCCTGATTTAAAACACATGCTAATAGTCTTTCTGGCTCACCACAATGTAGGAAATGTACAGGACTTGTACATTTCTTTTTTTTGACGCGTTAATACCCTCCTAGGATAATAGGTAAGGAAATAAAATTGCTGTATGTTGACGATTGCGTAAAACATTTGTACTATTTGTAGGGTCGAAGCTTATAAAGGAGCTGGGGAGATTCGTGGAAGTGGAAGAGCACTTTATTGTAAAAAAAACGTTAAACAACAATGTCCTGATTGCGGATCATGAACAGCTTGGCGAGGTTGTTTTAATAGGCAAAGGGATTGGTTTTGGCAAAGCAAAGGGTGATCAGCTTAATAAGGAAACCTATGAAAAAATGTTTGTTCTAAAAAGTGAAAAAGAACAAGAACAATATATAAAGCTTTTGCCGCATATCGATGAGGAAATCATTGCAATCATGAATGACGTGATTCATTATATAACCTCTGAAATGAACCTGCCGCTCAATGAGCATATCCATATCGGCCTTACAGATCATATTGCTTTTGCGTTAAAAAGACTTCAGCAAGGCATAGACGTGAAGAACCCTTTTTTAAACGAGACGCGCTCGCTGTATCCGAGAGAATTTCTTATTGCTGAAAAAGTAGTTGAAATGATTGAGGACAAGCTGTTAATTAAGCTTCCGCAAGGGGAGGTAGGTTTTATCGCATTGCACATTCACGGAGCAGCAACGAATAAGCCTCTATCAGAAATCAATCAGTATTCTCAGCTTATTTCAAAGCTGACGAATGTCATTGAGGAATCAATGAAGATCGATATCGACACAGAAAGCGTTGATTACATGAGGCTTGTTCGGCACATTCGCTACACGATTGACAGGGTGAATGCAGGAGAAAAATTGATGGAACCAGAAAAGATTACAAATTTGTTGAAAAAGGAATATCCGCTATGCTATAATACTGCTTGGAAACTCGTTAAAGTGATGCAGCAAGTGTTAAAAAAACCAGTTTATGAAGCAGAAGCAGTATATTTAACAATGCATTTATACCGTTTATCCAATAAAATATCTTAGTTTACAGCCGTAAACGTGTTACTGATTCGATCAGGCATGAGTGTACAAGGTTTGTGGGCGATAGTTTGTTTAAAGGTATCCATCTTTAATCAATTAACTATTGCAGCCTTGATTCACCATGCCTTTTTTGTGTTTTACGAGCAAAATGTAAACGCTTGTATTTTAGGGAATGGTTCAAAAATACTTTGGTTTTTTTTCCAGCTGTATGCACAAAATATTCTCAAGGAGGTTATCGGGATGTTTAAAAACGCTTTCGGCGTTCTGCAGAAAATTGGACGCGCATTAATGCTTCCGGTTGCAATTTTGCCGGCAGCAGGTATCCTTTTAGCTTTTGGTAATGCATTGCAAAACCCGCAGCTGACAAGTAAGATTCCTGCATTAACAAATGGCACTTTCACGATGATTGCTAAAGTAATGGAGTCTTCAGGGGATATCGTATTCTCTAATCTCCCTCTTTTATTTGCAGTAGGGGTAGCGATTGGGCTCGCTGGAGATGGTGTAGCTGGTATTGCTGCCATCATTGGATATCTTATTATGAACGTAACAATGAGTGCTGTTTTAACGACTACAGGAAAAATTCCGGCAGATGCTATGCAGCAGGCTGAATTTTTCAAAGCCGGACACCCGGAATATATTAAGATGCTTGGAATACCAACTCTTGCAACAGGGGTATTCGGGGGTATTATTATTGGAGTTCTTGCTTCCTATATGTACAACAGATTCTTTAAAATTGAACTTCCGCAATATCTTGGGTTCTTTGCAGGAAAACGCTTCGTACCAATCATAACAGCGATTTCTGCTCTGATTTTAGGTCTGATTATGCTTGTTGTGTGGCCTCCGATTCAGGGTGCTTTGAATGCGTTCTCAAACGGGCTTCTGGCTTCCAACCCGACTCTTGCAGCCTTGATCTTTGGTATAATTGAGCGTTCCTTGATTCCATTTGGATTGCACCATATTTTCTACGCTCCATTCTGGTTTGAATTTGGACAGTATACAGATAAAGCCGGCGAATTGATCCGCGGTGACCAGCATATCTTCATGGCGCAGGTTAAAGACGGAGTGCCATTGACTGCTGGAACATTCATGACTGGTAAATTCCCGTTCATGATGTTTGGACTTCCTGCAGCGGCACTTGCGATTTATCACGAAGCTCGTCCTGAAAATAAAAAATATGTAGCAGGTATTATGGGTTCTGCTGCTTTGACATCATTCCTGACAGGGATTACAGAACCTCTTGAATTCAGTTTCCTTTTCGTCGCACCAGTATTATTCGGTATCCATGCTGTATTCGCAGGACTTTCTTTCATGGTGATGCAGCTGTTGAATGTAAAAATTGGTATGACTTTCTCAGGCGGTGTTATTGACTACATCCTGTTCGGTATTTTGCCAAACAGAACAGCATGGTGGCTGGTTATTCCAGTAGGTCTTGTTCTTGCAGTGATTTACTATTTCGGTTTCCGTTTTGCAATCCGCAAGTTTAATTTGAAAACTCCCGGCCGAGAAGATGCTGTTGTAGAATCAGAAGAAAACAAAAACAATGCTCCAGCTTCAGCAGGAGATCTTCCTTACAATGTCCTTGAAGCACTAGGCGGATCAGAGAATATTAAGCATCTCGATGCATGTATCACTCGTCTTCGCGTCTCTGTTAACGATGTGAAGGATGTTAACAAAGACCGGTTAAAAAGACTTGGAGCTTCTGGGGTTCTGGAAGTAGGAAACAACATCCAAGCAATCTTTGGACCTAAGTCAGATAATCTGAAAACCCAGATTCAAGACGTTATGTCAGGGAAAACGCCTCGCCCTGTACCGGTTCACGATCCAAAGGAAGATGTACAGCAGCAGGTAGAAGAAGTGATTCCAGGCGCACTTCAAAATGAAATCAAAGAAGATAACTTTGTTTCACCGATTACTGGTGAAATTCATCCGATCACAGATGTTCCGGATCAAGTATTTGCCGGCAAAATGATGGGTGACGGTTTTGCAATTCTTCCTGCTGAAGGAATAATCGTATCTCCTGTGGATGGAAAAATTCTGAATATCTTCCCTACAAAGCATGCTATTGGAATTCTTGCTGATAACGGCAGAGAAATATTAATTCATGTGGGTATTGATACAGTTACCCTAAAAGGGGAAGGCTTTGAATCATTTATCTCTGAAGGCGACATCGTAAAACAAGGTCAAAAGCTTTTGGAAGTTAACCTTGAACTTGTAAAAGAAAAAGCACCGTCCATTATGACCCCGATTGTTTTTACTAACCTTAAAGAAGGCGAAAGTATTAAAATTGAGGCTAATGGCAGCATTAAGGCTGAACAGAAAAACATCATCAAAATTGAAAAATAATGTCATCATTGCGCCGCGCTTGTCAGATGGCATGTGCGGCTGATATGATTATTTATTGTACAAGTAAATAGGAATAAAAAGGAGTTTGATTAATCATGGCTGAAAAAACATTTAAAGTAACTGCAGAAACTGGAATACACGCACGTCCGGCAACCGTTCTTGTTCAAACCGCTTCAAGATTCGACGCAGATGTAAACCTTGAATACAACGGTAAAACTGTAAACTTGAAATCCATTATGGGTGTTATGTCCCTTGGAATCGCTAAAGATGCTGAAATTAAAATTACAGCTAATGGTTCTGATGAAGCTGAAGCAGTTGCTGCAATTGAAGAAACAATGAAAAACGAGGGGTTAGGAGAATAATGCTGCATCTTAAGGGTATCGGAGCCTCTGCCGGTATTGCGGTAGCGAAAGCTTACCGCTTGGAAGAGCCGGTATTAACTGTGGATAAAAAAGCAATTGAAAATACTGCTTCTGAAGTAACACGGTTTGATGAGGCTATTATTAAATCAAAAAACGAGCTTGAAAAGATTAAGGAACATGCCATGAGAGAGCTTGGCAAGGATAAAGCAGATATTTTTGCTGCACACTTGCTTGTAATGAGCGATCCAGAGCTTTTAAATCCTGTAAAAGATAAAATTCAGAATGAAAAAGTCAATGCGGAATTTGCATTGAAAGAAACAGCTGATATGTTTGTCAGCATGTTTGAATCAATGGACAATGAATATATGAAGGAGCGTGCAGCAGACATTCGCGACGTAACAAAACGTGTTGTTGCTCACCTTCTTGGAGTGGAAATTCCAAACCCCAGCATGATTTCTGAAGAAGTTATCATTATTGCAGAAGATTTGACTCCTTCTGATACAGCACAGCTGAACCGCCAATTTGTTAAAGGGTTTACAACAAATATCGGCGGCAGAACTTCCCATTCAGCCATTATGGCCCGTTCAATGGAAATTCCTGCTGTTGTCGGTACAAAGGAAGCTACTTCTCAAATCAAAAACGGTACACTTGTGATAGTAGACGGTCTTGATGGTGAAGTTATTATTGATCCTTCAGATGAAATGCTTGCAGCATACGTTTCAAAAAAGGAAAAATATGATCTTCAAAAAGCAGAATGGGCCAAGCTTGTTAACGAGCCGACTGTAACGAAAGATAACCAGCATGTTGAGCTTGCTGCAAACATCGGTACACCTAAGGATGTTAAAGGGGTTCTTGAGAACGGCGGAGAAGCTGTCGGACTTTACCGTACTGAATTCCTTTACATGGGCAGAGATCAGCTTCCTACGGAAGATGAGCAATTCGAAGCTTACAAATCTGTTCTTGAAAATATGAAAGGCAAGCCTGTCGTTGTCCGTACTCTGGATATCGGAGGAGATAAAGAACTTCCTTATCTTCATTTGCCGAAAGAAATGAATCCATTCCTTGGCTTCCGTGCGATTCGCCTTTGTCTCGAAGAACAGGATATTTTCAGAACACAGCTTCGTGCATTGCTTCGTGCAAGCATATACGGCAATTTGAGAATCATGTTCCCAATGATTGCCACTGTTGATGAGTTTAGACAGGCTAAAACGATTTTGCTTGAAGAAAAGCAAATGCTTGAAGCGAAAAATATAGAAATTTCAGGTAACATTGAAATTGGCATGATGGTAGAAATTCCTTCAACAGCTGTAATGGCTGATGCCTTCGCAAAAGAAGTTGATTTCTTCAGTATCGGTACGAATGACCTTGTACAATATACAATGGCAGCGGACCGTATGAACGAAAGAGTTTCTTACCTGTACCAGCCATACAATCCAGCGATCCTTCGTCTTGTAACGCTTGTCATTGAAGCGGCACACAAAGAAGGAAAATGGGTTGGCATGTGCGGTGAAATGGCTGGAGATCCAATTGCTATTCCATTGCTTTTAGGACTTGGTCTTGATGAGTTTTCAATGAGTGCAACTTCTATTCTTCCTGCCCGCTCTCAAATTAAGAACCTTTCCAAAGAGGAAGCAGCTTCCTTCAAAGAAAAAGTTATTGGTATGTCAACGACAGAAGAAGTTGTGTCTTTTGTAAAAGAAACATTTAATGTGTAATGAAAAAAGAGAGACTCTCGAGTCTCTCTTTTTTTGTGAAATAATAAAAAAACACTTAAGTTTCTGCAGATAAGAAAGACAAATCCTTCCTTTGGTTATTCCAGCGAAGAAGAAATGACGATTTACGGAGAACGCAGCCAGATAAAGCAGGTATTAAACAAATTTATTTTAGAACTCATGTGATGCCATATTAGACAAGGGATCCATATACATAAGCGCTAGACAAAAATTATCATATAAAATTGTCATTACGATTGCAGATACGGTGCTGGAATGAGTGAGAAAACATTACAGAAAAGCAGGTCTCCATTTTTTACAACAAAAGAAAAAGGCACAGGTCTTCGAATCGAAATCACCGAAAAGATCATTAATCAGCATAATGGAATTATAGAAATTGAGAGCAAAGAAGGAAAAGGTACAATGTCATCAACATACTTAACCAGCACAAAGAATGAATATTCTCAGATCATAAAATACCTTCCTCTTGGCAAAATAAGAAATAGCTTATAGAGAAAAGGGTGAATATGGTGCTTGAAAAACGCAATCTGAAAAATGGTGATAAAGTATTTGTGATCTACAGAAACCCCCATGCTGCCAATGTAGCAAATATAGAAAAAGCTGAAATTGTTCCCCATCCGAGAAATGAAGAGGATGTTGCCCTCTTTGTACATAATTCCTATCACCCTCTGACAGAAGAAGATGCCATTTTTTCTTCATATGAGGAAGCTGAGGAACTATATAATGAGCTGTTTGATTACCGGCAATTTGACTAAGGAGCCTGCAGCATATTAGCTTCTGCTGCAGCACACTTCCAGGTCACCCTATTGCCAAAAGTTGAAAAGGATATTTCGTCCTCTAACAGCAAAAATAACATTATTAATGCTTGTAAAGTAGAGGATGGGAAAATATGATTAAACCGTTTATGCCTCAGCTGGTTTATATAGAGCCAAGAGCTCTGGAATATCCGCTTGGAGTTGAATTAAAGAAAAAATTTGAGGATTTGGGTCTGGAAATCCGTAATACGACCTCACATAATCAAGTAAGAGATATCCCTGGGAAAAATCACTTGCAGCAATACCGTAATGCTAAATCCACCCTAGTAATTGGGGTTAGAAAAACATTAAATTTTGACAGCTCAAAGCCATCTGCGGAATATGCCATTCCTCTTGCCACAGGCTGTATGGGGCATTGCCACTATTGCTACCTCCAAACGACGATGGGGAGCAAACCCTATATCAGAACGTATGTCAACATTGACGAAATCTTTGACAGAGCAAGGGAATACATGGAAGAGCGCGCACCACAGATGACGCGGTTTGAAGCATCCTGTACTTCAGATATTGTCGGTGTTGACCACTTAACCCACTCCTTGAAAAAAGCCATTGAATACTTTGGCAAAACGGATATGGGAAGGCTCAGATTTGTTACGAAATTTCATCATGTCGATCATTTGCTGGATGCCGAGCATAATGGAAAAACCAGATTTCGTTTTAGTATAAATGCTGACTATGTTATTAAAAATTTCGAACCTGGAACTTCTCCGCTGGAAAAAAGAATTGAAGCGGCAGTAAAGATTGCAAAAGCCGGTTATCCGCTTGGCTTTATTGTGGCTCCGATCTACATCCATGAAGGATGGCAGGAAGGTTACAAAGAGCTGTTTAACAAGCTCCACGATGCCATACCGAAAGATCTCCAGCAAGATGTTACTTTTGAAATGATCCAGCATCGTTTTACAAAGCCTGCTAAAAGGGTCATTGAAAAAAACTATCCAAAAACCAAGCTTGAAATGGATGAAGAAGAAAGAAGATATAAATGGGGAAGATATGGGATCGGAAAATATATTTATCAAAAAGACGAGGAACAGGATTTGCGGGAAACATTAGAATCCTATGTGGATCATTACTTTCCTAATGCAAAAATCGAATATTTTACCTGAACGGGCTGCTGCCCGTTCTTTTTTAGCTCTATACAGTGTCCGCTCAGAAATTCGGCTGAGCGCTCATAAATTTCAGTGTCCGCTCAGAAATTCGGCTGAGCGCACATAAATTTCAGTGTCCGCTCAGAAATTCGGCTGAGCGCTCATAAATTTCAGTGTCCGCTCAGAAATTTGGCTGAGCGCACATAAATTTCAGTGTCCGTTCAGAAATTTGGCTGAGCGCTCATAAATTTCAGTGTCTGCTCAGAAATTCGGCTGAGCGCACATAAATTTCAGTGTCCGCTCAGAAATTCGGCTGAGCGCTCATAAATTCCAGTGTCCGCTCAGAAATTCGGCTGAGCGCTCATAAATTTCAGTGTCCGCTCAGAAATTCGGCTAAGCGCTCATAAATTTCAGTGTCCGCTCAGAAATTTGGCTGAGCGCTCATAAATTTCAGTGTCCGTTCAGAAATTTGGCTGAGCGCTCATAAATTCCAGTGTCCCTCAGAAATTCGGCTGAGCGCATATAAATTTCAGTGTCTGCTCTGAAATTCAGCTGAGCGCTCATAAAACGTCGTATCCGCTCGAAATATCAGATGAGCGCTCTAAAATTCGGCTCAGCGCTCATAAATCTAATCCTCCATCGATAAATCATCCGTTTTCACCGTCTTTTTATGGTGAATCATTATTTTCAGGTGGTCCTGTTCTTCCTATTGGCGCTTTTCAGTACTCTATTGGTAAAATAAAAGGTATTAAGATAAAAGGAGAGGTGCTTATCATGGAATTAGGTCTTGCCCATAAAACTGCTTTAGTTATCGCATCAAGTCAGGGACTTGGATTAGCTGTTGCTGAGAAACTTGCAATGGAAGGTGCTAATGTAATCCTGACAGGAAGGAATGAGGAAAAACTAAAGGTTCTTCAAAAAGAGCTATCCTACATTGGTTCAGGTCGCATTATTCATTCCAGATGCGATATTACAATAAAAGAGGATATTGAACAGCTTGTAAAAACAGCTGCAGAAGAGTTTGGTTCCATCGATTTGCTTGTCAATAATGCCGGCGGTCCTCCTGCAGGAACATTTGAAGAACTTTCGGATGAAGTCTGGCAATCAGCATTTGAATTAAATTTGCTAAGTTACATACGTATTATCAGGGAAGTTCTTCCTTATATGAGAGAGGACGGCGGGAAAATTGTGAATATTGCATCCTCATCTATTAAAGAACCGCTTCCAAACTTGCTATTGTCCAATACATTCCGTTTAGGAATAGCTGGTTTAACAAAGACGCTTGCTCAGGAATTCGCTGACTACAATATCCTTGTGAATACAGTGGCTCCCGGCAGAATTGCTACAGACCGTATTACATATCTGGACGGAATCGGGGCTGAAAAACTCGGCATCTCCAAGGAAGAGATGGAACGTCAGCAGCTTGCTAAAATTCCTTTAGGACGCTACGGAAAACCAGAAGAATTTGCAAACTATGTAGCATTTTTGCTATCTGATGCTAATTCATACGTAACAGGACAGACTCTGTTAGTTGATGGCGGATTAGTCAAATCCATTTAATAAAAAGGCTCTTTTCTTAAACTTTGCGGCTTTTTCATTATCTTTCAATCAAGCCAGCCAATGATACTGGGTCAAACTTTAAGAAAAGATGCAACGAAGCTGAGACTTAAAAACATGCTGTACATTTGTAGAGATTGCAAAAATCTTCGCGAAAACAGTTAAGAATAAGGATTTGAGGAGAGATGAATTTTGGAAAAAATCGCATTTATCGGTACAGGAGTTATGGGAAAGAATATGGCTCTTCATCTGCTTAAGGCAGGTCATGAGGTTGTGGTTTATACACGGACGAAAGAAAAGGCGGTGCCTTTAATAAATGAAGGGGCTAAATGGGCAGAAACGCTTGGAGAGGCCGCTTCATTTGCTGATGTAGTTATTACGATGATTGGCTATCCACAGGATGTCAAAGAAGTTTATTTAGAGGAAAATGGAATTTTAGATCATGCAAGACCTGATACCATTGTGATTGATATGACAACCTCAAGTCCCTCTTTAGCGAGAGAAATTCATAAAGCAGCGAGTGAGAAAAGGATTTATTCTCTAGATGCACCAGTTTCAGGAGGTGATATCGGAGCAAGAGAAGCACGGCTTGCTATTATGGTTGGGGGCGACAAAGAAGCATTTGATAAAGCACTTTCCGTTTTCGAACGAATGGGTTCAAATGTGGTTTATCAAGGAGAAGCCGGTGCTGGCCAGCATACAAAAATGTGCAACCAAATCACGATTGCCTCGAATATGGTTGGCGTATGTGAAGCCATTGCTTACGCAGAGGCATCTGGTCTTAATCCTGAAACGGTACTGAAAAGCATTTCTGCAGGTGCAGCAGGAAGCTGGTCACTTAGCAATCTTGCCCCTCGTATATTAGATGAAAATTTTGAGCCGGGCTTTTATGTAAAGCATTTTATTAAGGATATGGGAATAGCGCTGGAAGAAGCAGAGGCTATTCAGTTAAAGTTACCTGGCCTTGAATTAGCAAAAAAATTGTATGAGGAACTTAAGGATGCAGGAGAGGAAAATAGTGGAACACATGCTTTGTACAAGCTTTGGAAAAATTAAATATTGTGTAGGAAATATAAAAAGGTTAAACTTGGTTGCTTTTTTACTTCTAATTAAGCTGTTTCTGAATCACTATGCGTCTGTGAATTTTAAGAAAAGATGCCACGCAGCTTTTCTTCATCATGTTCTAATCCTTTACGAATATCATCAAGCATTGCGAAAACAGCCTATAAAAAAGAGATAGCAGGAAAACCCGCTATCTCTTATTCAATGAAGCTATGAATTACTTACCGATGAACTCTTGAGTCCAGTAGTTGCCGTCTTTCGCATAGCCTACTCCAATGTTAGTGAAGTCAGGGTTAAGAATGTTTTTACGGTGACCTTCACTATTCATCCAAGCTTTTACTACTTCTTCAGGAGTTTGTTGTCCCATTGCGATGTTCTCGCCGGCAGACTGATAAGTTACTCCGAATTTTTTCATCATGTCAAATGGAGAACCGTAAGTCGGGCTTTGGTGATCGAAGTAGTTGTTTTTCTGCATATCTTCAGATTTAGCACGTGCCACCTGGCTTAGTTTTTCATCTGCTTGCAAAGGTTTCAAACCTTGTTTTTCACGTTCTGCGTTTGTTAATTCTACTACTTTTTTCTCGAATTCACTTAAGCTCTTAGCCTGTGAATCTGATTTTTGAGAAGACTTGTCAGCTGCTTGCTTTTCTGGCTGCGCAGTTGATTGTCCTTGAACTGGTGCTTGAGCTTTTTGTTCAGTTTGCTGACCTTGAGGCGCTTGAGCTTGTTCAGGCTGCTGCTGATCTTGGCCTTGCTGAGCTTGAGCTTGGTAAGGGCAAGGCTGACCTTGTTGTCCTTGAGCCTGCTCGCCCTGCTGAGCTTGTTGGCCTTGCTGATCTTGACCTTGCTGGCCGTTTGCTCCTTGCTGCTGTTTTAGTAGTTCTTGTATTTGTTGAGGGTCAATTTGCCCTTTTAGTAGATTGTTAACTTGTTCTGGACTTACATTTCCCACTTCAGCAATTTTTTGCTGAACGTTCTGCTGGGATAGTTCCTGTGCGTTTGCTCCATTTGCACCTTGGAAAGTAAATAGAGTAGCTGCAGCTGCAACTGATAGAACGAAAGATTTCTTAATATTCATATGTTGTAGCCTCCTATAAGTTTGTTGTTTTCTCTTGCCAAAAACATCATAACATGAGGTTTCTGTAATATTAGAACCACAGTTTTCCATTGACAAATAACTTGAGAATTATTTTGATATCCTATCTTCCAAAAGCTTGATAAATAAAGGTTTTTTAAAAAAACACCTGTGAGTCCTCTCGATTTTTTTTTCAATAATTTTCCTTCACTAGTATTGATTTCATAAAATAGACCCTTGACAGCAAATTTAGGTCTTTAGGTATGTGACAACTGTTAAGCAAGTGTTACAATAGGGAAGTATTATGATGAACACAGTCGAATAATGGCTATTTTTACATATAGAAGGGAGAACGTGAGGATTGACTGAACAACAAAACGCACGAACCACTGAGCATCGGAAGTCGAAAAAATCAAGACAGATGCGAATCAATGTCTTTTTCTTCGTCGTATTTCTGCTCTTTGTCGCTTTAGTCCTTCGTTTGGGCGTAATCCAAATTGTCAAAGGGGAAGAGTACACAAAGGTAGTTACCAAAACCGATGCAAATATCGCCTCTTATCCTGCTCCGCGCGGCAAAATGTATGACAGGTATGGACGTGTCATCGTAGATAACAAAAGTGTAGAAGAGATTACTTATACAGTTGAAAGCAAAACCAAAGCTGAAGATAAAGTAGCTACAGCAAAGAAGCTTGCCACAATGATTTCAATGCCAATTGCTGCAAGTAAACTGAAGGATCGTGATTACCGTGATTACTGGCTTGCATCACATCCTGATGAAGCTGGGAAGCTTTTAACGAAAGCAGAACTAAAAAAGACTCCGAAAGAAACCTATCAGATTCAGCTGGCAAGAGTTCCTCAGGCAGAGATTGACAGAATGAAAAATGATAACCATGAAAAGAATGTCGCTGTCATCTACAAGAAATTTTCTTCCGGCTATGCTTACGAGCCTCAGCTAGTTAAATCAAACAACGTTCCTGCTAAAAAGAACTCAGTTGATGTTTTATCAGAAACAGAAATGTCGAAAGTGGCTGAAAATCTGGAAAGCCTCCCAGGTGTAAATGTGATTACTGATTGGGATCGCGTCTATCCCTATGACAAGGTAATGCGTAGCCTGTTAAGCGGTGTTACCACTCCAGAGCAAGGGATCCCGCTTGAACGGAAGGATTATTTTGAATCAATGGGCTATGCCAAAAACGACAGGGTAGGAAAAGGGTATCTTGAATCAGAATATGAGCAATATTTAAAACCGAAGAAGTCACAAGTTGAATATGTAACAGACAGTAAAGGCAATCCTGTAACTGAAAAAGTCGTTGATCCAGGAAGCAGAGGCTATGACCTGCAGCTTTCGATTGATATGGAATTGCAAAAACAAGTAGAAAAGATAATCACAGAAGAATTGTATAATGGTAAGAAAAGCGCAGTAACTCCGCAATTTTTAAATAGTGCATTTGTAACAGTAATGGACCCGCATACAGGTGAAGTGCTGAGTCTTGCAGGAAAGCAAATCACTTCTAAAGGTGTTCAGGAATATTCACCTGGAACCTTTACTACCCAATATCCAATGGGTTCAGTTGTAAAAGGAGCTACTCTTTTAACTGGTTACAGCAAAGGTTTGCAGCACGGCACTGTATTTAGAGATGAACCAATAAAGTTAGCAGGTACAAGTTTAAAAAAATCTCATGGTGCCCCAATGGGGAACATTAATGATATTACAGCTCTTGAACGAAGCTCTAACGTATATATGTGGAAAACGATGCTTAAAATTATTGGAGCACCTCCATATAAGAGAAATATGAAATTCCCAGGAAATGCCGAAGACTTACAATATGTCCGCAATCACTTCAGCCAGTTTGGTCTTGGAGTAAAGACTGGAATTGATCTGCCGAATGAATCCAAAGGGTTTCAGGCCCCTCCAGCCACCTATGGACAGCTATTGGACTTTGCAATCGGACAATTTGATACATATACCCCGCTGCAGCTGGCCCAATATGTATCAACCATTGCGAATAATGGTTATCGCATTCAGCCGCATATCCTTTCTTCCGTACATCAGCCATCTGATAAGGATACAATCGGTCCGGTAATTAAACAGCAAAATACAAATTTTTTAAACAGAATTGACAGTCCTCAAGGAGATATTGACCGGGTTAAGCAAGGTTTTCATATGGTTACGAAAGGTTCGCAAGGTACAGCACATTCTGTTTTCCAAGGTTTAGATGTTTCAGGAAAAACGGGTACTGCCCAAACAAGAAAAAATGGTGTTTACTCTGAAAACGTCAATTTTATCGGCTACTACCCATCAAACAACCCTGAAATTTCCTTTAGCGTAGTTGTTCCATATGGTATGAGCTCTGGAGCAAACTTGAAAATCGCAGACAGAGTAGTAAGAGCTTATATTTCCCTTCAAAAACAATATGCCCAGGCAAAGGATCCAAAGGATGTTGTTTATAAAGATAGTAAAACAGGTCAGTAGAAGAGCAGAAATGCTCTTCTTTTTTGTTTAACGGATCCTTAATAGGTGAAATATATAGTGACATTGAAAAAGGAGCTGAACGAATATGAGCGATTTCTATAGTAAGGAAAATTACAAACTGATGGAGAAATTCCCTGAGCTTGCACCTGAAGCATACAAAGCATATCAAGCCTTCAGCCAAGCTGTGATGAGTGAAGGACATTTGAGTAAAAAAGAAAAAGAAATTATTGCGGTTGCGGTGGCTCATGCTACTGAGTGCCCTTATTGCATTGACAGCCATACAAAGAGTGCCAAAAAGGCGGGTGCCACCCTTGAAGAGCTTTTTGAAGGTGTGATGGTAACAGCAGCTTTAGAAGCTGGGGGAGCTTTTACGCACAGGCTTCAAATGCACAATAGCTACGACGGTAAAAAATCAGAAACCTACTATAATAAAGCGGATCTTCAAGATGTGTTTCAAAAAGGAGATCTCTTACCTGAAATTCAGCAATCTGCAAAAGCGTTTTTCGGAGCTGCAACTAAATCAGGAAGCTTAAGCGCAAAGCTTAAAGAATTGATTGCTGTAGCGATCGCCCATACAACAGAATGCCCTTATTGCATTGACATGCATACTCAATATGCTAAAAAAGAGGGCAATTCAAAAGAAGAGCTTGCAGAAGCCATCATGGTAGCTTCACTTCTTCGCTCTGGCGGTGCTGTTTCACATGCCTCCAATATGATGAAGGCTTTTCAGGAATAGAATAATGCAAGCCTTCTTTTTACATAATAATGAGAAATGAAGAAGGGGGCTAAATGATGCCAAAACGAAAAACAAATCCTGATCAAAAGAGTAAGCAAGGATTTGATTCAAGTGTGATCGATTCTGAATTCAGCCATGAAGATGGCAGCCATGATACAAATGAAATGCATCATGAAAAGGCAAAAAAAGAAAAAGCTGCTAAAAATCAAGGTGAATATAAAGGAATGCATTAAAAGGAATGCTGCCATTATGGCAGCATTTTTCGATTTTAAATAATTCGTTTTTAATGAAGGAATTTCAAGCTGCCTACCGAATAGGTTTGGTAATACATGGATATTAATTAACTTGATATAGAAGCTATATTGGACTCAGTAAAGTGCTTTTTCCGTTAATGAAGGGGGAATGGGTTATGAGTCAAAGGCTGGTTAATCATACAGCTGTTGTAGAGCAGGTGGATTTGTACGCTGTTGTTTCTCCAAGCGGCAAAATTCTGTTCGTTTCATCCAACTCATTTGAGCATTTTGGATATATGCAGGATGAGCTGATTGGGAGATATATGAAAGATATGATTCATTCAGAAGACAATTTTTTAGTGGAAAGCTATTTTTATAATGATCATCATCTTTATCCTTGTGCGTTCCGATTTCGCAAAAAAACTCTCGACTATGTTTGGGTAGAAACCACAGTTGATTTTATTCAAAACAAAATCGGGACTGATGACCGGGAAATTATCATCAAAATGAAAATGTGTGACAGCATTCCATATTGGCCTTCTTTTTTAATGATTCCGAAAGAAAGATTTACTGAAATGAATAAGGAAATGCCTCTCAAGGAAGATGAATTAAAAATGCTTGAATTGCTGCCTTCTCCTGTGTTTATATCTGTTCATGGACATATTCGGTATGTGAACAAATCAATGGTTGCTTTATTGGGGGCAGAGTCTTCAAAAGAGCTGATTGGCAGAAGTTCTTTTGAATTTATCCATGAAGATTATCATGAAATTACAAAAACCTATATAAACAGAATTCAAAATCAATCATTTGTAGGATTAATCGAACAAACATGGAAGCGTCTTGATGGAAAACATGTTGATGTGGAGCTCAAATCCAACTCGGCTAACTTTAATGGGGAAAATGCAGAGCTTGTTGTATTAATTGATATTTCTTCTAGAAAAAAATTTCAGAAAATACTTCAGAAAAGCAGGGAGCGCTACCAAAAACTCATTCAAAATTCCATAGATACGATTGCAGTTATCCACCATTTTAATTGGGTATTTATGAATGAGTCGGGCGTCAATCTTTTTAAAGCGAGTGACTACCCTGATGTCCTTGGACGAAGTATTTTTCTGTACATGCTAAAAGAGGAACAGCAGCATACAAAGGATTCTCTTGAAAGAATTCTAAATGGGGACAGTGAGGTTGAAGTCATTAAGCAGTCCTGGATAACATTTTCAGGTTCTATTATCTATACAGAGGCTGTTTGCATTCCAACTACTTTTTTTGGCGAGCCTGCTGTTCAGGTTATCATGAGGGACATATCTGACAGAAAGAAAACAGAAGAACTTATGTTAAGATCAGAAAAATTGTCTGTCGCAGGCCAGCTGGCTGCAGGGATTGCTCATGAGATCCGTAATCCGCTGACAGCAATAAAAGGCTTTTTGCAGCTAATGAAGCCTTCAGACGGAACAGATACTTACTATGACATCGTATTTTCTGAATTAAACCGCATTGAATTGATATTAAGCGAACTTCTCTTACTTGCCAAGCCTCAAGAAAGTGTATTTAAATCCACTCACGTACGCACCTTGCTGCAGGAAATATCCACCCTGCTAGAAACCCAAGCGAATCTGAATAATGTTGCTATTGAGCAGCATCATGAGATAAAAGACCTGCATATTAAATGCGATCAAAACCAATTAAAGCAGGTATTTATAAACTTAATCAAAAACGGCATTGATGCAATGCCTCAAGGCGGAAAAATTATTATTGAGACGAAAGTAGAACAAAGCGGCCTGATTATTCTCGTTAAGGATACGGGAAAAGGAATACCTCAAGATGTTTTAAAACGTATGGGAGAGCCTTTTTATACAACGAAAGAAAAAGGTACAGGGCTTGGCCTCATGATTACTTATAAAATTATTGAAAACCATAATGGAACAACTCATGTGGAAAGCCAAATTGGGAAAGGGACGTGCTTTACCATAACTCTTCCCATAAATAAAAGCGGTTCATCTAATGAATGAACCGCTGGGTAAGCCTTCTTAAAAAGATTATCTGGCTACATTCGCCAGAAATTTTTCCATCCTATTCATTGCCTCTTCCAGTTTTTCCATGGAGTATGCATAGGAGAGTCGGACATACCCTTCGCCGTAATGAGAAAAGGCGCTGCCTGGAACAAGTGCCACACCGCCGTCGCTGACAAGCGACATAGCAAAGTCAAAGGAGGAAAGACCAAATCGATGAATAGAAGGAAACAGGTAGAATGCCCCGCTTGGCATTTC
This sequence comes from Chryseobacillus diguaensis, assembly GCF_049220665.1. Classification (NCBI taxonomy): domain Bacteria; kingdom Bacillati; phylum Bacillota; class Bacilli; order Caryophanales; family Bacillaceae; genus Chryseobacillus; species Chryseobacillus diguaensis. The sequence goes on from NZ_JBMKNV010000001.1 coordinate 19,655, forward strand.
TGCTTCTATTCCCATTTCAAGCAGCCTTTCATAAACATACCTCATGCGTCTGCTGTATTGTTCTCGCATCACAATTGCGTCGTCCATGCCGTTTGTTAAAGCTTCATAAGCAGCTTTTTGCGAAATGGAGGAAGCACAAGATACCCCATATTGATGAACCTTCAGCATATGCTTAATGATGTTTTTTCTTGCAAATAGAAATCCAATTCTCCAGCCTGTCATACTATGTGATTTGGAAAGGCCGTTAATGACAATTGTTTGTTCCGGAAGCATGGTGCCGATTGAGACATGCCGTCCCCTGAAGACCAGCTCGCTGTAGATCTCGTCTGAAAGAACAAAGATATCTTTTCCTTTAAGAAGTGCCGCAATATCTTTGAGTTCCTGCTCATCCATTATGACTCCTGTCGGATTGGAAGGGTAGGGAAGAATAACGCACCGGGTCTTCTCTGTGAGACGTGATGCAATCAAATCAGCTTTCAATTTAAATCCGTGAAGAGAAGTATCTATAATAACCGGGGTAGCACCGCATAGGCGGATAATCGGCTCGTATCCCGGATAAACAGGTCCTGGAAGAATTACTTCCGTCCCTTCCTCCAATATGGTTCTGAGTGCTACATCTATAGCCTGGCTGGCACCTGATGTCACGATAACTTCATCTTCAGGCTGAAAGTGAAGCTGGTATTTCTCCTGAACAAAATGACAGGCTGCTTTTCTAAGCTCAATTATACCGGCATTTTGAGTATAAGAAGTGAAGTTCGCATCAATAGCTTCTTTAGCAGCCGTTTTAACATGATGCGGAGTGAAAAAATCCGGCTGTCCAATTGTAAGAGAGACAACATCCTCATAATCAGCTACGAGGTTAAAGAATTTTCGGATTCCTGATATTTCAATGTTTTTTACTCTGGGCTGAATTAAATGTTCCATATAATCACCTTTTTTCTGAACAATCTTTGACATTATTTTAACATTACTTTTAAATTGTTGCTTGTTTTTACTGTTGATGGTTTAAAATGTTTTTACGGGGGTATACCCTTTAGTAAGCAATTGTACAGAGAAAGTTGGAAATTTAATGATCCGAACCTTAGCTATCAATACAACAGGAGAAGTACTTTACGATCTGCCCCTCAGATCATTAAAAAATAAAGAAATAAAATGGTTTTGGGTTGACTTTCAAGCCCCAACAGAGCAGGAAATAACAATTCTTTCCCGATTTTTCCGCTTTCACCCCCTTGCCATTGAGGACTGTGTAGAATTTGTACAGCGCCCTAAGTTAGATTTTTATGATGATTATTATTTTTTAGTCCTTCATTCTATTAACCATAAAAACCTTGCAGCTGAAGAAGTCGATTTATTTGTGAGTGAACAATATATTGTTTCCTACCATAAAAGCTCTGTACGGGATTTGAATAATCTTTTTCTGAAAGTGAAAAAGGAACCTCATTTACAGACAGGTCCGATGCAGATTATGTATCAAATACTGGATAGTTTAGTTGATGATTATTTTCCTCCGGTTTATAAAATGGAAGATCTTCTGAATGAAATTGAAGAAAACACAAAAGGGCAGACAGTCAGTGTTCTAATGGACCAAGTCTTCTCGATTCGTTCTGATCTTTATAAACTTAGAAGAACAATTATACCTATGCGTGATCTGCTGTATCGGATGATATCATCAACCAGACTAAGCAAATTAAAGGAAAAAGAAATTTATCTACAGGATGTTTATGATCATTTGCTTAAACTTGTGGAAATGGTTGATGCCAATCGGGAATTGACTGCCGATATTCGTGACAGCTATTTATCGATCAGTTCGGAGAAAATGAATCGGATTATGATGACGCTCACTGTCATTTCTTCCATTTTCTTGCCTCTGACTTTTATAGCAGGTTTGTATGGAATGAATTTTGAAAACATGCCTGAGCTTAAATGGAAATACGGTTACTTCATTGCCTTAGGGGTGATGGCCGTTATTGGAGGAGGAATGATTATCTTCTTTTGGAAAAAAGGATACTTCCGATATAATAAATCTTCAAAATTATAAATCGACCCCCTTATACGAATGAGGCTTGACGAATAATGAAATATACTACCTCATGGAAAGAGGATGCGCGATATGCAAAAAGATGAAACGTTGTTGACTGCTGAAGAAGTTGTCATTGTTCAAAAGCTTAAAAATGAAATGTTTAATGCACTTACACTGGAACATATGAAATTTTACAAACAGGAAATTGATAAAATTTATGCGCAGGCCGTGAGACGGGAAGAGTTTATGGAAACGATGAAAACAAGAAAAAAAGGGAAGCTAATGAGACAGTCTTTCATTTAAAGATAAAATGAATAGCATAATCAAGTGCTGGCCTGAAAAGGGCCGGCACTTTTATATGGGCATAATTAAGTTCTCGGATAGAATTTTTAGCATTTTTTCTGGCTCTATAATATTTGTTGGGTTGAGAAACAAATTCGACATAAAAAAACGCGCAGCCACCAATTCTCTTTATAATTGAATTTTCGAGAAACAAGTAAAAAGATTGGGTCCGCGTATGTATGGATTTTATCGAATTTGCCAGGATTTAAGGAAGCTGTAGTTACAAGAATGGAAGAAGCAGGAGAAGTCATTCACATTCACATTGAGATGGAGAGGAAGCTCCATCGCTGTCCTCATTCCCTTAAATTCCAAAAAAATAAAAAAGGACATGACTCAAAAAGTGTGACGCACTTTTTAATGAATCAGTCCTTGTTTTTTAATTCAGGTACAGTAGAAAGACCTGATTTGGGATACATCATAGCCTGAGTAAAACCATCTATATTGATACGGGTTATACTGATATCCTGCCACAGAGGTTCTTCCAGCGTAAACAGGATAAAACCAAAAGGATCTTCCGCTCTTTAGCCGAATATATGTGTATCGGAATAAGCAACCTCTAATGGAACCAGGATCCACAGCGTAAAGAGAAACCCCTTCAGGAGGAATGACACTTGGAGGAGTACCTAAAGCAGGCTGGCTCTGTCTTCCTGATCCTCCTTCGGGAAATCCTGGCTGAAAAGGGGGCTGTCCCCCAGTTGGAAAACCTTGGCCCTGGCCGGGACCTAAAGGAGGAGCTCCTGGAAACATACGATTATAATTGTCCACTTCATTGCCTCCCAGTCATATTGTCTGCTCAATTAGAATATGAAGAATGGGTAGGCGATGTTAAAAAAGGACTTATTCATAAGCGCTTGGCAATTATGAATAAGTCCTTTTTTAATTAGACTGTTGTTTGTGCATCAATGTAGCGGACAAAACAGCTGGTGGGGTTGGTTTTGCATTGTTTCTTAGTTTTGGCCGCAATACCGCTTAATTCTTCAACCGTTTTGAATTGCCTGTCTTCGTTAGTGACAACTGCAATAGAAAGGGCAACAAGCGGGATATCTAAAAAGCGGTTGTCACGTGTAACTGTATAAATAGAACCTCTCTCCCAATCAGACGGGTCATAAAATTGTTTCAGCCTTATAGAATACTCTTTAATGATGGATTCACACACTGACTCAAATTCATAATGAGGCAGAATCGCTACGAAATCATCACCGCCGATATGACCGACAAAAGCATTTTCTGTTCCATTCAACAAAATGTATTTATTCAGTATACTTGCGGTTTCCTTTATTAAAAGATCGCCTTTATTAAAACCGTAAGTATCATTGTAGGTTTTAAAATGGTCTAAATCAGTATATAAAAAAGTAAAAGGTTCATTTTTAGCGATTATTTCCGTTAGCTGATTTTCTATCAGCACATTGCCAGGCAGCCCCGAAAGAGGATTTGTGTAGGTCGCAATATTAACCTGGACCTCTGCAAACTTAATCAGTAAGGTTTTAATGCTGACCACACCTGCAAGACGATTATTTAAGGTAACGATTACATAATCGTATAAATGTTCCTGAAGGCGCTCCATTGCAAGAGAGCTGACTTTTGTTAATGATTCGAAATAATCTACGATAAGAGGTTGTTTGTCCATGACAAGTTCAATGGACCTTCCCATAAACAGATCATAACCGTATTTAGAGGACAGTTTCTGATAAAAATGAGACTTCATCACAAGTCCAATCGGTGCATCCGATTGGGTAACAACAATTCCCTCAAGGTCATGCTGGTCTTCAAACAGCCCGTTAACTTCGCTGCTCTTGGTGTGTATATGGACTGAAGGGACCTGATCAATTATATCTCCAATCTTTATCATAACTACCGTCTCCTTGTTTATCCCTTGCTTATTACTACTATTTTACTATAAAAAACGGATTTGGAAATTTTTCTGAATGTTAAATTATTGTAAAGGTCTTTAGACCTATTTTTTTCACTAACCTATTACCTGCGGCAATCATTATTTCGAAAAAAGAACAGCTTTATCAGCTGTTCTCATTGAAGGAATTAATTATCCGCACTTATTCATTCAGCCATTCCAGGCTTTTTCATAGCATGAGCAGCAGAAGGTTTTTGGCTTGTTTCAAGTCTGTTGTTAGGCATCAAAAGGACAAAGACCAGAGCCAGAACTGCCGCAATTAAAGACCAGCCAAACATAGATGAAATGGATTCAGCCATCGATTTAGAAATTTGTGCAAGCACATCTTTAGGAATATTAGCTCTCGCACTGGCAGATAAAAGTGCTCTCGTATCGCCTGTAGGACTGAACTTGGAAAAGTCAGGAAACGCTTTTGTCAGCTTATCAATAAAAAGGTTATTTTGAATTGTACCAAAAATGGTAATGCCAAGAGTCATTCCGATGGAACGGAAAAAGGCGTTTGTTGAGTTCGCTGTTCCCCTTTGTCTCATAGAAATTCCGTGGATCGAGGCCATACTGAGCAATGGAAAGGAGAATCCAACGCCAAGTCCCATGATCGCCATAAATACCGTAACAAGAATTCTAGGTGTTTCAGCAGTAAGTGTGCTGAGGAGGTAGATCCCCGTAATAAAGAAAAGGGCTGAGATGATCATTAGATTTCTGTAGGACGTTTTTGCAGCAAAGCCGCCTCCGATCTGGCTTCCAGCTACACTTCCCAGCATCATTGGAGTAAGAATGAGACCTGCATTGGTCGCAGAGCCGCCATAAACTCCTTGTACAAATATGGGAATAAAGATTGTGCCGAGAATAAACGCTGATCCATAAAAGAATCCTGCTCCCTGGCTTGCAGCAAACAGTCTGTTTTTGAAAAGACTGAATGAAATGATAGGATCAGAAGCTTTCTTTTCGACATAAATAAAGAAGGCTAAAAATACTGCAAATCCGCCAAATAATAAGAACATGAGAGGGGAGGTCCAATCAATTTCTTTTCCGCCAAGTTCAAGTGCAAACATAAGACATAAAACAGAGGATACAAGGAGAATGGCACCTGCCCAATCGATTTTTTGCTCTCTTCTTTCCATCGATTCAAAATAGAATCGAAATACAAAAAACAGAGCAGCAAGTCCAAGGGGGATGTTCACATAGAAAACCCAGCGCCAATCGAGATAATCTGTCAAATATGCGCCAAGGAGCGGGCCAAAAACACTTGAGATCCCAAATACTGCTCCGAATAATCCGGACATTTTTCCGCGCTTCTCAGGAGGAAAACTATCGAACATGATTGTAAAGGCAATTGGCATCAGCGCCCCGCCTCCAAGCCCTTGGATGGCACGGTAAATGCTGAGCTGAACCATATCATGCGCTGTTCCGCAAAGAATGGAACCGACAATAAAAATAAGCAGTCCCGCCATGAAAAAACGTTTTCTTCCATACATATCCGACAGCTTTCCGAATATCGGCATGCCGGCTACACTTGCGATCATGTAGGCAGAGGTTACCCAAATAAACTGATCAAGGCCTCCAAGATCACCAACGATTGTCCCCATGGCTGTTGCCACAATGGTATTATCCATTGCAGCCATAAGGATGCCTAAAAGAAGCCCTGCCACGACAAATCCTTTTTTACTTGCTTTATTAGCCATCATTTTCTCCTCTCGTTCTAAGAACCCATTATAAAGGCATTATATAGTGTATTTTCACTGGTTAGCAATCTTTTCTAAAATTAAAAAATTATAGAATTTCCATATAGGCTTTTTAGCTGCTATCAAGAATTTTAAAAAAGAGAGGGATGCCAATTTATCGAGTTTGATATGTAGCATAAAGGACAAATTGTTTCAGCAGTGAAAAAGGGATTATCGTATAGGGGACAGAGACCAAGCAAGCAAAAAAACAGGCTCAGGCAGACCAGTAAATAGTCTACCTGAGCCAGCATCACCTGTTATCTAATGAAGAGATTGAAACAAAAAGTTAACAAGAAACAGGAAGGCAATGACATAAAGGGGTAACGTTACTTCTTTTCCGCGTTTCATTGCCATTTTTAAAATGGGATACGCAATAAATCCGAAGGCCATGCCATCAACAATACTGTAAGTCAGCGGGATCAAAGCAATGATTAAAAATGCCGGAAAGCTTTCTGTAAAATCCTGCAGATCAATCTTTTGGATGCTTTGAATCATCAAGCCGCCGATTAGAATAAGAATGGGAGCAATGGCACTGTCAGGAACAAGTTTAACAAAAGGCAGAAAGAAAAGAGATAAGAGAAAGAAAAGTCCTGTTGTAATTGCAGTTAAACCTGTTCTTCCGCCAGAAGCAATTCCTGCCGCTGATTCGACTGTGCTGACTGTCGGACTTGTTCCTGCAACTCCTGATAAAAAGGCAGACAGGGCATTTGCCTGAAGGGCTTTTTTAAACTTATCAGGCCGGTTAATCATACCCACATGTCCATGGACCAATCCTACATTTTCAAATACTATAACCATTGTCAGGGAAAAGACAGCTGCCCAGAAACCAAATTGCAAAAGGCTGTGAAAGGAGAGAGCTCCAAACACATGGAAGTAATCTGAAAAAGGGGACCCAGAGCCTTTAGAAGCTGATGGATCAATTAATCCAAAGCTTGCTGCAAGCATTGATCCAAACAGAATACTGATCAGAAATTCACCTTTTACTCCTCTTGCAAACAATATCACTGTTACAAGCAGTGTGATGATTGTCACAATGACATGAGGATCACTTAAATTGCCCATTTTGACAAAAGTGGTGTCGCTTGAGACAACGAGTTTTCCTTTTTGAAGCCCGATAAATGTAAGAAATATACCGATTCCGACTGTTATGGCTTCTTTGATGGATGAAGGAATAGCTTTTGAAAGGATGTCTGTCAACCTTGAAAAAGCAATGACGGTGAATAAGAGACCTGAAACGGCAACAGCTGCCAAGCCTTCTTTCCATCCAAGTCCCATCGATTGGCATATGGTATACGTAAACAAGGCATTTACACCCATGCCAGGCACTAAAATGATTGGTGCATTTCCCAAAAAGCCCATAATGAGGCATCCTGCTACAGAGGAAAAAATGGTTGCAATTATACCTGCTTCAAGCGGAATGCCTGCATCTGAAAGAATCGATGCATTAACAACGACAATATAAACGATGGTAAAAAAGGAAACTGCACCTGCTAGCAATTCTCTTTTTACTGTTGTATCATTCTCCTTAATTTGAAAAAATTTATTCAAAGGAACCTTCCTTTAATAAACGACCCTCAACCCAACCCATGAAATCGAAAAAGCCGATTCACATAAAGCATTATACCAGCAGAATGGAAAAGATGCATCTCTGTAATATGATAAACCAGACTGTTACGCTGGAAAAATTATTTTATTCATTCAACAAATACGAATTCTCGCTTCAGCAGTCTGCAGCACCTTAGAGTAAAAAAACCGCAATTCATAATAAAGGGAATAGGCTAAATCTCACAGAAGTATATAGGCTGGAACCTATTTTAATGGAAAAGGGTGTAGAACATGCCTCAATTAGAGACGGAAACTGCGTCAGTTAAGAAACATAATGTATGGAAGCTCTATCTATCTATTCCAATTTTATCTTGGGCCTTATTTGATTTTGCTAATACGATCTTTTCCTCCAACGTTATTACAATCTTTTTTCCATTTTATCTTCAGGAAACAATTGGCCAGAGTGAAAAGCTTAACCAAGTCGCAAGCACGTTTATATCATATGCCAACTCTGTTGCCAGTCTTTTCCTTGTTCTCTTCTCCCCCTTATTTGGTGTTTTGATTGACAGGACGGGTAAAAAGAAACAATATATTATTCCTTTTATTTTGATTACGGTAGTTTTTACTATATTGATGGGGGTTTTTGGCTCCTTGAATTGGATCAGCAGCTTTATGGGAATACCTTTGTCGCTATTTCTTGTTATTTTGTGCTTCATCTTTGGGCAGTTCTTTTATTCTTCAAGTTTAGTATTCTATGATTCAATGATTTCAGACCTAACCCACAAAAGGAACATTCCTTTAATATCAGGTTTTGGCGTTGCCGTTGGCTATATTGGAACGCTTGCAGGTCTAGGTGTTTATCCGTTTATTGGGGATTCTGGTTTTCACAGGGCGTTTATTCCAACTGCCATACTGCTCCTCATTTTTTCTTTGCCGCTTATGATTTTTATTAAAGATAAAAAGCAGGTTTCTACTGCTGAAAAAAAGCCGTTTATCAGCGGCTACAAGGAAATATATCAGACTTTTTTGGAAATGAAACAGTTTAGAAGCATTTTTTTATTTATGATTGCTTTTTTCTTTATTAGTGATGCCCTTTCGACGGCTATAGCCATGATGGCGGTTTATGCAAAAGCCATTATAGGCTTTTCAACAGGGCAGTTTATTATCTTGTATCTTGTTTCCACTTTATCAAGTATTATCGGTTCATTTATATTCGGATATGTGACAAGATCTGCCGGTCCAAAGAAGGCTATTTTCATTGTTGGTATTCTCCTCTTAATTGCCTTGATGCTGGCAGTTTTTGCGAATGCACAGTGGATGTTCTGGATTGCAGGCAGCTTATTCGGTGTCGCACTTGGAAGCATGTGGGTCGCTTCAAGAACGTTTATCGTTTATTTGACACCGGATGAAAAGAGAGGACAATTCTTCGGACTCTTTGCGTTCTCAGGTAAAATTTCTGCCATAGCAGGTCCTCTTCTTTATGGAACAATTACATTCCTTTTTAGAGACTATGGAAATCTTGCAAGCAGGATGGCTCTCGGTTCATTGATGCTTCTCGTGCTTATTGGACTCTTGATTCACAGTAGAGTAACACACGAAACACTAGAGTAAAGCTTACGGGGCACCAAAAGCCCGCCTTATCATATATATAGAAACAGATATGATGTGAAAGGGTGTGGGTTCCCTTGGCCCGAAAAGTTTGGGGAGTTGATTCTGCCAGAAAGGTAGATCAGGTACTGCTTAGCTGTGTCCTGCAAAACTTTGGGACACCGAAGTTCTGGGGCAGGTATTTAACGGACATTTCAAATGTTTCCAGAGGAATGACCAAAATGGAAATCAGTTTTCTTAAAAGCCATAATATTAAAGTACTTCCAATCTACAATGTATTTGACCAGGCGATCGGGCGGGAAAAGGGGATCACAGCAGTGCGGAATGCCGTTTTTCATGCCAGGAGGCTGGGTATACCGCAGGACACAGCCATTTTTGCAAATGTTGAAAGTTTTATTTCAGTTGATGATGAATGGCTCGCGGGCTGGACAGAAACCATGGTTACATCAGGATACAAAGCCGGATTTTACCATGATCCTATAAGAGGAAGCTTCCCAGAAGCTTATTGCTCAGCAGTTAAAAAGAACCCGCAAATTGCAATGCAAAGCATTCTTTGGAGCGCAGAGCCCGAGACGGGTGTCAGTACCGAACGGAAAGCGCCAAATTTTCAGCCGGCAGTGCCTAAATGCAGAGGAAATGTGTGGATTTGGCAGTATGGCCGTGAAGCGGAATCATGCTCAATTAATACGAATTTGGCAGATGAACGCGTGATGAAATTTCTTTATTAGATAATATGAGTGTCAAGCTTCAGACATCTGTTCATATTTCGTCACCAATACTAAATGAACCAGGGGTTCATGCCGATATAAATAAAAGAAGAGGTACCAAATATGCGTGTGATGGAAGGACGAAAAGAATGAACCAGCAAAAAGGGATATTATTGGAATCTGGAACGAACGAACTTGAATTGGTTGAGTTCGGAGTTGGAACAAATAAATTCGGAATCAACGTGATAAAGGTTAAAGAAATCATTCAGCCAGTAGACGTCACACTGGTCCCGCATTCTCATCCGCATGTTGAAGGGATCATTGAATTGCGGGGAGAAATACTGCCTGTCGTGAACGTTGCGAGGGCTTTGAATAGTGAACCGATGCCTCAAACGAGAGCGAGTAAATTTATTGTGACGGAATTTAATAAACAAAAAATGGTGTTTCACGTGGATTCCGTCACTCAAATTCACAGGATTTCATGGAATGAGATTGAAAAGCCATCTCATATGTATCAAGGACTGGAAAGTCATATAACTGGCGTGATTAAGCTGAACGGAGATATGATTCTTCTTCTTGATTTTGAAAAAATTGTTGTAGATATCAGTCCGGAGTATGGAGTTAGCGTTGAAAAAGTAAAAAAGCTTGGAGAACGGGAACGATCTGAGAAAAAACTTGTTGTAGCAGAGGATTCTCCATTGCTCCGAAAACTGCTTCAGGAAACACTGAATGAAGCCGGATTTATAAACCTGGAGTTTTTTGAAAATGGACAAGATGCTTTGAACTTTCTGCTTTCCCTGATTCAGGAGGGAAAAGCCATTGAAGACGAAATTCAGCTTGTCATTACGGACATCGAGATGGCCCAAATGGATGGACATCATCTTACTAAGCGCATTAAAGAAACAGCAAATCTTGAGAAGCTTCCAGTTGTCATATTCTCCTCCTTAATTACAAATGATCTTCTTCATAAAGGTCAAATGGTAGGGGCGAATGCGCAGGTCTCCAAACCTGAAATAGGGGAACTGGTTGCCAAGATTGATCAGTATATTTTATAGTTGAAGCTATAGATTGATTATTTGGAGGTGCTTCTTCTGAAAAAAGTTGATCAGGCTAAACGGTTTGCTGAGCAAATGCATCAGGGACAGGTGAGAAAATTAACAGGAAAGCCCTACTTTACTCATGTGGAAAATGTCGCAAGCATCCTTCTGAAAGCTGGCTGCAGTGAAGAATTGATTGCAGCTGGTTATTTACATGATATTGTGGAAGACACCTCAGTGACGATAGATGAAATTGAAGAAATGTTCGGATCCGATATTGCACGTCTTGTGGCTTCTAATACAGAAGATAAGTCTCTGTCATGGGAAGAACGCAAACGCCATACAATCTATTGTGCTGCAGATGCAAGTCTAAAGGAAAAGTGTTTGCTTGCAGCGGATAAGCTGGACAATATAAAAAGCATGTATGATGCATTTCAAAAAAGCGGGGAAGAAATTTGGGGTCATTTTAAAAGGGGAAAGGACAAGCAAGGATGGTACTATAAAGGTGTTACAGAAAAATTGTTTGAGAACCTTGAAGCTAAAAGTGTGCCAACTTTTTTTTTCTCTCTTAAACGGTATGCAGATGAATTGTTTACTGAGTGATCAAATATAAAAATTTGCAAATAAAAAGCATGCCATGACATCGGCATGCTTTTTTCATATCTATAATAACAATAAAAAATCTTACTTAAAAATAACTTTCTCCAAGGCGTTTGAAGACAGGTTTAGAATAAGCGTGCTGCTTTTTAGGAGCTGTTTGTTTTTTTTCTTGGTTTTGGTTTTCTTTTATGCCGACATATGACTGCAAGAGCGTTTTTGCTTTTGTGAGAGACAGGTGGGTTTTTGGGTTTCGGTAGGTTGAATTCAGGGTTCCCAGATGTGGCAATTGTTCGAAGTCTTCCTTTGATGGGGGCATATGAAAATAATATTTTCCTGCACAAACCAGCACGTCAGATTGCTGTTGGCTGTATTTGGGATTTTGTGAAAAATGCAGTCCTTTTTTCTGAGCTTTTCCTTCAGAAACCAATTTTAAGAGGGCCTTCTTTTTAAGCAAATAAAGAAACTTAGGGTTAGATGCTGTTTTTGCATGCTTATTTACAACAAATATTGCTTTAGATAAATTTTCAATTGTGGGTTCATATGAGAAGGAACAATTTCTATCTTCCATTCTTTCTCTCCTTTTTTGTAATTTCTCTCTTTTGGTAAGCGGAATCCGGTCCAGCTTAATGCTCCCAAATTTCTTATTAACTCTCATTATACTTTCTGAAAAAGGTAATTTGCAACCATAAGCAGATTACCTTTCTTTTGAAGGGCTTGGGAATATCTGACCAATTGAGAGAGGAATGATCATTAGACTGTAGGTATTTATCCGTTAGCAGCTTTTCCCATTTGATCATTTTGCATGATTTTCAAAAATAAATCAGCATAATAAGGGTCCCACTGGGTGTCTTTTCCTTGTTCAATAATCTGAAGGGCTTTGTTTAATGGCATACCTTTTCGATAAGGCCTATCTGATGTCATTGCATCGAAAGCATCAGCTACAGCAAGTATTCTTCCGAATACAGGTATATCATTCCCCTTTTTTCCTTCCGGATAACCTAAACCGTCAAATCTTTCATGGTGATAGCGAACGCCTGGGATTAAAGAAGCCATTTCTTCCATTGGCTGTACGTTGGAAAGTATATTGGCTCCGATAACTGGGTGCTTTTTGATTTCCTCAAATTCCTCGTTTGTTAATCTGCCTTCCTTCAATAGGATTTCATCCCTTATTCCGATCTTTCCAATATCATGAAGAAGGGCAGACTTTTTCAAAAGGTCGAGTTCTTCTGGAGGCAGCATTGCTTTTTGGCCTATCATCACAGCATATTCGGATACTCTGACAGAATGCCCTGCAGTATAAATATCTTTTGCGTCAAGGGTAACAGCAAGGGTTCTGAATAAGCTTTCCAGCAGCTGGCTGTTAATTGGGTCCCGTTCCTTCAGCCCGTCAATCATCTGATTATAGCCTGTAATCAGTTTTGAGAATTCATCAGAATATATCTCATCTCTATACGCAAGATCTCCCCGTTCAACCTGCTGGATTCCCTGCTGAAGACTGCTGATCGGGTCAACTATATTATGAAACAGCAGGTAAGCTCCCAAAACGGCAAAAACAACTGACATGACCAGAACGACTCCCGCCCAGCGCCAATAATCAGTCAGTAAAGGGAGAGATGCTTCAGTGATATGTACTTGAGTAGCAAGACTGAAAAGAATAAGCGGGAAGACGCCAATATAAATAGCACTGTACATAATTTTGGTGCGGATCGAAATAAAAACATGAGACTCTTGAGCTAGATCGATTTTGTGAACACGGTGCGTTTTTTCCTTTAAATTTGCCAAAATAGGCAAAATGGACTGAGAGGACAGAAAAAATTCTATAACAGAGTGCATTCCAGCAAATAAGATTGCTCCAAGCATTGCGAGCATCACATAGTGTATTGGAAAGGATAGCAGTTTATCATGCATAGCAAGCAAAGTGAGAGAAATACCGGGAACAGAAAAACCAAAAAGATGGGGGCCATAAATTCGATATACGGTATACATTGGAAACTGATGTGCTTTTTTATAAGCAATAGCGAGAACTTCAAGAGGCGGAGAGTCAGCAAGCATGGCCAGCCGGATAGGTTTGAGGTGTAATTGGAAAAACAAATATTCAAGTGTCACCATAATAAGAAAAGATACAAAAATAATTCCTCCAAGAATGCATGTTTCCCAAACAGTCATTTGCAATGTAGAAAACACAAAAATAGCCCCAATACCAAAAACAGCTGCAATGGATCCTATAAAATAATTTCTTAACGCAGTTCGGGAAAAAGTCCGATAAATGTTCAAAATAGACACAACCTTTAGTAACATTAACATTCTATTCCTATTATACTAAATTTTGTCGAATGATAAAGGCTTGAAATAAAAATAGACAGCCGAAATACTGACTTTAAAGTGCTGAACGGATACTATTTTTAGATTTATTTTTTGCGGCAGGTCTTGTATAGTCAATAGCTGCTGCTCGTTCGCTCAATTTTGGAAGAACAGATGCGTATTGATAAAAAACACATAATATGATAGAAGCCATTCCAAACTATATGTAGTCTAACTTTCCTATTACATTTGGGAAGAGAAGAGCAATAAGCGCAAGCGCTAAAGTCTGCGTAGCATCATCAGCGGATCAATCCAGCCGCTTACCCTTCCTAATATTTCCGATGGTTGTCCCCATTTGTGAGGAAAGAGCTGCTGAAAAAAGTTTTGCAAAATTTGGGTTTTTGAATATTTCCATCTCAACGCTCCTAATAATAAGGCTCTTTGCAATCGAAGATGATTAAATAAGAAAGACAGATGATGTTAGTCTGCTTATGATGAGGAAAAATTTATCGCTGGATTTTAACTGCAGTCCCATTAGGAACCAGGGAAGCAAGCTCTAAAACATCTTTATTATACATTCTAATACAGCCGTGCGAAACAGTTTTTCCAATTGTTGCGGGATTATCGGTACCATGAATGCCATAATGCGGTTTCGATAAACCAAGCCACTTTTCGCCGTATGGCTCGCCGGGATTAGGCTCTCTGTTCACGATAAAATATTTGCCGACTGGCGTTCGCGTAAGCATTTTTCCAATCCCCACAGGATAATTCTTAACAATTCTGCCAGCTTTTAAAAGGAAAAGCCTCTTTTTTGAAAGAGATACAATAATGGAATAGGGGTTAATTCTTGAATTTTTAAAGGCAGGGCCATACAATGGCATATCTTGGGGCAAATGAACAAAACGATTATATTCAAGAGCTTGGCTGATTGCCTTTTTAAAGAATTGCTGTTCATATTTCATCAGGACACTCCTTATACAATTAATTACACATTAAAGCAGCAGTGTTCTTTAAAGATTTTATGCAAGTGAGCAGCCCATTTGCAGACGCAGTGAGAAAATTTTCGTGGGCTGAAATTCAATATGGTATAATTAGGTCGATCTTTTAGGGGATAGGGTGTTTTTATTATGAAAGAAAAAAGTGCGATTATTGATATTGGTTCCAATACAATGAGATTAGTTATATACGAACGCGATAAAAGCCAGAGGCTGAGAGAAGTAGAGAATGTTAAGTCTGTTGCAAGGCTGCGCAACTACTTAACAGAAGAAAGTGTGCTGACAGAGAAAGGAATTCAAGTGCTGCTTGAAACCTTGATAAGTTTCGAGGAAGTCACAAGGCATCATGGCCTGAAGGATATAAAATGTGTGGCAACCGCTACGATTCGCCAAGCTGTTAATCAAAAAGAAATTCTCCGGGCAGTAGAGGAAAAGACGGATTTTAGCATTCGGGTTCTCTCTGAATTTGAAGAGGCTTATTATGGTTTTTTAGCAGTAGTCAATTCTACTGCTATTAAAGATGGAGTTACGATTGATATCGGAGGCGGAAGCACTGAGGTCACCCTATTCAAGAATCGGGAAATGAAAGAATTCCACAGTTTTCCTTTTGGAGCACTATCTTTAAAAAAACAATTTGTAAAAAATAATATTCCGTCCCAGCAAGAATTAAAAAAACTGCAGCAATTTCTCAAAGCGCAGTTTCTATCTCTTCCGTGGCTGATAAATCAGCGCCTTTCCATTATAGGAATTGGAGGAAGTGCGAGGAATCTGGTGCAGGTTGAGCAAGCTATGAGAGGTTATCCCCTTGCTGGAGTTCACCAGTATGAAATGAAGAAGCCAGATATAGAAATGATTCAAAACTATTTGACTTCACTTTCATTTCAGGAACTGCAAAGGGTAGAAGGCTTGTCAAAAGACAGGGCAGATATCATTATTCCAGCAATAGAAGTGTTTAAAATGCTGTATAATATAACAGATTCCACAGGTTTCATATTAAGCAGAAAAGGCCTTAGGGATGGGGTTTTTTATGAAGAATTAACAAAAGGGTTTGGCGTCGATAAATTTCCCAATGTCGTAGAAGAAAGCTTTCATGATCTCGCTGTAGATTATGATATTGATTTGGGACATGTTTTTCACGTTACAAACCTTGCGGGTAACCTTTCAAGGCTCATTCAGAGGGAAGGTTATGTGAGTTTCAGTGAAGCGGATTTTCTTGATTTGAAAAGAAGTGCCTTTGTTTACAATTTGGGCCAATATATTGACTCGGAATCGAGCAGCCAGCACACCTTTTATCTCCTGGCGAATCGTACAATTGACGGTCTGCTGCATAAAGAACGATTGAAAATTGCTCTTATAGCATCTTTTAAAAGCAAAGCATCATTCAAACAGTACATCGAGCCTTTCTTCAGCTGGTTTTCAAAGGAAGAGCAGCAGAACATGCGCCTTCTTGGAGCTATTTTGAAATTCTCTTACAGCTTAAATGCTACAAGACGAAATGTTGTCGAAAACATTGAACTGAAAAGGGATAAAAAAGGGCTTGTCTTTACCATCTACTGCCGTCAGGACTGGAAGCCTGAGGAATATCAGGTGGAGAAACAAAAAAAACACCTGGAAAAACTTCTGAAGACGAATATAGAAGTCATCTTTACACAAACTTAACTAAAAAGCTGATTTATCACATGGATACGAGGATAGAAGTCTTTTTGGGACTTCTATTCTTTTTCCCATATAACAATTTACATAGCCTCGGTCTTTCCTCATTAACCATGTAAAGGATTTCCGGTTTAAAAGGGGGTATTGCGCATTAAACAAATGAGCATTCATAAGTGTCTAGAACAGAAAGAAGAGAGTGATCCATCTTCATGAATGCAAGCATATTAGAGCTATTTACATAACGAAACCCAATGGATTACTTTGTAAGAAATAAGAGAAAATAATAAATAATCATTATTTATGTCAATTTAGAAGGTGACGAAAAACATGAATACATCTACATTAAAGACCCACATTCAACTAAAAAGTCCAATGTACTATAACAATCGTGAGTTAAGCTGGCTTGCTTTTAATGAAAGAGTTCTTGAAGAGGCAATCGATGATCGAAACCCCTTATTAGAAAGATTGAAGTTTCTGGCCATCTTCAGTTCTAATCTCGACGAATTTTTTATGGTTCGTGTCGCAGGGCTGAAAGATCAAGTGAAAGCAGGCTTTAATAAACCGGAAAATAAAGCAGGACTGACACCGAAGCAGCAGCTAGCATACATTGCATCAAAAAATCACGATTTAGTGGAAAGACAATATAGAACGTTAAATGAATTACTTCTTCCAAAGCTAAAAGAGGAGAGTATTGAATTCCTTTCAATGAATAATTTAGACAAACGGCAGCTCAGCAGGCTGGAAGAATATTTTGAAGAGCAGGTTTTCCCAGTATTAACTCCTATGGCTGTTGATGCCTATCGGCCATTCCCAATGCTTCTGAATAAAAGTCTTAATCTTGCCGTCATAATTGAAGACGAGGATGAGTCCGAAGAGAACAAGATGAAAACTGCTATTGTACAAGTGCCATCCATGCTTGAGCGGTTTGTCAAAATTGAAAGTGAAGGTTGCGGACAGCAATTTGTTCTTCTTGAAGAGCTTTTGAGCCACTTTATTTATAAACTTTTCAAAGGATATCAGGTTATATCCGTTTCAACGTTCAGAATTACCCGAAATGCTGACATGACTATTCATGAAGAGGGAGCAAGGGATCTTCTGAAAGAAATCGAAAAAGAATTAAAAAGGCGCAAGTGGGGAGCGGAAGTTCGCCTTGAAGTAAGAAAAAACGCTTTTGACTCCAATATGCTTTCTTATTTAAGAAGTGAGCTTGAAATTCATGAAAAAGATGTATACGAAATTGATGGTCCTCTTGATTTAACCTTTCTTTTCAGCTTTTATAAAGTGCTGTCATGGAACAATGAACACCTTATTTATCAGCATCTGGTACCTCAGCCTCCTCGTGATCTTGCTGCTTTGGAAATGAAGGACCTATTTGAACAAATTTCTGATAAGGATATCTTTTTGCATCATCCGTACGAGTCATTTGAGCCGGTTATTGATTTCGTATCGGAGGCAGCAGATGATCCGGACGTATTAGCAATTAAGCAAACTCTTTACAGAGTAAGCGGTGGATCACCTATTATTGAAGCTTTGAAACGCGCAGCTGAAAAAGGGAAGCAGGTAACCGTTCTGGTTGAATTAAAGGCCCGTTTTGATGAAGAAAATAATGTTCATTGGGCGAAGGAACTTGAAAAAGCCGGCTGCCATGTGATCTATGGAATGACGTATTTAAAAACGCACAGTAAAATAACCCTGGTTGTTAGAAGAAGATACAATCGCATCGAACGGTACGTTCATTTAGGTACAGGAAACTACAATGATAAAACCGCAGACCTTTATACGGATATGGGCTTGTTTACTTCAAAGAGGAAGTTTGGGATTGATGCGACAAACTTTTTTAACTATCTAAGCGGTTATACTGAAAAACCGGAGTTCCATCATTTATCTGTAGCTCCATTTGATATCCGCCGCGATTTTATCAGGCTTATCGATCAGGAAATTCATTATCAGAAAAAGTACGGGAATGGGCGAATTATCGCAAAAATGAACTCCCTTACAGACAAAGACATTATTATGAAGTTATATGAAGCTTCCAATGCTGGTGTGAAAATTGATCTTATCGTTAGGGGAATATGCTGTTTAAAACCTGGAATTAAAGGTGTCAGTGACAATATCCGTGTCAGAAGCATTGTAGGCCGATTTCTTGAACACAGCCGCATTTACTTTTTCCACCATAATGGGGAAGAGAAAACTTATCTGTCTTCGGCTGACCTTATGACAAGGAACATGGAGAAAAGGGTCGAGATCCTTTTTCCAATCTATGAAGGAAACATTAAAAAAAGGATAAACAGAATTTTAGAAATTTTACTTTCAGATAATACGAAGGCAAGAGAACAAAATAGTGATGGTGTATACCAATATGTAAAATTAGATGCCAATGAAGAGGAAGTGGACAGTCAGCTAGTTCTTTTTGATCATGCTTACCACTTAATGGAAGACGAAGAATAAAGGACTGCTCCCAAAATGGGTCTTGATTGTCTGCAAATTCGAACTATGCCTAGTTTGGATGCAGCTATCTGGAAACAAGTTTTGGGGGCAGTCTTTTTTTAGTTAGAAGAGACTATTTTGCTAATGTAAACAGCGTTATTTCCGGCAAAGAAAAGAAGCGGAAAGGAAGACGAGTCGTTCCAAGACCCCGATTTACATAGAGTTTGGTTCCTTTTTTTTCATATAGTCCCTGGGTATACAAAGCTGGCTTATTTATTGAGCCATAGAAGGGCAGCCGGATTTGTCCTCCGTGGCTATGACCAGATACTTGAAAATCAACCTTATAACCGGCCGCTTTCTCAATAGCATCTGGCTCGTGGGATAAAAGAATCGTAAAATCGTTTTTTCTTAATCCATTTAATGTTTTATGGTAATCTGGCTGACCGAGCATAAGATCATCTATTCCAGCAATAGTTAAGCGGGATATATGGTGAGAGTTAATTTGGATGGAGCAGTTTTGAAGAACATGGAAATTTGCCAGACTCATAATCTTTTGGTAGTTTTCTGTTCCGTAGCCTCCATGATCGTGATTGCCATAAACGGCAAACTTGCCAAGGGGGGCCTTTGCTTGTTTTAATATGTCAGCAATTAAGTGAATCTCTTTATATTTGTTTGGTTCATCCATTAAGTCGCCTGTAAATAAAATGAGATCTGGCTTAAGTTCATTTATTTTGGCAACAACTTTTTTCAACTTTGCAAGGCTGAAATCTTTGCCTAAATGCAAATCACTGAACTGAAGTATTTTTACTCCATTAACGCTTTTTGGCAAATTGGCAAATTTTAAGGTAAGCCGGTTTACTTCTATTAATTTTGGCTCTACAAATCGGCTGTAAAAAAAAAGAGATAATCCAAACAGAAAAAAAAGAACAAGAACTTTCATTTTCCAGGGAATTTTTTTCATTTGTCATATCAGCCCTGCCTTTTTTCTACTAATTTATGATTATCGTTAGGATAGAAGAACAATATATGATAAAATATGAATGGTTATTCATTCATATTTAATAGGTAAGGGGATGGGGATTTGGAAGGTAAGGTAGTGATTGTCACAGGCGGTTCAAACGGAATGGGAAAGGCAATGGCTAAGCGGTTTGCTGAAAAGAAGGCCAAGGTTGTGATTACCGGAAGAAATCCTGAAAGGCTTGAAGAGGCAAAAAAAGAACTGACTGAAAATGGGGAACAGGTCCTGACCTTTCAAATGGATGTCCGGGAGCCTGATAAAGCAAAAGAAATGATTGACTTCACAATAAGCCATTTTGGGACTCTGGATGTTCTCATTAATAATGCTGCAGGGAATTTTATATGTCCAGCTGAAAAACTCTCCGTAAATGGCTGGAATTCTGTTATCAATATTGTGCTGAATGGTACTTTTTACTGCAGTTCAGCAGCAGGGAATTACTGGATTGAAAATCAAAAACAAGGGTCTATTATTAATATGGTTGCAACCTATGCTTGGAATGCAGGGGCGGGAGTCATTCACTCAGCTGCAGCTAAAGCAGGTGTGTTATCGATGACAAGGACGCTGGCTGTTGAATGGGGGAAACGCTATGGGATTCGAGTTAATGCTATTGCTCCGGGGCCTATTGACCGAACCGGCGGGGCGGATAAACTATGGGAATCGGAAGCAGCTGCTGCAAGAACACTTGACAGCGTTCCATTGGGAAGACTTGGGACACCAGAGGAAATTGCTTCACTCGCTGCCTTTCTGATTTCAGATGATGCAGGATATATTAATGGCGAATGCATTACGATGGACGGAGGCCAGTGGCTAAATCCTCATCCATTCTAAAATAAAGCCTGTAAACCCCTTGCTTGTTCTATGATATAATCATACGAAACAAGAGAGAGGCAAGGGGGTTTTTTGCATGGATTCACTGGACATTCTGACTAACGCAGAGCACATTATTCCGTATTTTCAGGCTGTATACAGCGCTGATGAACAAACGGTTATTGGGTATGAAATTTTGGGGAGAATTAAAGTGGATCAAAAAGTGGAATCCATGGGCCCATTTTTTTTGGATGATTCTGTTCCGGAAGAATATAAAATTGAAATGGACGACCTCGTTCTAAAAAAAGCGCTGGAAAAAGTTTTGGAGAATCAAGAAAATGTGCTTCTTTTTGTAAATAGAGACGCAGATTTACTAATGATTGATCAAGGCGAAAGCTTTCTCAGTCTTTTAAAGGAATTTCAGGGAAAAGGACTTAAGCTTAACAGGGTTGTTCTAGAAATGACAGAACATACTTTTAAAGGGGATTTTACAAGACTTCAGCACATGCTTACTTATTTACGTACATATGGCATTAAATTATCGATTGAGAATGCTGGGCAGGAAAGCAGTAATCTAGATCGGATCGGCAAACTGTCTCCAGAAATATTAAAAATTGGCCTTCAGCCTCTCATCACCACTTCTCCTGATCAGGCTTACCATAATGTTCTTCATTCTATTTCCCTTCTGGCAAGAAAAATTGGAGCTACTATCCTCTATGAGGATATTGAGGTGGACTTTCAGCTGCAATATGCGTGGAAAACAGGAGGGCGGTACTTCCAGGGCTTTTACCTGAGCAGGCCTAATCCAGAATTTTTGGAACAAAACGTCTTGAAGGAAAAACTTGCGGCAGAATTCCACCACTTTATTCAGCGCGAAAAAAGAAAGATTGAAACCTTTCAGCGTGCTGCAGCAGACTTCTCTCAGCGAATTCAAAGCCTTATGGCTAAAAACAAAAAACTTTCAGGGCAATACGACAATTTAATTAAAGAACTGGCAGAGGATCTTTCGGATTGCAGTTTCCGTATATATATTTGCAATGAGGATGGTTTTCAGCAAACGGGAAATATCTTTAAACTTGAGAACGGCTGGGTTACCCAGCCTGAATACTATATGAAAAATTGGAGCTGGCGTCCATATTTTTTGGAAAATATCATAAGAATGAGAACCAATAAAAAAGGGTATTTCAGTGATTTGTATAGAGACATAGAAACAGGGGAAACAATCAGAACTTTTTCATTTCCAATCGATGAGCATTTATATCTTTTTATTGATCTTCCTTACACTTATTTGTATGAACAGGAAGGAATGCTCTAACTATCTATAAGGCTGTCCGCTAATCCGGACAGCCTTTTGTCAAAGTTTAAACCGTTCAAGGCGCTTGCATTTTTCTTATGAAAATGTTTTGTGCATGTCCTGTTGTGGAAAAGCTTACTATAACATATCAGCAAATAACTGGAGGTTGGAAAAATTGAAAAAATTCACATACTTATTAACAGCCGGCTTTCTTTCTTTTTCAATCTGTATGCCGATGACAGGGCACGCAGCATCAAAGGAAACAGTCAATCAGAAAGAAGCATTTTCTTTTTTGAAAAAAACCTTTAATGCCCAGGTTTCTCTGACCGAAAAAGAACGGTCTAAAGCGGAAATGGAACAAATCTTATCACAATACATGACCCCAAAGCTCGTTAAACAATACATGAAAGCAAATGCAGTGAAGGGTGAGAAGGAATGGATCGTTTACGGGACAGATTACCCTGTTTTAACTGTTCCTTTCTTCGACTACAATAACAGAACGAAAGTAGAAGAAAACAAGGATAGTGTCCTAGTCTACCAGCACTTCAACTCAGAAAATAAAGCCGCTGTAAATTCTGATGATCATTATGAATCGGTAAAATTAGTTAAGATAAATGGAAAATGGAAAGCTGATTCTATTGAGGACTATACAAAACAGCTGCGAGACTAGTGGAGCAAAAAATAAAAAGCAGAACAATAGGAGCTGATCTTATAAGATCAGCTTCTTTATATTGTGAAAGTGCTTGAATGAGACAAAGCAAGCATTTCATAGGGTAATGGCAGCGGGGACATTGATAAGGGCCATACCTGCTTAGAGGAGGTTCACTTATGTTTACAAGGATTAACAAGCTGCTGATTGAATTGCCGGCTCCAAAGCTCCAGATGCCAATGCTGCATCAGCTGTGCAGGATTGGCTTGGAAGAAAAATTCGGAGAGATGTCAACATTGCAGAAAAGAAATTTACCCCTTTTTATAGGCATCTCGGAAGAAGACTTCATGGAAATTGCAAGAAGGCTGCAGCGGTCAGCCGGGATTTAAAAATGCTGTCCGAATGGACAGCTTTTTTAAATCGTTTAGATGGATACATTGCTAAGATGATTTGTCCAGCACCAACTGCATCCTGCCCGAGGCTTTAGGCTGCTTCAGAAAATCCAGCAAAGTAAGAACAGGACTTTGCTGGATTGTACTTTTCAATCATTGCCTAGTTTTGTATGCCAAGCAGCTGTTCCAGTGTTTTTATATCAAACCCTTTTACGATCGCATTATCAACTGCAACAGTAGGAGTACTGTATGATTTTAGCTGATTTATCAAAAAATCTCTGGCTTTGCTGTTCTCCGTTATGTTTATTTCCTCAAATGCAATTTGGTGATGGTCTAAAAATTGTTTTACAATTTTGCAGGGGGGACATTCGTTTTGTGTATAAACGGTTACTTTTTTAATCAATCGGATGGTCTCCTTTTTTAAAATAATCCGCTAATCCCATGGCGCAGACTGATAAATCCAGCTCCAAAATTTCGTAGACCCGGTGAGTGTCTGGGATGCCTTCGCTTCTTAAATAGGTCTGAACTTTTTTGAAGAGCAATTCTTTTATCGCAGCAGTGCCGCCATCATTGTTTGAAGCAAGCAGCGAAGTTTCAGCCGCTTCTAAAAAAACAGGCAGCCATTTTTCAAGTGAGGAAAAGGCCTTTTCAGGAGAAAAACTGGCTCCGTAATGACTGAAGTAAATGACTTCAGGGTTATACTTGCTAATTTTTTCTGCTGAAGCCATCATCTTTTTGGGATCAAATTGATTGGGGGATGTGGAAGGCAAATAAAACTCTAGCCCCTGATCCAGCAGTTCCTGATAAAAGATCCCGATGGTATCGCCTGTAAATATTCCTCTGGATAAGGAGTCCAGAATACTGAAATGATGGTTCGCGTGCCCGGGAGAATCTATAAATTCAAGCGTTCTGTTTTTGCCTATTTCAAGCGTTTCTCCATCTTCTTTTACTAGTATTCGGCTTTCAGGAATTGGCAGGATAGGGCTGAACAGTTCGTCGAACTTGGAACCGTAAACAGCCCTTGCTCCTTCAATAAGTCTTTTAGGATTGGCCAAATGCCTTGCACCTTTTGGGTGAACAATTACTTTAGCGTTAGGACAGCTTTTTAGCAAAAGTCCCGTTCCGCCTGCATGATCCAGATGGATATGCGTCACAATAATATAATCAATTGCTTCAGGTGAAACGTTCAGCTGTTTAAGGCCACTTAACAGATAAGGAACGGAAGGACTTGCTGAGGGCTCAAGCAGAACGGTTTTTTCATCCTGAATGAGGTAAGAGCTTGTGCGCCCCTCTCTGTTTAAATCATGGCTGTCAATAATATGGATTGAATCGTTTAAAAGAAATTTTCCTCCCATTTTATTACCCCCTAGTAAATAATTGTACAAACTCTTCCGTTTTTTTGTTTGTCAAGACCATTTATTAAATAAAAAACGTCAAATTGTGCGATATGGAAAGCTTCTGTCATTCAATCTCCATTGTAATTGTGTTACACTTTCTAGTAAAGAAACTTGAAGAAACACCAGTATAAGCATGGATAAAATCCTATTGGATTGTTCAGATTAGTAATAAGTCGAACTGGATGCGTTCTTCGAAAGGAGAAACAATATAATGTCTCAGCTATTAGGTATTATTCAAAGATTGCAAAGCCTGCAGGAAACTGCAACGGGGAGCGAACCGTCACAGCGCTTTTTCGAGGTTGAAGGAGAAAAAAAATGCAGCGTAAAATATTTTGATAAAAGCGGTACATATGAGTTGGAAGTATATGAAAAAGGGGAAAAGCCTCAATCCTTCCAATTTGACAATATCGATATTATAGCTATCGAAATATTTGATCTTCTGCAAGCATAGGAGGAACTTTATGAAGCCGCCAAAAGCCATTTGCCCGAACTGTTTGGATCAAAAAGAATTATCTGGCGTTTTGACTGCACAGGCCAATCAGAATGTGATTTATACATGTTCAGCCTGCGGATACATAGTTAAGAACATTCAAACCAGCAAAGGCTAATTGATATTCCAGTGACATATCCTTTTTTGTTTTCGTATATGTTTAACATGAGAACCTATTAAGGAGATGCATGATGACCGAAACTTTATTGTTTTATAATATCTCTGAAGGAAACATGTCATTTCAGAGAGTAATGACTCGATTAAAAGCTTTCATTCAGGCAGATCCCCGTTCAGAGTATGTCCTTTCAATAGGGACCGATTCTCATGTTCATCATAAAGAAACAAAATTCATCACTGCTATTCATTTACACCGAATTGGCAAGGGTGCGTGGGGATGTTTGAAGAATATGATTATTCCAAGAGCTATCCAAAGTCTTCACGAAAAAATTTCGACGGAAACCGCGTTAAGTCAGGAATTAGCGTATATTTTTACCAGTAAATATCTGGCCGAGCTGTCAGATATTCTCATTCCGTTTTCCGACGAAGGAGCCGACTTAACTTTTGAAATTCATCTCGATATTGGAAGAAAAGGCTTAACGAAGGATCTTATTCAGGAAATGACCGGGAGAATCCAGGCGATGGGAATTGATGCCAAAATAAAACCTGATTCCTATACCGCTTTCGGGTATGCCAACAGGTATACAAAATAGACCAATTCTTGTCGAAACTTGCGTTTGACGAACCTTTTGCCTTTTTATTATGCTTGTTTTGAGAAATAAAAAGGGGGCAATAAAAAATGGGTTTGGCAGTAGAACAAATTTCGGGAGACGATCAGAAGCTTTTGGTTAATATCCTATTAAAACAACAATACGCATTGGAATTGGTCAGCAGTGAGATAAATGATATTGAGTGCGGCGATAAGGCGGCCTGTGAAGAAGAATATAACAGATTGCTGGCATTGTATGACTTACTTCGGTTCAGCAAATGATTAGATAAAGAACGATGCCTATTTTTGGAAGGGGTATCGTTTTTTATTACGGCTCTTTTCTTAAATTTTGTTGTTTTTTCATCTAAAAAAATAAATTTTAAAGTAAGAGTACATCCGCAATTTTTAAGAAAAGATGCCACGAAGCTAATCTTTATGCATGTTCTAAACTTATCCGAATAGCATCAATCTTTGCGTGTTCTAAAAACATACGAATGGCAGCCTTTTGCGTAAACAGCCTTGGTTATAAAAAATTCAGCACTCTTACGTGGCACAAACAGTTATGACTTAAGGACTTTTTCCTGGCCGTTTTCTTAAAGTCTTTTTTGAGAAGGGTAAGAAAAAAGCCCTGAAATTTTTTTATTCACTTCGTTATGCCAAAAAATTGGCGAAAGTTATTTGAGATTGCATAGAATATGAAATCACATGAATGCAAAAAGTATGGTATGATGAGAGCGTACGTTTGATTCCTTTTGAAACTGGGTAACTATAGTATTGGTAAGTTTTAAAGAAAGGAAGAACAGCGATGATTAGTCTTCGTTCTGAAGAACTGCTGGAAGCTACAATTAACGATATGATGATTCCTGCAGATAAAGTAGCACATGTACAATTGGCAAATAATCTGGAGCATGCTTTGCTTGTTTTAACACGGACAGGCTATACAGCCATTCCTGTACTCGATCCGACATTCAGGTTGTTTGGATTGATTGGAACAAACATGATAATGGACGCCATTCTCGGATTAGAAAGAATTGAATTTGAAAAATTGGAAGAGCTTAAAGTGGAAGCTGTCATGAATGCAGATATTCCGCGGCTTCGCCTGAGCGATCCCCTTTCAAAGGGATTGAATCTTGTTGTTGATCATCCCTTCATCTGTGTAGAAAATGAAGAAGGATACTTCGAAGGCATCTTCACACGAAGAGCTATTCTGAAACAGCTAAACCGGCATATAAGAAGTTTGAACAAATAGACTGAAGATGCATTCTTCAGTCTTTTTTTATGGCTTTTTCCTAATAAATTTCTGCGAATTTTAAGAAAAGACGGCATGAAACTTATTTTCTAAGTCTATATGGATTGCAACAATTTCTGCGAAAACTGCCTTTTTTTCGTTCTTTACATTTTTTCCTTCTCTAAAAACTCAATTCTATTGTTAAACGGATCAAAAAATGAAAATCTGTTTACTCCTGGGATCGGTTTTTCCTCCTGCACTTTAATACCTGCTGAAAGGAATTGTTCCTTCAGCTTATTTACTCCTGTAACTTCAAAGGCAGGATGCCGTTTGCTTTTTTCATGATCCATCTTTTCTACTCCGAAATGAATTTCCGTGCCGCCTGCTCTAGTCCAAAAACCTCCATTAGCTTTTAACGAATCAGGCTTCTCTATTTCTTTAAATCCAAGTAAGTCCAAGTAAAATGTCTTAGCCTCCGTTTCTTTTCCAATAGGAATACAAATTTGAATATGGTCCAATTTTACATAGTTAATATTCATGATTTTTCCCCCATTTCATAAGTTCTTCTAATACTTGCAGTCCTAGCTGTCATAAATGCTGTTACAGAAGAGAATAAATTAATTGCCCTATAATCAATATGGTTATGCCTCGAACGATCCAGATTGCCTGAGAAGCTTTTATTTTTTTGGCAATACGGATGGACATTTGGGCACCGAGTATGGAACCGCAAGCAAGACTTAAGGCAATATGCCAGTTAACAAGTCCGCTTCCAAGGTACATGACAAAAGCTCCAAAGCAGCTGAGAAAGGTTTGGAAACGGGTAAAAGCAATGGTTTTCAAATAGGAAAATCCTTGATGAAAATAAACTTGCATGTTTAAAGTGGCTTGGCCAGGACCAAACATTCCATCATATACCCCAATTCCAAACAAAAGGGGGTAAACCTTTTTCGGAATCTGGTTTGCCTCATTTTTGCCAAGAGACGGTTTTTTAAGAAATTGCAATCCGAGTGCGCATAAGAGAAGGATTACCGCAATTACAGTCATAAGTCTTTCATTAATCATACTGGCAAAAAGGGCACCGGTCATTCCGCCTGAAATCGCAAATGGGATAATGAGAAGAGCATCTTTCAGATGAATGTTCTTTCCTTTCAGCAGAACGAAAAAACTTGAGAAGGAGCTGATGGTATTGGAAAACTTATTGGCTGCAATAATAGTATGAACAGGGATGCCATAAAGCATCATGGCAGGCATTCCAATCAATCCTCCTCCTCCAGCAAGTGTTCCGGCAAGCGATGTGAAAAATCCGATAATAAAAAGCGGGCATATCATTCTAATCACCAAGCTTTCCAAATTCTTCTTTCTTTATTTTATGATGTAAAAGTTAATAATGAAATGACAGAAAACTTAGTGCATAATATAAGAAAAACTTATAAATGATGAAGGGGGTGCAAGATGCAGATTTCCGAACTTAGTATGCTGACAGTCCTGGCTGAAGAAATGAATATGCGCAAAGCCTCTGAACGCTTATTCGTTTCACAGCCTGCTCTGTCTCAAAGGCTTCAATCGATCGAAAAAGCATGGGGGTTTAAAATTTTTCTCCGTTCACAAAGGGGGCTTACAACGACTCCTGCTGGTGAGAGGATTATTGAATATGCAAAGGAAATGGTTTTTAAAGAAGAAAAGGTTCGAGAAGAGCTTTCTGAACTGGAAAGTGAGGTCAGCGGGACACTCAGACTCGCAGTTGCTTCGATAATCGGCCAGCACTGGCTCCCAAAAATTCTTAAGAAATATGTAAACAGATTTCCGCATGCAAAAATATCTCTTATTACTGGCTGGAGCAGTGAGATTTTAAAAAGTTTATATGAGGATAACATTCATTTGGGTATTATTAGAGGAAACCCGGAATGGAAAGGAATCAAACGGCACCTGCTGACGGATTCGCTTTATCTGGTTGATAAGGAAATCAGTAACGTAGATGATGTTCTTTCGACAGAGCGTCCTTTTATTCAATTTAAAAGCGATTCAACATATTATCAAGAAATACAGGACTGGTGGCTTAGACGGTTTCAAACCTCGCCCAAAAGAACGATTGTGGTGGATCAGATTGAGACGTGCAAACAAATGGCTTTGAACGGAATTGGTTATGCTATATTGCCTGCTGTGACACTGGATGACTGCGATACTGAAGTTTACAAAATCCCGCTGCGCGATGAAAATGATAAACCGCTTGTGAGAGATACATGGCTTCTTGGATATGAAGCCTCATTCAAGCTTAGGCAGGTTCAGGCATTCCTTGAGCTTGTGAGAGAGGAAACAGGGGAATAGCAGGATAATCGCTTGATAATCCCTGTATCCTTTGATACATTAAATGACGTAATACATACATATAGATTTAAAGGAGGACTATCGATGAAACAGATGGATGCAAATGAAATTATTTCATTTATACAAAACAGCACAAAATCTACACCAGTGAAGGTATACATAAAAGGAGAACTTGAAGGAATTGATTTTGGTTCTTCATCCAAAACGTTTATTTCCGGACAAACAGGTACTGTCTTCGGGGAATGGAATGAAATTAAGGAAGCGATTGATCAAAATGCTTCCAAAATTAAAGACTATGTTGTGGAAAATGACCGCCGCAACTCAGCAATTCCATTGCTTGATATGAAAGGCATTAAAGCGCGTATTGAACCTGGTGCTATCATTCGTGATCAAGTGGAAATCGGCGATAATGCCGTTATCATGATGGGAGCTTCTATCAACATCGGCTCTGTTATCGGAGAAGGTACCATGATTGATATGAACGTGGTTCTTGGAGGCCGTGCGACAGTAGGGAAAAACTGCCACATTGGAGCAGGTTCAGTTCTTGCCGGTGTTATTGAGCCGCCTTCTGCAAAACCTGTTGTTGTGGAGGACGATGTTTTAATTGGTGCCAATGCTGTCATCCTTGAAGGTGTCACTGTTGGAAAAGGTGCAGTTGTTGCAGCCGGGGCCATTGTTATCGATGATGTTGCACCATATACAGTTGTAGCTGGTACGCCTGCTAAAAAAATCAAAGACATTGATGAAAAAACTAAATCAAAAATTGAAATTAAACAAGAGCTTCGTCAGCTTTAATGTTTTAGGCTGTTTTCGCAAAATGGCTGTTTTTCGTATTTGCTGAAAACACGCTTCAAGATTAGCTTAGTGGGATCTTTTCTTAAAATTTGCAGTTGTATACTTGTTCAGATTTCATTTATTTAGATGAAAACAACAAAGTTTAAGAAAAGAGTCTTTAAGAAAGTGCGTGGATGCAGTGCATTCACGCTCTTATTTATAATGGAATTTTTGTGAGGAGGAAAGAACGAGATGCTTCCTTTAGAAGAGCTGTCCCGTATCAGGCGTGAGCTGCACCAAATACCGGAAATCGGTTTTCAAGAAACAAAAACCCAGGAATATCTTTTAAAATTCCTTGCTGGGATTAAGAACGACCGAATGGAAATGAAAATGTGGAGAACAGGCTTTTTCTTAAAAATTAGAGGCATAAATCCAGTAAAAACAATCGGATATAGGACAGATATTGATGGCTTGTCGATAACAGAAGAAACTGGCTATTCCTTTGCCTCAAAGCATGAAGGAATGATGCATGCATGCGGGCATGATTTTCACATGACGATTGCACTAGGTTTAGCCGCTTATTTTGCGGATCATCCGATCGATGATGATCTTCTATTTATTTTTCAGCCTGCTGAGGAGGGACCTGGCGGCGCTCTGCCTATGATGGCAAGCAAAGAGTTTAAGGAATGGAAACCAGATCTTATATTCGCTCTCCACATAGCACCAGAACTCCCTTCAGGGACAATCTCCACTAAGCCCGGGCTTTTATTCGCCAATACCTCTGAACTTTTTATTGATTTGAAAGGAAAGGGAGGACATGCAGCATATCCTCATAACACAAGGGATATGGTTGTCGCTTCCTGTATGCTTGTTACTCAGCTTCAGTCTGTTGTTTCAAGAAACGTCGATCCGCTGGACAGTGCAGTAATTACCATCGGGAAAATAACTGGAGGGACTGTACAAAATATTATTGCAGAACACGCCAGGCTTGAAGGCACCATCCGCACCCTTTCAGTGGAATCAATGAAAAAAGTGAAGCACCGGATTGAAGCTTTGGTCAAGGGAATTGAAGCAGGATATGAATGTAAAGCAACAATTGACTACGGGGCAATGTATCATCAAGTATATAATGAAGAAGCACTTACACAGGAGTTTTTGTCGTTCCTAAAAAACAGCGGAGAATTTCTCGTGATGGAAAGCAAGGAAGCTATGACCGGCGAGGATTTTGGATATTTTCTTGCTGATATTCCAGGTTTTATGTTTTGGCTTGGGGTTAATTCTCCTTATGGACTTCACCACAGCAAATTACAGCCAGATGAAAGTGCTATGGAAACGGCTATTAAAGCAATGAGCCAATATATAAGCTTTAAAGGAAGCCGATAGAAAATGGAATAAACGCCCTCCTAAAATGGCACATTAACAACAGGAGGTGTTTTTTCATGGCGAAAATTGGTGTTGAAGAATCTTTGACAAATGTACAAGAAGCTTTGCGGGAGATAGGATACGAAGTTGTTGAGATCAAGAGCGAGGCTGACATGCAGGGCTGCGACTATTGTGTTGTAACAGGACTTGACGAAAATATGATGGGTGTTTCAGACACAGTCTCAGAAGGTGCAGTTATTGACGCAAGCGGATACTCAGCAGAAGAAATCTGCCAGCATATTCAAAACAAAATGAGCCAGGCATAGGTGATCCTATGTCTGGTTTTTTTTGTTTTAAAGAATGCCTTTTTTCTTAAATTAGCTTCTTTTACTTTGCCCACAGACGCTATAAGAATAGAACAAAAAGGCTCTTTTCTTAAGGCTCTTTTCTTAAACTTTGTTGCTTCTCACTCTAAATTTCAGCAGGACCCTTGATTTGGCAGAAACTAGAAAAGATGCCCCGAGGCAAGTTAAAATGCGTGATAAACAGCAACAATCTCTGCGAAAACAGCCAGCAAAAAAGACCAAACCCTAACAAAAGGGATGGCCTTTGTCCTGCTGTTCATTAAGATGTTTGTTTTTCCTTTTTTTCTATTATTACTTGATGAGGGAAGGGAATATCAATTCCATGTGCATCCAATGCTTCTTTCATCGCTTTTCTGAGCTTTGTTTCCATTCCGTATTGTTCACCGTTAAGTGTTTTGGCAATGACTCGAATAACAACATCTGATGCTCCTAAAGCATGCACGCCAATTACATTAGGCCCGTCAATAATAACAGGATTTTCTTTTGCTACTTGGTCGCAGGTTTCCTGCAGCACCCGTATGGCTTCATCTAT
Organism: Chryseobacillus diguaensis; assembly: GCF_049220665.1. Taxonomy (NCBI): domain Bacteria; kingdom Bacillati; phylum Bacillota; class Bacilli; order Caryophanales; family Bacillaceae; genus Chryseobacillus; species Chryseobacillus diguaensis. The sequence continues at coordinate 51,859 of NZ_JBMKNV010000001.1, forward strand.
GTCATCATCATAGGAGATGCCTATATCGACTAGGGCTCTCATATTGCCTCTGGAATGATTGCTCAAGTTAGTGATTTCCCTGTTTGGAATATAATGAAGCGTACCGTCAAATCCTCTCAAATGAGTTGTACGCAAGCCGACCTGTTCGACGACGCCTGAGAAGCTTCCTGTTGTGACATAATCTCCAACATCAAGCTGTTTTTCTAATAATAAGAAAAAGCCTGTAACGACATCACTCACAAGGCCTTGGGCGCCAAAACCTACAGCAAGTCCTACAACTCCTGCCCCTGCAAGGATCGCTGTCGCATCATAATGAAATACTTGGAAAACCATAACAATGAAGACAAAAATCAAAATGTATCCATATACGTTCAAGGCAAGGCTCTCTAATGTTTTGGCCCGTCCCACGGAAATATCGTCTCTCCTTTGAACCCGGTTAAAAGCCTTTGTAATTAAAGCATTGCCGAGAAATCGGACGATAAAGTAGGCAATAAAAATTCCAAGAAGTTTAATGAAGATAATGCCCGCATTAGTTGCAAGGCCTACCCAGTTAATTTTGCTGATAATATCCATTCATATCTTCCTCTCTGTCTGCTTCATCGGTCAGGCTAATCATTTGGATACCCTTATAACTGCGTGTTAAACTTAGTTTGTACTTAAAAATGTAACACAGTAAGAAAAAACAAAAAATAGAAGAATCAGAAGCAGGCTTCTTAGGCAAAATAGAACAGTGAGATTCATTCAATTTCACAAAAAGTACACCTTATTTAAATTTATTATCATCTAATATTGACTAAAAATAGATTTATTATTATAATGGTCAATGTGGTTATTAAATTAGTTGAGAAAAACAGTTGTTTTTTCTCAATTAAAGATTGCTTTTAAAGCAGTCAATATATTTTTTTGGAGGGATACATATGGCAGAACGTATGGTAGGAACACAAGCACCGCGCTTTGAATTGGACGCAGTACTGGCAAATAAGGAATTTGGAAAAGTAAGCTTGGAAGAGAACATGAAAAACGACAAGTGGACAGTTCTTTTCTTTTATCCAATGGATTTCACTTTCGTTTGCCCGACTGAAATCACTGCAATGTCTGACCGTTATGACGAGTTTGAAGATCTGGATGCAGAAGTAATCGGTGTATCTACTGACACGATCCACACTCACTTAGCTTGGATTAACACTGACCGTAAAGAAAATGGCCTTGGAGAGCTTAAGTATTCTCTAGCTGCAGATACGAATCATATGCTTTCACGTGATTATGGCGTTCTAATTGAAGAAGAAGGTGTTGCTCTTCGCGGATTATTCATTATTAATCCAGAAGGTGAAGTGCAATACCAAACTGTTTTCCATAACAATATCGGCCGTGACGTAGATGAAACATTGCGTGTGCTTCAAGCCCTTCAAACAGGCGGACTTTGCCCGGCTAACTGGAAACCAGGTCAAAAAACGCTTTAATTTGGCTGATTGATCAAATCTGCGAAAGGTCTAACAATTCGTTAGGCCTTTTTTGAATAGATTGCTTGATGTTTTCTTTTAAGGGAAACAATAAAAAAGACTCTATATTGGAGGGATAATGATGAAACTTCGTGAACCTATGCCTGAATTAACTGGTGCTGTTGAGTGGTTAAATGGGGAAGTATCAAAAAATGATTTGATTGGAGAAAAGCCGACTCTTATTCATTTTTGGTCTGTCAGCTGCCATTTGTGCAAAGAAGCTATGCCCCAGGTTAACCAGTTCAGAGATGATTATAAAGATAAGCTGAATGTTGTTGCAGTTCATATGCCAAGATCTGAGGACGATTTGGATATAGAAGATATTAAAAAGGCCGCTTCTGAACATGGCATCACACAGCCAATCTTTGTAGACAGCAAGCATCAATTGACTGACTCATTTGAGAATCAATATGTTCCCGCATACTATGTTTTCGACAAAGACGGAAATCTTCGTCATTTCCAAGCTGGCGGAAGCGGTATGAAAATGCTTGAAAAGCGTGTAAATCGTGTATTAAATGAAACAGAATCAGCAGAGTAAAAAAGCGCCGGATGCATTCCGGCGCTTTTTTTAGTCTTCAATTAATTCACTTACTGATACTGTTTTTTCATTTTCTGGTTCTCCAAGCGGATAGATACGCGCATTTCCGCCGCCTTCATCTACGTGCTGGATGTAGACTGCTTTTCCATTATAAGTGACATTCGCCATTTCGCTTTGCACAGATATTTCACGAGCTCTTTCTGAATTCATCCTAACTCTCCTTATTTAGCAGATAGTATTAGGCTTTGTCATCTGTCTTCAATTATACATACAAATTGATGATTAAATGCCATGTGCTATACCATCTACCATTAAAATGCACCAGTTGAAACTTTAATGAGAGATAAAAGGATCCCAATAATAAATCCGCATATGGATCCATTTACCCTGATCCAGGAAAGCTCTTTTCCTATTTTATTTTCCATTAAATCAATTAGTTCTTCCGTATTCAGCTTGTCCAGGTTTTCTTTCACAAGCCCCCCGATTTTAGCATGATTTTGTTCGATGAGCTGAAGAATAATCGTTTGGGAAGTGCTCTCAAGCTGACTGACTGCACCTTTGTCATTTTTGATTTTGCTGGTTAGGCTTTTTAGCTGCGGAATAACCGTGTCTCTTGGAAATGCAGCGTCTTCAAGCATAGCACTGATTCTATCAAATATTAAATCAACAAAGTTTGAGATCATGTCATCATAAGTAGCGCTCTCGAGAAATTCCGCCGTTTTGCTGCCCAATTTTCTTTTTACATCTTCACTTTGCTTCAGCACGTTCATTTCATATTCAATGTAGTCCAGGATATTTTTTCGGTTTTCACTGTTTTTATCTTTTAAATCTGTCAGCAAATCATCCAGTGCTTTATCAAAGGCTGCTTGAATTTTTTCTTTGCCAGCCGTTAAAAGAGGGGTTAAAGCGAATTTAAAAAAGCTGTTTTCAGCCTTTTTCTCTATTACTTTTAAGACATAATCTGTTATTTTTTCTTTCGTTTCCCGTGTTGTTAATTTTTTTTCAGCAAGCTCTAGAACAACGGTGAAAATTTTATCGTGATAATGATGTGTAAGAGCCAGGTCTATCAATGAATGCAGCATTTTTTGCTTATCAAGCTTTGTGATCTCATTTGCAGCTGTTTTTTTAATCCATTGTTTCACTTTTTCTCTTTCAATGTAGGAATACAATGTATCGAGAGCATTCTTAATCTGTATTTCTGCTTGCTTGCTTTCAAGGTATCCCTCGATTTTCCCAAAAAGTAAACTCGAAAAAGAGAGGCCATTTATTTTATTGGCTATGCTTTCTTTATTAAGCCAATCTCTTTCAACAATGGTTAAAATAGATTGAGTAATTTTCTTTCGGTTTTTTGGAAGAAGAGCAGTATGAGGAATAGGGATGTTTAATGGATGCCTGAAGAGAGCAGTTACGGCAAACCAGTCTGCAAGTCCGCCGACAAGCCCTGCTTCAAATCCCCCCTGCAAGAGCTTGATAGGAAGCGGATCAAATGGCAAGGTGACAGCAAAACCTGCTGCCATAATGCCAAGACTGACATTTGCTATATATTTTGATTTGTTTTTAGTCATGTTAAGTGAACTCCAATCTCTGAAAAATCCTTTTAATCAAGCATACCCCTTGCAATTGGAAATATTATCTTGTTCCCAAAAGGAAGCAGGTTCTTGAAAACTGGCTAGAATAAGTGTACCATGAAATTATCATCTTTCAGAACAATAAAAATTAACCTTTAATCTAATGTTTAACAGCTTGTTTTAAAGAAACAGGTAAGGTATAATGGGGATAGAAAAAATGATAGCTGAAAATTTACAAAGTATATTTTAAAGTTCACATACAAAAGGAATGCATCTCCAAGGTAGAGTGATACTTTGTGATGCTGCTTCTTATTGTATGTGAATTTTTATTTACAAAGGTAAATTTGAAGTTGCATAAATTTTAATTATTATGGAGGTACCAGCATGCAAACAGGTACAGTAAAATGGTTTAACTCAGAAAAAGGTTTTGGATTTATTCAATTAGAAGAAGGAAATGACGTATTCGTTCATTTCAGCGCGATCCAAGGCGACGGCTTCAAAACTCTTGAAGAAGGCCAAAAAGTTGAATTCAACGTTGTTGAAGGCCAACGCGGACCACAAGCTGAAAACGTTGTAAAACTATAATTTTAATAAAAACAGCCTTTTCCCGCCAAGCGGGGAAAGGCTGTTTTTATTTTGCCATTAAAACGATAAATTCCTCACATTGCATCCATGAAATAAAGACTTTCATCAGCACATCTGGATGTTCTTAATAAAACAATGTAAAATCAGTTATTATACGGCTTTTTACAGCAATGAAGGGGGAGAAGTTTTGTTTGAAATAACAGAGTCCGCTATATCTCCAGAAGAATTAATACAAAAAGTGACACACCCAAATGCAGGTGCCATTTCAACCTTCATTGGTACTGTGAGAGAAATGACAAAAGGAAAGAGAACACTTTTTTTAGAATATCAGGCTTATAAGCCGATGGCTGTTAAACAGCTCAGACAAATTGGTGAAGAAATCAAAACGAAATGGCCAGATGCGATTGTGGCGATTACCCATAGAATTGGAAAACTTGAGATCTCAGATATAGCAGTCGTGATCGCTGTATCAACACCTCATCGGAATGACGCTTTTGAAGCCAGCCGTTATGCAATCGAAAGAATAAAGGAAATCGTTCCAATCTGGAAGAAAGAACAATGGGAGGATGGAGAGAGCTGGATAGGAGATCAGCTTGAGAAAACCCCTCTCGCAGAACTGAAGAAGAAAATAGAAGATTAAGAGAAACGCAATTATGAATAAGAGGGAGAATGGCAATGAATCCGGATTATTTGCAAAAACTTGAAGAAGCAGAGAAATTTGCTGCTGAAAAGTATGAAAGGATCAAGCATACCCCTCATCGGCTCGGATTTCATATTACGCCACCTGCTAACTGGATAAATGACCCAAATGGCCTGATCCAGTATAAAGGGGAATATCATGTGTTCTATCAATATCATCCCTTTATCGAAGAGTGGGGTCCTATGTATTGGGGTCATGTGAAGAGTTCTGATCTCGTTCATTGGAAACACCTTCCTGTTGCTCTTGCCCCTTTTGAGGATTATGACAAAGATGGCTGTTTTTCCGGAAGTGCTGTTGAGGAAAAGGGTGAGCTGGTACTCATATATACAGGAAATGTGTGGCTTAAGAACGACCCTAATGAGCTTATTCAAGTTCAGTGTATAGCGAGAAGCAAGGATGGCATTCATTTTGAAAAAGATAAAGCAAACCCGGTCCTAAAAGAGCTTCCAATAGGGGCTTCCAATCATTTTCGCGATCCAAAGGTTTGGAAAGAAAATGATAAATGGTACATGGTTCTCGGGAATAAAGAGAGCGAAAAGGGCAAAGTGCTTCTCTATCAATCATCAGATCTAATGCAATGGGATTACATAGGGATTCTTGCAGAAAATAAGGGTGAAAACTTAGGTTTTATGTGGGAATGCCCGGATTTTTTTAAGCTTGACGGCAAGCATGTGCTGCTTATTTCCCCTGAAGGAATGGAAGCTGAAGGGGAAAACTATCGGAATTTAAAGCAATCAGGCTACTTTGTTGGTGAATTCAATGATTCTGGTTATAGGCATGGTCACTTTCAGGAGCTGGATAAAGGACATGATTTTTATGCCGTTCAAACATTTGAGGATGAACAGGGAAGAAGGCTTCTTTTTGGATGGATGGATATGTGGGAGCAGGAAATGCCAACAAAAAAAGACGGATGGGCAGGAGCATTAACACTCCCTAGGGAGCTTGAACTTCGGGCTGACGGAAAGCTGATCATGAAGCCTGTGAAAGAATTAGAGAAGCTGCGTATGGATCAAGCTGCTGTACTTGAAGAAATTTTTGTAGAAGGTGAAAATACACTTGCATTTGGAGAAATGCTTGAAATGAAGGCGGAATTTTCTTTAACTGAAACTTCTGCAGAAGAATTTGGGCTGAAGATGCGCTGCGGAGAAACAGAAGAGACAGTGATCATCTATAACAAGCTCTCCAGAAAGCTGGTGTTAGATCGTGAAAAATCCGGAGCCGGACCTAAAGAAGTGCGGAGTGCAGCAGTGAAAACAGTTGATGATAAGCTTGTTCTTCATATTTATTTGGATCGATCCTCCATTGAAGTTTTCGCCAATGGAGGGGAAACGGTTATGACATCAAGAATTTACCCTGGTATTGAGAGTCAGGGAGTGAAGGTTTTTGCCACTGGCGGGAAGGTAAAAGTAAATTCGCTCCGTATATGGAATTTAGAAGATATATGGGCAGAAAAGTAAAAGAAGCTGAAGGAGATTCAGGAAATGAATACTTTGGTTATTTATGGAAGTTCCAGAACAGAAGGAAATTCTCATACGCTTGCGAAAAAAGCGCTAGACGGAGTTGAGCATACAGAAGTTTGGCTAAAGGATTATTCCATTCTGCCTGTAAAGGATCAAAGACATGAGGAAAATGGATTTGAGGCAATTAAAGATGATTATGACCATCTTATTCAGCAATTCATGTCTCACGAAAGAGTCATTTTTGTTACCCCTGTTTATTGGTATGGCATGTCAGGACATATGAAGGACTTCGTAGACAGATGGTCTCAGACACTCAGAGACGAACGTTTCTCTTTTAAAGAAAATGCAAAAGGAAAACTTGGCTTTACCATCATTACAGGCGGAGATCAGCCGCGAATAAAAGGTTTGCCTCTCATTCAGCAGTTTCACTATATTTTTGATTTTATGGGCATGAGCTTTGAAGGTTATGTAATCGGAGAAGGCAATAAACCGGAAGATATTTTAAAAGACAAACAGGCTCTTTCTGAAGCAAGGATTTGGAATGAAAAATGGAAAAATTAGTATTGAAAAATAGCATCTGCTGCGATGCTATTTTTTTAGATCTTTTTTAGATTCAGAGTGTAACAATTTGGCAAACTTTTCTCTTTCTTCAAAATGAGGGGAGTGTGCTGAACTATCAAACCAGACCCAATGTTTTTCAGGGGAGGATAGATGGTTTAAGAATGCTTCAGCAGGCTCATAAGGAATGGTCAAATCATATTTTCCCATGCAAAAATAAATCGGAATTTTCAAACTCTGTACTCTAGTGTTTAAATTTAACTTTAACAGCTCTTCTTTTGTGGCAGCTCTGCTAAAATGCTGGCCTTTTAAATAGTTCACCATGTCGGAGAATGTATACTCTCCTCCTATGATCATCTGCTTTAAAAAAGAGCCAATAAGCTTACCATCATGTGAAACCCCGCCTCCTAGTTCCTGAAGAAACTTCTGATAGACGTGCTCATCATGTTGATTTTTCCACGTAGGAGGGCCGATATTTTCTAAAGCTTTTACTGCTTTTTTGTTTTTTCCCTCCTTTGCTTTTTCAAGTAACTTTTTATAAGAAAGAAGGTCATTTACGGTATAATCGATGAGCTGGGAGATACCAAAATATCTAAAATATCTTTCTGGAGCTTTTTGAGCAGCAAGAATACCAGGTATACTGCCCCAGGAATGGCCAGCAAGGTAGATTTTATCTTTTTGGAATACCGAGCAGAGATAGTCGGTAACTGATATTGTGTCGTTTACGAATTGAGAAATAGTCATAGAATCAGAAGATAGTTTTCGGGAAAAGGATAATCCTGTCCCTCTTTGATCCCAGTTAACAACGACAAAATGCTTTTCCAATTCTTTTTGCCAGCGCCTGGCGTATCCGATTTGTCCTGTTCCAGGGCCGCCGTGGAGAATAAGCAGGATAGGATTATGGCGATCTTCTCCTCTGACATAAATCCATTGTGTTATGCCTCCAACCGTAAGAGAGAGAAGTTCAGAAATGGAGGATGGGTATTTTATGATGCTAGCTTTTCTCTTTAACATAGAATCTCCCTCTTTTTAACCATAGCCGGTTGGAATAAAAATTGAAAAAGGACTTGTTTCAGACGTAATCTATCATATCAATTTCGTAAGGAAATGGAAAATCTCTAGCATATAAAAGGAAAACGCAAGGCCAATAACGGCTTTGCGCTTTTATTTTTCAGAAAACATATAAGTTCGATGGTGATATCTAATACCGAAAATAAGCCCGATTCCAAGCATGCTTCCCATAATGGCGCTTCCTCCATAACTGATAAAAGGTAGGGGAATTCCTGTGATTGGTAAAAGGCCGATTGTCATTCCGGCATTCTGAAAGACGTGGAATACAATCATACTGATAACCCCTGCGCATAAATAGCTGTTGAAAGGCTCAGTTGTTTCCATTGCTACTTTTATAATATGGTAAATCAAAAGAAAAAATAAGCTGAGAACCACGCTCGTGCCGAGAAACCCAAACTGCTCTCCAATCACACTGAAGATAAAATCTGTATGGTTTTCGGGGATATAAACCTGGCTTTTTCCTAATCCTTTGCCATAAATCTGTCCGGACCCAATTGCTTTCATTGAGTTCAATAAATGATATCCCTCACCGCTGCTATATGCTTCAGGATTCAGCCAAGAAGTAATCCTTCCGAACTGATAAAGCTGAAAACCTAATTTTTCAAGCAAAGCTGGTGCTTTCATGACAAGGTAAAAGATGATCGTAACGATAAACGTAATAGAAAGAAAGATCGTTGTGATAATTTTCCAGGAAATACCCGATACCAAAATTAACCCTGTAGTTATTGCAATAATCACCATGGAAGTACCCAAATCGGGCTGCTTCATAATAAAACCGATTGGAACAAGTGCGGTTAATCCAATTTTGCATAAAAGGAAAAGGTCAGATTGTACCGTTTTTTCCTGATATTTTGTATTATGTTTTACAATAACATGGCTGATCGCAATGATAACAAAGGTTTTGACAAATTCAGAAGGCTGAAAGGTAAGGCTCGCTGACGGATTAAACCAGCTTTTCGCTCCATTTACGGGATGTGCAATGCTTGCAGGCGCAATAATTAACAGGCCGAGTAAGAGTAAGCCGAAGCCATAAAGGTACCAGGTCAGCCGCTGAATCTGCTCTGAATCAAAAAACATAACCCCCGCAATGATCCCGCATCCAACAAAATAATAGAGTATTTGCTTGTAAACAAACCCTAGGCCTGTTCCGTACTGTCCGGATGTTAACAGTGCACCGTATATTGAAATACAGCTGACACAGAAAAATAAAAACACCAAAAAAGCCAATTGATAATCAAATCGGTAATTCATCAGATTTTTTTCTTTTTCCATAAATTTCAACTCACCAACTTACAAGAGTTTTCTTTAGCCGATTATTATTTATATATGTACATGATTTGATTAGATTTGATTAGATTTGATTCGTTATTTGCATTTCATTCGGCGCAGATTGAGAAGAAATACTGCTGCCGCTTTTTTTAACTATCTTACATGCTAACATAACTAGTGCAGAAAAGGTGAGAAAAACAAACTTTCATACGTTAAAACGATTGTCAGTTCACTATAAGGCTATTTTCTTTTACTTTGCTGATAAATAAGGCACATAGTTATAGCCCCAATTTTATTGAAAGGCTGTTTTCGCAAAGATTGTTGCTAATCGTATTGTCTTGAACACGTATAAAGATTAGCTTCGTGGCATCTTTTCTTAAAATACGCAGGTGTATTTATGCAAAATATTCACTTAATTGCATGAAAAAACAACAAAGTTTAAGAAAAGAGCCTATTGAAAAAATAATCTATTCATTTTGACGTAAATCACGTTTAAAAAGTTTCACTATTAAGAGGACTTTTGCATTGGTATTATAACTTGATAACAACCATTGAATAAACCCCGGAAAGTCCCGAATTGAAGGTTATTTTTTAAGTAAGCGTTTTCGTAAACTGCTTGATGATGCTATTTAGTTCATACGGGAATTTTGTCGGAATCTGATGTTTAGCATCTGAGATATAGACCGTTTTAGCAAATGGTATATATTTTCTGAACAAGTATTCATAGGAGTGAATGTATGTATCCTTCTCGCCATAAATTAAAAGAAGCGGGCAAGAGATTTGATCCAGGCGATCTGTTGAGTGGTAATGAAAAGTGGTTCTGTACATTTGATAGAGTATATATGGATCAGCTCGGAGAATGGAATTTTCCAGCTGAACCCGGTAATTTCTTTCAGGTGCATGGGCTCCGGATATTCCTCTAGCCAGAAGAGGGAGGCCTCCGAAACCTGTTAAATAAATACCGGCCAAAAATTCTGCCTGCAGCCATTCAGTACAGACTTCCGAAAATCCCCCAACAAGGATTAAACCTTTTGCCATTTCAGGGTAGTGCAATACAAATTCCTGAGCAATGGCTCCTCCGTTTGAATAGCCGCAGATGACAGCAGAGGAAATTCCTAATTCATCAAGAAGCTGCTTAAGATCACGGGCTAGAAGAGATATTGAAATTCTTTCATTATCTGCCTGGCTGAAACCATTGCCCCGCATATCATAGGTTAAGATCGAAAAGTGTTCTGCAAGCTCCTGCTGATAATGAAAAGTAACGGTTCCCATCCCTGTTGGATGAATGAATACGATAGGATCACCTGTTCCTTGTAATGTGTAACAGCATCTTAACTTGTTGTGAAGTGTCAGAAAAGGCATTTTTTCTCTTCCATTCTTTTTTGCTTATTGTTTGCGATTTGACCAAGATTAGTCCTTATTTTGAATAAAGCTGCTAAACCCTCGTGAAAAACAACAATCTTCGGTTAAAACATTCTTCATTTAATGAAATTCACAAAGGTTTAAAAGCCTAGAAAATGAACAGTTGGATAAGCTAATGAAAGAACTCTAAATTTTTTTCGCGGTAAACGAAGACTGTGGTAAAATAATCAAGTGAGCCAGCAATTATTTACCTAAAGTCAAAGTTGATTGATGATCAGCTTCTTAAGGAGGAACAAAAGAGTGTCGGAAAAGACATCCAAGCCGAAAAAAAATTCATACCTCGATTGGGCCAAGGCGATCATTATAGCTGTTGTATTGGCGGCCATTATTCGCTGGTTTTTATTTGAGCCATATATGGTTGAGGGATCATCTATGTTTCCAACCCTTAAGGATGGCGAAAAGCTATTTGTTAATAAAACTGTGCATTACATAGGAAAAGTGCAGCGCGGAAATATTGTCATAATCGATGGTGAAAAAGAAAATCTGCATTATGTGAAAAGAGTTATCGGATTGCCTGGAGATACGATTGAAGCTAAGGACGACAAAGTTATGGTTAATGGAAAGGTCTTGCCAGAACCTTACCTTAAACATAACGAATCAGAAGCCATGCAGCTTGGTTTGCATTTGACGGCTGATTTTGGACCTAAGAAAGTCCCTGAGGGAATGTACTTTGTTATGGGAGATAACCGGTTAAACAGTATGGACAGCCGGAACGGACTGGGTTTGATCAAGCAAAACAGAATAGTAGGGAAATCTGAATTTATTTTCTTTCCCTTTAATGAAATGAAACAAACGAAGTAAAACACAGTGAATGCTGTGTTTTTTTATTGCTAAAATTTTTCATTTTTTTCCTTTATTTGTAATAATTTTGTAACAAATTATTTTTCCTTTCGTCTAATTACATAAAATACCAATTAGGTGGAGGTCTTATGAAGAAAATACTAGCCATTCTTATTCTCTGCAGCTTTTTCTTAAATACTGGATGCTCTAGCGGTGAAAAGCAGAGCAGCAGCGAGAAAGGGTCAGCTTCTTCTGCTTCTGTAGCTAAAAGATCTCTAAATACAGGCGTGGAAGGAGTACAAGACAAATCTGGACCTAATCCTCAGAAAGAATCAAAATCGCCTCAAACATCTGGCGAAAAAAGGCTTCTTGTCTATACAGCTGATATGAAACTTCGAGTAAAGGATTACCAGAAGGCACAGCAAAAAATCCAGCAGGATACAGAGGATGCTGGAGGATATATTGTCCAGTCCGAAACAAAAACACCCGAAGGAAAGGGACCTATGTCAGGCACTTTGACGGCAAGGGTCCCACAGCAAAATTTTGACAATTTTCTATCAGCGGTTGAAAACGGCAGTATAAAGGTTTTGCAAAAAAATGTGAGAGGACAGGATGTCACAGAGGAATATGTCGACATTGAATCCCGCTTAAAAGCGAAAAAAGCGGTTGAAGACCGTTTGCTTCAATTTATGAAAAAAGCATCTAAAACAGAGGACTTGCTTAAAATTTCAGAGGACCTTGGAAATGTACAGGCAGAAATTGAACAAATGATGGGGAGAAAAACCTTTTTAGAAAATCAATCAGCGTATTCCACCGTTACCATTGCTTTTAGCGAAACAAAAATCAATGTGCCATCCATACAGGAAGATGAATTAAACACATGGCAGAAAACGCAAAAACAATTCATTTCAAGTATTAATGTGATCATTAACTTCTTCTCTGCTGTCTTTATTTTCCTAATTGGAAACTTGCCGATATGGATTATTTTAGGGTTTCTTGCAGTGATTGCTTACTATATTTATAGAAGAAAAAGAAAAAAAGACGAAAATCCTCCAGCTTCACCAGATATTTAATTGGGAAAAAAGTTCTGCCTTACAGCATGCAATTACTTTAAGGGATACGATTCCATTGTGTTAAGCAAGTATCATCCTTTATAATAGCAATAGCATAAAATTTATAAGCGATACATGATGGAGGATTTAATTAATGATAACAGTAAGCAATGTCGGTTTGCGCTATGGTGACCGCAAACTATTTGAAGATGTCAATATAAAATTCACACCTGGAAACTGCTATGGTCTGATCGGAGCGAATGGAGCAGGCAAATCTACTTTTCTAAAAATCCTGTCCGGTGAAATCGAAGCCCAATCAGGTGATGTGCATATGGGTCCCGGAGAAAGGTTAGCCGTATTAAAACAGAACCAGTTTGAATATGAAGAACATGAAGTTTTAAAGGTCGTCATCATGGGGCATGCCCGTCTCTATGAAGTCATGAACGAGAAAGATGCGATCTATATGAAAGCTGATTTCTCAGATGAAGATGGCATGCGTGCAGCAGAGCTTGAAGGTGAATTTGCCGAACTTAACGGCTGGGAAGCTGAAAGTGAAGCAGCTATTTTATTAAAAGGTCTTGGAATTGGCGAAGAACTGCATGATAGGAAAATGGCAGAACTGACAGGCGGAGACAAGGTGAAAGTCCTGCTTGCACAGGCGCTATTCGGCAAACCGGATGTCCTTTTACTTGATGAGCCTACGAACAATCTTGATATGAAAGCTATTCAATGGCTGGAAGAGTTCCTGATTAATTTTGAAAACACCGTTGTTGTTGTATCCCATGACCGTCACTTCCTTAATAAGGTTTGTACACACATCGCGGATCTTGATTTTGCAAAGATTAAAATCTATGTCGGAAACTATGATTTCTGGTATGAATCAAGCCAGCTTGCAGCAAAGCTTACTCAAGAAGCCAATAAGAAAAAAGAAGAAAAAATTCAAGAATTGCAGGAGTTTATTGCACGATTCAGCGCCAATGCTTCAAAGTCGAAGCAAGCAACATCCCGTAAGAAATTGCTGGATAAGATCTCACTTGACGACATTCAGCCTTCTTCAAGAAAATATCCTTATGTGAATTTCACACCTGAAAGAGAGATCGGAAATGATCTTTTAAAGGTTGAAGGCATTTCTAAATCGATAGACGGAGTCAAAGTACTCGATAATGTGAGTTTCATTATGAACAAAGGTGACAAAATTGCGCTTGTCGGCGGAAACGAAATTGCTAATACAACTCTATTTAAAATCCTGACAGGTGAAATGGAGCCTGACAGCGGGAAATTCAAATGGGGCATTACAACTTCTCAAGCTTACTTCCCAAGAGACAATAGTGAATATTTTGAGAAAAACGATATGAGCCTTGTTGATTGGCTGCGTCAATATTCACCGAATGATCAAAGTGAAAGCTTCCTGCGCGGATTCCTTGGAAGAATGCTTTTCTCTGGAGAAGAAGTTCAGAAAAAAGCAACTGTTCTTTCAGGAGGAGAAAAGGTTCGCTGCATGCTTTCCAAAATGATGCTCAGCGGTTCAAATGTTCTGATTTTGGATGATCCTACAAACCACTTGGATCTTGAATCTATTACAGCATTGAATAATGGTCTGATTAACTTTAAAGGCTCCATGCTGTTCACATCACATGACCATCAATTTGTCCAAACGATTGCTAACCGCATTATCGAAATTACACCAAACGGTGTGATGGATAAGCAGCTTTCTTATGATGAGTATCTTGATAACGCAGATGTTCAAAAGCAGCTTCAAACAATGTACGCATAACAAAATTATTTCTTAAATCCTTGACCAACATGGTCAAGGATTTTTTATCGTTTAGGGAATTATAAAATCCCAATTGAAAATGAGGAGAGCTTATTGGATTTGAAAGTGGATAAACCGGCAACACATGGCAGGGATTTGCTTGTTGAGGTGAAAGCTATTTCAGTAAATCCTGTCGATACGAAAGTTTGTGCATATAAAGATAAAGAAGAGAAAGAACCAAAAAATTCAGGCTGGGACGCAGCCGGTGTGGTGGTGGAAACTGGAGAGTCAGCTAGTCTTTTTAAACCTGGTGATGAAGTATATTACGCAGGTTCCATTGTCCGGCAAGGAAGCTGCAGCGAATATCAGCTTGTAGATGAAAGGGTTGTGGCAAAGAAACCGGCAAGCGTGAATTTTGCAGAAGCTGCAGCTATGCCTTACTAGTTTAACTGCATTGGAGGCATTGTTTGACCGTCTGGGATTCAGCTTGGAAAAAGAGAAAAATAAGGGGAAAACAATTTTAATTATTGGAGCTGCCGGAGGGGTTGGATCAATTGCAACTCAGCTGGCAAGCTGAACTGGATTAATTGTCATTGGCAGTGCCTCGAGATCTGAAACGGAAAATTGGGCAAGAGAGCATGGTGCAGAGTATATAATCAACCATCGCAAAGAAATGGATTCCCAAATTGAAAAACTCGGCTTTTCAACTGTTTATGCTATCTTCTGTTTAAATAGTACAGCTGAACATTGGGAGCAAATGGTCAAAATGATCGCTCCGAAAGGAAAAATCTGTTCAATCGTTGAAACAGATCAAAAGATCGACTTATCTCTATTGCAGCAGAAGAGTGCTGCGTTTGTATGGGAATTTATGTTTACAAGGTCTTTATTTGAAACAGAGGATATGATAGAACAGTATAAGTTATTAACAGAATTGAAGGGTTTAATAGAAACAGGAACGATCAAAACATCAAGAACGGAGACGCTGACGCATATTAACGCAGCAAATTTACGAGAAGCACACAGGATGGTTGAAAGCGGGAAAATGATAGGGAAAGTAACGCTTGAATCATTTGGATAGCCGTAATAAAAAACCCCCTGTGAAGGAGGTTTTTATTTTGCATTCATCCATTTCTTAACTAAATCGGGGTTTTCATCCATCCATTTCTTTACACCTTTTTGCGGATTATATCCTTCATCACCAGATGTAGTCTCATTAACATATTTAATGAGCTTGGACAGCTGTTCGTCCGTCATGTCCCATTTTTCATACATTTTAATTATCTCAGGATGCTCCTTATGATATCCCTTGCGTGTCATATAATGTATATTGTCAGTGCTTCCATATACTTTTTTAGGATCCTTCAAATACTTTAATTTTTCTGTAGAAAAGATCCAATGCGGATTCCAAAGGGTAACGACTATCGGTTTCTTTTTCTCATATGCTTTGTTCAGCTCTGTCAACATGGCTGCTTCTGAGGAATCAATAAGGTCAAGATTCAAATTGTATTTTTGTTTCACTTGCTGGGATAGCTGCATGAGGCTTGATCCGGGGTCTATACCGTATATTTTCCCGCCGAGCTCATCTTTATGTTTATTTAGGTCTTCTATGGAATTAACATCCTTCATATAAGAGGGGACCACTAGACCTAGTTTTGCTCCTTTGTACCAGGAGCCTCCTATTTCAACATCTTCTTTATACTTGTCATAATAAGGCTTATCTGTTTGTGGAAGCCAAACATAGCCCGTGAGATCAACATCTCCCCTGGCAACACCAGTCCACAGGGCACCTTTATCCAGTTCCATCATCTGTACTTTGTAGCCTTTTTTCTCAAGGATAGCTTTCCAAAGGTATGCAACAGAAATGCTGTCCACCCAGTTAACCAATCCCAGTTTCACTTTCTTTTGGCTTTCTGCAAGGGGGTTGCTGCAGGAAGTGAGGAAAAATGTAAGTAAAATCATAATTGAGGCAAATATTTTCAGTTTTTTCAAGCTGTGTGCTCCTTTCAACCGTTGGTGTATCCCAATATAAACATTCCCTGCACTTGTTAAAACAAAACCTATTTTAAAAAAATAATATTTAAATAAGTTTATCAATTCTTCGAGCAGGGTAGATATAAATAGTCCCCCGAGTGTGCGATCAGCTGCATCTTCTCATCCTGAGTGAATCTAACACCCATTATTGACAAATAATAGATGAAAGAAAGAGGTGGAGCTATGGAAAATATCATTATTAAAGTTGAAAACGTCAGCAAAGTTTTCGGCAAAAATCCTTCTAAAGGCATTGAGTTACTAAAAAGCGGGAAAACAAAACAGGAAATTCTAAAAGAGACTGGCATGACAGTCGGTGTTAAACAAGCCAGTTTTGAAGTACATAGCGGAGAAATCTTTGTCATAATGGGACTTTCAGGAAGCGGAAAATCAACTCTGGTCAGACTTTTAAACAGACTGATTGAACCAACATCCGGCTCAATCATCGTTGGAGGAAAAGACCTCGTTAAGATGAAATCTGATGAGTTAAAAGAAGTCCGCCGTAAAAAAATGAGTATGGTGTTTCAGCGCTTCGCTCTATTTCCTCACAGAAATATTCTCGAAAATGCAGCCTATGGACTTGAGGTCCAAGGAATTTCAAAAAATGAACGAGAAGCGAAAGCACAAGAATCTCTTGAATTGGTTGGTTTAAAAGGTTATGAAAACAGCTATCCAGGAGAACTAAGCGGAGGTATGCAGCAACGGGTAGGACTTGCAAGAGCGCTTGCGAATGATCCGGATGTTCTTTTAATGGACGAAGCATTCAGTGCACTTGATCCGCTTATTCGGAAAGATATGCAAAATGAATTGATTGAACTTCAGGATCAAATGCAAAAGACTATCATCTTTATAACGCATGATTTGGATGAAGCCCTCAGAATAGGGGACAGAATTGCATTAATGAAAGATGGAGAAATTGTTCAGATCGGCACGCCGGAAGATATTATGACTAATCCTGCAAACGAATATGTAGAACGGTTCGTTGAAGATGTCAACCTCGGCAAGGTTTTAACTGCTGAAAGTGTTATGAGCAGAGCCGAAACCATTCTGGTTGACAGGGGACCAAGGGTAGCCCTTCAAATTTTAAGGCAGGCTGGAATGACAAGCATATATGCAGTTGATAAAGCCCAGAAGTACATAGGCCTTGTTACAGCGGACGATGTGGCAAGGGCTGTAGCGGAAAATGGGAATATAAGAGACATTATCCATACAGATGTTCCTACAGTAACGCTTGATACAGTGCTCGAGGAAATGTATGAAAGAATGGCTGGCACAAGATATCCATTGCCAGTTGTTGATGAAAACAACCGTCTGAGAGGGGTTGTCAAACGAAGCAGCGTCATTCAGGCACTTGCTGGTAAAGAGGTGATTCAGCCATGAACAATATTCCGAAATTGCCGCTCGGAAAATATGTAGACCATTTTGTAGAGTTTTTAAATGACAGGCTTCTTGGCTTATTCAATGTAATTGGAAGTATAATTGAAACCTTTAATGACTTGCTGGTTGGCCTAATGGGAGCAGTGCCGCCGATTCTGCTTGCTATTATCATTGCTGGACTTGCTTATTGGGCGAGCAGAAGATGGGGATTGACGATTTTTACACTTCTGGGTCTTTTTCTCATTATTAATTTGGGATTTTGGGATCAAACGCTTGATTCTGTTGCACTGGTTCTTACTTCTGTTATTATTTCCATAATTATCGGGATACCTCTTGGAATTTGGTGTTCACAAAGTGATAGAGTATCAAGTATATTAAGTCCGATATTGGACTTCATGCAAACGATGCCGGCTTTCGTGTACTTGATTCCAGCCATTCTCTTTTTCGGAATTGGAGTAACCCCTGGTATTATCGCTTCTGTTATTTTTGCCATGCCACCGACAATCCGCCTCACAAATCTTGGAATCCGCCAAGTTCCTGAGGATCTTGTTGAAGCAGCGAATGCATTTGGATCAACAACTTCACAGAAGCTTTTCAAAGTGCAGCTTCCTCTGGCTACTGGAACTATAATGGCAGGAATCAACCAAAGTATCATGCTTGCTCTATCGATGGTTGTTATAGCTTCTCTTGTTGGAGCGCCTGGTCTTGGGGTGGAGGTATACCGTGCTGTACAAAGGATTCAGGTTGGTCTTGGATTTGAAGCAGGGATTGCCATCGTAATTTTAGCCATTATTCTGGACCGGATCACGCAAAGCTTGAATCCTGCCAAACGGAAATAAAAAAAGGTCTGGAGATACTTGGAAGCCCAGGTTTCTCACAGACCTTTTATCATTTAAAGGCGGAATCAAATCGCCCAATTTCCGTTACGGAAGATTGGTTCGCTTGTTCCATCTTCTTTAATGCCATCAATGGACATTTCATCTGAACCGATCATAAAATCTACATGTGTAATGCTTGAATTAACTCCATGTTTCGCTAACTCTTCACGGGACATTTTTTTGCCGCCTTCGATGTTAAAAGCATACCCGCTTCCAATAGCCAAGTGATTGGATGCATTTTCATCAAATAGGGTGTTGTAGAAAAGCACACCTGAATTGGAGATCGGTGAATCATATGGCACAAGAGCAACTTCTCCTAAATAATGTGACCCTTCATCTGTTTCCACAAGGTGCTTGAGGATTTCCTCACCGGCTTCTGCCTTTACATCTACAATCTTCCCGTTTTCAAAAGTAAGAGTGAAATTGTCAATTAAGTTGCCGCCATAGCTTAAAGGCTTGGTGCTTGACACAGTACCGTTAACGCCTTCTTTAAGCGGAACAGTGAAAACTTCTTCAGTAGGCATGTTTGCCATAAATTCAACATCATTCACGTTTGTGCTCCCAGCGCCAACCCAGAGATGTTTTTCATGCAGATCAATTTTTAAGTCTGTTCCTTTTGCTTTATAATGCAGGGTTTTGTATTTCTTGCTATTTAAGTAATCCACCTTGCTGTGAAGGGAACGATCATGATCCTTCCAAGCCTGCACAGGATCTTCCAGATCAGCTCTAGTTGCTTTGAAAATGGCTTCCCAGAGCTTTTCAACAGCTTCTTCATCATTTACATCAGGGAACACCTTTTTAGCCCAGTCCTTCGATGCCGCAGCAATGACAGTCCAGCTCACTTTATCAGATTGTATGTATGTGCGGTATTTATCCAATGCTTGGCCGGCAGCTTTATTAGCAGCAGCAATTCTTTTGGAGTCTACCCCTTTTAAGAGATCGGGATTAGCGGAAACGATAGACATAAAAGCTGCATTGCTTTCAGCCAGCTCTTCTTTTCCTTTTGCAAGCCATGATGGATATTCTTGAAACGCTTCATCAGGAGCGAGATCGTATTTCGTGCGGGCAACGATTTCGTCGTGCCAATCTACCTGAACATTTTTAGCGCCTTCTTCATAAGCTTTTTTAGCTACAATTCTGACAAATTCAGCTGCTTCAATTGACGCATTGATGACCAGGGTTTGATCTTTTTGAATATTAACGCCTACTTTAACAGCAAGGTCCGCATACTTTTCCAGTTTTTCCTTAAAATGAGACAAGGATAAAACCCCCTTTTAATGGATTCTTTATGCTATTTTGATCAGAGCTTTCTTACATTATGTTCTAACTGAGAGTTATTGGGAGCATAATGGAGAAAAAGCCTTTCCAAAGTATCATATCAGATTTGTCTGAATCGTGAAAATATCTATTACTTTATTTTTTATGAGCAAAAACGATAAAATAAAGCATAGTTGCTTTCACTCAAGTAATTAGTCGATAAGATATGAACGATATGTTTTCCTTTTCCTTGGCTTTGAAGGTGAAAATTTTCTTCTGAACTGAAACACTTTATAAAGAAAATAAGCAGGTGGATATGATGACGATGCTTGATGAACAATTTGTAAAAACAGCTGAGCAAGAGCAATGGTTAAAGAAGGCTAGTGTGCTGTCCGGACTTTTTTATGAACGTGCTGAAAGACATGACAGAGAAGCTTCTTTTCCATTTGATAATTTTGCTGATTTAAAAAATGAAGGCTTTTACTCGCTTACTATTCCCAAAAGCCTTGGAGGGCATGAAATCGATCTGTATACTTTTTTGCTTATTCAAGAAAAGATAGCTCAGGGAGATGCCCCAACAGCCCTTTCGATCGGCTGGCATTTAGGTTTGTTTATCAATTTGCGTGAATCAATGAAATGGGAAAAAACAACATTCGAGAAGATGGCAAAAGAAGTAACACAATCACAAAAATTAATAAACAGTGCGGCGACAGAAGCGGGTACCGGAAGTCCAGCACGCGGCGGCAAGCCGGAAACAACTGCTGTGAAACAAGGGGAAGACTGGCTCATTAATGGAAGAAAAATCTTTACTTCGCTAGCCCCGATTCTGGATTACTTTATTATAACCGCAACAGTTGAAGAATCAGGTGAAGTAGGGGAGTTTCTGATCCCAAGAGAAACAAAGGGTGTATCTATAGAAGAAACTTGGAATACGATGGGGATGCGCGGTACAAGAAGTGATGATCTTATTCTTGATAATGTGGCAGTTCCTAAAGAAGCACTTGTCAATGGCAATCGAAACAAAAAAGCAATGGCCCAAGGATGGCTTCTGCATATTCCTGCCTGCTACCTTGGAGTTGCCATTGCGGCTAGAAACTATGCAGTTGATTTTGCAAAAAATTATCATCCTAATAGTCTTCCGCATCCAATTAAAGAAGTTCCGGAAGTTCGCAGAAAGGTGGCTGAAATGGACATGAAGCTCTTTACAGCACGGCAGGTCATGTATTCAGCCGCAAAAAAATGGGATGATGAGAAGGATAAACGGGAAGGACTCAGCACTGAACTCGCTGCTGTGAAATATATTGCAACCAATGCAGCTATTGAAGTAGTTGATCTAGCCATGAGAATAGTAGGAGGGCAAAGCCTCTTTCAATCAAAGCCGCTTGAACGGTTTTACAGAGACGTCAGGGCAGGCCTTCACAATCCCCCTTCTGATGATATTGCCTTGAAGCTGATGGCGGACAAGGCGTTTGAAGAATAAATCCCCCTCTAAGTAAAAGGCCGGCAAATTCTGCTGGCTTTTTACATGGATGCAGTATGGCTTTTTCTTTTATTCTCTATTGCTTTGATAAAAAGTTGAAAAATATGAAGAGACTTTTGGAATACAGGACTTTGAAAAAATGTATAGAGAAATGTCATGATGAAAACAGGTCCGCCAAGAAAGAAACCGATTAGAAGGACGATGCTTTCCACGAGTATTCTAGATTTGCTCACAGATAATCCTGTCTTATCTGATATAGACAGCATAAAGCCATCTCGCGGCCCTGCGCCTATGCCCGCAGCAACATACATTCCGCCTCCAATCCCAGTTATCGCAATACCTGCAAACAATATGAGAAGGTTAACAGCCAAATATGGTGTGGCATCAGGCAGAATGTTCAAATGCAGAAACAAGTCCATGATAGGTCCGATCATAATAGCATTCAGAAATGTGCCGATATTAATATATTTTCGATCCATAAATAATGAAATGATGACCAAAAAAAGCCCGCACAAAACGCCCCATGTTCCAATTGTAATACCAAAATGCTGAAAAAGAGCTACATTCAATACTTCCCATGGATGGATCCCAAGAAATTTCACCTTGATGGCAAGAGCGTTACCTAATCCGTAAAAAATCAATCCAATGAAGAATAATACATATCGAAAAAACCTTACGTTCATTTTGACACCGCTTTTCTGATCACTGATTATCTATATATTATGGATATATTTAAAAAAGTACAAGAGAAAGTGATGGGGACACTTTGAACCCATATTCTTTTCTAATGCTTTTAACTGAAGGGGTTAAAGAAAAGGGGACTTTATCTATTTCATGATCCTTGCAGGGCTTGCTGATAATCATCACGTTCTTTATCATAGAAAAGCAGCCAGGATCTCATCATCCGGGCTGCTTTTATACCTCTCAGCCTTTTATTTCGAGTCTTCGATCCAGGCACTAATCAAACCAATGACAATTCCGAGTGCTGCACCTCCAGCGACTTCTGCAGGCTGATGACCAAGTAATTCATTAAGTTCTTCTTCCTGCTTAACATGTCCAAGACCTGGGAAATGACCTGATAGTACCTCAATATCTGCATCAATATCATTCACAAGCTTTGCAATTTCTCCTGTATGTCTTCTGATGCCTTGAGCGTCGTACATAACGATCGCTCCGAAAACAACGGCAAGAGCTGTTTCAATGGAACTAGTCCCTCTTTTTGCAGCAACATATGAAGCAAGTGAAGCAACACCCGCAGAGTGAGAGCTCGGCATTCCGCCAGTTTGCAATAGCGGTCTCCAATCCCATTTTCCTGTCACTTTTTTGTAAGTAAATACCTTCAATCCTTGGGCAATCCCGATCGCTGACAATGCTGTGACAATGCCTGTATTCATTTTTTTCATCTTTTGCTTCACCTCTAGTTTTCAATAGATTTCCGAAAAAAAGAAGGAACTATACCTTTTCCTATTAACTATATACCCCATAATAGGAAAAGAAAAAATGAGATGTTATTTATGATGAGCTTTTCTATCATGGGAAATTAGATAAAATATATTGACAATAAACATGTTACTTTCATATACTGGAAATAATTCTATGTGCGGAAAGGATGAAATTGGGCCGATGAAATTCTAATCTTATTTTTCTTACGTTTGCTGAATACGCAAAACCTGGAGAAGTAGGATTAGTCTGCCCATTTAATCATTCTGTTGCCGTATAGCTTTCAAGCTTATTTGAAGCTGTGCAGGTTCTGTTTGCTTTTTTGGCATTTCTATGAAACCTCTCCGGGTACTTTGTGGAGAGGTTTTTTGATTTAGACAAAAAAGGAGTGGCCTTGTATGAACATAATGAAAATAAGTGATCTTCAGAAAAGCTACGGTGAACATTCTATCTTAAATAATTTGATGCTTGAAATACAATCGGGTGACCGAATTGGTCTTGTCGGTTATAACGGAACCGGAAAAACAACCTTAATGAATATTTTAGCTGGTAAGCTTAAGGCTGACAGCGGGAATATCGATACATTTGGACGTCATATATCCGTAGGATATTTGGAGCAATCGATTGAATATAAATTGATGGATTTTCAATCCATCATTCGTGAGGATCATACAAGCGGAATACTGGAAACAACCAGCAAGCTGGGATTGGAAAAGGCGCAGAATTGGGAAGCAGAAAGATTGAGTCATTTAAGCGGCGGTGAAAAACTGAAGCTTATTCTTTCAAAGGTATGGGCCTCAAAGCCTCAATTGCTGCTTTTGGATGAGCCGACTAACCATCTGGATCTGCAGGGAGTACGCTGGCTGATCCATGAGCTTGAACAATATGAGGGTACTGTCATCATTATTTCCCATGACCGGTATTTTCTTGATGAAACAGTAAACAGAATAGAAGAGCTTTCAGAAGGAAAGCTTGAATCATATACTGGTAACTATACAGCTTACAGAGAAGAGAAAAAAAGAAGGCAGGAACTGCAGCAGCAAAAGTATGAAAACCAGCAGAAAAATAAGCAGAAAATCGAATCTCAAATGGAAAATTTGAAAAATTGGTCTGAAAAAGCCCATAGGGATTCAACCAAAAAGGGGTCTCCTTCTGAACGCAGACAAATTGGATTTAAAGAATTTCACAGGGCCAAGGCAAAGAAAATGGACATCCAAATTCGTTCGAAAATGACTCGCCTTACTGCTGAACTGGAAAAAAATAAAATTGAAAAACCAGAAGATGACGTAAAGTTATTATTTGAATTTGAAAATGGCGGAAAAAGAGGAAAGCGGATTTATGAGATGGCCGGAGCGGGAAAAAAAGCCGGACATCGCTGGCTTTTTCAGGAAAGTCATTTTTATGTAAAATACGGTGAGAGAGTGGGGATCTTCGGACCAAATGGCTGTGGGAAAACGACGCTGGTCAAAGTGCTGCTTGGTAATGAAAATTTAACGGAAGGCACTTTTTGGAAAAGTGATTCGTTGAAAATTGGTTATTTAAGCCAGGATGTTACCGACCTTAAAGAGAATGAAACACCAATCGAGGCTTTGAAGCTGGAAGAGCGCGATGACATTCTTAAGCTTAAAACCATATGTGCCGGCCTTGGAATGAAGGCTGACACTCTTAATAAGAAAATCGGTGAACTTAGCCTTGGGCAGAGAACAAGAATGAAGCTTGCCGGTATGCTGTTAAAAAAAGCTGATGTGCTTATTTTGGATGAGCCGACAAATCATCTTGATCTTCCTAGCAGAGAGAAGCTTGAGGAAACGCTAAAAGACTTCACCGGTTCAATTTTAATCGTTTCCCATGATTATTATTTTATGAATAAATTAGCTGACCGCCTTCTTGTTTTTGAAGAAGGCACAATCAGGCGTTATGAGCACGGATTAAAAAGTTACGAATCGAAAAAGGAAGTAAACAAAAATGAAAATAGCAAGCAAACGCACAAGGAAGAGCTGCTTGTTCTGGAAACGAAAATTTCTGCTGTTCTGGGTGAATTAAGCATGCTGCTTGCTGGTGATCCAAAATATAAAGAACTTGATAAACAATTTGCAGAATTAACTTCAGCTAAAAAAATATTGCTTAAGGAAATGAAAAACGGCTGATAACCCAAAAACAACTGACAAATAGAGCAGCCGCAAATTTCATTGGTCCATTATTGCGATATTCTTCTCATATGAGCCTCTCATCCATTTCAGAAATAGACTGGATAAGAGGCTTTCTTTTTAGCTTAACAGAATTGATAACATTTCTTAACTTAGTTTACGCACTGAATATAGCTTCAGGCGCCATAGGTTCGAGGTGAAAAGCCCATCTGTCTAGAAGGTGAAAGAACAACCTATAAGCCAAGCTTTCCATGTGCTTGTCGCCTAAGGCAATCGCCTTGCGCTTTTTTCATTTTCCCGTTGTATGTACGGCAGGTTCAGGCAGGTTTGCCATTGAAATGCTGATACCTCCGCAAATAATGCCTGTCAGCAGAAGACTGATGATTAACCGTCTGCTCAAATCCTTCATTTTTCACCCTCCATCATTCATTTGTATATTGGTCCTATTGGGTATGAATCAGTCTGCTTGCTGATCCTGCAGATTTGCATGATGCAGATATCGTCCTGTTCTAATCCTTTACTACTATAAATGGAGGACAAGCTAATTGGGAAGATAGAAAAAATCCAATTTTTAAAAATAGGGAAAAAGGATGAATTTTTTTCTGGAATCCAAAATAAGACAAATTCTAAATTGTTACCTTTTCCAAGTATTCGTCTTAAATAAACCTAGTCAGTTAGCTTGGGAGTAAACTTAATTTAAAATTTTTATCTTCAAAAAGGTATATAAAATTGTTACTATATATATATAAGATGGAGTTTAATAGGGGGTTAGCAGCAAAATGGAATCAAAAGTTATCTTAAGTGAAGAGATAAAAACTTACATAAACGAAAACGGAGAAATATTCAAGGGTAAGCTGCTGTCTGAAGCAATAAACGTCTCGGGGAAAATTAAAGACATTTTAAATAAGGGAAACATTGATTTATTAAAAAATGCCAGAAGATTGATTTTTTATGTAGTTGATCAAAAAGATTCAGAATTAGTCTCTTTTGCAGAGCAGGAGGGAATTGCCTGGGCGACTCATTCATTAACACTTGCATTAAAATTAGAATGGGTACAAGCTATCAGAAGAACTTTGTGGCAGATTATTGGTTCAATTGATGAATCAAAGGGTATAATAATGGAACGCTTGGAATATTATGAACTTGAAAAACTAATAAATGACAGGATCGATCAATTCCTTAACAGTTTTTTCCTTAGTTATTCAAATTGTAAGGATGAAATGCTCCTTAAACAAAGAGAAATGGTGGAACATTTGTCAGTTCCCATTATTCCTTTAAGTGAAACTGTTTCCGTTTTGCCTTTGATTGGCACAATTGACTCTTACAGGATTAAAATAATAGAGGAAAAAGTCTTGACCGATATTGCTGAATCAAGAATCGAGAAGCTGGTTATAGACCTTTCGGGTATAGCCATGATGGAAATGGATGTCATTGATCATTTGGAAAAAGTATTAGCTGGGGTTT
Organism: Chryseobacillus diguaensis; assembly: GCF_049220665.1. Taxonomy (NCBI): domain Bacteria; kingdom Bacillati; phylum Bacillota; class Bacilli; order Caryophanales; family Bacillaceae; genus Chryseobacillus; species Chryseobacillus diguaensis. The sequence continues at coordinate 78,185 of NZ_JBMKNV010000001.1, forward strand.
CCATGATGGGTAGTAAAGCCATACTTACTGGACTCAGACCTGACCTTGTTAGAAAAATGGTCCAAGCAGGAATCCGTTTTGATAAAGATGCTGAAACAAGAGGCACACTGCAAGAAACATTAAAGAAATATCTTAATAACTAAAAAATTCACGAAGTGTTCTAAATGCAGCCATTAATTCAGCATCGAAAACCGGTTCTTCACAAACTGCATTATCTGGACATTAACAGACTTTGTTAAAATCGAAAATAACTCCTTTTTTGCTTTGAAGCTTTGGCACGGTAGTTGAAGAAGTCTATTCTATCTAAAAATTATAAAAGCAGTGTGATTTCCTATGGGAAACACACTGCTTTTATAGTGGTGTATATCTTCTTTTTCCTATTACGGTACCTCAAGCGGGAAAGGCTTACTTGTAAACTTAACTGGTCCTTTCAGTACTAATTTTCTCCAGCAAGTTCTTTTAAACGTTCGCCTGTACTGTCATCAAAAAAGCCCCCATGATAACAAATAACTTTTTCGATATCATATTTTGTAAATTTTTTAATCGATTCCATCGCCTGTTTCATGTCAGGTGTAACTCTTTCACTTGGTCCATAAATTTGCCCGTCATTGCCGACTAGTGCATCACCCGCTATAAGGGTTTTGTATTTATGAAGGTAAAGACTGATATGGCCCGGTGTATGTCCAGGAGTGAAAATAACTGTAATACCGCCGCAGATCGGAAGTACTTGTTCATCTTCAATCGTTGTATCCACTTTTGCGTGAGGAGGTTTCTGCATTATAGCGACAATACTTGCCTGCTTGTCCTCAGGAAGGGTTTCAGTCATCTGCTTCATTCTTTCAGGATTCATTTTAATTATCGGTTTATCACCTTCAATATAAGGCTTGTCTTCTTTATGGGCAAGCACTTCAATTTCTTTTTCAGTATTGCTCAAGATTTCCGGAAGGCTTCCAATATGATCGATATCCTGATGGGTTAAAATGATTTTATTCAGGCTTGAAAAAGAAATTCCGGCTGCTTTAAAACTTTTTTCAAATTCCTTTAACTGCCCAGGGACACCAGTATCAATAAGAACTGCATTGTCTTCATCCCATACTAAAGCAGGATGGATGGTACGCTTATTTCCCATAAATTCCATTGTCAATTCAAGCATTTCAAGTCCTTCAGAAATTTTCATGTATACCCAAAGCTTTCATGCAGAAAACTTTGGCCACTTCCCTATAAAAGTATCCTTCTTGACCATTATAGAATTGGTGAAGAAGAAAAGGCGAATGATTTGCTGTTCATGTGTCATGTCCTATTTTTCATACATAATCAAAATGAAGCGTGCAGGAGAAATTATCCTTTGTTAAAATATTCAGAGAAATAACTAAATGTATAAGGCGTGTTTCGAATGGGCCATTTTATTTGTGTTACATGCGGTGTGCAATATGACAGGACAGTTAATGAACCAGTAGTGCCTCATTTGCAAAGATGAAAGGCAGTATGTCAATCAGGGAGGACAAAAGTGGACAGAGCCGTAACACAGCAAACGTTATATATCTGCGGGTCACACGACAGCTTTTTCATATAAAAGATCGGACAGTTAAAAGAGGGAAAATGATAGTTAAATACTCGTCTGACTATCATTGACAAAAGAAATGAAATGGTGTAAACTCTTAGTATATTAATAGTTCGTTTATCCTCTCAAAGGGGAGTAGCTGTTCGAATAAAGTCGTCATTACGGGTGAATTCCCCGGCTTTATTGGCAACATATGTTGCTAGCGAGACCTTTGCCAAAATAATTGGTAAAGGCATTTTTTATTTAGGCGCTTTTACCAACTTGGTAAAAGCGCCTTTGCTGTTTTTAAGAGGATACGAACGAATAAAGAAAGGAATGAAAAGATGAGAAGAAGCGTATTTCATAACATGGATGAATTAATCAGAAGCAACAAACAAGAAATGATGAAGGACTCGAAAACTCTGGACTTCATTGAAGAGAAAGTCGAGAAGAAACATGCAAAGTCTGATAACAAAAAGAGTTCCATTAAAAAATTGATTTTTAAAACATAAACCATTACTGGGAAGAGTAATAACAGCAGTTTAAACATTTATATTTACGGAAAATATATTTAAAAAAGGGGATTATAAAAGATGAAAAAATTATTATCAGCATTTTTAGTTTTTGCTTTGCTTCTTTCACCTGTTGGCAATTTTATCAGCCACAGTCAGGATAATGTTGCAAGTGCAAAAGGATTTCGTTCTGGAGGAGGATTTAAATCGCCTTCCATGTTTAAACAAAAGAAAAGCTACAATAATTACAATTCCTATAAAAAAGCTCCTGCTTCAAGGGCTAAAGGGAATTCATTTATGAAAGGGATTTTTTACGGCGGATTAGCTGGACTGTTATTTGGCAGTATGTTCGGCCACATGGGAGCTTTTGGTTCCATTGCCGGACTTTTAGTGAATCTGATCGGAATTGTGATCTTGTTTTATATCGTGCGAAAAGCTTTTCGCTTGTTTGCAAGAAGATAATAAAGGTAAGGGACTTTTTTTTGAAAAGTCCCTTTCTTTATTAGACAGTGCTAACCAAAGCGCTTGCGCTTTATTTTTTAAGTGCAAGATTCCTAATAAATAGAGTATAATAGATTTGCTCTAATTAAATAACGATTTGGAACAGGTGCCAATCTTGATAAGCTTGGCATAATAGGGAAGTTGGTTTAATTCCAACGCGGTCCCGCCACTGTAAATGGGAGTATTCCTGGATAAACCACTGTGCATATGCATGGGAAGGTGCAGGATGCAATGATCATGAGCCAGGAGACCTGCCTGCTTTCATCTCACCTTAAACCCTACGAGGATAGGAAGGTGCCACTACTTGAAACCAATGTATTTGCTTTTGCAATCTTGTGTCCATTCATGCTGGCAACACTTCCCGCAGTCAGGGAGGTGTTTTTTGTTTTTATAAGGCAATTCAAAGTGAAAACGACTATAGCATAATGGAGGCAAATGATGAAAAAAATATTTTCTGCTCTATTAACACTCTCTTTATCAGCAGGTCTTCTTACGGCATGCAATACAGCTGAAAACCAGAAAAAAACAAATGAAAATCCTTCTGCGGAAACAAAAGAAGGGAACCAAGCGGCATTTCCTTTGAAAATAAAGGATGCCACAGGCAAGGAAGTAACAATTAAGCAGGAGCCAAAGCGCATTGTTTCCTTAATTCCAAGCAATACAGAGGTTGCGTATGATCTCAATCTTGGCAAGGAAATTGTAGGGGTTTCTAATTTTGATAATTATCCAGCGGATGTTAGCAAAAAAGAAAAAGTGGGAGATGCCCAAAAGGTAAATGTGGAAAAAATAATTGGTCTGAAACCGGACCTTGTACTGGCGCATGAATCAAGCCTGAATTCATCGGGAGACAGCCTGGATCAGCTAAAGAATGCAGGTATTTCAGTCGTTGTAGTAAATGATGCTGAAACATTTAGTGCTGTCTACCAATCAATAGAAATGGTAGGGAAAGCAACTGGGAAATCGAAAGAAGCTAAAGACATTATCGCAAAGATGAAGGAAAAGATTTCTTCCGTAAAAGAAAAAGCAAAAAGCATTCCTCAAGATAAGCAGAAAAGAGTATATGTTGAAATCTCGCCTTCTCCGGATATATACACTGCCGGAAAGGGAACGTTTATTGATGAAATTCTAACAGATATTGGAGCAAAAAATGCAGCAGCGGACCTGAAAGGCTGGGCAAAAATATCAGAAGAAGCTGCCGTTAAGCTCAATCCTGACAGCATTATAACGACATATGGCTATTATATAAAGGATCCTATTAAGCAGGTTTCAGGCAGAAAAGGCTGGGAAAATGTCAGCGCAGTTAAAAATAAAGATATTGTTGATGTTAACTCTGATCAGGTTACAAGACCAGGTCCGCGGCTAGCGGAAGGAGTAGAAGAGCTTGCAAAGGTCATCTATCCGGACATTTATAAGAAATAACCGCATTTTTCAATATACAGCAGTACTGGCTTTCCTTTTACTCGCACTGTTTGCTGGTATATCAGCGGGTGCAGTATCCATTCCCTTTATGGATATCGTTAAGATGATCAGTAAACAAGGGAGACCCCTTAACGGTGTAGATCCATCTACTGTGAGCATTTTAATGGAAATACGCCTTCCGCGCGTTCTATTGGCAGGCTTTGTAGGAGCTTCTCTTGCTTTAGCAGGAGGGGCCTTTCAAGGTCTTCTCAGAAATCCATTAGCTGATCCTTATACATTGGGAGTTTCTTCAGGTGCTTCCGTTGGAGCTGTTTCAGCTATATACTTTGGAATTAATATATTTGGTATCTATACACTGCCTGTTTTCAGTATTGCTGCGGGTGCATTAACAATGGGCTGTGTCCTTTTCATTTCCTATGCTGCTCAAAAGCGAACTTCAATGGAGACGCTGATTTTAGCAGGAGTTATTGCAAATTCTTTTTTAGGGGCTATTATATCACTCATCATTGCATTAACAGGAGATGAAATAAGAGAAGTCATGAACTGGCTCTTAGGGAGTGTTTCGATGAGAGGCTGGCCCTATGTGAAAATGATTTTGCCGTTTCTTATTTCTGGAAGCATTGTGCTGCTTATGCAGGCAAGAGAATTGAATGCATTCGCCTTTGGTGAGGAAAGAGCTCATTATATTGGGGTGAAGGTGAAGAATAAACAGATTATGATTATTATAGCGGCTTCCGTTTTGACAGGGTCTGCAGTCGCTGTTTCAGGAGCCATAGGATTTGTAGGACTCGTTATTCCTCATATTATCCGATTTTTATACGGTACTGACCATCGCCATTTGCTGCCGCTCTCCATGCTAACAGGTGCCGGATTTTTAATGCTCTCGGATTTGCTAGCAAGAACCATTATCTCACCTGGAGAGCTGCCGATTGGCGTTATTACAGCCATAATAGGTGCCCCGGTATTTGCGGCCATTCTTTTCGCAAATCGAAAGTAAGGGAGGAGATAAAATGATACTTCTAAAAGATGTGTCAGGCGGATATGAAAAAAAAGAAGTTCTGCATAACATTTCTTTTCAAGTTGGTGAAGGTGAATTTTTCGGAATACTTGGTCCGAATGGGAGCGGAAAAACTACTTTGATGAAGATGATCTCTGGTCTCTTGAACTCAGAAAAGGGAGATATCCTTATTAAAGGAAAAAGATCATCAGACTATTCATCAAAAGAACGGGCGCGAGTGCTGGCCGTTTTGCCGCAGCTGAATCATCTTTCCTTTGATCTCTCTGTTAAAGAAGTTGTTTCAATGGGAAGATATCCCCATCAGGCAGGAATATTGCCAAGGTGGAATGAACATGATGAAGAAATTGTTCAAAGAGTAATGGAGGAGACCGGAATTTTGCCATTTTCAGGGCAGTCCATCCATTCTTTAAGCGGCGGGGAGCAGCAGCGTGTTTTTCTTGCTCAGGCACTTGCACAGGAGCCGGATGTTCTTCTTTTGGACGAGCCGACAAACCATCTGGACTTAAGCTATCAGCAGGAGCTTCTTTCTGCCTTAAAAGCTGCCGCAGGAAGAAATAAGCTTACCATCCTTTCTATTTTTCATGATTTGAATCTGGCAAGTTTTTATTGCGACAGGCTGCTATTGATGAATCATGGCCAGGTCGAAGCAGAGGGGAGTGCATATGAAGTGCTTGAAAGAGAAATCCTGGAAAGGGTTTACGGGACAGCCCTGGAAAGGCACTATCATCCTAAGAGCAGCAGGCCGCAAGTTCTTTTAAAAGCAGTACCTGAAAAAAATTTCATAGAATTTACAGGGAAATTATCTGCAATAGAAAACATGACTTCATTTCAATCAAACAGACCGCTAAAAACGCTTTTCACAGGTCCTGATAAACCTGGCTTTGGCTGGTATAAATGCTTTGCAAATTTACCTGTTCAAAAATACAAAGATGAAAAAGGACGGGAAACTATTTTAGAAGAAAGGGGCTGGCTCAAACATGAAACCATTCTAGCAGCACTTCCGGCTGGGGAACAAAAGATGGATCAGCACAAAACGCACAAAGAAAATTTTATGATTCAGACGGTTGTTACAAAAGCATCCCAAGCCATCAGCATCTGGACTTTCATTCATGGAAATTTATCCGAGGGTGTTTTTTTGAAAGCTCTTATGAAAGTGACCGAAACGTTAACAAAGATGAATCATGAATTTCATAGTGACCCTTTAATCCTCATTGCCTCAACACAAATAGGAGATGAACTGAGATCGGCAAATGAGCTGCTGGAAGAAATGGAAAAGGGCTTGTCAGCATGTCTTCCTGTAAAGGGGAAAAGGATATGCTGATTTTTATAACAGGGGGGGTAAGAAGCGGAAAAAGCACATTTGCAGAAATGCTCGCAGGATCAACAGGGAACGGTGTTCTAAATTATGTCGCAACAAGCCTGGAAACGGATCTCGAAATGAAGAGAAGAATTAAAAGGCATCAGCAAATGAGGCAGGTGCAGGATAGAAATTGGATCACTTATGAACAGCCATATGATACAGAAAAAGTCTCTTGTTGTTTTTCTAAGAAGGATACCGTTTTGCTGGATTGCCTTACGATTCTTCTTAGCAATGAACTGTTCCGCGAAAATATCGAGCGTTCGAATAAAGAAGTAATGAAACACATTTTACATGGTCTGTCATCCATTAAAAAGGCATGCGGCACACTGATTATTGTTTCAAATGAAGTGTTCCATGAGGCTCAGGATAGTAAAGGAACACTGGTTAATACATATGTCTCACTGCTCGGAAAGCTGCACCAGGAGCTCGTTAAGATAGCGGATGAGGCCTATCTTGTTGAAAATGGTGTTCCAATACGGAAGAAGGGGCCTGGAAAGAAAGGTGAGAGACTTTTATGAAAAATCTGCTGGCAGGCGTCCTATTAGCATTTCAATTTTTCACAGCTCTACCTGTCAAAAGAACAATTGGGATGAGCAAAAAGCGTATTTACTATATGATTCAGAGCTTGCCTTTTGCAGGTTTAGCAATCGGGATTGTCTCTGTTTTATTGCTGCTTTTTTTAAAGGGCTATACACCACTTTCACCTGCAGCTTGCGCTTTTATTTTATGGATTCTTCCTATCCTGCTCACTGGCGGACTCCATCTTGATGGCTGGATAGATACAAGTGATGCTTATTTTTCTTATCGTGATAAGGATAAGCGGCTTGAAATTATGAAGGATCCGAGAACAGGGGCTTTTGGAGTTCTTTCTGTCATTGTTTTATTAAGTGCCCGATTTTTGTTCATATATGAAACAACATCTGCTTTCAATTTTGAGGTTTTGCTTTCCATTCTCATCATTCCGGTCCTGTCAAGGGTATTAATAAGCAGGCTGCTTGCAAAAATGGTCCCTGCAAGGAATGAAGGGCTCGCTTATTATTTTTATCAAAATCTAGAGGGAAGTAATCAAAAATGGCTGATTGCTATTTGGATCCTTTTTTTCCTGATTCTCAGCTTTTTTATTCACTCGTTCCTTTACTTCCTAGCAGGAACTGCACTATATTATTTTTTAGTAAAACGGTTTATTTATAAGGAATTTGGAGGCATGACTGGTGATACACTTGGAGGATCGCTTGAAGGGGGAGAGACGGTTTTATGGCTGATACTGTGGCTGTTGCATTATTCCGCCATGGCCTGACAGAAAGGAATAAGCAGCACGCTTATTCCGGGTGGGGAGACATTTCGCTTTCAAAAGAGGGAATTGACGCATTAAAAAGTACTTCCCTTTTTGAACCAGACCTGCTTTTTTCAAGCGATTTAAAGCGCTGTGAGGAAACTGCAGCTATTCTTTTTCCGGGTTATCATCTGACGTTTATTCCGGAATTTAGGGAAATGAACTTTGGGGATTGGGAAGGAAGGACTTATGAGGAGCTAAAGGAAGATTTGACCTACCTTAAATGGCTTGACGATCCGGCTGCAGCTAAACCGCCGAACGGAGAAAGCATGGTGGAATTTTCACTGCGGGTAAAGCATGCATGGAGTTTGATCAAAAAAGCAGTTTTGCCAGAGAATCAAAGAATCGTGATTATAACGCATGGAGGACCAATTCGCCAGCTGCTCTCAATGCTATCGATAGAAAAGAAAGCTTTCTGGGAATGGGAGCTTCCTCCCGCTTCAGGGTATGAGCTCATTTTTGATAGAGAAACCTTTGGGAGGAATGAAACATGCACTTCATTACAGGTGGAGCCTATAACGGCAAAAGCAAATGGGTAAGGGAAGCCTACGGGGTTGCAAAGAATGATCAAGCTTGGATTTCTGCTTACCGCGGAGATAGTTTGAAAAAAACATTTCAAACAGTAACGGTGATTGAAGGGGTGGAACATTATATAAATGAATCTGTTAAAATACACGGAGAGCATGCGAAAAAGCATTGGAAAGAAAAGCTGGATGAGTGGATGAAATGGGAACAAGCTGAAGAACATAGACACTTAGTCCTCATTGGCTGCGATATTTCGAAAGGGCTTGTCCCAATGGAGCAGGGAAATCGTCTTTGGAGAGATGTGACAGGATGGATCTATCAGGATATCGTTCTTTTGTCAGAATGTACCGACGTTATCTGGTATGGAATTGCAGAAAGGCTAAAGGGAGAATGACCCAATGAGAGACGTTGAAATGATTGATTTAAATGATGAGGAGCAGCTTATTATTGCAGCAGATAATGCCGGCAGTATCGGCATCAAAGAGCTGGATGCTGTAAAAGCAGACTACAAAATCCTTGCTGCTTCAACTTTGCGGGTAGCGATGATGGAATGCCTTTCAACAGGCGCATTTCCTCTCTCAATTGTGATCCATAATTTTTGCGGAGGCAATGCATGGACAGAATTATTGAAGGGCTGCCATTCTGCACTGGAAGAAGGCGGCTGGAACGTCCCTATTACGGGAAGCTCTGAGACGAATTTTTCAATGCTGCAATCAGCTCTTAGTGTCACAGTTATTGGCAAGCTAAATAAAAAAGACAGTAAAATAAACAGAACTCCTGATGATGCGCTTGCAGCGGTGATTGGGAAACCGCTACTCGGGAGTGAGGTTCTGGAACAAAAAGATTTAATGGCACCGCTGTCTTTGTTCCAGGAGCTGCTCACACATCCGGATGTTTATGAAATTCTTCCTGCCGGATCAAAAGGAATTCTCTATGAATACAGACAGTTGACAGGTTGGAATGGGAATGTCAGCTGCAAGCTGGATCTTAACAAACCAGCTGGTCCGTCTGCCTGTTTCCTGATCACTTTTCATCCATCCAAGGAGGAAGAAATAAAACGGACTGCTGGTTCTCATTTTTGGCCAATAGAGAGGGTTATGCCTTCTTAAGATTTTTTAGAAGCTTTAACAGCTTTTGATTTTCCTCAGACACCTTATACCCCATATTAGAGGTCGTTACCTTTTTTGGCTTTTTTGGTTCGTACTTATTATCCTTACTCATCCCCTGATCGCTCCTCGTAAAAATCTGCTCTTCTATTTATATGATAAAAAAGAGAAAAGCAACACCGGCACATGTGCTTTTATGAAGCCTATTATTAGTCGAAAGCTGTCGGCATTTTCCAATCGAAAATGCTGACAAGATTAACGATGTGGATGGCGTCAATCTCCATAATTGGACTTTTATTGGCAGATAGAACAATCAGATAAGCAAAATAGCTGTATATAGGTATAATCACGATTTTGTCCTCATTAAATGAATAAACCTGTGCATGAGCCAAATTTTCAACAACATCCTCTTTATTGTGAATATCCACATTGTAAATATTTTCTGTACTATCAAGAATGTTCTCTACTGCCTCATCAAATGAATGTTCTTCCGTATCAGCAAGTTCATAGATCCGAAAAGAGAAATCAAATTGATCTGTGTACTGCTGGACCAGCAGAGATAACTGCCGCTCATAGTCACTAAAATTTCTAATGGGATCCGCAGTATTCGAAACCCATTCTCCATCTTGTACTAAATACGAAAACACATTGGATTTTCTTCTCATAAATGCAATGGTCTTTTCATTTTGAGTAATCGTTTTTTCAATTAAATCAGTATGCTGAAATTCAGCTGATCCGATTTTTTGAATATTGGGTGTTTGAAATATACCTAAATCTATAAAAATAATAAATCCTGCAATCTGAATAAGAAGCCGCCAGTCTGTCAAAGAAATTGAATAAGTAACAAAGCCGATAATCATTCCAGCAATAAACAGTGAGTAGAGGCTTTTGCGGAACAACCCTAAGTGAAGAGAGTATAATACTTGATGGCGTATATAAAAATAGAGGCTCACAATAATGAATACAAGGACAGTGATGAAAAAGACCTGAAAAAACATAGGCACCCCCTCTTGATATCCTCCTGCTACTATCCTATTGAATAGGCATGAACAATATGAATTTTGGAAAACGCTGTTTTTGTGATCCAAAAAGGATTTTGGTTCGTTTTATAGAAAGATAAGGGATGAACTCCAGTAAAGAGAGGGAGAAAGTATGCATTTTGTAGAAAGACATGAGGAAATATTGAAAAGACTGGAGCAGGAAAAAATGGTCAAGGTCATTGATCTGAGTGATGCTTTTCAGGTCACTGAGAAAACAATCCGGCAGGACCTGATTGCTCTTGAGAAAAGAGGTCTTTTAAAAAGAATATATGGAGGGGCTGTGTTAACTGACAATGGCAATATTCTGCCCATTGCTGTCAGACAGCAGAAATATGGAACAGAAAAGAAAAGCATTGCCAAAGCCGCTCTTTCAACTATAAAAGAAGAGGACACCATCCTGCTTGACGGCGGCAGCACGATCATGGAGCTTGCCAAACTTCTAGGCGATTTCCCAATAACTGTTATTACAAATGATATAAAAATCGGCAATCTACTGATGAATCAAGAGAAAATTCAGCTTTTAATGCTAGGGGGACTCAGAATTCCGTCCTCAACGACCCTATATGGCCCCTTGGCCAAAAATGCGCTAGAAAGACTTAGGGTTAATCGGCTTTTTCTCGGAACAACAGGCATTGATCTTCAGCATGGGCTTACTGTCTTCAACAGTTTTCATGCAGATTACAAAAAAAATATTATCGAAGTGGCTGATCACATTACCCTCTTAACAGACCATACGAAATTTGGCCAAACAGCTTTAATACGATTTGCCGATTTGCAGGACATCGATGAAATCATTACAAATGATGAATTGAATGATCGGTATAAAAAAAGATTAAATGAACTTCAGCTGCCTGTCGTCTATTCTGAATGAAAGCGATGCCATTCTCAAAAAGGGAGCGGCATTTTTATTGGATGAATGATAAGGGATAAAAACCGCGTCCGCTTCAAGAATCCGTAAAAAAGCACACCCTAGATGAAGGGTGTGCTTTTATGTTTGAAAATCAGGTTAATTTAATATCAATTTTAGCGCCTTTTTTCAATCCTTCTACGATCTGAGCCAGCTTTTCCTGTTTCTTTTGCTGTTCAAGCTGCTGCTGGATTTGCGGTTTCACTTCTTCCAGTTTAGGAAGCTTTTGACCTTGTGCTCCGCCTTGTTTTGCATATTGATCATAATAAGCTTTGATTTCTTTATCTGTCACCTTTTCGACAGGAACTTCTTTATCCATATATTTAGTGAATTTAATATTATCGCTGATTTGTGAAGTGAGTTTGTTCATGTCGATACCTTGCTGTTTCATGGCTGCTTGAAGATTTTTTTCGCCTTTATATTGCTGTTTAATTTGATCCAGCTGTTTGTTTACCTCAGCACTTGAAGCTTTGTAGCCTTTTTTATCTGCTTCCTGAAGCAGCAGGGTTTGTCCAACAAGACTGTCGATGGACTGGGCTTTCACCTGCTTAGCCGCTTCTTTGGATGTTGGGTCCTGTCCCATTTGCTGCATTTGCATTTGGGTGGAGGATAAAGCGGTATTATAGTCGCTGCCTAATATTTTTTTGCCGTTTACAATAGCAACAGTCTGCTTTTCGTCAACCTTTTGCTGTTCCATCTTTTTTTGCATTTCAGCCATTTGTTTTTGCTGTTCAGCCTGGCTCGGCTGTGCTTGCTGAGCTTTTTGATCGGTTTGAGCAGATTTGGTCTTATCCTCACTAGCTGCTTTCTTGCTATTATCATTTGCACCACATGCAGTTAATGCTACGGCCATTAAGCCTATAACGAGAGGGTACAGAAATCTTTTCATGATCAATCTCCTTTCGTAATGGGGAATTTTCAAAAGGCTGTTTTCTCAATAGATTGTTGCTTTTCGTAAATGTCTTTGTCACGCATTTAGCAATGCTTCGTCGTATCTTTTGTTCATGCCGAAGCAGTGGGATGAGAAGCAACAAAGTTTAAGAAAAGAGCCTTTCAAAAAAGTCATCTAGTGGGCATTGTATCGAAAACTGAGAGAAAAAGAAACCATGTACACCTACTTATCCAAAATGTAACAGAATTGAAATAAAAAATAGACAAGTTTTTTATATGCGAGGAAAAATAGAATTTTCCAAAATTATCTAGTATTTATTGTTTGTCTGTGATAAACTAACCAAAAAGAACATAAACATACACAAAAGAACCTTTAATAAGACAAAAATAGGAAATAAGGAGGCGCTCGCTATCGGATCAATTGGTACGGAAATGTTCTCTCTTAAAGGAAAAACGGTTTTGATCACTGGCGCTAGCAGAGGTCTGGGAAAAGGAATGGCTGTAGGAATGGCTCAGGCGGGTGCAGATATTATTGGAGCGGGAATTAGTGATATGACAGAAACTCAGCAGGAAGTCGAGCAAACAGGACAGTCATTTTATCCTATTAAAATGGATTTATCTGATGAAACAAAAAGAACTCATCTTATCGAACAGGCACTTGCCTTAACTTGTAAAATTGATGTTTTAGTAAACAACTCCGGAATAATCCGCCGCTCTCCTGCTGAGGAATATTCTCTCCGGGACTGGAGAGATGTCCTTGATTTAAATATTGATGCTGTTTTTCAGCTGAGTACAGCAGCAGGAAAACATATGATTGCCAGAGGATCCGGGAAAATTATTAATATCGCCTCGATGCTTTCTTTTCAAGGAGGAATAAAAGTGCCTGCCTATACAGCGAGCAAGCATGCTGTTGCAGGTCTCACAAAAGCATTGGCAAATGAGTGGTCAAGTAAAGGCGTGTGTGTAAATGCGATAGCGCCTGGGTACATGGCAACTGATAATACGGAAGCTTTAAGGAATGACGAAGAAAGAAGTCAGTTTATTGAGTCGAGAATTCCAATCGGCAGATGGGGACTGCCAGAGGATTTAGCAGGTCCGGCAATCTTCCTCGCTTCAGACGCATCAAATTATGTAAGCGGACACATTTTAGCGGTTGATGGCGGTTGGCTTAACTATTAATCTTTTCATTTATCTAAGGAGGAGATCACATGGAAACGAGACATTGTACGAGCAGGGAAGAAATGAAGCGGTATACTACGGATGAATTAAGAGAAGCCTTTCTGGTAGAATCATTGTTTTCCAAAGGTGAGCTGAAACTCATCTATACACATGAAGACCGGATGCTCATCGGGGGAGCGGTTCCTTTAGAAAGCGGCATTCAGCTTGAAGAAGAAAATTTGAAAACCGCTTATTTTCTGGAAAGAAGAGAGGCTGGAATTATCAATATCGGCGGGCGCGGAACTATTAAAGTGGATGGCGATGAATATTCTTTGGATAAAAAAGACGGTCTCTACATAGGTCTTGGGAAAAAGCAGGTTGTGCTTGAAAGTGACGATTCAAATAATCCTGCACGTTTTTATATTATGTCCACACTGGCGCATAAGGAGTATCCAACAATTAAAATAGGGATTAAGGAAGCTGCTCCAGTAAATCTTGGGGATGATAAAAATTCTAACAAACGGACCATTTATAAATATATTCATGCCGATGGAATAAACAGCTGCCAGCTTATGATGGGAATGACGCTCCTCGCTCCGAACAACATGTGGAATACAATGCCTGCTCATATTCATGACAGAAGATCGGAAATTTATCTGTATTTTGATATGGAAGAAGATACACGTGTGTTTCATTTCATGGGAGAACCAGGCGAAACAAGGCATTTGGTCATGAAAAATGAACAAGTAGCCATTTCTCCGAGCTGGTCGATTCATTCTGGGATCGGAACGAGCAACTATACATTTATTTGGGCAATGGCCGGCGAAAATTATACGTTTGATGACATGGACCAAGTTGAAATGAAGGATTTAAAATAGAGAGATCAAATGCTAGGAGGCGCTAAAGTGAAAAAGGTAAACAATGAAGGCCGAAATACAGCACTTCTTACTGCAGATAAGACAGATCTATCATTTTTAGATGAAGCGATTGATCACGCGCTTCAAAAAGTCAGGCTCAATCTCGGGCAGTTTACCCATGCATTTCCGGATGATACAACAGTTGATGGAGTTTATAAAAGGAGAAAGCCTTTTCTTCAGGATCAGGAGGAAGGAGGGAATTTTGGCTGGACAACAAGCTTTTGGACAGGAATTCTCTGGCTGTCCTATGAATTGACGGAAGATGATGAATACAGGAAAGCGGCAGAAGTGCATGTAGAAAGCTTTAAAAAGAGAATCATAGAGAAAGTGGATTGTGAGCACCATGATCTTGGATTTTTATACACCCTTTCTTGTGTATCGGCTTATAAGCTCACAGGAAATGAAGAAGCCAAGGATGCAGCGCTGCGGGCTGCGGACTATCTGATGACACGATATTTTGAGAAAGCAGGGATTATTCAAGCTTGGGGTGATCTGAACGATCCTGCCCAGCGCGGAAGAATTATTATCGACTGCCTGATGAACCTGCCGCTGTTATATTGGGCGACAGAAGTTACGGGTCATTCCAAATACAGGGATGCCGCTATTGCTCATGCCAATAATGCTCTCAAATGTATTGTCAGGGAAGATGCTTCAACCTTCCATACGTACTACTTTGATCCAGAAACAGGAACGCCTAAATACGGAAAAACCCACCAGGGATTTGGAGATGATTCATGCTGGGCGAGGGGGCAGGCGTGGGGAGTCTATGGGTTTCCGCTCAGTTATGCTTATACGAAGGATCCGGCATTTATGGAAATGGCAGAAAAACTGGCGAATTATTTCCTTAATCGAACTCCTAAGGACGGAGTTGCCTACTGGGATCTTCTATTCAATGACGGAAGCGGGGAGGAAAAGGACAGCTCAGCTTCTGCTATTGCAGCTTGCGGCTTGCTTGAAATGGCGAAGTGGCAATCGGAAGATGAAGGACGCAGGTATTGTTACCATGCAGCAGTTGTCATTTTAAAGGCTCTTTACGAACAGTATTCTACTAAAGATTCGTCTGATTCTAATGCTCTTCTGTTGCATGGTGTCTACGCAAAGCCTGAGAATCTCGGAGTAGATGAAGCAAATCTGTGGGGAGACTATTACTACCTGGAAGGTCTCGTAAGACTGAAAACAGAATGGCAGCCTTATTGGTGATAGGGAGTTAAAACGAAAGCTTGTGGAAAGGAGGTGGTGAAGTGATAGAATGCAAGGCTGAAAGCTTCGCCGAAAGAGGGGTTGTAGCTATTATCCGCGGGGTGACTGGGGAGGAACTTTTCAAACTCACAGATGCGCTTATCGCGGGAGGCATTCAGCTTATTGAATTGACCTTAGATACAAACGGCGCTTTTGGTCTTATTCAATTACTCGCGGAAAAGTACAGCCGAAAGGCCATGATAGGGGCAGGGACGGTGCTTGACGCCGATTCAGCTAAAGCGGCAATCCATAGCGGAGCAGAGTTTATTGTCTCACCGCACAGTGATGAAAAAATCATTTCTGCAGTGAAGAAAGAAGGTATGCTTTCCATTCCAGGAGCCTTTACTCCTTCTGAGATGATGGAGGCTTATCAGGCAGGTGCTGATTATATTAAGCTGTTTCCTGCAGGATATGCAGGGGCTGAGTACATCCGCCAAATTAGAACCCCGCTGCCGCACATTCCGATTTTAGCAACTGGCGGGATTCATTCGAAAAATATGGGAGACTTTTTGGAAGCTGGGGCAAATGCTTTAGGATTTGGCAGCAGTCTTTATACAGTAAATCTCTTAGCAAATAATGAGTTTGATAAAATTGCCTTTAATGCAAGGCAGCTCATTCAGCAA
The DNA here is from genome assembly GCF_049220665.1 of Chryseobacillus diguaensis. Classification (NCBI taxonomy): domain Bacteria; kingdom Bacillati; phylum Bacillota; class Bacilli; order Caryophanales; family Bacillaceae; genus Chryseobacillus; species Chryseobacillus diguaensis. Next base: position 94,274 of record NZ_JBMKNV010000001.1, read on the forward strand.
TTTAGGAATAATCAGGAAAAAGGGAAAATCTATACAGTTTTAAATAACTGAAAATTTAAAAAAACGGGGGAACCACTCATGAAAATAAAAAAATGGGCAGGAATTGCACTCTCCTCGATGCTTGCAGCAAGTGTATTCCTTGGAGGCTGCAGCTCTTCATCCACTTCAGGCAAAAACGATAAAGTGGAATTAACTCTTGGCTACTATTCTTCAGGTTCTGTAGATGCCACGATGAATGAAATCATTTCCAAATTTGAAAAAGACAATCCTTCGATCAAGATAAAAACAGTAACGGCTCCTTATGGCCAGTTTTTCCAAAAGCTTGATACGCAAATTGCAGGGGGCAAACAGCCAGATCTCTGGCTTTCTGATGGAGTGCTAGTCTCTAAGTTCTCAGAGCGCGGCGCGATCAAAGATTTAACAAAGCATATTGATAAAGATCTGAAAAAAGAAGATTATTACGGTTTGGATTTTGATAAAGACAATAGCGGAAAATACTGGGGCGTTCCGTCTGGTATCCAGATTGGGGCACTCTTTTACAACAAAGATATGTTTGATAAAGCTAAGGTTCCTTATCCTACAAAGGATTGGACCTGGGATGACTTAAAGACTGCGGCCACAAAGCTTACAATTGACTCCAGCGGCAAAACAGCCGAAAATCCTGGCTTCAAAAAAGATGCAATTAAACAGTATGGCTATTCCTTCTTTAACATCACAGAAGGATGGTTCCCGATCCTGAAAGCATTTGGAGGCAGTGTGCTTGATCCAGCACTTGAAAAATCAGTTGTTAATTCACCGGAAAACAAAAAAGCGATTGATTGGATTGTCGATGGAATGAAAAAAGGCGTTATTATTGATCCTTCTGATCTTGAGAGCTTCCAAAGTCCATTCACGCCGTTTCCGAGCGGAAGTGCTGCAATGGTAACCGGAATTTATGTAAGAACACTCGCTGCCAATGAAGCAAAGCTGAACTATGATGTTGCTCCGCTGCCTAAAGGGCCTGACGGCAAGCGTTTTTCACCTGTTATCGCTAATTCCTGGGTGATCAGCAGCAAAACGGATGCAAAGAAAGAAGATGCAGCATGGAAATGGATTAAGAACTGGGCTACAAATGATGAGGTTCAGGCAAAGTGGGCCGCTTTAGGCGAGGCTGTGCCTGTCAAAAAATCCGTTGCGGCATCTGATAAGTTCTTAAAGTCAGGAACAAAACCTGAAAACAAGCAGGTTTTCCTTGATGCCTTCAACTATGCAGGAACACTTGATACAAATGCAGTTTGGACAGAATGGAACCAGAAGTTCACCGATACGGTTTACCCTGCTTTCAGAAATGAAACAACCGTTGATCAGGCATTAGTCAAAGCTGATAGTGAAATTCAAAAGGTGCTGGATGATTTTTATAAAAAGAAATAAGTCTTGAGTGATCAAGTCTTTGCTGACAGGCTCTTTTCCTTCAAGAAGGGGAAGAGCCCTGCTTCTAATTACTATTATTCCTGCAAGAAAATACTAAATCAGCAATCAGAAAAGAGTGATTTTTATGGAGCATCAAGTGAAAAAACAAGCATATGTCCTTCCTTCCATTTCCAAAAGGAAAAAAAGAAAGCTTTTTGGAAATGAAGGGAAGTGGGGACTGCTTATGGTCTCTCCATATTTGCTTCATTTTATCTTTATTGCCATCACGTTTGCAGCGTCATTGTACTTCAGCTTTACCCATTACGATTTATTGAATCCGCCTGAATTTGCAGGTACTGAAAACTATGAAAAGATGATCCATGAGCCATTGTTTTGGAAAGCATTTTGGAACACTATTTATTTCTCTTTGTTATTTGTACCATGTCAGACGATACTGGCACTCATCCTTGCCTCAGCCCTAAATCAGCAGCTGAAGGGTATAAAGCTGTTTCGGATGGCTCATTTCCTTCCTGTTATTTCATCATGGGCCGTCATCAATTATGTGGCAGATGCTATTTTTAATCCGAAATTTGGGCTGGCAAATAATTTTCTCGTTCAGCTCGGTCTGCCTGCTCAAAAATGGCTGAACGATGAAAAAATGGTTATCCCGCTTTTGGTGGCAGTTGCTGTCTGGAAGGGTGTAGGCTATATGATGGTCATCTTCCTTGCAGGATTGCAGAACATTTCCAATGAATTGTATGAAGCAGCTGACATTGATGGAGCAGGGACGTTCAGAAAGTTTACGAAGATCACCATGCCTCTTATTTCGGGAACCACCTTTCTAGTGCTTATTCTATCGACCATATCAACTTTTCAGGCATTTGAGCAAATTTATGTTATGACCGGCGGAACCTATGATATCAGCCAAATGGGAGGTCCAAACAATGCCAGTATGGTGCTGATGCTTTATTTGTACAGAGAGGGCTTTTCATTTTTGAATATGGGCTACGCTTCTGCCATTGCATGGTCTTTATTCATCATCCTGCTTGTTCTGACAGGGGTCCAGATGCTTGTACAAAAAAAATGGGTTTTTTACGACAAATAAGCTGGACATTTGAGTGAAGCAAATCGCAATTTTACGAACAATGAAACACAAAGAAAGGAGAAGAAAATGATGAAAAAAACAAAAAAATTATTTAGCTACATTTTAGTCACGATCAGCTCATTAATTATGATCCTGCCTTTTTTAACTGCCGTATTTAATTCACTTAAATCATTTCAGCAATACACAAAGGTTCCTCCTGATTGGCTGCCAAACCCTGTGAAATGGAGTAATTACCCTGACGTTCTTCAGTTGTCTAACTTCGGGCAGTTTACCCTAAACAGTATAATTGTATCGATTTTGTCCATCATCGGTGCAATTTTGTCGAGCTCCATGATCGCCTATGCTTTTGCAAGATTGCAATTTCCATTCAGAAATTCTTTATTTGTCATCGTTCTCGGTACGATGATGATCCCCCCAGTTGTCACCATTATTCCGCAGTTTATTATTTTTAAGCAGCTTGGAATGCTGGATACTCTGACGCCGTTATGGATATTAGAGTGGGTCGGCCAGCCTTTTGGAATTTTCCTCATGAGGCAAGCCTTTATGAACATCCCGAAGGATTATGAAGAGGCTGCAAAGCTAGATGGGTGCAATCCTTTTCAAACGTTTTGGAAAATATTTATTCCTATGGCGAAACCCCATCTTGCCACTCTTGCTATCTTTACATTTATGTCCAAATGGAATGAAATTCTTGGACCTTCGATTTTTCTTACATCAAAAGAAAATTTCACCTTGCCTCTTGGAGTCCTTTCACTTGGAGGCCAATGGTATGGGAATGAGCAATACATGATAGCTGCAGCCCTGATGAGTCTTTTGCCGATTCTTATCGTGTTTCTGTTTGCGGAAAAGTATTTTGTCAGAGGAGCAAATTCCTCAGGTATTAAATAAAGGTCCTTTACTTGAAAGAAAAATCGCATTCTTTTAAGAAAAGACGCCGTGAAGCTTATCTTTATGCATGTTCTAAACCGATACAATAGCAGTAATCTCTTCAAAAACAGCCTTTACTAGAGGAGTGATGGTACTTGTGAAGATTAAAACGGCCATTATTGGAACAGGCGCCATCTATCCTTTTCATGAAGAAGGATTAACAAAACAGGGCAGCTATACCTTATCGGCTGTCTGTGATCAAAACATAAGCATAAGAGAGATTTTTCGCAAGAGAGGAATACCGTTTTACAGTGATTATGCTGAGATGTTAATAAAGGAAAAACCTGATTTAGCTGTCATTTGCCTGCCGCATTACTTGCATAAGCCTGCTGCAGAAGTATGCATCAGGGCAGGGTGCCACGTTTTGCTTGAGAAACCGATGGCTATGAATACAGCTGAATGTGATAGTCTAATTGAACTTGCAGAGAAAAAAGGAGTTAGAATTTTTGTCGCGCATACCCAAAAATATAAACCGGAAATTCAAGCGGCAAAAAAGATTATGGAGGAAGGTAGACTGGGAAGCCTTATTGGAATTGCTGACCGCCGGTACCTTTCCTATTACCGTCCCGATAGACCAAAATGGTTCATGGATCCGGAAAAATCAGGCGGCGGTATTTTAATGAACCTGGGAGGACACAGTCTTGAGCGGCTCCTTTTCCTTACAGGGGAAGAATTCAGGTGCCTGAAAGCCTTTTTTTCACCAGCCGGAAAAGAGATAGAATCGGCAGCCTCCCTCCAAATGGAAACAGTCAGCGGTGTACCGGTATTTGTTGTATTAAATGGCTATTCAGATTTCTATTTGGAAGAGACCGAGCTTCTTTTTACAGGCGGATCGATCAAAATTGAAATTCAGAAAAAGGTATCGGTATCAAATAGTGAAGGTTATCAGGAGATTTTGTATTCTGACAGTCATCCTTTTCATTCTTTATACAACGAAATTTATGAGGTGCTTTCTTCTAATAAAAGCTCTCTTCAAGGATTGCAGGCAAGAAAAATTGTCAGTCTTATAGAAAAAGCCTATCAATCAGCACTATCAGGAGAGAGGGTCTTGTTATAAATGAAAGCGTTATCTATAAGTCTTTGTTCAACAGGATTTAAATCAGTTTCATTTAATGACGTTATTCAAACAGCAGGAGATTTGAATCTGGATGGTGTTGAATGGTGGAGCGGGCACCTAAAAAGCTGCAATATTCAGGAAGTAAAAACCCTTATGAAAAAACATCATCTCTTAACTCCTGCAGTAAGTGAATACGCCAATTTTTCTGCAGGAACATCCGCATGCGAACAAGATGTCCTGCGGCTTAAGAGTGCAATAGAGCTTGCAGCTTTTTTAGAAGCTCCTATGGTTCGTGTGTTTGCTGGCCATGTATCAAGCTCTGAAGCCTCCTCCACCGAATGGGAGCTAGCCGTTCAAGCACTGAAAGAAGTTTGTATAGCGGGTCTCGCAAAAAATGTGCTCATTGCAGTTGAAACACATAACAACACTTTTGCTGACTGTGACCCGGCTATTCAAAAACTCTTAAAGGAGGTGAATCATCAAAGCTTATGCCTGATTTATGATCCATTTAATTTCCTCGTTGCCAAAGAGAATCCTTTTGCTGTTCTTGATTCTTGCTATTCAAAAATCAAACATGTTCATATGAAAAATTTTTTTTGGAACCATTCAGATTGGAATAAAAGTGAGGAAACTGTGCTCTTTAGCGGGGACCTTGATCAAAAAGCTGTGTTTTCGCGGCTTCTAGAAAAAAAGTACTGCGGTTTTTATTCAATGGAATATTTCGGAGAAAATAAAGTTCGACTCATACATGAATCAGCGCTTCTGGTCCAACAATATAAAGAGAAAAACCTGTGAGTGGGCTAAAAAGGGCTGGGAATACAAATGGCAAAATTGGTTTGCCTTGTGATGATGTTTTTTGCTTTTTGGGTCATCTTTTTCACCCCAATAACATTAGCAAAAGATGGGGAAGAAGACACTTTGCTTATTCAGGATTTTGAAAATATGACCTTTGGCAAAGGTCTTGTACAAGAGAATTCAGTTGTCCATCAGGGAATACAGGCTGCAAGGTGGAATATTTGTTCTTCGGGAACTAATTGCACGAAAGCTGTTGACTTAACAGACATTCCACACGATTGGAGCGGTTATGAAACACTTGATATGTGGATTTACTCAGAATCTCCGACAAACAGCCGTACTTATGTTGTCCTGTATTCTGATAACGAGCAAACGCCTCAGCTTGATTATTACATCAGCTCCTTCAATGTAACCTGGCAAGGATGGAAAAAAGTCAGCATCCCATTTTTCTCCTTCAAGGAAGGATATTCTCCTAAAGGTTTTGCCAAAATCGATCAGCTGCGTTTTCACACCTCCTGGTACGGAGAAACACCAAACCCAAATACAAAGCTTGTTTTTGATCAAATAACAGCAGGATACAGTCAAGCATCAGATGAACTTCCTATTGATGGCTTTGAGGATGCGAGAAAATGGACTTCTATTACAGAAGATTCAACTCATGTGAAAGAAGGCCTGTTCAGCGGGAAATGGCAAGGAATCGATTCCAAAAAAACAGTGGTTTCGACAGCTATTCCGCATGATTGGTCCAATTATGACAAAATGGACCTTTGGATGTATTCAGAAAAAGTAACAGGCACGCCACTATACGTTATTCTGGATTCGGATAATCCAGAGACAGAAGGGCTTGATTATTATCTTGCCGCCATAAAAGCCGATTGGACCGGCTGGAAGCATGTTACACTAGGGAAGGATCAATTTACTCCCTCGAGAAAACCGCTTGGCTTTCAAAATATAAAAAAACTAACCTTTCACTCACAATGGTACAGTGATCAAAAACCAGATCCAGCAACAGTGGTCTATCTGGATGATTTGCGGCTTGTGAAGGAATCGTTTCAAATTTTTCCTCAGGAAATTCATAAGCTTGCAGCTGCAGGTTCAGAAGTCGCTTATGACTTAACCATTACAAATAAGGCAAATGAAACCGATCATTATTCTGTGAACATTCCTGATGAGTTAAAAGACAGGCTGACCGCAGATTTTCCGGAGGGGGATTTAAAGCCGGGAGAAGAAAAAAACCTGGTTTTAACCTATCGCGTACCTGAAAACGCAATTGCAGGGGATGAAGAAAACATGACGATATCCTTTCTTTCCAGGCTTAAGCTTGGGGCCAGCTTTCAAGTGAAGCTTTCGAGCAAAACAGCTGCCTTTGTTCCTTCTGAATATGAGAGGCCTAAATCACTTATTTCCAAACAAGAGCTGGAGCGGGCAAAAGTGAGGATCAGTTCTTATAAGTGGGCAGAAGATAATTGGAATGGTCTTCGGGAGGAAGCGGATAAATGGCTTAACGCGGATACTTCCGTTCTGAACCAGCCAGGCGGGCACGGAATGTGGTTTTTATGTGAAGACAGTTCCAAGCTTCAGTATGACCCGAACAGCCCGCATCGCCACTATTGCCCATCAGAAAAAAAATATTATGAGGGTGATTCCTATGACGCCGGTTGGCGGTACTACAGGCATAATGAAATCATTAAAGCAGCAAGGTCTCTTGCAGTCGCATATGCCATTAGCGGTGAAAAGAAATATGCCGAAAAAGCTGCTGCTATTCTAAAAGGCTATGCTGATCGCTATCCTAATTTTTCAAAGCAGGCAAGAGGCGGCAGACTTTATTGGCAAACACTTGATGAAGCTGTCAGCATGATTGATCTTGCTTACACATATGATCAGCTTTATGATAGCCCTGTTTTGTCAAATGCAGATAAAGTCAATATAGAAATGAATCTGCTTAGACCTTCAGCTCAAACGATCAGTGAATATGATATGGGACGCTCCAATTGGCAGGCATGGCATGATACAGCAATCGGCGTTATAGGCTTTACTCTTTCTGATCAAAATCTCATTGATTTTGCTATTGACGGTGTACATGGCTTTCATTATTTGATGAAGGAGAGCGTTCTCTCTGATGGGTTCTGGTGGGAAGGGTCCATTGCCTACCATATGTATGCCTTAAGAGCACTTCAAAATCTTGCAGACGCAGCTCATACGTGGGGGATTGATCTTTATTCAGATCCTTCCTTAAAGAAAATGTATGATCTGCCTTTGGATTATGCTTACCCGAATTTCGGTCTCCCTTTTAACAATGATGGCGGAACGTACGGGAGCTCGCTCCTTGATCCGGTAACTCAAAAAGGGAATTTTGATTATGAAGGGGCCTATCTTGCTTATCATGATCCGAAATTTGCCTGGCTGCTGACTGAAAAATATAAACAAACACCAAGAGCGGGAGAGTATGCTTTGTTAAAAGGCGATGACAGTATCAATACCAATGGATCGTATGAATGGATGAGCAGGAACTTTGAAGGAGCTGGACAGAGCGAACTAAGAAACGAAAGCCTTTTTGCCCTAATGGATTACGGGCCATATGGAGGATCTCATGGTCATCCCGATAAGCTTCATCTTGATTTATTTGCAGACAATGAAGCGTTTGCTCCAGATTTTGGAACCCCAAGCTACGGGCATGTTCTTTATACCGGCTGGTATAAGCAAACAGCCAGTCATAACACGGTAACGGTTGATGGAGCTTCTCAAAAAGAAGTATCAGGAAACCTGGAACAATTTATAGGAGGCACGAACCTTCAAGTAATGAAGGCGAGTGCGGATGAAGCCTATCCAGGTGTCAAATACAGCAGGGCCATTTTAATGTGGGATCAGCTATTGCTTGACGTATTTAAAACAGAAGATACCGGGACAATTCATCAATATGACTGGATTTTCCATGGACTTGGGGACTTTCAAGCGAATCTTGATTTGACAGATCGCCATTCTGCTATCGGGGAAAAGAACGGCTATCAATATTTTTCTGAACCGAAAAGCGCATATACTCAAAATGGTTTCCATGCAGAATGGGAACTGAATGGGAAAAAGCTGCAAATGGCAGCTATTCAAAACGGAATTGAAGAGGCCATTGTTGCGAAAGGCCCTGGACCTTCAAGTGAGCCTGAAAAACGTTCTTCGGTACTTCTGCAGCGTCAAAATGGCGAAAAGGGATTATTTGAGAATGTTTTTTATGCAGGCATTGACCCGCTTCAAGCTGTGAAAGTAGATGACAGCACCTATAAAATTACACACGGCATGATCACGGACTATATTTTTTATAATCCTGATGCCGTGGATGGACAGATTCTTGCTGCTAAAGCTTCTGTGTTTAAAAATAAGCCGAATCCCTTTGGCAAATTAAAGTCTTTGTCAGCAGATGGAGGAACAATTCTAATCAGGCTTAAATCAAAAGAAGTTCTCCCTGGAACAAGTTTTCTTCTAAAAGGCCATGTTCAGGCAGAGATTGAAGGTGTGAAAACCCGAGTATCGAGCCAAGGTGAATATACTATACTCGATGCAACTGACTCGCCTGAATACGGCAGCGAATAAAGGAAGTTTGAAAATCATTGTTTAAAAGAGGCTGATAAACCCCTGGTTTTTCAGCCTCTTTCTTGTTGTCCCGCTTCTTCTTTTGTTTGCAATCACAGCCATAAAGTTCCTTATATTTGAAAATCCGCTGACAAGTTCAGAGGAAGTGGATAGGATCAGTTCAGATGAAACGCCAGTTAAAATCAGCTCAGTACCCATTAAAGAAAGCACTTGAAATAACTTAAGAAGGATCACAACTTCATCCTGCTCTACACGATACAGACCTGTTAAATCCACAATGAGGTCTTCCTGAAACATTACCTTATAAACAAGACGAAATTCCGCTGCACAATTATATAGAAAAGCATGCTGGAAAAACCATTTTTGCAATTTCATAATCTAATAATAAAAGACCGTCTAAAAATGATCAGTTTTGTCGAATAGTATTTAAAAAAAGCGGCCAGTGCAGACCGCTTTTTCCTTTACAAAAATTATCTTGCTGCTTTTTGCAGCTTGTGAATAACGGATAGAGATCGCCCAGTTCCGATCGCTACGGATTCAAGAGGGCTAGGAGCCAAATGAACAGGAACGACAATTTCCTCGCTGAGCCAATCTTGTATGCCATTCAATAGCGCACCGCCGCCTGTTAAAATAACTCCGCGGTCAACAATATCACCGCTTAGTTCTGGAGGGCAGTCTTCAAGTGTAGCACGAATGGCTTCAAGGATATGAAGCAAAGATTCTTTCATCGCCTGCTGAATTTCAGTGGAATGAAGTTCAATGGTCTTTGGCAAACCTGTGACGAGGTCACGTCCTCGAACCTCCATGGAAAGCTCATCATGATCGCATAGAGCATAGCCAATTTCAATCTTAATTTGTTCAGCAGTACGTTCGCCAATTAAGAGATTATACTTTTTTCGAACGTATGTAACAATATCCTCGTCCAGCTGATCTCCGCCGATACGGATGCTATGGCAAGAAACAACGCCTCCAAACGAAATGATGGCAACCTCTGTAGTACCGCCGCCGATATCAACAACTACGTTTGCTACAGGCTCTTCTACTGGCAGGTCTGCTCCGATGGCAGCTGCTACAGGTTCTTCAATAAGATGAACAATCTTGGCTCCGCAATTTTTTACTGCATCGTGGATTGCTCTTCGTTCAACCGATGTTGAGCCGCTAGGCGTACAAACAACAACACTTGGTTTGCGAATGGAAAATCCAAGACTTTTACCCGCTTTTTTCATAATCTGTTTCAGCATTTCAGTTGTAATATCATAGTCAGCGATAACTCCATCTTTTAATGGACGGATCGCAACGATTTTTCCTGGAGTTTTACCAATCATGTTTTTTGCTTCTGCCCCAACTGCAAGGACGGTTTTCGTTTCAGTATCAATGGCTACAACAGATGGTTCATTTAAAACAATTCCCTTATTTTTGCTATATACAAGCGTATTGGCAGTCCCAAGGTCAATTCCGATTTCACTATTAGAAAACATATACTTCACCCATTCTTTATAGAGTTCGAGTCTCATATAATCGTTCTCCTTATTATGTCGATTTTTGGGGGTATGTTGCAATGGTATAGAATGGGAAAGAGGGCTTACATGAAAAATGATTCAAAGGTTCCGGTTCATTTGAATGAGACTTTCTCATATTTATCAGGGATTTCTCACATGTTTTAGGTAAAATAGACTACTAAAAATCTATTCTAAAAGTCTCTAAAATATTTTAATAATTCTATTAAAGCCATAATGATGAACATTTGATGAACATTAGCTGTTTTCACCCAGCCTCCTCCTATCGGCTCTTTTTAAAAATTTCTTAAATAGCTATGTTTAAGTTAGGTAAAAAGATTAAGGGAGGCAAAAAAATGTCCAGCATTTTGATAGTGAATTTTCCTGCTGAAGGCCATATTAACCCAACGCTTCCGGTCGTGAATGAGATGACCAGCCGCGGTGATGTGGTGTATTACATTACACCGGAAGATTACCGGCAGAAAGCAGAAAGTGTGGGGGCTAAAGTCGTCCCTCATAAAAATCTTTTAAAAGAAATGAATCCTATGGAGAAAAACCGGAACGTTCACCAATTTCTTCAGCTTCATATGAGAATGGCTTATGACATTTTAAGTGTTGTGCGGGATCTAGCAGGAGAAATTACATTTGATTATCTTTTTGCAGATACTTTCGGGGCGGGACTGCTTGTCAGAGATTACCTTAACATTCCGTTTATTGCATCTCACAGCTCTTTTGCAAAGACAGCAGAAGCTTTTAAAAAAATGGTGCAGGCTGGCAGCGGGCCAATGTTAGTGGAACCAATCCCGGAGATACTTGAAGAAAACGGCCGTATAATGGGTGCTATTGAAAAAGAATTTGGAGTAGTAGCAGAAGATCCGTTTCAGTTTATGGCAAACGTATCAGATTTAAACATTGTGTATACCAGTAAGTATTTTCAGCCGAATGGAAAAGCATTTGACGAATCATTTGTTTTTATAGGCCCTTCCGTTAATCCCCGCAAAACGCCACATAATTTTCCTTTAGAGAAGCTTGAAAACAAAAAAGTTTTGTACATCTCAATGGGAACGGTTGTTCAGGGAAGTATTGAATTCTTCCAATTGTGTATGGAAGCTTTCAGGAATTTTCAAGGGATTGTTGTCATTGCTGCAGGAAGATCAACCAACATTGAAGATCTAGGGGATATGCCGGATCATTTTATTGTACATCATTATGTTCCTCAGCTTGAAATTTTGAGCTGTGCAGATGTCTTTATTACACATGGAGGAATGAACAGTACGAATGAAGGGCTATATTTTGAAGTCCCGCTTGTCGTGATACCGCATATGGCAGATCAGCCGATGGTGGCAGCAAGAGTAGAAGAAATGAAAGCAGGAATGAAGATTATGCCTGATGACTTATCTGCTGAAAAATTAAGCGAAGCAGTTGAAAAAGTATTATCTGATCCGGAATTTAAAAAAAATGCAAAAGAAATTTCCGCTACTTTTAAAGAATCAGGCGGGCCGAAAAAAGCTATTCAGGCCATCGATGATTTTATGGAAATGAAAGAAAAATAATCAAAATATGTAAAAATTTGCAACTATTTTGATGCCTCTTTCGTCAAATCATATAAATAGGCTAAAAAAACCCTATTTTCTATTTTCAAAATCAATATTAGGGGATGGAACAATGAAAAAAACAATGGCAGTTTTATTGGCAGCAGGTGTGGTTTTTGGGGCAGCTCCGCATCAAACGGTGCTGGCTTCTTCCACATGGGGAAGTGGTGAACTGAAAAAAGGACAAATTGGAAAAGTGACCGCGTTAGCAGATGCAGCGATTTATACGAAATCAGGAAGTTCATGGTCTCAAGTCTATAAAATGAAAAAAGGTCAGGTGTCACGAGTTTACACAAACCGGGATGGCTTTTACGGTCTTGGCGGAGGCAAATTTGTTAAAAGCAGTTCAGCTGTCAAATATGAAACCCCTTCTAAGTCCCGTTATGAGGCATTGAATGGAGTAAAGGTTGTTAAACATCAGTTTAAAGATGCTCCTATTACGTACGCACAGGTAACAGGTGCTGCAAACCCTGAAGCAGAGAAAAAAATCAATGCATTCCTTTATAAAGAAGCTGAAAAAGATTATGCATTTTATCTTAAGTTTAAACAAACAGAAGAACAGGATAAAAAGCAATGGGAAAAAGACGGGAAGCCTTATGAATGGCGCCCTTACGAATACGAAGGAACGTTTGAGATCCATTTCAATCAAAACCATTTGCTGAGTGTCGTTAATTACAGCTATCAGTATATGGGCGGAGCTCATGGTATGACAGCTGCCAATGCATTGAACTTTAATACCCTAAATGGAAGTCAGTTTCAATTATCTGACGTAATTCATAATAAATTTAAAACTGTTCAGCAATATGTTGTGACGGATTTAAAAAATCAGCATGACAAAAAGCAAAATGGCATTGAGCTTTCAGCACTAAAAACTGTCAGAATCACAAACAATTCCACTTGGACTTTTGACCGAAAAGGAATTAAAATCATTTTTGGAGAATATGAAGTTGCTCCATATGCGGCAGGAATGCCAGTAAGCATTGTTCCGATGTCGGTTTATCAATAATTTTCCAGGAAAAGCGCTGAAAATAGTCAGCGCTTTTTTGTATTAGCGCATAAACCTAGTATTCCGTGCATAACTGCTTGAGGCCGCGCATAAACCTTTGGAACCGCTTATAACCTGTGCATAAAAACCAAAAAGCTGTGCATAAATGCCAAGAAGCTGTGCATAAAGGCCAAAAAGCTGTGCATAAATCTTTTAAACTAGCGCATAAAGCGAGAAATTTTATAATTAAGAGTTCAATTGCCCTCATAAACGATAAAAATGGCTTAAGCGGAGGAACAAAATGTTTAATGTATTTGGAACACTGCTTGATGTAGCGGAACCTATTGTAGAAATTATATTTGGAATAAGAAAGAGAAAAAAAGTGAACGATGAACTAGTCGAGAAGCACCTTTTTGGCGATGGCTGGTTTCTTAAACTATATGAAAATCCTGTTTATTACGATCAATTCATTAGCAATAGCAGGGTTAGAAAATACATCGAAGACAGAGTGACAGTGGAAGGCATGATTTTTGAGAAAAAGAAACGTAATATGCTTATTAAGGTGCTGGATAAAGAAATCCATAGAATGAAAAAGTCCTCTTAGCCTTAGGCAAAAAAATTCGGCATCGATATTCGAAATGCTAGAATGAATGGGAAAGATACATAGAAAGGGATGATAAAATGTTTTTGCCATCTTTCAAGCTTGAAGGGAAAAAAGCCCTTATCACAGGAGGCGGCAGAGGAATTGGCCGTGCCATTGCCATCGGGTTTGCCGAAGCTGGAGCTGATGTAATTCTTTTATCCCGTACGTTGAATGACCTGGAAGAAGTGAAAGGGAAAATAGAAGAATTTGGCCGCAAAGCATGGATTTACCAAACCGATGTAACAATCAGAGAAGATGTTGCAAATGCTGTTAAGCGCGCCAAAGGTGATGCAGGAAATATTGATATCCTAGTGAACAATGCCGGTATGAATATTAGGACCCCGGCTCTGGATGTATCCGATGAAGAATGGGACCAAATCATGAATACCAATTTGAAATCTGCTTTTATGGTATCTCAAGAGGTCGGTGCGTCAATGAAGGAGCAAGGCTCTGGCGGCCGCATTATCAATATCTCTTCAGTTGCAGGGCTTATGGCTTTAAGAACCGGAATTGCTTATGGTGCCACTAAAGCAGCCTTAATTCAAATGACAAAGGTTTTGGCATTTGAATGGGGAAAATACAATATTAACGTCAATGCAATCGGACCATGGTATTTTGAAACGCCATTAACTGAAGCACTCCTGCAAAATAAGGAGTATGTAAATGATATTCTTTCTGTAACTCCTTTGAAAAGAATTGGACAGCTTCCTGAACTAGTAGGACCTGCTGTATTTTTGGCATCTGACGCATCCAGCTATATATCCGGTCAAACCGTTTTTGTAGACGGAGGAATGACCATTAACGGATTTTAAGTGCATATTGTAAAACCCGAAAGGTCTTCACTTGTCAGGCTTTCTCTTAAAGCATACTATTTAATAGAATAGTCTAAAAACATTAGCTGGTTTTCATTAAACCCTGATTAAAGCGAAACAGATATACAAAGGAGATGAAAAAGAATGATTCAAACAGCTTTATTCAGTAAATGGCACGTTCATGCAGTAGAATATGCCCTAATGGCAGAAGAAAATGAATTGCTTCAGATCAAGCTTGTATGGGACGAAGACGAAGAGAGAGGCAAGAAATGGGCACAAGAACTGGGTGTGCCTTTTGTAAAAGAGCTGGCCGAGGTGTTTTCCAATTCTGAAATTGAGGCAGTTATTGTGAACACTCCAACAATAATGCATAAAGACATCATTTTAGCAGCTGCCAAAAGTAAAAAACATATTTTTACAGAAAAAGTGTTAGCGCTTACGGTAGAAGAGTGTGATGAAATTTTGAAAGCTGTTGAAGAGAATGGCGTGAATCTTATGGTCTCTTTGCCAAGATTAACGTTCCCTTATTACTTATATGCTCAAAACACTGCAGATCAAGGATTGCTCGGGAAAATTACAAGGATCCGCTGCAGGGTTGCACATAATGGGGCAGTGCCAAGTGATGCCAATCCTAATGGCTGGCTTCCCGCACATTTTTATAAAAAAGAACAATGCGGAGGGGGAGCTCTTATCGATCTTGGCGCTCATCCAATTTATTTAACGAACAGGCTTGGGGGTGAGGCTAAATCAGTGATGGCTCACTTTCAATATACATATGGACACGAAGTGGAAGATAATGCTTCAGTCCTGGTAGAGTATCAATCCGGAGCTGTGGGCTTGATCGAAACAGGTTTTGTTTCATACGGCAGTCCTTTTATGCTTGAGATTAACGGAACAGAAGGCACACTTCTGATAGAAGATGACCAAATACGGCTAAAAAGTCTTCATTTATCAGCAGAAGAATGGTTCATTCCTGACAACTTGCCTGCCAGATTGCCGATGCCGATGGAACAATGGGTAAGGTCAATAAACGGGGAAGAAATGCCATCTATGAGCAATGAGGATTTTAGAAATTTAACATTGATAAATGAAGCTGCAGCTTTGTCTGCAGAGATTGGCCGAAGAGTCAGTATAGAAGAAATCGAAAAACAAAGGTTAAAATCGTTCTAAATTTCTTCAGCAGCAAATGACGCTTAGGAACTGCTCCTAAGCGTTTATCATTTTAGCTAAGTATGCAAAGCCCTTTCCCAATCTTCTTTAATCATATCATGGTCAATAGCAACGCCGGCTTCATAGCCTTCTCCTGCAGCGCCTATGAGAGATGTAAAAGCGTTTTTGGCATCTCCAATAACAAAAAGGCCTTCCATGTGAGTTAGTCCATGGGCAATCGTTTCGTACCCTCCTTTATGTGTCAAGTGAATGCCTAAATCATCAGGGATATTGCTAGCTTGGCGCTGTCCGGAATCTTGAACAAAGCCAAATTTCCGCGGTATTTCTTCACCGGTTTTCAAAACTACTTTTTCAAGCATCCCGTCTTTGGATACAAGCATTGAAACAGGACTTTCAAAAAGCTTGATTCCTCGTGTTTCGAGGTCTATCCTCTGTTTGTCTGAAAGTTCACCTTCTCCGTTTGTAAAAACAATAAGATCCTTGCTTAAGTTCCAGATGATGGCTGTAAATTGAATGAGATGTTTCCCGTGTCCAAAAACTGCAAGCGGCATTTCCTGATGCTCCCAGCCATCGCAATAAGGACATGTAAAGACCGATTTACCATATGTCTCTTGAAGGCCGGGAATTTGAGGCAAATGATCCTTCATCCCAGTAGCTATGATGACTCTCCTGCTGTAGATCATTTTTCCGTCTTTTGTATGAGAGAGAAAAAGATCTCCCTTCTTTTCGATCTTTTCTACATAATCTTTAGCCATTTCTACTTGCTTATACTTGGATATCTCTTCCTTCGCTAATGACCTTAGCTTCATTGGCTCAATTCCATCCCTTGTTAAAAAACCATGTGAATGCTTGACGACGGCGTTTCTGGGCTTTTCATCGTCAATTACCATGACTTTTCTTCTTGCGCGGCCAAGCACAAGGGCAGCACTAAGACCAGCCGGGCCTCCTCCAGCAATCAAAACATCTACCTGATGGCTTTCCATTTCTATCCCTCCGTTCCATACAATACCTAACCTTAATCATTACCCATTTCATTCGATTAAAATCAGTCTAATGGTACATTGAGGATGGCTCCTCATTTTTCTGTAATGATTTGCTATAATCATGTACGGGTAAAGTAGTAGAAAGATCAAATAAACTAGGGGTGGGAATAAAGTGGAAATTGAAAAAAGATTATTCGGGATGTTGAATGACAGAAATATCAGTGCGTATACACTTAAAAACGATCATGGGATAGAAATGACTTGCATTGAATATGGTTGTGTCATTACAAAGCTTCTTGTTCCTAATCAGAATGGAAAAGCTGAAAATATTGTACTTGGGTTTGAGCATCTAGATGGGTATCTAAATCATTCGCCCTATTTTGGGGCTGCAGTAGGCAGGGTTGCGGGACGTATTAAAAGGGGCGAATTCACTCTTGATGGTAAGGAATATCAACTGGATAAGAATGACGGAAATAACCATCTGCATGGCGGGGATGAAGGATTCAGCTTGAAAATTTGGTCAGCTGAAACGAATAAAGGGGAAGATGAGGCTTCTATTCGTTTTACATACAGCAGCAGAGCAGGGGAGGAAGGCTACCCTGGTCAGGCTGATGTATCCGTTACTTACACGCTGACCAATCAAAATGAATTGATTATTCGTTATCGAGGAGAAACAGATGAGCCTACTTTAATGAATATGACCAACCATACGTATTTCAATTTAAGCGGCAGTTTGGACCGCACCATTTTAGATCATAAACTATTTATGAACAGCAGTACTTTTCTAGAATTAGATGAGGAAAGCATCCCAACAGGAAAACTTGTTGAAGTAGATGAAACTCCATTTGATTTCAGGAAGGAACAGAAGCTGAAAACAGGCAAAGAGTCGAACCATCCCCAAACCATTCTTGCAGGCAATGGATATGATCACCCTTTTGTTCTGGACAAAAATTTAGATGGACCAGAGATCATATTGACAGATGAAGAAAGCGGCCGGGTGCTGAAAGTCAATACAGATCAGCCTTGCGTTATTCTATATACGAGCAATAAACTGACAGATAGTGTCACACTACAGGATGGTGTGCAAGTTCAAAAGTACTTAGGCGTTTGCCTTGAAACACAAAAGCATCCAGATGCCATTCATCACGAGCACTTTCCTTCAATCATTGTCGATGAAAATGAAAGGTATGAGGCTATGACAAAATGGAGTTTTGATACAATTCGTTTAAATTAAAGAGAAACTGGAGAAGAGGCTGAATTTGGCCTCTTATTTCTTTCTTTTCCGCTGAGTATCAAGAATCGTTTTGATCATGACAAGAAAGAAAAGAAAAAAGAATATGCCAGCGAAAAAGAAAATTTTTAGTATATCGATCGGAATCGCCGTCCTTTTTGTAACGCTTTAATAAAAGTGTATCTGACGAATGCGATTTTCTCAAGAATCAAGGTGGCTGTTTATAGTATACTTGCATTATCGATATTCGATATTGGCTCCCGATATTACTGAAAGGAGAATGACATCTGGAAGACAAGGTGCTCAGAAAGCTGTTTTTGGGGTTTATCAATATTCATATTTTGCATCATGCCAAAGAGGAAGGGATTTATGGAATGTGGATGCTGGAAGAACTGAAAAACCACGGCTATGAACTTAGCGCTGGGACATTATATCCTATCCTTCACAATTTAGAAAAAACCGGTCTGCTGTTAAAAAAAGAGCAGCAGGTAGATGGGAAGGTCAGAAAGTATTATCGAACCACGGAAAAAGGGGCTTCCGTTCTTGAAGAGGCGAGAGAAAGAGCATATGAGCTATTCAAGGAAATAAAGGAATGAAAGGATTATTAGTGGATGAACAAGTTTAAATCTTTTTTTGAAATCCTGCTGGTTTCATTAAAGCTTGGGCTCACTTCCTTTGGAGGTCCCATCGCCCATTTAGGGTATTTTCATGAGGAATATGTAAAGAAAAGAAAATGGCTGGATGAGAAGAGCTACGGTGATCTAGTAGCTCTGTGCCAGTTTCTTCCAGGTCCTGCCAGCAGCCAAGCGGGAATTGGCATCGGTGTTTTGAGGGGTGGCATAGGAGGTGGAATTGCTGCTTTTCTAGGTTTTACACTTCCTTCAGCAGCTGCTTTAATACTATTTGCACTTATTCTGAATGGTGCAAATATTGGAAGCGCCGGCTGGATACATGGCCTAAAGCTTGTAGCCGCAGCAGTAGTAGCCCACGCTGTTCTTGGAATGGGTAAAAATTTGGCTTCTGACTTACCGAGAAAAGGAATTGCTCTCAGTGCTATTGTTCTTACCCTGCTTCTTCCATATTCTTTTGCACAAATAGGCATCATCGTTTTTGCGGGTTTGATTGGATATGTTTTCTTTAAAAAAGAAGATCAGCAAGAAGTGTTTGAGAGTCTGCACTTTCCTGTCTCTAAAAAAATAGGAATGATTTGTTTTATTATTTTTATCGCCCTATTGGCTGGCTTGCCTGTTTTAAGCTATGCTTTTTCGAACATATGGATTGAAATGATAGACGGTTTTTACCGTTCCGGTTCGCTTGTATTTGGCGGAGGACATGTTGTCCTGCCTCTTCTTGAGAGAGAATTTGTGCCTCAAGGGCTTCTTACAAAAGAACAATTTTTAGCAGGGTATGGAGCAACCCAGGCAGTACCCGGTCCGCTTTTCACCTTTGCCGCTTACATAGGCACCGTCATTGGAGGATGGCAGGGAGGACTCCTTGCGACGGCTGCTATTTTTTTGCCGGCATTTCTTCTAATTATCGGAGCTCTTCCCTTTTGGAACGATTTTAGGAAAAATCCAAATATGAATGGGGCTTTGCAGGGAATTAATGCAGCTGTGGTGGGTATTTTGATTGCTGCCTTTTACCAGCCGATCTGGACGAGTTCGATTTTCTCACCAGCGGATTTTGCTTTTGCCTCAATCCTGTTCAGTCTGCTCGCCTTTTGGAAATTGCCACCATGGGTCATTGTATTAATAGGTATAATAGGCGGTACAATTCTTTTCTAATTGTTGAAGTAAAATGAAGAAGACAGAGCCTTCAATCCTCTGTCTTTTTCATTTGCCATATATAAGCCTTTTTCTCTAAAAGGGTGTAGAAATGAATGGATTGTTAAATACTACTTGAACCTAAATCTTTACGATAAAAAACTTGAAGGAAGGGCGGGTAAATGATGAGCAAATTAAAAAAAGTCATGGTGCTTCTCTTTTTCTTTTTTTGCTTTATTCCTCCTTCTGCCCAAGGTACAATCCTTAAAAGAGAAGACTTAGAGAAAACAGGGCGGGTTTACTGGGATAATCGATCAAGCGGAAAGGTTATCTCTTTAACTTTTGATGATGGTCCTCATCCTAAATATACAAAGCAAATTTTAAGCATTTTGAAAGAAAATAATATAAAAGCTACCTTTTTTGCTATTGGAGATAAATTGCAAAATTATCCTGATATTGCAGAAAGAATTGAACTGGAAGGTCATGAAATCGGTAATCATACAATGAATCATGTTTATTTGTATAGAACAAAAAAAGAAAACATTTTAAACGAAATTAATCGCTCTGAAGAGGAAATTCGAGCTTTACAGCCGTTCGGGCCGAAGCTTTTCAGACCCCCTGGGGGAATACTGGATTGGCCTGCCTTTAAGGTTATAGCAGATGAAGGCTATCAAATCATTATGTGGTCCTGGAATCAGGATCCGGAGGATTGGTCCATGCCAGGAAGTGGTGTGATCGCTTCACGTGTAATAAAGAACGTTCAAAATGGAGATATCATTCTTCTGCATGATGGGGGAGGAAACCGGAAGCAAACAGTTAAAGCCCTTAAACAAATTATTCCTGCTCTTAAGGAAAAAGGGTATCGGTTTGTAAAAGTCTCTGAGCTGATTAAAATCCTATAGAAAACCATCACTGCAAAAAAAGTGATGGTTTTTTCTATAGACATTACATTGAAAAATCATAATCTTCCCCAGGAAGGGATATAAACGAAAATGAATCTATTATCTCCAAACAAATCCCAGCCCTCAAAAAGAACACTGTTATGAAAAATATTCAGGGTGCAGTCATTTTGCAAATGAATTCGAAGCATGCTTGTGCCTTTCAGCCATGACCGTTGGGGCAAGCGCCATGAGGAAAAGGAGAAAGCCAGGTTGTAAACTGTGCTGAATTGTCTCTGAAATACTTGAAAAAACATAAAATGATCCTCCCTAAAAGCAGGTTAAACGTTTATGTTACAAGGTAAAAAAATATGTTATCATAGCAACCTAGCAAATAAATGTGAAAATTTTCAAATTTACAGATTTAAAAAAAAGTCTATATACCTACCAGTTTCATAATTTCCCACATTCTTTTGATTATTATTCCAAAGTTTCCTAGTATTTTTAAATTAATAAATTAAAGTAGGGGGCATTAAAATGGGATATTATGACAATTCAGAACAAACTGCACGCAGAAGAAAAACCTTTCCTTGGAAGTCGGTAACTTCCTCAGTAATCAGCGGAGTAGTAGGAGGAGCGATTGTTCTTGGGGTTTATCCGTATGTGGAGCATCAGGACCAGCCTGCTTCACAAGTTTCAGCACCGCAAACAACAGAAACCTCTAATGCTTCTTCAAATTTCACAAAGAAGGCCCAGCCAGTTTCGCAAACCTCTAATTCAAACGATGTAGCAGACATTGTGGACCGCCTTTCTCCGGCAATTGTCGGGGTATCGAATCAGCAGCAGGGTTTTGATGATACAGGTAACCAATCAACACAGGAAAAAGGCAGCGGATCAGGAGTCATTTTTAAAAAGAGCGGAAACTCAGCCTTTATTATTACGAATAACCACGTAGTTGAAGGAGCACAATCTCTTCAAATCACGCTTTCAGATGGAAAAAAAGCAGATGCTGAGCTTGTTGGGGCAGATACTTTATCTGACTTGGCTGTACTGAAAATCAGCAGCAAGGATGTCAAAGCTGTAGCTCCTTTCGGCAATTCGGCTAATCTGCGAACTGGAGAAAGGGTTATTGCGATCGGTAATCCTCTTGGTCTTGAATTTTCACGAACGGTGACGGAAGGAATTATAAGCGGAAAAGACAGAAGTGTTAGTGTTACAACTTCTGCAGGAGATTGGCAGCTGAATGTACTGCAGACAGATGCTGCGATTAACCCGGGAAACAGCGGCGGACCGCTGATTAATATGAATGGTGAAGTTGTCGGCATCAACAGTTTGAAAATCAGCGAAAGCGGTGTTGAAGGACTTGGATTTGCCATTCCAAGCAAGGATGTAATGCCAATTGCAGATCAGCTGTTAAAAGATGGCAAGGTTGAGCGTCCATTCCTTGGAGTTTCGCTTATTGACGCTTCTCAAATACCTCAGCAATTCATGAGTCAAACGCTTGGACTTCCTGCAAATGTCTCAAATGGCGTAATGGTTGAACAGGTTCAATACAATTCTCCTGCTGACAAAGCAGGTCTTGCTAAACAGGATTTTATAACAGCGATAGACGGTAAAAATATTCAGGATTCCACTGAACTTAAAAAAGCTCTATACACGAAAAAACTAGGTGATAAAGTGACTATGACAGTTTACAGGGATGGAAAAAAACAGCAAATTACGGTTACTTTAACTAAAAACAGCTAAAACTCAACTCCATAAGAGTTTTCACATAGTGCCGCTTCTCATTTTAGAGAAGCGGTTTTAATTTTTTGCTCTAAAACTTTTTTAACTATGGTTTGAAGAAACGCTGCCTGATGGGTCTTAGGCTCTTGTTTATAATAATAAGAGTGAAAAGAGCATTGAAAAAATGAACCGGCAGCATAAGCCGATTTATTTTTGGCTGTTTTTGCAGAGATTGCTGCTGTTCGTAAAAGCTTTTATCACGCATTTTAACTTGATTCGGGGCATCTTTACTTAAAGTTCCTGCCAAATCAAGCATCCTGCAGCTGAAATTTAGAGTGAGAAGCAATAAAGTTTAAGAAAAAAGCCTTATTTTTTGATTTTTTCCATCTTCACGCGTCCAGAAAAAAAGACGGCTCCTCCTCCCATATCAGAGAGTCTGTCAGGTGTTAAAGTGTTTACTAACTGTTTGGATCCAGGCTGTGATGTCCATAGGCCTTGACTGACAAGTACTCCTTGAAGCACTTTTTCTCCAGTAGCAGCAATGAGTTCACATTCACCGCGATGATTCGAAATTCTAACGGTATCTCCATTATGAATGCCATAATCGATGGCATCTTTTATATTTATATGAAGTTTTGGAGATTTCTCAAGTTCTTGATGTTTTCTGTTATTGGCAAACGTCGAATTCAAGAAATTATGATTTGGGCCTGGTACAAATAAGAAAGGCAGATCACTTTCCTCCAAAAGAAGAGAGTATGTTGGAAGCGGGGGATACCCGTCTTTTTCCATTCTTTCTGAGTAAAGCTCGATTTTACCGCTTGGTGTATTAAGTTTTCCAGGGAAGAGAGTTCCTCTTTCTGCCTTAATATAATGTTTGATTTTTAAATCATCGTATCCTTGCCCTTTTAAATAAAGGTTATCTGAATGATCCAGAGCCTCTCGAATCAAGTCTGCTTCTGACAAAGCAAAGAGTTCTTCTGGAAAATTCATTTCATCTGCTAACAGACGAAACACTTCAACATTTGATTTGGATTCACCGTACTTTTCCAAAACTGGCTGCTGAAGCTGCATGTAGTGATGCCAGTATGACGTATAAAAGTCCATATTTTCAAAAGAAGCAGAAGCGGGCAAAATGAGATCGGCATAGGCTGCTGTCTCAGTTAGAAATAAATCATGCACTACAGTAAATAGATCCTCTCTCATTAAACCCTGTTTCACCTTATTCGCTTCAGGTGCTACAATGGCAGGATTGCTGTTGTAAACAAAAAGGGATAAGACGGAAGGATCAAGTTCAAGAAGTGCCTGGCCTAGCTGATTCATGTTCACTGTGCGGGTCTTTTTATTAAGAAGCAGATCTGGCCTTTCAAGAGCTGTACCGTTAAAAGATAAAAAACCGGAGTTTCCTTTAAGAGCACCGCCGCCTTTCACCAACCATTGCCCAGTTAGAGCAGGCAAGCAGGCAATCGTGCGAACGTTCATGCCTCCATTGTCGTGATGCTGGAGGCCGTTCCCGATGCGGATAAAGGAAGGTGATATTTCACCATACATCCTGGAAAGTTTTAAAAGATCTTCAACAGACACACCGGTAATGACCGAGACTGTATTGGGATCATATTGTTTCACATGTTCCTTAAGTTCTTGTTGTCCAACTGTATACTGTTCCATAAACGATTCATCAGCAAGATTTTCTTTAAAAAGAATATGCATCATCCCAAGTGCTAGTGCACTGTCTGTTCCTGGTAAAATCGGGATAAACCAGTCTGCCATCCGGCCGGTCTGATTTTTATGAACGTCAATTACGACAATTTTCGCACCATTTTTTCTAGCCTGCTGTGCAAGGGCTACTTGATGCATATTGGTGCTGACCGCATTAATCCCCCAAAAAATGATGAGTTTAGAATGAATCGTATTTTCTGGATCCATCCCAAAGCTTCCGCCCATCGTATAACGATACCCTGCTGAGCCAGCTGAATTGCAAATCGTGCGATCAAGCTTGCTTGCCCCCAAATAATGAAAAAAACGGCGATCAAGTCCTTCTGCTGACAGAATTCCCATGTTTCCATAAAAACTATAAGGAAGGATACTTTCTGGACCATATTCTTTTATTAATTTTTTCCACTTGTCTGCAATGGTTCTAATGGCTTCGTCCCAAGTGATTCGCTCGAATTTTTTTTCACCCTTGGGGCCAATCCTTTTAAGGGGATATTTGAGCCTGTCTGGAGCGTAAATCCGATCGGTCATATGACGAACTTTGTTGCAAATACTCCCCTTTGTAACAGGATGATCCGGATCTCCCTGGACTTTAATCACTTTTCCATTTTCTTTATGAATCAAAAGTCCGCACTGATCAGGGCAATCAAGCGGACAAACAGATTTGAAAATGCCATCATTCTGTGTCGCATAGGACTCCATTTTAGGGATACCTCCACAAAATCTTTCTTTCATTCATCTTAAATTATCTAACCAGTCACAGCAAGAATCATAGAAAACTTTAGGTGGGAATCTTATAAAAATGTAATCATTTAGGAAAAGGGAGAGTAAATGAGGAACTTTAAATAAGCTGTTATCGCATAGATTGCTTCTATTCGTATAGGTTTAGTACACGGATGAAGAAATGCTTGTGGCATCTTTTCTAAGGCTGTTTTCGCAGAGTTTGTTGCTTTTCGTATAAGCTCTTATCACGCATTTAGTCTGGCTTCGGGGCATCTTTTCTTAAAGTTCTTGCCTAATCGATGGTTTGTTGAACTAAAAATAGGGTGATGAGCAGCAAAGTTTAAGAAAAGAGCCTTAAATAAACAGCAAAATGGCAACTGATAACTCTTGCTTCTCTAAGTTCATATACCGCATTATGTACATATGGAGAAAAATAGAATAAGAGGTCACAGAATAAGTTTATCGTTCCAAAATAAAGGAGATAAAAAGGGTGTTTTTTACATTTAAGAGGGTTATAGCTCTCGCTAAGAAGGGTATTAAATAGTAAATTTTTCATACTTAATTTTTATTCAAATTATAAACGGAGGACTTTCTGCAGATTGGTCGTATTGGGAATAAATGATAAAATTTTCTAAAAGAGTCTTTTATTCGACAAAAGAAAAAACAGAGGTGACGAACGTGGATGCTTCAGATGTTTTAAAGTCAATCAGTTCCAATATTTCAAGTGCTTCAGCATATATTGAAGAGCAAATCCAAAGGCTTGAGAGAGCTGAAAATAAGATTGAGCATGAACAAAATGCAGGATTAGGTGAAATAAAAAAAATAAAACAGCCTGATCTTGGAAAGCTTTGGACCGGCTCAAGAGCTAATTATTTTCAGCAGGACCGGGAGGCAGCTTATAACACAATGTCATCTATATTAAACAATGATTATGATGGCTATAAAGCTTCAATCGGAAATAAAATTGCCCTCCTGAAGATGGAAAAAGCTTCAGCAGATTTTGCAGCACAGGCAGCCAGTAAGATAAGTGGCATTGCGGCAATGGGCGAGCACCTGGCTGATGATATTGGGAATGAGCTGAATGCCTTGAAGAAGAGGTGGTTATAATGGCAGAAATTAAACTCAATCATGCCCATGTAACCGCACAGCTAAACAATGTAAAAAGCGCTTTACAGGCTCTGGAACTCCCGAGTCCCTCTGCAGGATCACTTGGCCAAAACATGCTTGACTTCACAGATAAATGGCTTGAAAGAGAAGAACAGATTCATAAACTTCTTGAAATGTATATTACAGCAGTTCAAAAGAATGTTGATGACACCCAATCCAATATCGATTCGCTAAAGAAACAGGATGAAGTTATTACTACTGGATAATTTCATTTAGTCAACTCCCCAGAAATAAAGCTGAGCATTTTTATGTTCAGCTTTATTTTCTTTTTCCTTCATTTCACTCCATTTCTAACTAAATAAATATTCCTTTATTGCAAATGATATATTCTTTAAGATTGACTCAGACTTAATGGATTCATATAATATAACTTAACATGATATGTGAGGAGATCTAACATGAATGTGATCGACGATTTGTATGGTCGTGTTGTGTTCCAAGTCACGGAAGTTGAATTTAAGGATTTTTTAGAAAAACTGAAATCAATGAAAAGCAGGGAAATAGAAGATATTAAACAGAAAATTGATAAGTATGAGCAGAAGAGAAGAGCGGAAGAAGCAATGTATCAATCATTATCATCTATCCGAAAATTTTTTACCGGGAGGCCTCCGATTCACCATCAAGCTGTTGAGTATATGGTTTATGTTAAAGACCGTTTTAAAAAAATAGAAATGATCAAAAGAAGCATGGGAGACATTGATCAAGTATTGGATGAATTGAAAGAAAATTCGGGAAGAGATGATGCTGTTCTTTCTCCTGCATTAATAGAGGAAATTCAGCTGCTTAAAGAGGGGAGGGCTTCTATTTGAGCGTCCATGAACTTGGTTCTGGCCTGAACACTACCTGGGTTGTTTTGACTGCTGCAATGATCCTTCTTATGGAGGGGGGATTTGCTCTTCTTGAAGCAGGATTTGTCCGGTATAAAAACAATGTCAATATTATTATGAAGGTGTTTGCAGACATTACGCTTGGTACGCTTTGTTATTACCTGCTTGGATTTGGACTTATGTATGGAAAAGACTTTTTGGGAGTAATCGGCTCCAGCGGATTTTTGATAAGCGGAGATTTATCCCACTTAAAAGTTCCCGTTTCTATAGACACATATTGGCTTTTCCAAACAGCATTTACTATTGCTGTTATATCTATTGTTTCTGGAGCCGTTGCAGAAAGAATTAATTTTAGAGCTTACTTGTTATATGTCATTGCAATGACAGCTGTTATTTATCCAATTGCAGGGCATTGGGTGTGGGGTGGAGGATGGCTCGGTAAATTAGGTATGCTTGATTTCGCAGGGTCAGCTGTTATCCATTCTCTTGGAGGTTTCTCTGCTTTGGCTGCAGCAATTATGATTGGTCCGCGAAAAGGAAAATATACTGCCTCAGGGACAAGCTCAATTGCTTTACCTAGTAACTTGCCTCTTGCCTCGGTTGGAGCCTTTCTTTTATGGTTTGGCTGGTTCGGATTTAATGCAGGCAGTACATTGAGTGCAACAGATGGACGAATAGGGCATATCGCAGTTGTTACGATGATATCTGCAGCCTCTGGAGGGGCAGTAACACTTCTTTATACATTATTTCGGTACAATCGATCTGATGCTCCTTCTGTTATTAATGGATCTCTTGCTGGCCTTGTTGGCATTACAGCAGGCTGTGCGTTTGTCAGTGACCATGCTGCTATATTGATTGGTGCTGTATCAGGTCTGCTCATGATGGGTGCAACCGCTTGGCTGGATGCGAAGAAAATTGATGATCCTGTTGGCGCTTTTCCGGTACATGCAGTGTCCGGTATGTGGGGTACGCTTGCTTTAGGATTATTTTCAATGGATGGCGGCCTTTTTACAGGAGGCGGCTGGCACCTTCTTGGTGTACAGTTGATTGGCCTCATCGTTCTATCGGCTTGGGGATTTTTAGCCACATGGCTATTTCTTAAAGCTATCCGGTTTGCTGTGCCGCTTCGCGCAAGTGAAGAGGAAGAAGAAATCGGACTTGATATTAGCTATCATGGAATTATGGCCGGTAATAGAGGTCCGGACTTTATAGAATATGAAGCAGATTACAGCAGCAAAGACAAATTGGATTAAACAAAAGGAACTCCTAATGATCAGGAGTTCCTTTTGTTTAATCAGCGTTACTAATATAAGGATCAGCTGTTTTCCTTTTTATTAGGGTATCAAATAAGTGTATCCTTTTGTAGGTGTTTTATTTTGTCTTATTTATTTTGGCTAGTCTAGATAGGGGAATTATTTTAATATTTCCTGTTATTAGATGCTTTTACTCGTCCTGCTTCACTGAAAAATCAAAGGATCAGAAAGAAATACAGGGAGAAAATAAGGACTATGACAGCAAGCAATGCGGAAAGCCATATCACTATATGTTTTGAGGGAAGAAATGTCTGCTCATCTATTTGTTTTGTTTTTCGTATATAATCAAACGTAGAGAACAGGATAAGAGAAAATCCGCAGGTGATAGAAAAGAGTCCGATAATAATGGTTAGGGTATTGTCTTCAGTTGACGCCTTCGACATAAAGTTGAAATGGAGATTGGTAATCAAAAAGCCGATTCCCACAATAGCTATTGCGGTTCTAATCCATGCAAGATATGTCCGTTCATTGGCAAGATGCTGCTGAATATACTTAGAACTGATTGTTTTTTCTTTTTCCACATTATTACTCCTCTGGTCATCTGACTGCGAGCCGGATTTTTCAAAATTTAAATGGAAGCAGTTTATAATAGTATTATTAAGTTTGATATAAGATGATAGATGTTTAATGGTGGACATCTCATACTAATAATGTATTTTATATCAATTACGGTACGACGATAGCAATCGAATCATTAGATCGGAGGATCAATAGTGATTGACATAGCCGAAAACATAGAATTATCCAAAACCATCACTGCGGAACTATTTGTGCACCGGACAACTGATGGCCGATATATTATATCCATTCCGAAAATTCACTGGTCAGCCCAAATAAATGCTGAAGAAGAATATGATACTCACTTTAAGCATATACAGAGCTCATTAAATTTTCAATTGTTTGATGGAGATACAGATAATGCTGTTCATCTCATCCTGAAAACAGTTGAGCAGCTAAGACTGCCGGATGGTCAAAGAGTGATCAAACTGGCAGAAAATAATAGGTAAAACATTTAAACCGAAAATGGGCTGACCTCTGAGGAAAGTCCTTTTTTAAGTTGGGGAATTGTTGATTCATTTTCCGTAAATCCGGAAAATTCCGTAAATACGGAAAATACACCTCTTATTTTTCCGGTTTTTCGGAATAGAATGTGAATATTGAGTATCTAATATGTATATATAAGCTCTAGATAACAAGGTTATTTGAATATTTATAAAAATTCGAATTGTTGGCACGCTTCTTGCTTATATAAATGATAAGCAGAAAAAAGCTGTTTAATAACTGAAAACGATTACTGTTTATCTGCTTAAAAAATATAATAAACAATAAGGGGGGATTTTGTTTGGAAATCATTATTATTCTTTTAGCTTTGGGACTTTTAATGTTTGTCGCGTACAGGGGATTTTCGGTTATTCTGTTTGCTCCGATTTGTGCGCTGTTTGCCGTATTGCTGACAGATCCAGGATTTGTATTGCCGTTTTTCTCTAATGTTTTTATGGAGAAAATGGTTGGGTTTATTAAATTATATTTCCCGGTCTTTCTATTAGGGGCAATCTTCGGAAAAGTGGTCGAAATGTCCGGGCTTGCAGAATCGATTGCTAAAACGATCGTTAAGCTAGTGGGAGCAAAACGGGCCATCCTCGCTATTGTTCTCATGGGAGCCATTTTAACTTACAGCGGAGTCAGCCTGTTTGTTGTCGTTTTTGCGGTCTACCCATTTGCCAAAAATATGTTTCAAGAAGCCAATATTCCAAAACGGCTCATTCCGGGTACGATTGCCTTGGGAGCTTTCACGTTTACGATGGATGCCCTTCCTGGAACTCCGCAGATTCAAAATGTCATTCCCACTACATTCTTCAAAACAGACATTTATGCTGCACCTTGGCTAGGTATTATTGGGGCATTATTTGTATTTATTCTAGGTATGCTGTATTTGGAGAACAGACGTAAAAAAGCAGCAAAAGCAGGAGAAGGGTACTATGGATTTGAAGGCGAAATAGCAGCAGGTGCAGAAAATGATCTGGCTGCTGAAAAAAATGCACCTATTAATTTAAATTCAGAAACAAGTGTAGGACGTCAAATACTGGCATTTGTGCCGCTTGTTCTTGTAGGTGTCATGAATAAGGTATTTACCATTCTTTTTCCAAAATGGTATCCGAATGGTTTTGACTTTGCTTCAATACATCTTGATGCTTTCGGTAAAGTAGAGCTTTCATCAGTAGTAGCAATCTGGTCCGTTGAGTTAGCTCTTCTTATCGGGATTTTTGCAACGATGGCCTACAACTGGAAAGGTGTGACAACTAATTTCCAGCAGGGCATTAATATCGGAATCAGCGGTGCGCTGCTCGCTGCAATGAACACAGGAGCAGAATATGGGTTTGGCGGTGTTATTTCGTCTTTGCCTGGATTTAAAGTGGTCAGCAGCGGAATTTCAAATACGTTTACAGACCCTCTTGTTAATGGAGCAGTTACAACGACAACTCTTGCTGGGATTACTGGTTCAGCCTCAGGAGGGATGGGAATTGCATTAAGTGCAATGTCTGAAAAGTACTTGGAAGCCATTCAAAAATTCGGAATTCCCCCAGAAGTAATGCATAGGGTCATTTCCATGGCTTCAGGCGGCATGGATACACTGCCGCATAACGGAGCAGTCATCACGCTCCTAGCTGTAACCGGACTCACTCATCGCCAGTCCTATCGTGATATTTTTGCCATTACCATTTTGAAAACGCTTGCTGTATTTGTGATTATTGGAATCTATTCTTTAACTGGATTGAAATAAAACTTAGCGGGAGTATCCGTGGACGTTAAACTAGTAAGAGATTGTAACAATTTAAGAATTATGGTTGGTAAAGGAGAGTGGAATAATGTCACAGGGTAAGGTGATGCATTCATTTGATGAAGCGGCAGCAGAGATTAAAGACGGGGCAATGCTTGCGGTCGGAGGGTTTGGACTTTGCGGAATTCCTGAAAAACTGATTCTGGCCCTTGAAGAAAAAGGAGTCAAAGATCTGACTGTTATTAGCAATAACTGCGGTGTTGATGATTGGGGACTTGGACTTCTGCTAGCCAATAAGCAGATTAAAAAAATGATTTCGTCTTACGTTGGAGAAAACAAGATATTTGAAAGACAATATTTAAGCGGAGAACTGGAAGTTGAATTAATTCCTCAAGGAACACTTGCTGAACGGCTGAGAGCAGGAGGAGCAGGAATTCCTGGATTTTACACAGCTACAGGCGTAGGAACACTTGTTGCAGAAGGAAAAGAGCACAAGGAATTTGATGGAAGAATGTATATTCTTGAAAGAGGAATAACGGCCGATTTTGCCCTTGTTAAGGCATGGAAAGCCGATCCGCTAGGAAACCTGGTGTATCGCAAAACATCTCGTAACTTTAACCCTGCTGCAGCGATGGCTGGAAAAATAACCATAGCAGAGGTGGAAGAGGTTGTCGGGATTGGAGAACTTGATCCTGATGAAATTCATACCCCTGGTATTTATGTGCAGCATGTTATTCAAGGAAGCGGCTATGAAAAAAGAATTGAGCGGCGTACGGTGCTTGAGGTTAAGTAAAGGAGGCACGAAAATGAAAGATAACAGGCAAAAAATGGTACAGCGTGCAGTAAAGGAAATTAAAGATGGAATGAACGTGAATCTTGGAATCGGCATGCCCACACTTGTGGCAAATGAAATACCTGCGGGTTTTCAAGTGCTACTCCAGTCGGAAAATGGACTGCTTGGTATTGGCCCTTATCCAGCAGAAAGCCAGGTAGATCCTGATTTAATTAATGCTGGAAAAGAGACAGTAACAAGCATTTCTGGAGCATCTTATTTTGACAGCGCGGAATCCTTTGCCATGATTCGGGGAGGGCATATCGATCTTGCTATCCTCGGAGGGATGGAGGTTTCAGAAGAAGGGGATCTTGCTAACTGGATGATTCCGGGAAAAATGGTTAAAGGTATGGGCGGGGCAATGGATCTTGTTAATGGAGCAAAAAGAATAGTGGTTATCATGGAACACGTAAATAAATACGGAGAATCTAAAGTGAAAAAAGCTTGCTCCCTTCCGCTCACAGGAAAGCAGGTCGTACACAGACTAATAACGGATCTTGCTGTTTTTGATTTCTCAGATGGAAAGATGATACTTGTTGAGCTTCAGGAAGGCGCTACTATGGAGGAAGTATATGAAAAAACAAAAGCAGCATTTACTTTAGGTCAGGACCTTGAAATAGCGAAATAAGGTAAAAAGGCAGAAAGGATACCCTATATGAATCAGCTACTGATGAACAAAACAGCACTTATTACAGGAGCAGCCAGCGGAATTGGCTTTGAAACGGCTAAGGAATTTGCAAAAGAAGGGGCCGCAGTCATTATTTCAGATGTGAATGCGGAAGCAGGGCAAGAGGCAGCTGAGAAATTAAAAGAAAGCGGTTTTCAGGCGAGTTTTATCCATTGTGATGTCACAGAGGAAGAGCAAATGCTGAAATTATTTCAAAAAATTTCAGCAGAGCATGGCAAATTAGATATTTTAGTGAATAATGCCGGTTTGCAGCATGTCTCTCCGATAGAGGAATTTCCCACTGCCAAATTTGAGTTTCTTATAAAAGTCATGCTCACGGCTCCGTTTATCGCCATTAAACATGCATTTCCTTTAATGAAGAAACAACGATTCGGCAGAATTATTAATATGGCATCGATCAATGGCCTTATCGGTTTTGCAGGGAAAGCAGCATATAACAGTGCAAAACATGGAGTAATTGGATTAACAAAAGTGGCTGCACTTGAAGGAGCGGAATATGGTATTACAGTAAATGCCCTATGTCCAGGATATGTCGATACTCCCCTTGTTCAAAATCAGCTGGCCGATCTTGCAAAAACAAGAAATGTACCGTTTGAAAGAGCCCTCGAAGAGGTGATCTACCCATTGGTCCCTCAAAAAAGGCTTTTGTCCGTTCAGGAAATTGCAGACTATGCGGTTTTTCTATCAAGCGACAAAGCAAAAGGGGTTACAGGGCAGGCTGTCGTCCTTGACGGCGGCTATACAGTACAGTAATCTATTCTCCAAGATAATTGTTATTTGCAAGGGAATGGAAGAAACAAGAAAACATGCATCTTTAAACTTCTCAAATGCATTTTTTTTGTGATATTAGAAGAGAGCTTAATAAAAAAACTGACTCCACATACACAAAGGAGTCAGTTTTTTTAATATTGGTTTAAATTTAGTTAATGAAACTATTTAAGTTTCTGATAAAACCGATGATTTCGATCGAATAGCATAACATTCAACTGGAATAGAGTATTGTCTTCAGAAATAATAATCCTTAAAGAATTTTTTGTTATTTTGCCGTTTTCCTCTCGGCTTTCTGTCTGAAGCTCATAGGTTCCCCTTTTTAAAGATATCGGTTGGCGGATATCTTCTGGTATTGAAAGTGATTCTGCCACTTCATTATTTTCAATGTTAATAATTTTAATGTTTGTTTCTTTAAGTTCTTCTGCAATGATTCTTACAGAAGCCTCTGCTGCAGTAGCATCACTAAAAATTCGGGGAGGAAGCTGATTTTTTCGAATAATTCGCTCATCAAGATAGTCTCGAGGAATAGATTGAAAAAAGTACCATCGATCCAATAGATACAGCTTTTCATCAGGGAATCGTTTTTCTGCAAATTTAATCCAATTTTTAACGTAAGGATCCGGAATGCCTGCTGCATAAAATTGAAGTGTTCTGCTGATCAGGTTAAAGCTGCCGACTCGATCAATGGCGTAATTTGGTGCATCAGCAGGCATATTCCATGGGTGATCCATCGTATACTCTTTGTACAGCCAGTGGCCAATATCCGCAGAAGCTTTGACCCATGCGAGATTTCCCCACACTTGTGCCAGCTGATATAGCATATTCCCTGAATAGCCTCCATAGTTTGTATCTTCAACTAATGGCAAGTTTTGAGTTAGAGGAAGAGAACCGTTCGGCTTTTGTAAAGAGAGAACAGCTCCCGTTTCGTTCATAACGATATCCATAGCTGTTTGGCTGCGATAAAACTTGGACTTAGGCTCCCAGTATAATTCGGAAAAAAGGGATGCTACTTGAAGATTCTGATTTGGGTTGATCTCGAGCGGCCCCATCTTTCCTTCATCTGAAATGCCGTAAGGAAACACTATATAGCCGTTATTCTCTCCGCGCTGAACTTGATTTACCCATAAAGTCGCTTGGTTATCTACGAAATTCAATACTTCCGTAAGACCAGTATATTTATAGGCCTCGAATAATCCATTATTGTCTCTTGCAAACTGATCACGGTACCACCAGCCCGTTTTTTGATAATCCTTAGATTGGAGGCGGTTATTTTTCAGATAAAATTTTGAATAAAGCGTAATGATGTCTTTGACCATTTCTTTATAATCGGAGTCACCAGACAAATGATATAAAAACGCCAGATGCTTAGGTAAATAGCCAAGATATTTTGTATCTCCGACAAGAGTCCAAGCGTCTTTTTGAACGATGTCTTTTTTTTCAGTTTCATTAAGAATGTGCCAGTGGTTTTTCAACTCTGTCAATTTTGGAAATAGATAGTCCGGGTTATTTGGATCAAGAGAATCTATTAGCTGTTTGTATTTCATGTTTAGCAAAATTTCTCTATTATCAAGAGATTGCTGTATACTTCGAGGAAGTAAGGTATATCTTCCTGAATTCTTAATACTAACACTTCTTTGATGCAATCGTTTAAGTTTTGAGAAGTCATTTTGAGCTGTTTCTATATTTGCTTGATTCAATTTTCCTTCAATATAATTCATCAGCCGATATTCTGAAACTTCGTAAATCGTTCTTTCTTTTGCTATTTTAGCTGCCCTTATATATTGTTCATTCAATTTTTGACGATTACTTTTACCAGGAGTTTTTCCTATCATAGCTTCAGTTTTTATAAGGAGACCTGTGAAACCATCATAAAGATCATTCAGTTTAACCAAATTTCCAGTAAGGATAACTTGATTATATTGAGTTGTGTGCTTTCTTAGTTGTTCGCCTTGAGTCAACACTGACTTTGGTGGACTTGATGCAAGTGCGGGCATTGTTGTAAGTGTTCCGCCAGCTGTAATCGCTGAAGCAAGAATAATCTTAAGCATTTTCAATGACGTATTTTCATCCTTTTCTTTAAAAGTAAATGAATGGAACAAGTTCCAAATTCAATTAAGTATAGCATCCAAATGTTTAGGTGTGTTATATAAATAATAGAAAAAAAGAAAAATTTGCAGCTATTGATAAAACAAAGAGAAGTATCTTAAGATAATCATATAAATGTAAACGGCAACAAAAGAGGGGTGAAGCGACCTATGAAAGGAAAGCTAAATAATATTCCATCTGAATGGCTGGAGGAAATTATTAACCTTGCTGCTGAGTGCATGGTAGTGATCGATCGTGAAGGGAAAATTCTTTACCTTAATGCAGCTTATTGTGAGTTTTTACGGGTGACTGCAGAAAATGCAATCGGACAGCCTGTACAGGATGTTATTGAAAATACAAGGATGCATATTGTGGTCAAAACGGGCAAGGCCGAAGTGGCTTCGATTCATCCAATTAACGGGAGTGAAATGATCGCCAACAGATATCCTCTTGTTGTTAATGGGGAGACTGTTGGTGCAGTTGGGACTGTTATGTTCCGCAACCCGCAGGAGTGGGTTGACTATTCAAGAAAAATTCAGCCGATTTTGGAAGAGCTGAACTACTATAAGACAAAATTTGAAAAAGAACTATACAGCAAGTATCATTTTGGTGATCTGATTGGGGAGAGTCCTGGATTTCTCGCTGCAAAGAGGCTCGCTGAAAGAGTGTCAGACAGCCATTCGGCAGTTCTTTTATTGGGTGACTCTGGAACAGGCAAAGAATTATTTGCCCACTCTATTCATCAAACGAGCAGCAGAAGATATGCCCCTTTTATGAGGGTAAATTGCGGATCAATTCCTGAGCACTTGTTTGAATCTGAAATATTCGGCTACGAGGAAGGAAGTTTTACAGGGGCTAAAAAAGGTGGGAAAAAGGGAAAGTTCGA
This sequence comes from Chryseobacillus diguaensis, assembly GCF_049220665.1. NCBI lineage: Bacteria > Bacillati > Bacillota > Bacilli > Caryophanales > Bacillaceae > Chryseobacillus > Chryseobacillus diguaensis. The sequence continues at coordinate 130,188 of NZ_JBMKNV010000001.1, forward strand.
ACTTGCTAATGGAGGAACCATTTTCCTTGATGAAATTGGGGACCTGCCGCTTCAAATGCAAATTAAGCTGCTTCGGGTACTGCAGGAAAAAGAAATTGAGCGAGTGGGCGGAAGATCTCCTATTCCTATTGATGTCAGAGTGATTGCTGCTACTCATAGAAATTTAGAGGATATGGTGCAAGAAGGCCTTTTCAGACAGGATCTATACTACCGACTAAACGTAATAAAAATTGATATCCCTGCTCTAAAAAACAGAAAAGAAGATATCGTGCCCATTTCAAACATGCTCCTTAGAAAACTAGAAAAAAAATTTCATAGGAAAAACCTGCAGTTATCAGAAAAAGTTATTTTCAATCTGCAGCGCCATTCTTGGCCCGGTAATATTAGAGAACTTGAGAATGTTCTCGAAAGGGCAGTGAATATTCTTGATGGAACAGCCATTTTGCCTGAACATCTTCCGCTGTATCTTCAGCAAGATAAAGAAACAGAAAATAGAAGTTTTGACAGTATTTCTGTTCATCATTCTGCTCCATTACACAATCAGCCTTTCCGCTCATTAAAAGAAACAGTAGCCGAGGCTGAAAAAAATGCTATTCTTCAAGCATTGTTTTCTTCTGATGGCAATAAGGCAGAAGCTGCCAAGCTATTAGGCATTGGGAAAACAAGTTTATATGATAAATGTAAGCTGCACAAAATATAAATACTATATTTCAAAAATTTTATCGAAATTATTTTTTAAATTAAAATAGTAGAAAAATAAATTGTATTGTTATATATTGGAGCCTATAATATTTTAACTATAATTCTTAATGTTAATGAATGTTAATGAACATACTGAATTGTAGCTTCTTCAATAGTATAACAAACAAAGAAATGTATTTTCATTGAACTGCTTCATGAAATTGATAGCTCTATCCATTAAACCAGGCTTTTATCAAATTGGATCAGGAATGAATTTGAACAGGGAATTAAAAAGGATTTGAATCCATTATTTTAGACAAATGAAAAACCCCTTCAAAAGAGGAGGGGTTAAGCTATTTCACAAGAACTCAGTTAGATTAAATGTAAAAAACCATAATATCAAGGTAAAGAGATTCCTCTTGAAGCAACATAAAGAGAATACCATTCTTCACGTGTCATTAGTTTTGAAATGCGAATCGCATCTGCACAGCTGCGAATTCTCTCAGGGTTTGTTGTCCCAATAACCGGCTGAATTTTCGCAGGATGGCGCATTAACCAGCCAAGAACAATCGCTTCTCTGGAAGTTTCTTTTTCAGCAGCCATTTTAGCAACTAGCTGTTTTGTATTTCTTTCAGCCTCAGTTAAGTTCTCTTTTTCATTTCCTGAGAACATTCCATTTGCTAAAGATGCCCATGCCTGAATTTGAATTTGGTTGAGCATGCAATATTCAAGCAAGCCATCTGAAAATTGGGTTTGTGCTCCGGCTTTTTGGTTCACATGAACTCCATGATCAATCCAGTCCAGTTTATTAAGGCTCATTTCAAGCTGATTGACGATTAACGGTTCTCCTAAATGATCTTCAAGTAATTCCATTTGGCTTTTATTCATATTAGACACACCAAAATAACGAACCTTTCCTGACTGTTTTAGCTGAAGAAGAACTTCAGAAACTTCCTCTGGCTCCATTAAAGGGTCGGGTCTATGTAAAAGCAGGATATCAAGATAATCAACGGAAAGCCTTTTTAGCGTTTTATCAACGGAGCTTTCGATATGTTCTATTGAAAAATCATATCTTCCAGGGGCATGATCGTCTTCAAAACGTATGCCGCATTTACTTTGAATGATCATTTTGCTTCTAAGGTCGGGACTTTTTTTCAAAACCCTCCCAAAAGCTTCCTCGGCTTTTCCCATTCTGTAAATATCGGCATGGTCGAACATACTTATTCCTGAAGAAAGCGCCGCATCAATGCCTTTTTCTGTTTTTGCCACGTCTTCATCTGTAAGCTGGCTGTAATCCCAGTTCCCGCCAAATCCCATGCAGCCCAATATAAGCCGGCTGCTTGTAATCTTTCTTTTTTCAATTGGCATAGTCCCCACTAATAAAACCTCACTTCATGATTTAATTTCTCTTCCTCTTATTCATTGTAGGTGTGAAAGCTTTTACATGCAATTTTTTCATCGACATCTTGTTTGAGATTGGGACAGGGATAGTGAAGAGGTTTTTTAGAATAGGTAGAATTTTATCGATTTTTCGTGTATGTTGAAGGTATTAGTCTGAATTTGCAAATATCTTTCAAGGCTCACTTCGGTTACTATTAAACTAGTAGAAGGATGGCAAATGCCAACTCGGGTAGGGAGATTGTTATTCAACTGGGTTATGCGGAGGGATATTAATGCTGACAAAAATGAGTGAAGTTTATGTGCAGGAAAGCTATATGTTTATGGATGACGATAGGTTAGTGGCACTGGTTCATCGAGGGGAAATAGATCCATTAGAATATTTAATTGATAAATATAGAAATTTTGTCCGTGCAAAATCGAGCAAATATTTCTTAATTGGCGGAGATCAGGAAGATATTGTACAGGAAGGGATGATCGGATTATTTAAAGCGATCCGTGATTACAAATCAGATAAACTGACTTCTTTTAAAGGATTTGCAGAGCTTTGCATAACAAGGCAAATTATTACTGCAATCAAAACGGCGACCCGCCAAAAGCATGCTCCTCTTAATTCCTATGTCTCATTGTACAAGCCTATTTATGGGGAAGAATCAGATTACACGCTGCTTGATGTAATATCCGGCGCACAAATGATGGATCCTGAAGCATGTCTGATTAATCAGGAAAAAACCGCAGACCTTGATCAAAAAATAGCAGAATTGCTGAGTGACCTGGAAAAAAGTGTTTTGGCTCTTTACATGGAAGGGAAATCTTATGTGGAAATATCAGAAGATTTGAAAAGTCCTGTAAAAACCATTGATAATGCGCTTCAGCGTGTGAAGAGAAAGATGGAGAGAGTTTCGACAATAGGATGACGCTTCAGAAAAAAGCTGAAGATAGAAGAGCCGGCCCGTAAGTTCCTTGTACTTACGGGTCGGCTTTTTACGCTTATGTTTCTTTTTGATAGCCTGAATAAGGATTGCCTGAAATCTGTTTTCTCATTTCATCTGTGATTGTTAAAGAAGAAAGCTCATTTTTTGCATCCTCAACAGATTGCGGCAGCACACTTCCGTCGTAAAATTGAAAATTGGGCTCCATTCAAATACCTCCTATTGGCATAGTTAACAACACTTCTATTTTACTATAATTAACCATTTTATGGATATGGATATAAAAAAAGAATGCCATCAGGCATTCTTTTTGTACAATTTAGGAATTTCCATCCAGGAAATTTTTCAGAGCTTCTTTATTTTTATCAATATCTATTTGGAGAACATCACCCTTACCGGCATATTGACGGTTTTCAAAGGTGCCATCTTCAGGTATGCGGAATTTTTGTATATCCTTCGACTGCCCGGTTATAACATCTGTTCCTAACGAAACCATCATATTTTGGTCAAGGTTTGTATCTATATAAGGAATCGTAAGACCAAGCAGTTCAGGTATTTTTAAAAACCCGTTTAAACTTGTTGCTTCATTCTTCAGCTTTGTCATAACTTCCTGCTGTCTTCCTACACGCCCAAAGTCACTCTGGCTGTCATGACGATAACGGACATATCCAAGCAGCTCTTTGCCATGAAGCTTCTGAATTCCCTTCGGTATTGTTACCCCAATATTTTTGGACATTGTATGCGGAACATCTACTTCAATTCCATCCGGTGCAATTGTATCGACTATTTTAGGGAAACCTTTAAAGTCGAGGATTGCATAATAGTTGATATCCACATCAAAATTTTCTTTTATAGTCTGGCGAAGCAGCTCTGGTCCGCCAAAAGCTATAGCAGCATTAATTTTTTGTTTTCCATGACCTGGTACATTTACATAACTGTCTCTCATAATGGAAACTAGCTTTGAATCATGAGTGTTTTGATCATATTGGGCAATCAAAATTGAATCGGATCGCGCATGTTTTTCGCCTCTTGAATCACTTCCGAGCAAAAGAATATTTATCTTGCCTTTTTCAGGCTGTTTGCCTTTAAAAGCTTTCGCAGCCGCAATGTCTTTGACTGGAGCTTCATTTTTCGCTTCTGCAATTCCTTTATTGTATTGCGCGTAAGCATATATTCCTCCAACAAGGAGCATCATTAGGAATAGGGTGAAAATAACTCTTCCCCATCTTACCTTCTTTTTCTTTTTATATCTTTCAGACCTTGCATTCAAGTAAAATACCTCCTGAAAAGTGGGTTACTTAGCCATACTCCAAAATATCATTTTTCTGCAAGTTTTTCAATCTATATTTACAAAATCATACTTGGGAAGATTTGTAATTTGAGAGTTAACTATTTATTAAATGAAATTGACAAAGCCTTTTATTAAATAAATGGAGTAGTTTCTATTATAAAGAAGCGTAATCAAAAATCTGAAATCATTATTTGCTTAATATATTGAATGATTCGACATTTATTTCATATTTTCCCTCTAATAGTATTTTATAACTAAATTCTATGTGCTATATTCGACAGAGTCCATTGTGGAGGAAAATAAAATGAAAATAAGCTCTTTAAATTCATGAGGTTAATATGGCTTCCAACCTGCTTGCCTCAAGCAGGGAAAAGGATTTTCAGTGGTTGCTGATGAAGTTCGTAAACTGGCAGAACAATCCGCTAATTCAGCTAAACAAATTTCTTCTTTGGTTTCTGTTATTCAGCAGTCCGCCGTTAATGCAGTTCAAAATGGATAAAGCAACGAACGAGGTTGCGTCAGGGAGCATTATTGTAAATGCAGGAACTTCGTTTAATGATATAATTAACTCAACTAACGTTGTCTCAAAAGAAATTGACATCACAATCAATGCCATGAAATATATAATCGAAAGTACTAATCAAGTGACTAAGTCATGCAAATTATTTCAGAAGAAGCCAAAATTGTATCATCTGGTGCCCACACAACTGCAGCAAGCTCCCAGGAACAACTTGCTATTACAGAAGAAATATCCTCTTCTGCGATCATGCTGGCCAAAATGGCAGAAGAACTTCAAAATTTAATTACTAAATTTAAAATGGCTTAAGTATAAAAATACGGCTGAAACCACATTGAACAATAGATTGAAAGAAATTGTGCAAGTTAGTAAAATAAATAGGAAAATAATTATTTATTTTTTGGCTCAGTTAAAGCATGATGTTGATTTTTACACCTTGTTGATTGGAGCGGGTGCTGAGACTCCTGCTTAGAAAAGCATGTCAAGGGAGAACCCCGCAGGAGCAAAGCGACGAGGAGGCTCTAAGGTAAGCCCGCTAAAGCTTGAGTGCCTGCTAGCTGCAATCGACAGTCAAGTATAACAGAGCCTATTTTTAATGAATTATGTATAATAGCAGATTAAGCTTTGGTATATGCTTGTTGGGAAGTAAGGATATTTTCATCTGTATTTTTTGCTAAAAATATTGAATGTGATCCTACAATTGTTTTTTGGGAGAGGGAATAACGATGGAACTGCAGCGTATCGGGGAAATGATTTTACGAAAGAAACAAAACATTGCCAGACATGTCCATGACGATAGAATGGCAGGAGTCATATTAACTGAAGAGCAAAAAAGGGATTTTATGCAGCTTGAACCCCACATTATGGAGATTAGAGCGAGTTTCATTCATTTATTTGGAGAAGCTCTAATTGAACATGCAGATCGTAAAATATCGACTGAGAAAGTCTTTATGTGGGGCAAAAAACAAGGTGAATACTTTTTTCATTTGGGCGTACCACTAGATGAAGCTTTAAAAGATACTGGTTATTACAGGGATTATATCTGGAAAGCTATTGAAGAAGAAGCAGATGCACTGAAGCTTTCTCCATCTATCATTTTTAAAATCATCTCTATTATTGATCCTCTTCTGGATAAAGCTGTTTATTGGTTTAGCTTGACGTATGTCCAATTTCACCAAAAAGCACTGGAGAATGCGAGAAACGCATTTTTAGAATTATCCGTACCTGTGGTTCCATTAACAAGAGGTGTTGGAATATTGCCTTTAGTTGGTAATATAGATACTGCTAGAGCACAATTTCTAATGGAAGAGACATTAAAGCATTCATCGAAACACAATTTTACTCATTTAATATTCGATTTTTCCGGAGTTTATATCGTGGACACAATGGTAGCCCAGCAAATATTTCAAGTAATCGACGCACTTCTGCTTATAGGTGTTGAAACAATTATAACAGGCATTCGTCCTGAGGTAGCTCAAACAATGGTTAATCTTGGTGTAAAAATGGATCAATTTAAAGTGAAAGCAAATCTCGAACAAGCATTAAATCACATCACTTTAACAAGATAGTTTTCAAAAGAGCTGCTTGCTTCACAAATCGTTTAATAAAGAGTAAAATACACATATTCCAATCAGATAGGTGGGATATAGTGAATACCATCCCGAAACCGCTTGTATTAACGAATCAATGGTTCATTGTCTTATCAGTTTTAGCAGTATGGGTAACTGGATGGGGAATGCTCCTCCTAATTCCGCTGCTTGCCGGGCTAATGGGGCTCCTTTTTAAATTCAATCCAGTCATGAAAACCGCTAAATGGTTTTTGCGCAGGCCTCCTTCAGAATATAGACAGGAAGACTTTGAACAGCAGCAATTCAACCAATTGATCGCTGTCAGCTGTTTAATTCTCAGCTTAATAGGATACATGATGAACTGGATGATCCTTGCCTATATTTTTACTGCACTGGTCGCGCTTGCAGCGTTTATTGCGATCCTCGGCTTCTGCATTGGCTGTTTCATTCGGTTCCAATGGCAGCAATACCGTTATCGAAAACGTTCCAAGCAGGCTTAAAGAACCCGAATTTTCGGGTTCTTTCTTTTATTTATGCAATTATATTTAATGAAGAAAAGCTGCCAAAAAAGGAATTTTAGCAGCAAAAACAGAATGTTTATGGAGCAGTTACCAATACTTTTCGTCTTCTTCATGCGTTTTCTTAACAGCATTCTTGAATTTAACGAACTCAGCTGCAGCCAGAGCACCAAAAAGGCCGATTCCAGCCACGAACCATAATGTTTTTTTGCCGTACATATCAAACAACTCCTATTAGAAGACAGTCTATTATAATTTTCCCTATGTGAAAAGTTATAAACCATTTGACAAGGTTTATTGGCTAGTATTCTTCTAAATGTTTAGCAAAAGCATGGAAAGTGGAACATACTCTTTAAAGGGAGATTAAATTGAAGGAGGTTCTTTTCATGAAATCGTGGTCAAATTATGTGAATGGTAAATGGGTTAATTCAAATGAGACAATTAAGGTAGAAAATCCAGCTACCCGGGAGATTTTTGCCACTGTTCCTAAAGGCGGGAGCAAAGAGGCTGAAGCTGCGGTAGACGCTGCGCATGCTGCACTAGAAGGCTGGTCTGCTCTTACTGCCTATGAAAGGGCAGAGTACCTGGAAAAGTGGGTATCTTTAATTAAAGAAAACAGAGAAAAAATTGGCCATTTAATGACACAGGAACAAGGAAAGCCGGTAAAAGAAGCAATTGGTGAAGTAGATTATGCAAGCAGTTTTATAAAGTGGTTTGCAGAAGAAGGGAAACGCGTATATGGCGAAACGATTCCAGCTTCGGCTGGTAACAAACGCCTTTTTGTTATCAAACAGCCAGTTGGAGTTATAGCTGCTATTACACCATGGAATTTCCCTGCTGCGATGATTACTAGAAAGGTAGGGCCAGCCCTTGCAGCAGGATGTACAGCAGTAGTTAAACCAGCTTCTGCTACTCCTTTAACAGCTCTTAAACTAGCTGAACTGGCACATGAGGCAGGAATACCAAAAGGAGTTTTAAATGTGGTCACTGGTTCTTCAAAAGAGATCAGTGAAGCATGGATGAAAGATGGTCGTGTAAAAAAACTTTCTTTCACAGGCTCTACAGAAGTGGGCAAAACCTTGATGAAAGGTTCTGCAGATACAATGAAAAAAATCTCCCTTGAGCTTGGAGGACATGCTCCATTTATTGTGATGGATGACGCAAATTTAGAAAAAGCAGCTGAAGCAATGGTAGCATCCAAGTTCCGTAATTCAGGGCAGACATGTATTTGCATGAACAGAGCCTACATACATGAAAAGGTATACGATGAGTTTGTCGGCAAGTTCCAATCAGCAGTAGCCAAACTGAAAGTGGGCAACGGGCTTGATGATGGAACAACGATTGGACCGTTGATTGATCAGGATACAATGGAAAAGGTGCAAAGGCACATAGATGATGCAAAAGAAAAAGGCGGAAAGATTATAGAAGGTCCACAAATGGCTCCTGATTCAAAAGGGTATTTTATTGAACCCGTTATCATTAGTGAAGCAAATGATGACATGCTTTGCATGAATGAGGAAACGTTTGGACCTGTCGCGCCGCTGACAAAAGTTTCGTCTGCGGAAGAAGCTATTGAGAGGGCAAACAATTCCCCGTTCGGGCTTGCTGCCTATGTTTTTACTGAAAACATTTCAAAGGGTGTCAAAATTGTTGAAGGGCTTCAATATGGAATTGTAGGACTAAATGATGGACTTCCATCTACAGCACAAGCACCATTTGGAGGAATGAAAGAAAGCGGGCTGGGCCGTGAAGGCGGAAAACAGGGGATTGAGGAATACCTCGAAGTGAAATATGTTTCTTTAGGTCTCTAAATCTGAATTTTTGCGGTGAAGGTTTTTTGAAGATAGCTTAATGATTGAATAGAAGGCTGTTTGTTCATGTGCAGTAATGGGTAAGAAAAAGTTGAATAAAAAAACGTTTGGATTTTTTCCAAACGTTTTTTTTTGCATATAAAAGAGGGTTTTTTTTAGAAGTCACTATTTTTGAAATTCCTTGAATGAGCAAAAAATGTAAAAGTTTAGAAAAGGGATTGATGATTTCATCTAATTAGATTATTATCTAATTAGATGAAAGGGAGTGTAACTTTTGCAATTAGATCGATTGGTTAATTTCCATAAAACATTAGGCGATCCAACAAGGATCAGAATTCTGGCGCTCCTTCAAAACGGCCCTTTGCATGGGCAGGCCATTGCAGGAAAGCTTGGATTAAGACCGCCTACGATCACACACCACATGGCGAAGCTGAGAGAGATCGGATTAATCATTGAGCGGAGAGAGAAAAATACCATTTATTTTTCTCTTAATCAAAAGAAACTGGAATTCAGTGCAACAGCCATACTCAGAATGGTTTCTGAAATTTCGGAGAAGGAGAGTGAAACGATGAAACAAACAGACCATCACCAGGTGATAAAAAATTTCTTTACGCCTGATGGAAGACTTAAACAAATTCCTGCCCAGAGGAAAAAGAAAATTATTGTGATGACTCATATGGTTAAAGGATTAAAGCAAGGTGTTGTATATGAAGAAAAAGAAATCAATGAATTTCTTAAAGGTTATCATGAAGATTTTGCAACACTTAGGAGAGAGCTTGTCATGAATCAATTTATGTATCGTCAAAATAACAAATATGAAATGAATCCTCCTGAGCTTTGGATGATTGACTAATGGTTTGTTTTAAGGAAAGGTTCTCTTCTGTTTGTTCTCAGCAGCAGAGAGCCGCAGACCATGCATTTTTTTGACTAACTAATTAGATAAACATCTAATTGAATGGGGTGTAATATGGGGATCATCCAATTATTAAAAGAGGAAAAAGATTATCGAAAGCTCTTTTTATCAGGGGTTGTCAACGGTATAGGAGACCGGTTCAGCCAGGTGGCTATGCTTGCTCTTCTATTAAAAATAACAGGATCAGGTATGACAGTTGGCCTGGCGATGGCAATAAGACTTGTTCCATTTTTATTTTTTGGACCTGTTGGCGGTTATTTAGCTGACAGACTGCCGAAAAGAACCATTATGGTCGTGACTGATATGATCAGAATCTTTTTTGCCATTTCATTTATATTTGTAAAAAGCTCTTCAGATGTTTGGATTATCTATGCAAGCTCATTTATGCTAGCACTTGGATGTCTACGCTCCTTCGAGAAAATCACTGATCCCCTCCCTGACGAAGAAAAGAAATCTTGTTAAAATCAATAGCTTGGAACAAGTACAGCTCGGCATTGTCCTCATCGCTGGATCCTTTTCAGGGGGCATCTTGACTTATTTTTTTGGACCTAATTTGACTTTTGTGATCAATGGCTTTTCTTTTGGTATAGCAGCCAGTATATTATATTTTCTTCCAAGAAAGGAACGTAAAGAAAACGGTGAGAGCTTTAGAGGGAAACGGGTGCAATCCTCTTTACCCTTAAGAAAAATGCTCCTTGCTTCAAGTTCTTTGCTGATTGTTATTCTATTAGAATGCCTGATCCCCTTATTCAATGGAATAGATAATGTGCTGATCAGTATCTATGCAGTCGAGGAATTTAAACTAGGAGATTTAGGAGTGGGGCTTTTTTATGGCTCGCTGGGGATAGGATTGGTGCTTAGTTTTGCTTTTTCAGACAGATTGAAAAAAAACCTTGTGTTAGTCGGTTTACTGGCGCTTGCTATAGAAGGTCTGCTGTTAATGCTGCTTAGTCAGGTTTACTTCTATCAGGCGGCCTTCTTGATCTACATCAATATTGCTTTTTTGTCAGGAATAGGCAATACATGTTTTGATACTGTTGTCATGAAAGAAACACCAGTCGAACATCAAGGAAAAATATTCGGATTGTTAGCAACAATTTCCAATACCTTACTTGGACTTTCGATGTTCGGAACAGGAGCCCTGCTTGAAATCATGGAGAATAGATTTGTGGGCCTTTTAGGTGGAGCGGCGTTTGTATTCATTGGATTCGTACTAATAGGTGTATATTATTGGAAAATCCGAACTGATGGAGGAAGTAGCATAAGGAAAACGGGCTGAATGTACTTATCGAGAGGCTGCAAGTAAAATCTTTGGAATAACGGGAGACGTGCGTTCCTATAATAAAATATTATCTAAATCTAAAAGATTTTTCTTTCAATTAGGAGTTGAATTAAATGAATGAGGAGTTACAAAACCTTTTTGTTTATGGAACATTAAGAAGCCAAATGGAGAATGAGAATTTTGTAAAAAATGCAAAAACACTTTCAAGACAATGCTTTGTGGAAGGTGATTTATTTGATACCGGTAATGGCTATCCAGTACTTGTTCCTGGCGGGGGAAATAGAGCATATGGTGAACTGATTCAGGTTTCAAAGGAGGAACTTGAGCGCATCGATGAACTGGAGGGTTATGCTGGAAAAGGAAAAACAAATGATTACGAACGCATGTCCATTGTGGTTCATACAGATCTTGGAGAAAAGGAAGCACAAACTTATGTTTTTGATGAAGATAAAGCACAAGGGATGGATCCTGTTACATACAATGACTGGAAATGTCACTTGTATTTAGAAAAGCCGGTCCTTTATTATTTTGCTTATGGTTCCTGCATGGATGAAAAGCGATTCATTGAGCACAGTGTCGATCACTTTTTTAAAGATGTCCTTGGAAGAGGAGCTGCAGACGGATATGACTTGGCATTTACACGCCGTGCCCCAGACGGAGGCCGAGCAGATATGGTAGAAACTGGTGGACTTGTTGAAGGGAAGGTTTATCAAATCAGCCAGGACGCATTGAAGTACCTCTATAAAAGGGAAGGGGTTTTTGGATGGGTTTACAGGCCTGCATTTGTTGACATTGAGATCAATGGGGAAGAATTGAAGGATGTTCTTACTTTCCTTGTCATCCATAAAGAAAATGAAATTACACCTCCTCAAAGTTATTTGGATGAAATTATATGCGGCGCCACTGGCTGTGTGAGTGAAGAATATTTAATCCGGCTGATGGAACTGCCTTATCATCCAGCGGATCAATAAAGATGATGCCATAAGAAGGCTGCCGCTTGCTTATATGAACTGTACCTTTATAGTTTAAAAACAACCAACAATAGGAGGTGCAGTTTTAATACAGAGCAGCTTTATCTTTTTCATTTTTAAATTTTTATACCTTAGAATGGTGATTCAAATTAGTAAATGATAAGAGAACCTGATGGTATTCCCATCAGGTCCCGTTGTATTTATTTAGATAAAACGCTTTTTTCATGGCTTTCATTTATTGTTGGAGTTTTTGTGAAAGTATTAACAGCAAACAAAACGATAACATTAAGACCTAAAGCAATAATCCCGATGTTTAAATCTTTTAAAGCCTGCGGAAGTGCTGGAAACAATTTTCCTATTGTTGCTCCTGAAAAAGTGGTATAGGCCACAAAACCAACTCCTGCAACAATACCTGCAAAAGCTCCTTGCTTTGTGACAAGCGGTCTTTTCCCTAAGCTGAACAATAAAGAAGGGAAGAGCTGAGTAACAAGGCTGTACCCCATCAATAAAAGGGCAGCAATCGTATTTCCTCCATTAAAAGTGAAAAAGACAGCGATCAATGCAATGACAGGCACCATGTATTTTGCAATAGAAGCAATTTGTTTGTCTGTTGCCCCAGGAACAATGACATTATAAACATTTTTAGCCAATAACGTTGCAGAAGCCATTAGCATCATTGAACCTGGAACGAGTGCAGTTAATAGCCCTGCGGCACCAATTAACCCAACTGCCCATGGATCAAATGTTTGAATTGAAAGCTTGAAAAGAGAGAGATCTGCATCTGTTCCGTTAAGTTCAGGTACTTTTGTAATTGCTGTAAATCCAATAAAAAGGACGAGCACAAGTACGATGGAATAAAGAGGCATGAATACGGCATTTTTACGAAACACTTTTGTATTTTTTGCTGTATAGGTAGAAGCAAAAGTATGAGGCCACATGTAATAGCCAAATACAGTCAGCACAATAGTAGAAATAAACCAGCTAATGCTCATTCCTTTATCAGGAAGAATTAAAAAATTCGGTTTTGCAGCCTGAACAGCTTCAAACATAGGCTGAATTCCGCCAAAATAATGAATCGGGAGATAGATTCCCAAAAATACGACAACAAAAAGAATGAGAAAATCTTTTAGCACAGCATTCCATGCTGAACCATGAATTCCTGAAATCATAACGTACAATGTAATGGTAAAGAGGCCAATCCATACAGCCACTGCAGGGGATATAGCTCCATAGGATGCTTCTGAAACAATGATTCCGAGCCCCTTCAGCTGAAGGACCAAATAAGGAATTAAGGCAACCACTCCAACTACCGAAACTAAAATACCGAGAGCCGGACTGTTATATTTTTTTGTGAAAAAATCCGGCTGAGAAATTAGCCTGTTTTCCTTTGCAAAGCGCCAGATGGGAGGAAGCAGCCAGTAAGAAAGCACATAAGCTAGGGTGCCATAAACAAGGATGTAAAGGGAAGGGCCGCCTTTCCCGTATGCCCATCCGCTGCCTCCGAGAAATGTAAAGGTCGTATAAATTTCACCCGCCATTAACAAAAAGACAAACAATGTGCCGAATCCTCTTCCGCCCACAGACCATTGCTCAAGGTCCATATCCTTCCCTCGTTTTGCCCTGACACCTAAATACAAGGAAACAAGAAGGAAAAAGAGCAGGATAACCAGAGATGCAATCATTCCGTTTCCTCCTTATTTGATGGATCCAAACTGTAAATAACAGCCATAATCGCAGAAGTCAGGATGACCCAAAGAATAATCCAGAAAATTAAAAAGGGCATGCCAAGTACATAAGGGTCTACTCTATTAGCAAATGTCATTCCTCCAAAAAATCCGATAAAGGGGAGAAGGGCCAGCCAGCAGGTTTTTTTCATACCTTAACTTCACTCTTCAGCATTTTCAATGCAGCAGTGACAAACATTTGTACACCCATTTCCAGTCCATCTTCATCAATTGTAAACTTGGCATGATGATGAGGATAGATAATGTTTTTGTCTTTGTTGCCCGCTCCAGTAAAAAAGAAGCAGCCGTCCGCCTTTTGGAGAAAAGCAGAAAAATCTTCGCCTACCATACTTGGCTTCATTAGTTCTACACCTTCTTTACCGTAAAGTTCTTCAGCTGTTTCATGCAGAAAGCGGGTAACTTTTTCTTCATTAATGACTGGACGATAACCGTACTCATATTCAAAGCGATAATCAGCCCCATGAGCCAGGGTGATCCCTTTTACAATTCCTTCCATCCTATCTTGTATCGTTTCTCTTAAATTTTGATTAAAGCTTCGAACAGTTCCTACCATTTTAACTTCCTCAGGCAGAATATTATGAGCACTTCCACCGTTAATTTGCGATACGGATACAACCAGCTGTTCAGTCGCATCTGTATTTCTCGAAACAATATGCTGCAGATTGGTAATAACTTGAGCTGCAATGGCTATATTATCTGTTGAATCATGAGGCAGTCCTGCATGTCCGCCTTTTCCTTTAATTGTGATATAAAATGTGTCAGGAGAAGCCATCATTGGACCATAAATGATGCCAATTTTTCCAACTTCAAGAGGTGACCAAAGGTGAGTACCGATGATGACATCAACCCCATCCATTACACCTGCCTCAATCATTTGTTCTGCTCCTCCCGGAAACAATTCTTCTGCATGCTGGAAGAGGAAGCGGACTTCCCCGCTGATATCACCTTTGTGCTCGGACAGCAGTTTTGCAGCTCCAAGGAGCATTGCCGTGTGGCCATCATGTCCGCATGCATGCATAACTCCCGGATTCACTGAGACAAATTCAAAGTCATTTTCCTCCTCAATTGGAAGAGCATCCATATCAGCACGGATCGCCAGTACTTTTCCTTTTTTATTCCCAATCAGCCGAGCCATGACACTTGTTTTAGTTGGACGGGAAACTTCCAGATTTCCAAATGATAAAAGGGTCTCATAAATATATAGAGACGTTTTTTCCTCTTGAAAGGATAATTCAGGATGCTGATGAAAATGTCTCCGCCAATCAATCACCTGATCTTTTAAACTTTCTCTTACCTTGACATTAGATGTTAAACTCACTTTAGTTTCCCCCATCCTTTTGGTTTGTTTGCAATTATATTAAAATTTAGATTATTTGGAAAGTTTTTTGATTTATTTTTGGTTGTTTTCGCAAAGATTGCTGCTATTCGTATAATCCCGAACACAGCTTCGTGGCATCTTTTCTTAAAATTCGCAAGTGCATCCTAGCATATTTCCTGTTTAAAGAAATTAATAGTGCAATATCCTTCCTCCTTTTCTGGTAAAAACAGGAATTTTTGCTTGATATGTTGGTTCTTTTATTAAGAAGCGTTAAAATAGAAAAAGGAATTTGGTAGCAAGGAGGCCATTTCATGGATGATACAACTAAAATTAATTACGAACGCTTTACGGAAGTGATCTTAAAAGAATTGCAGCTTCTTGAAAAAGAAGCCTTTAATAATAATGTTTCCGGGAAACGCTATTCTGAAGATTTAACGCCATGGCGGCTTACTTTGACCAAAATTTATGCTGAAACGCTAACCCTCAAGCCTGAAGCCTCAATTGATAAAATGAAGGAATGGGGAGAGGAGTTTGCAGGCAGATTAGTAGAAATGGACCTTCCGCTTGATGCTGCTATACATGAAGTTCGATTTACAAGAAAAAGCATTGGTGAGCTGATTAAACAAGAAGCCAAGCAACAATCCTTGACGATGGATGATTTTTACAAACTTATCTCTTCTTTTGATAGGACAGTTGATCTCGCTATCCAGCTTGTAAGCATCTCCTATATGAGAGCCTATAAAAACCAAATGCAAACAGCTCAGGATGCCGTTGATGAGCTGGCGATCCCTGTTGTTAAGATAGAAGAGGGAGTTGGAATTCTTCCGATTGTTGGAGATATTGATACAAGAAGAGCGGAGCTGTTAATGAATACGGCATTGAATAAGAGTGTTGAACTTGAATTAGAATACTTGATTTTGGACTTGTCAGGAGTTCCAGTTATGGACACTATGGTAGCGCAGCAGATCTTTGAAGTTCTTGAAGGGCTTCGCATCACCGGTATTACAAGCAAAATAAGCGGTGTAAGGCCTGAACTCGCCATTACAATGACTCAGTTAGGCTTGAACTTTAAGCAGGCTGATTCTTTTTCAAGTTTGCACCAGGCGATAAAAAGCATTCAGCGTGAAGAGAATAAAGGAAGTGAAGACTGATCATGTCAGTCTTCTTTTTTTGCGCCTTTTTACGAAAGGCTGTTTTCACCAAGATTGTTGCTATTCGTACGAACACGCATAAAGATTAGCTTTATGGCATCTTTTCTTAAAATTCGCAGGTGTATTCTTGCTCTATTTCACTATAATGCATGAAAAAACAACAAGGTTTAAGAAAAGAGCCTGGAAAATAAATAAACGGAATGTTCAAGCAGGCACATGGAAGGGCTTTATCATTTAGGCTCAGAAAAGCTTAAGGCTGATTTTTACACCTTGTTGATTGGAGGGGGTGCTGAGACTCCTGCTTAGAAAAGCGTGTCAAGGGAGACCCCGCAGGAGCAAAGCGACAAGGAGTCTCTAAGGTAAGCCTGCTAAAGCTTGAGTGCCTGCTAGCTGCAATCAGCAGCCAAGTTTAACAGAGCCAACATTTAAAATTTTAACGGTCTTCTGAATAAATTGAAAACATGGAAAAAAGCTATTGTTTTTTTTCATGTAATAGAATAAAATTTAGGTGAAGTTAACCGGTTAACCAGGAGGGGTTATGAAGAGAAAAATAACCATCAGAGATGTTGCCAAACATGCCGGCGTTTCTCCAGCTTCTGTTTCTTATGCTGTGAATGGCAAGAAAAAGGTTTCTGCTGAAACAAAACAAAAAATTTTAAAAGCAATACAAGAGTTGAATTACCGGCCTGACTTTACTGCTGTCAGTTTATCCAGTAAGAAATCTAAGCTTATTGGAATCATGAAAATTTGGAATGAAGATTCCTTATTGCCGGTACTTCAAAGCAATCCCTACTACAACGAATTTATCAGCGGTATTGAATCGGTAACCCGTACCCATGGCTATGATATTCTTTTGACAGGAATTGAAAATGCTGAAGAAAGTGAAGAATGGGTGCATAAAAGGAACCTGGATGGTTTGGTTCTGATGGGCTCGTTTCCATCCGTCGTGCAAAACCTTGCCGAAACTGCTGATATACCGATTGTTTTAGTAGATTATTATGAAGGTGTCTCAGGTAATTTTCATACGATGAACATAGCGGATGAAGAGGGAGGGTACCTGGCTACCAAGCATTTATTGGAGCTCGGGCATACCTGTATTGCCATGGCACTCACTAATATTTCCAAAAGTCCTGTTGATCATCAAAGGTTTCTTGGCTACAAAAGAGCTCTTAAAGAATTTGGAGTTCCATTCCGCGAAAGTCTTGTTTTTGATAGTGTCAGCAATTTTTTTCAATCAAGTTTAGAGGCAGGAAACGATATATTGAGGTCTAAGCAAAACATTACCGCAGTGTTTTCTACATCTGATACACTCAGCTTGGGAATTATGAGAACGCTCTCATCTAATGGTATGAAAATACCTGAAGATTTTTCAATCGTTGGATTCGATGACTTAAGTGTAAGCCAGTATTTAACACCAAGCCTGAGTACTGTCCGCCAGGATATTTTTAAAAAAGGGCAGTTAACCGCTACTATGATTTTTAAAGCCATGGAACAAGGTAATTCAGAACCGCTTAAAGAAACTCTTCCTGTAGAATTGATCATTAGAGAATCTTCTGTCGCACGTCAAACAAAGTAATAGATTAGGAGACGGGCAGACAGATTGATACATAGAAAATAAAAGGATGTGCTAATAATGAATGTGACAGTATGGAATGAAAACAGACACGAAAAAACGAATCCCGAGGTACAAGCTGTTTATCCAGAAGGCATCCATGGTGCTCTTTCAAATTTTTTGAAAGAAAACCACTCAGTTCAAACAGCTACTCTTGATCAGGAAGATCACGGTCTGTCTGATGAATTGCTGAATTCTACTGATGTTTTGATTTGGTGGGGTCATGTCGCGCATGAGGAAGTAAGTGACCATATCGTAGAAAAGGTTAAAAATCGGGTTCTTGATGGAATGGGATTGATTGTTCTTCACTCCGGGCATTTTTCAAAAATCTTCAAAACACTAATGGGAACGGGCTGCGACCTTAAGTGGAGGGAAGCAGATGAAAAGGAACGCTTATGGGTAGTGGATCCAAGCCATCCGATTACAAAAGACATTGGAGAATACATTGAGCTTGAGAAAGAAGAAATGTATGGGGAGCATTTTGATATTCCTGCACCAGACGAATTGGTCTTTTTGAGCTGGTTCGAAGGGGGAGAAGTCTTCCGCAGCGGCTGCACATATAAAAGAGGAAAT
The DNA here is from genome assembly GCF_049220665.1 of Chryseobacillus diguaensis. NCBI lineage: Bacteria > Bacillati > Bacillota > Bacilli > Caryophanales > Bacillaceae > Chryseobacillus > Chryseobacillus diguaensis. The sequence goes on from NZ_JBMKNV010000001.1 coordinate 148,469, forward strand.
GGAAAAGTATTTTACTTCAGGCCTGGACACGAAACCTATCCGACATACCATAACAAGGAGATTCAAAAAGTGATCAGGAATGCTGTTCAATGGGCCGCTCCAGTAAACCGTGCACGTCCGGTTTATGGGAATGCAAAACCGCTTGAAGCTATTGGATCTAACTAAACGATAAACTGGGGGAAGTAAAATGACTAAATTAAAAGTTGCTGTAATTGGCTGCGGAAGTATTGCCCAGCATCGCCATATTCCTGAGTATTTAATGAACGCACAAGCTGAGCTTGTTGCTGTATGTGACATTAATGAACAAAGAGCCAACGAAATTGCCAGAAAATATGAAATCAAGGCTTTTAAACACTATGAGGAACTATTTGAAAGCGGGCTAGTAGAAGCAGTCAGTATATGTACGCCGAACTACTTGCATGCTCCAATTTCTATTGCTGCTCTAAATGCAGGCCTTCATGTACTTTGCGAAAAACCAATGGCAACAAGCAGGGAAGAAGCCAAAGAGATGATAGATGCTGCGAAAAAGGCAAATAAAAAGCTTATGATCGGCCATAATCAGAGGCTTGTACCATCCCATCAAAAAGCAAGACAGCTGATCAAAAATGGAGATATTGGCAAAGTATACAGCTTTCGGACAGCTTTCGGCCACGCTGGACCGGAAAGATGGAGCGTTGACGGCAAAGACAGCTGGTTCTTTCAAAAGGATAAAGCATTCATTGGCGCTATGGGTGACCTTGGAGTACATAAAACAGATTTGCTTCGCTATGTACTTGGAGAGGAAATTGCTGAAGTAGGGGCTTTTGTTGAAACAAGTGCAAAAGATTTTGCAAATGTGGATGATAATGCAGTATGTGTCATGAAAACAGAAAGCGGAATAATTGGCACGCTTGCAGCAAGCTGGGCCTATACTGGTAAGGAAGACAACTCTACAGTTATATATGGAGAAAAAGGGATTTTAAGATTGGAAGAAGATCCTGAATATTCACTAGTGGCTCAATATGCAAATGGAGAAGTTGTTAAATACTCTCTAGGCAAAATCCAGTCCAATGAAGAAGGCGGCCAAGCCAATTCTTTTGTGGTAGAACATTTCATTGAATCTATTTTAAGTGATAAAGATCCGCTTATTACGGGAGAAGAAGGCTTAAAATCTCTTGAAGTTATTCTTGCTGCGCTCCGGTCAAATGAAACCCGGCAATTTGTCACAACCAATTTGGGTGTTCAAGTATGATAAAGCTCCGAATCGGCATAATCGGAGTTGGAGGTATCGCTACAGGAAGACATATCCCTGCTTTTCTTCAATTTTCAGATCAAGCCGAAATTACAGCCGTAAGCGACATTAATATTCATCGTGCTGAGGATGTTGCCAAGCAATTTGAAATCCCGTTTTTTTGTGATGATTATACAAAACTTTTTGATCAAGTTGATGCGGTTATTATTTGTACACCAAATAAATTCCATGCGGAAATTTCCATAGCAGCACTTGAAGCGGGACTTCATGTATTATGTGAAAAACCAATGGCATTGTCTTCGCTAGAATGCCAAAAAATGCTTGAGGCTCAAAAAGAAAGCGGGAGGAAACTGGCGATCGGGTATCATTACCGATTTATGAAGGAGTCCCAGGCAGCTAAAAAAGTTATGCTGACAGACGAAATAGGTACTCCACTTGTAGTCCGTGTTAAAGGCTTAAGGAGAAGGAAAGTACCGGGATGGGGAGTATTTACGAACAAGGAACTTCAGGGGGGCGGCAGTTTGATTGATTATGGCTGCCACTTGCTTGACCTTGCCTTATGGCTGATTGGTAACCCTAAACACATCGATGTGTCAGGGAGCACTTACAATGCCCTAAGCAAAATTCCCAATCAGGTCAATCTATGGGGGGATTATGATTACCAAACCTTTAATGTGGATGATCATGTAACAGCTTATATTAAATTCGAGAACGGGGCATCTCTGCTGTTTGAAACGTCATGGGCAACAAATATCAGAGATGATGAGGAGCATTTAAGCATTTCAGGGGTAAATGGGGGCATAAATGTTTTCCCGTTTGAACTGTATACCACGAAATTTAACATGCTTTTCAATTCAGAGCCGAATTGGATTCCCGGCGAGGAAGACCCCGGTCTTCTTCAGGCAAAAAACTTCATAGCAGCCTGTCTGAATGAAGAAGAACTGATTGTTCAGCCTGAAGGTGCTCTGCAGGTTTCAGAAATTATCGATGCCATTTATCAAAGCAGTGACAAGGTAATGGTGAGAGAATAATTTTACAAAGGGCTGTTTTCGCAACGATTGTTGCTATTCGTAATGGTCTTAGAACATGCAAAAATGTTAATATCGCGGCATCTTTTCTTAAAATTCTCAGATGTATTCTGTTCAGCACTGAAAAGAGTGAAAGAACAACAAAGTTTAAGAAAAGAGCCTTTCATAAAGGAGATGGGAGAAATTGAAGCTAGGTGTATTTACGGTTCTGTTTGCAGATAAAAGCTTTGAGGAAATGCTTGATTATGTGAAGGATTCCGGTCTGCACGCAGTGGAAATCGGAACTGGGGGTTATCCGGGCGGTGCTCATTGTAATCTGGACGAGCTTCTTGAAAGTGAAGAGGCAAGAAAAGAGTACATAGGAAAAGTGCATGAACGAAATCTCGTAATTAGTGCCTTCAGCTGTCACGGAAATCCGATTTCCCCAGGTGAGGCTTTTGCAAAAGAATCAGATGATACCTTAATGAAAACAATCAAACTCGCTTCACTCCTCGAAGTACCTGTTGTGAACTGCTTCTCAGGTACAGCAGGAGATCATGAAGGGGCAAAGTATCCAAACTGGCCAGTTGCCCCATGGCCAAATGAATACGGTGATGTTCTAAAGTGGCAATGGGAAGAAAAGCTGATTCCTTATTGGAAAAAAGCAGGAAAGTTTGCTGAAGATCACGGGGTTAAAATAGGCTTGGAGCTGCACGGCGGATTCTTGGTTCATACACCCTATACTCTATTAAAGCTGCGCGAAGAAACCTGCGAGGCAATCGGGGCGAATTTAGATCCGAGCCATCTTTGGTGGCAGGGCATAGATCCTGTCGCAGCCATAAAAATTTTGGGCAAGGCGAATGCTATTCATCATTTTCATGCCAAGGATACATTTATTGATCAGGATAATGTGAACATGTATGGCCTTACAGATATGCAGCCATATGGAAACATTCAATCAAGAGCTTGGAATTTCCGCTCTGTAGGCTGCGGGCACAGTATTGAAGAATGGTCCCAAATGATGAGCTATTTAAGAATCTATGGCTATGATTATGTTGTAAGTATTGAACATGAAGATCCGATTATGTCCATTGAGGAAGGTTTTCAGCGGGCTGTCACAAATCTTAAGTCTGTCTTAATTGAACAGTCTGCCGGAGAAATGTGGTGGGCTTAAAGAGGGCAAACCCTGCTATTTAGCAGGGTTTTGCTTTTTTTGAATGGTAAGAAAGTATAAATTTTTATTGAAAAATCCCAGCTTGTATAAAGTAGATTTGTCCAGCTCCAGCGCCTAGCCCGATCTTAGGTCATAAGCCGGTCAGCCAAAGAAAGCAAGACCGCCTTTCTCTGGCAGACCGTCTTATGCCTGTCGGGGCTGTTCAAGGCGCTTGCGTTTTCTTATAATTTCAGAATTTATTTCATTTCTTACCTAGTTAGCGCACTGAATCTAGCTCCGGGAGCCTTGCGCTTTTTTTAATGGCCGATCTTTTTTGATCTGTATGTAATTATTGTCTTTGTCGGAAATTGATACAAGCAGGCAGGGAAATTGTCCACTAATTTTTCACAATCTACTTGAAATTTTCTAGTAATTTGATAGATAATTAAAGAGATAAAAATTTCTGTATTTTTGGATGAAATATCATTATAATTAGCGTTTGTCTTTTAATGATATTGAACCAGATGTGAAAGGTAAATGGTAGTCCATGGAAGCATTAATAAAAATTTTTCAAAAGCCGGGCTTTAAGCGCTTTATCATTTTTCTGTTGCTGGCACTATTGCTTTACAGCTTCAGAAGTATGATCAATCTCATTCTTCTCACTTTCATCTTCAGCTTTTTAATGGACCGCCTGCAGACAGCGGTTTCCCGTAAATTTCCCATCAATAGGAAGGTAACCGTTATCGTTCTTTATGCTTTGGTAATCGGGCTGCTTGCAGTTGCAGTTACCACGTATCTTCCGATTATCTCCAAGGAAATTACTCAGCTCATTAGACAACTGACCGAATTTTATCAAAAGCCGCAAAATAATCCAATTATTAATTATTTGGCAAATACGCTTGAAAAAAATCAGATTGCCAAATATGCCGGCCAGGGCTTTGATTTTATCTTTAAATCCTTTCAGGATATAGGGAAAGTAGGATTGCAGGTGTTTCTTTCTCTTATTCTCAGCTTGTTTTTTCTGCTTGATAAGCCAAGGCTTGTGGACTTTACAAGAAAATTCAAGACGAGTAAGGTGGCACCTTTCTACAAAGAAATCGAATTCTTTTCAGCTAAATTTGTCAGGACTTTCGGAAAAGTCCTTGAAGCTCAATTTGTCATTGCTTTGATAAACTGCGTGCTAACGACGATTGCATTATGGATTATGGGATTCCCGCAGCTTTTTGGCATTTCCATGATGGTGCTATTTCTTGGGTTAATCCCAGTTGCGGGCGTCATTATTTCACTTGTGCCGTTATGTATCATTGCATACACAATTAATGGATTGCTTGGGATTGTGTATATCGTGATACTGATTATTGTCATTCATGTTATTGAAGCATATATACTAAATCCAAAGCTGATGTCTGCCAAAACAGATCTTCCAGTCTTTTATACGTTTATTGTGTTAATCGTGTCTGAGCACTTTTTCGGCGTATGGGGATTAATTATTGGAATACCTGTATTTGTTTTCCTTCTCGATGTGTTAGATGTAACCAATACTGATATGAAACCAAAAAGCCTGTAGCATAAAACAGGCTTTTTGGTTTTTTGTAGTGAAAAAATGGGAATTTCATTTAAAAGCATGGAAGGAGAATTTACATTGATAAAAACAATTTATTTAAAATCAGGTGCAGGTATTCCAAATAATCCGGAACTCCCTGTCATCCTCTATCAAGGAGTATGGAAAGAGGATCCTTTGGAATCCGAAGCGAATTTTAATCGAAATAAGTGGCTGAACAGCTGGGTAAACGGCGTTTTTGATTTTCACCATTATCACAGCAATACACATGAAGTACTTGCTGTCCAGAGAGGGAAAGCACTTTTGATGCTTGGAGGGGAAGAAGGCCAAGAAGCGGAGGTTTCTGCCGGAGATGTTCTCTTGCTCCCGGCTGGAACAGGACATAAACGATTGGATGCAAGCTATGATTTTCAAGTTGCAGGTGCCTACCCAAATGGCATGTCAGCAGATTTGAAAAAATCCTTAGAAAATGACCTGCAGCTGGAAATAGAAAAGATTAATAATGTACCTCTCCCGGAAACGGATCCGGTTTATGGAGAGAGCGGTCCTTTATTCGAATTTTGGAAATGAAAAAACCTCTTGCTGGCTGGATGAAATGATGCCAGCTTACTATTGTGTTGAGCTGCTTAGAATTGTTTAATAAAGGCTGTTTTCGCATAGATTGTTGTTTTTCGTACTTGCTCTTATCACGCATTTAGACTAGCATTGGGGCATCTCTTCTTAAAGTTTTTGCCGTCCCAAAGGTTTCGAGGACTATATATAGGGTCATGAGCAACAAAGTTTAAGAATAGAGCCTTTAGAAAAGAGCTTTTTATTAAATAGGAACAATCTCTTAGAAAACAGCCTTGAAGATATAACAACAAAGTCTAAGAAAAGGGGCTTTGTCGAAAGAAGAAATCGCTAGTTTATCAATTAATAGATTACTGCGATGACAAAAAATTTTATATTAATATAAATTTTTCTTTCCATATATACTTTTTTCAACAAATTTAACTGAACATTTTCCTTTTATATCAGGCTGTTTTATTATGCGGGACTATATAATTACACGCTTCAAAAAAAATGTGCAAAAATTCCTTAATTTAAAGGTTTATCATTTCCTAAAATAAGGTATATGTAGATAGAATTTCTTATTTTTGGCAATTATCGCAAGATTCAATTGACCTGCCGGCAAGAAGTTTCTTAGAATTAAATAGTAAATTCATGTAAAAGGAGAGGGAAAAATGTCAGGTAGAATTCGCGTTACACCTGCAGAACTTCAGGAAATGTCTAATCGTTATGGCCAAAAATCAGGTGAAGTTGAAAACATTATTGGTGATCTTGATAAAATGATCCAGCAGCTGCAAGGAAGCTGGGAAGGTCAATCAAGCCAAGCATTTGCTTCCCAATACGACAGACTGAAGCCTTCTTTCAAACAAATGCAGCAGCTTTTGGATGAAATCAAAGTACAGCTTAGCAAAACGGCAAGTTCTCTTGAGCAAGCTGACCAAGACATTGCAAACCAAATTAACGGTTAATTCCATCTGAAAATTTACGAGAAAGAGAAGCGCCAATTCGATTCAGAGGAAATGGCGCTTCTCTCATTTTTGAGGTGAGCAGCATGTATGTGGAAATTACTATTGATTTAAAGCACTACAATGGGGAACGATTCGATCTCAGGCTATCCAACTACTATTCTGTCAAAAAACTCATTGATGTGGTTTGGCAGGCAAGGAATTTACAGGAGCCTCCAAGAGAGGGCTATTGGATTCGCATTCCAAATAAAAAGGTTGTCCTAACAGGAAATGATACGCTTAATGATTGCGGAATTACCTCAGGAGATTGTGTAGAAATTCTTTGAAGGAGTAAGAGGGATGACAGAAAACAAGCAAACATACTTAGAAAAAAGGATTCAGGCCCATATAACAAAAAATGATAAAGACTGCACCTTTCAATTTCAAAATGAAAAAATCAATCTGGACAGCCAGCTTGAAATTGAAATGCTGAAATCCCTTAACCCGCTAATAATGAGAGAAATAGAACAAAATGAAGATGAAATTATCATAAGAACAGAAGCAGATCCTGCTCTTTCACCCTTTCTTTCTCTTAAAAATTATGACGAACGATCAAAGTGGCTATTTGCCTATCAGCTTGTTAAAGCAAGAGATGAACATCATTTAACAAGGCTGAATTTGGTCATTTGCCCTGAAAATATTTTAATAGATCAAACCTTCACCCCTTATTTCATGCATTACGGGGTTAAAGAGAGCCTTCCTCCTTATGAAAGAGATAAGGACATCGAGCTAAAAGAATTAAAAGCAACAGTCGCTCAGGCAATAGACTGGAAACATACTTACAGTGAATACCTGAACCACTCAGAAACGCTGCCCCTTTCTCAAGAAGCGAAGGAAATCATGCAGGCAGAAAATTCCAATAGCCTGTTAAAGTTGATTCAAACACATTTGGAACGGTTGGCAAAAGAGGACAAATACCTGGTACATATTCCGCAAAAAAAGTGGAAAACCCTTCTTTATGCATCTCTATTACTTCTTCTATTACTGATTCCAGCACTAATTTATACTGGTAAATCCATGTTTTTTGATATTCCTAAGCAACAGGCTTTCCTTGCAGCGAATGAACACTACATCAGTAAAGATTATAGCGGTGTGAAAAGTGTGTTAGCAAAATATAAAGTGGAAGATATCAATTCGGGTGTTGTGAAATATGAGCTGGCAGATTCTTCGATACAGTCGTTAAAGGATCTGGGAAGAGAGCAAAGAGAAAATATTCATCAGTCCATTGCACCTGACACAGATACAGAATTGCTTGATTACTGGATTAACATCGGCAGAGGTGACGGTGAAAAAGCGTTAGAATATGCGAATCTGCATACTGAGGATATAGACAAACATTACGACGCCCAGCTAAAAGCCGACAAATCGATGTCTGCAAGTGATCAAAAACAAAAAATTGATGAAACTGAACAAAGGTTGGCACAGTTGAAAAAAGATAAAGATGAGCAAAATCAAAAGGCCGCTGAAAACAGCCAGCAAGCTGATGAAGATGCTGCTTCTGCTGCAGTTCCACCACAAAATGGAGGGAATGCTGCAGCTGAAAAAGCGCCTGTACCTGCTAATAGCAAACCAGCACCGCCAAACACCAAACCTGCTGATAAACAGCAGCGGAATGCTCCTCAAAATCAAGGCGGAACGAATAAATAAAAACATCATAGGAGGTGAGTAAATGGGTTTTCTATGGTTTTTTCAAGATCAGTATTGCCAAAGATTAGAAGTTAAAGAGGAATTTACAGGTGTTATCACAGCAGGAAATGAAATAGATGACACTGTAACAATTAAGACATTTCCATTTGAATTCGGCGGCGTTTCAGTAGAAAGGAAAGCAGCCCCAGAAGATTTTGGAGTTTTTCATAATGGACAGCATATTGGACAGCTGTCAGGTCAGGATTTTATCCATCTTTCAGAAAAAGGACGTACTCTTTCTATATGCTATTCAGCCAATAAGCCTATAAGGTCCAATTTTTATGTCGGAGATAAAACAGAACTTATTTTTTCTTCTGAAGCAAAGGGAAATGCAGATGTATTCAAAAAAGGAAAGGTCTTATCTCTTCAAAAAAATCAGGATTTTTCATTCAGAAAGCTGAAGGACAAATGGATACTAGATACAGAAAGAGATGACTTATATATTAATGGGGAAAAGTTCCATGGCAGAACAGAATTGAAGCTTGGGGATGAAATCTTCTGGCCGTTTCTGGTTCTTCGCTTTTTAGAAGAGGATGTATTAGAAATAGCAGCTTTTGATGAAGTAGAGACGAACCTGCCAAGGACGGTCATACCTGTTTCTGAAATGAAAAAGAAATATCCTCTATACAGAAGGACGCCGCGAATGATATATGAATTGCCCAAGGAAGATGTGCAGCTTGCGTTTCCTTCCCAGGAATCTGAGGATACAAACAGGGGACTGATGCTGATTATACTGCCTCCGCTTGTGATGCTGATCATAATGGGTATGGTAGCTTTGTTCCAGCCGAGAGGGCTTTTTATGCTCGTCTCTATAGCCATGTTTGGTATGACTCTTATAACATCTTCTGCACAGTATTTCAAAGACAGAAAGCGTTTTAAGTCCAGAGAAGAGAAGAGGCGCAGAGTATACACCCAATACCTTGAAAGCAAAAGAGAAGAGCTTCATGAAAGAGCAGAAGAACAAAAGCATGTTTTAACATTTCATTATCCTTCCTTTGAGCGCATGAAATATATGGCAGAAGAGATCTCAGACAGGATTTGGGAAAGAACTCCTGAGAGCAAGGATTTCATGGATTTCAGAATTGGTACAGGTACGGTCCCCGCCTCATTTAAGCTTTCTGTTAACAGCGGTGATATGTCATCAAGAGAAGTAGATGACCTTATGGAACAGTCACAGATTATGGAGAAGGTATATAAGGAACTAAGGCATCTGCCAATACCTGTTAATCTTTCTCATGGAGCAATGGGGCTAGTCGGGAAAGAATCCGTTGTGAAAAATGAGCTCCATCAGCTGATAGGTCAGCTTTCATTTTTTCATAGTTATCATGATTTAAGATTTGTTTTTATCTTTAATGAAAAGGAATACAAGCAGTGGGAATGGATGAAATGGCTTCCGCATTTTCAGCTGCCTAATACGTTTGCCAAAGGAATGATCTATAACGAACAAACAAGAGATCAGCTCCTTTCATCGTTATATGAGGTTCTGCGGGAAAGGGATCTTGAAGAAGATAAAGAAAAGCTGCGATTTTCTCCTCATTTTGTTTTCGTCGTTACCAATCAGCAGCTTATTTCAGAGCATGTCATATTGGAATATTTGGAAGGGGAACATCCGGATCTTGGGTTCTCAGTTCTATTCGCTGCAGAAACAAAAGAGAGCTTAAGCGAAAATATTCATACATTGATTCGTTACATAAACGAAGAGGAAGGCGATATCCTCATAAAGGATAAAAAAGCCGCACAGATAACATTCAGACTTGATCAGCACGAGCACGAAAACAATGAAACGTATGCCAGAACATTAAAAACGCTTGATCATCAGATTGGAATGACAAATTCAATTCCATCCAGTGTTTCATTTTTAGAAATGTTCCATGCAAAAGATGCGGATGGTTTGCAAATTGACCAAAAGTGGCTGACGAGAGAGTCATCCAAATCTCTGGCTGTTCCAATTGGTCTGAAGGGAAAGGATGATCTGGTTGAATTAAACCTTCATGAAAAAGCCCATGGGCCGCATGGACTTCTTGCCGGAACAACAGGGTCGGGGAAGAGTGAATTTCTTCAGACGTATATTTTATCTCTTGCTGTTAACTTTCATCCTCATGAAGTAGCCTTTCTATTAATTGATTACAAGGGCGGGGGGATGGCACAGCCATTCAAAAACATGCCTCATCTGCTAGGAACAATAACCAATATCGAGGGCAGCAAGAATTTCAGCGCACGTGCCCTCGCTTCGATTAGAAGTGAGCTAAAAAGAAGGCAAAGGCTGTTTGATCAATATCAGGTCAATCATATTAACGATTACACAACACTTTATAAAAAGAAAAAAGCAAAAGATCCTCTGCCTCACCTGTTTTTAATAGCAGATGAGTTCGCAGAGCTGAAAAGTGAAGAGCCTGATTTTATCAGGGAACTTGTGAGTGCTGCGCGTATCGGGCGAAGTCTAGGAGTGCATCTTATACTGGCTACACAAAAACCAGGCGGTGTAATCGATGACCAAATATGGAGTAACTCCCGATTTAAAGTGGCACTGAAGGTTCAGGATGCCAATGACAGCAGAGAGATACTGAAAAATAGTGACGCTGCTGCTATTACTGTGACCGGAAGAGGATACCTTCAGGTCGGCAACAATGAAGTCTATGATCTCTTTCAGTCAGCCTGGAGCGGTGCCCCGTATGAGAACGATACATTTGGACTAGAGGATGAAATAGCGATTGTATCAGACCTTGGCCTAATCCCATTGACCGATGTCAGCTCATCTGAAAAACACGCTAAAAAGGAAGGGCAGTCACAGATTGAGGCCATTGTGGACAAAATTGAACAAGTGCAGAAAGAGCTTCACATTAACAAGCTGCCGAGTCCTTGGCTGCCGCCGCTTGAAGAAAGAATTTTCATCCAATCTGCTGCAGCTGCTGAAGTTGCTGAAGCTTCCGAGTTCGAAATTGCCATGATCGATGAACCGGAAAAACAGAGCCAGACACCTTATCGTTATCAGCTGATGGATGATGGAAACATAGGAATATTTGGATCCTCTGGTTATGGGAAATCTTATACTGTAATGAACTTGCTTCTGCAATTTGCCAAGTCTTACAATCCTGAAGAAATTCATTACTATATTTTTGATTTTGGGAATGGAAGCTTGCTTCCTCTTAGACAGCTTCCGCACACAGCTGACTATTTTATGGCTGATCAGGAGAGAAAGATTGAGAAGTTCATGAGGCTCATGAAGGAAGAAATGAGCAGAAGAAAGAATATGCTTCAATCTAAAGAAGTGTCATCTGTCAAAATGTACAATGCTTTAAGCGATCAGAAGCTGCCGCTCATTTTTATTACCATCGATAATTATGATCTGGTAAAAGAAGAGCTTCAGGACTTGGAAGCACAGTTTACCCAGTTTGTAAGGGATGGACAGTCGCTTGGCATTTATATGATTTATACAGCAACTAGGATTAACGCTATGAGACAGTCATTAATTAATAACCTTAAAACAAAAATTGTCCATTATCTGATGGATAGTACGGAATCTTATTCTGTACTGGGGAGGGTTCCTTATGCGCTAGAGCCAATACCCGGCAGGGCTATTATTAAAAAGGATGATGCCTTTTTTGCACAAATGCTGCTTCCATCAGATGGAGAAGATGATTTTGCGATTCTTGACCAAATAAAGCTTGATGTTCAGGCATTGAAAGAAAAATATGCTGTTTTCACTTCACCTGAACCGGTACCTATGCTGCCTGCTAATCTGACAATGGTTAATTTTGCTCAAGATATAAGAGTCAAGCGGGAAGAAGGTTTCATCCCAGTGGGACTTGATGAAGAATCGGTTAGTCCGGTTTATATTAATCTGTCCAGCAGCAGGCATTGCTTAATTCTTGGACAGACTCAAAAGGGAAAAACGAACGTCCTGAAGGTTATTTTGAACACTGTGCTCCTTCAGCAATCGAGAGATATTGGTATCTTTGATGATATTAGCAGAGGTCTTTCCCAATATGCCAGTGAAGAAAACATTCATTATATGAGCGGTAAGGATGACATCACAGCGTGGCTTGATTCAGCAGAAAACGCCTTATTCGAAAGGGAACGGTCATACCTTGCTGCGATAGGACAGGGAGCTCTTAACCATCTTCAGTTTTCTCCAATACTTTTGATCATCGATGGACTGAGCCGCTTTTTGCAAACAGGTGACAGTATGATCGAGGAAAGACTCTCAAAATTCATGAAAAATTATGCCCACCTAGGCTTTAACGTAATTGTAGCCGGAAACCATACTGAGTTTACAAAAGGGTACGATTCTTTTACAAATGAATTAAAACAGGTTCGCCAGGCAATCGTTCTAATGAAAAAATCGGATCAAAGTCTATTAAATTTGGCTTTTGACAGGAAAGAGCCAGAAATCATACCTGGGTTTGGCTATCAAATAGAAAACGAAAGAGAAACGAAAATTCAAATCCCGTTATGCGTAATTGAAAGGAAGATCTTAATATGACACAACAGCGGTTGCATATTCTTAAAATCATTCTAGCTGTGATCCTCATCCTTGCACTGCCCTCCATGTTCTTTCAGTACATAGGAGATGAACCGTTAAAAGTGAAAGGAAATACAGCAAAAACCATTGCTCTTGTAAATGAAGATGATGGCTATAAGGACAAGGAAGTTGATTTTACCGGCGACGGAGATATGGGAGGAGTAGCACTAAAAGCCATTAAAGAGGATCATAATGACTATAATTGGGATACCGTAGGCAGGGGAGAGGCTGTCCGAGGTCTGAAAAACGATAAATATGATGCATACATCGTTATCCCATCCCAATTTTCAAGCAGAGTGTTTACGTATAAGGATACACAGCCTGAGCAGGCAGAAATTGAGTATCATATTCAGGACAATCTGAATGCTGTAAACCGCGAAAAGGTATTAAGAAAAATAGAAGAAGCAAATAAGAAAATGAACAATACTGTCTCCACGCTGTATTGGAGCTTTGTTTCTCAAAAAGTCGATAAAGTACGCAATAATTTTAAGCAAATCCTTGATAAAGAAATCAAATTTAAAGATACAATGTATACATTTTATCAGCCAGGATCGAAGGATCTGGCCGGAGAGCTGAACGAGCAGAAAAAAATGCTTGCTGAGCTGCAAAGCACGATGAATGAAGCAAATGCCAATTCTCCGGAAAGAAGCAAACAAATCAAGCAAATTGGACAAAACCTTGCTTCTTTTGTAAGTGCTGTTGAAAAATACAAAGCCTATCAGCAGGAGCAAAAAGCTACATTAATGCAAATACAGGAAGCAAGCCAAACAGCAATTCAAGACGGTATGCTGAAAATATCCCAGGTGCAGGACTTAACTCAAGCGCAAATAAATGGAAAGGCAAATGATTTGCTTACTGGAATCAATGGAGTGCAGGAAATGCTGAAGCAGAACAGCCAGACAATGGGGGATCTGACCTCAGTACGGCAAGACCAAGTGGATCGCCAGCAAAAAAGCATCATGGCCATACAAAGTTCAGTGATTGATGAATATAAAATTAAATCAGAAGAAGCTTCCATTGATGACCTTGAAAAACAGCTGATTCCGTTAAGGGAAAAATTGAAAACTCCATCTGAACCGCCAGTAATTACAGTGCCTGGTGAAGATAATACAGATTCTGGAGCTCCAGCGGACCCGGCTTTCTTAAAGCCTGAAGCAAAAAATTCAGCTGCTGATACTGACAATCAAAAGAAGGATCTTTCTGCCATTAATGATCAGATAAACGGGCTGAAAGATCTTGCAGGAACCATTCCTGAAGCCAATTCTTCTGAGGCCCAAAATCTGATTGAAGGTCTCACAGATTTGTCAAAAAAGGTTCAGTCTGCTGCCCAATCATTAGATGGAAATGCTGAAGATGATAAGAATTGGAAAGAGGAATATGACAAGCTTGCTGCTGAATACGAGAAAGTTTTCGCTGAAAATAAAAATTTGATTACACAAAATAAGGAATTAATAAAGAAAAACATGGAACTGCAAAATAAGATCCAATTTCCCTCTGGGGATTTGAGTTCAATGATTGAGAAAATTAAAGCTGAGGAAAAAGGGATTTTGGAATCAACTTTGATATCAGAAGAACGGAAAAAGAATTTGGAGCCTTCATTTCATTCAGAGATACTAAGCAATAATCTGAATGATCTGCTTCAATACTACTCTTACATCACCCGTTATACAGCCATTCTTGAGGGGATGAAAAAGAGTGAAGATCCGGTAAAGGAATCTGTCCTGAATAATCCGTATCTGAGTGAGCAGTTAACAAGTGTTCTTGCTGTTAATACTGAAGAAAAGCAAATGTGGGATGAGCTTCAGGGAGAGCTGGATTCTACTTCGAATGATATGAAAGCCTTTAATAGATCCTTGAAAACGTTTATGGATGACTACCAAGGGAACGTGCAAGACCAGCAGCAATATATTAATACGGAATTGAATGCGATTCAGGACCATGCTTCCAAACTATCAGATCAGCTGATGCAGCCTGAGGAAATTACTATAGGCAGCACACCGGATGGTTCAACAGATGGTGTCAGTGTTCTATCAATGAATCAACAGGTCGGCCAGGAGCTTCAAAACATGGACCAGCTTGTAGCCTCTCTTTCAGACAGGCAGTCTAATGTAATAGGACACACGGATGAACTCCAGAAAAAAGTAGGTTCAGTTCAGCAGGAAGCTGATACCCTTAATAACAAATGGGCCGCAAACGTATTAGCAACGAAAAAAATGAAAAATGCCACTCAATCTCTTCTAGGGAATACAATGGTAGATGGTCAGCCAAATGATTATGTATACAGCTATCTTGCCGATCCGCTTACTGCAAATGCAGATATTCCAGCTCAAAAGACTAAAGCGGTGCCTCCAGTTGTTATTTTAGTCATCATACTGATCAGCAGCTTAATGATCGGTTATTTCAGCCAATATTTTATGAACGCGCCAATGCTGATTAAAGGCTCACTTTTCGGGCTGCTGAACTTGATTGTCGGATTAATGATTGGACTGTTCGGACTGAATATTTATACCCTGTCAGATGACAGAGCCATTCAATGGACGGTATTTACAATTGTACTTCTCCTAGCAGCTTCAACTCTAGTCAGAACCGCGTTCATTTTAGGATCCTTTACTGGGTGGATTGCAAGCATGGGGCTCATCTTGTTCTTTATTTCACCGCTTCTTGGAATGGCCCTGCCAAACTTTAACTATAGTGATCCGATTTCAGCTGTATACCTATCTATTCAGATTGATCCAGAAAACCAATTTACAGAAGCAACACTCATATTGCTGGCAATTACTATTGTCCTCGGAGCTATTCCTTTTGCAGCAAATGCCATTAAAAGAAGAAGCCTAAAGCAGCAAAATGAGACGGCTCATGAAGCATAAAAGCAGTTTCCGCTTAACAATATTTCTGCTGATTCTTTTAAGCTGCATCCCAGCAAGCACTGTAAAGGCGGGTCCTTCCATTCCAGAGCCAAACGTTTATCAGAATCAAAAACTAGATTCTGGCACGGAAATGCAAATTGACGGAACCATGAAAAAAGAAGTGCCTGAAGAATTGAAAGGACTAGACTTTAGCAAAAATAGCATACCGCCAAAAAATGCCGTATTAAAAGATATTTTTCACAGTCCGAATTCAAACAGTGAATCGTTTGGTAAGGTAGCTGCTGACTTAAAACTCTTTTCCAATCAGCCAGGCAATTATACAGATAAACAGGCTCAGGGAAGTACTCGTTCCCTCTTGCCTGCTGTATTCGGGGGCCTCATTGTCATAAGCATTTTGCTGCTTTTTGTTATTTTGGTTTCAAGATTGAGGGTAAGAAAATAGTATGAATAAAAGAAGGGGACCATGTTGAATGGTCCCCTCTTTGTATGCTTTTTATCATTTACCTAATTCTTTTTTAATAAATAATAGACCTTCTCTTTTCTGATAATCACTGACTTCATGTCCGCTAAAAGGAAAACAGTTTATTTTTTTCTCGGAATGTATTTTGTTATAAGCCGCATAAACCGTTTCAGGTAAACAGATCTCATCCTTTAATCCTGCTGATAATAAAATAGGGATAGTAATTCTGTCTGCCATATTCATAACGTCGAAATAACTTAATGTTTCCACAACCCTATCAGTCTGATTTGGAAATTTGTTAAGAAAGGAAGCAATTTCTTTAAGAGATCCCTTAGACTCCATAAGTCCGTAATCCATATGGCACATATTTGGGATATTAGCTATGGCGAATCTCGGAATTTCGCATAAGGCAGCCGTTAAAAGAGCTAATCCGCCACCTTGGCTGTCTCCCATAACAAATATTTCATCCTTGTTAATCTTAGCCATTGTAACAGATGCTTCTACCGCTTTCAAAGCATCAATAGAGATGGCATTAAAATAAGAAGATTCTTTTTCGAGAATTCCCTGGGTCACCCATCCAGCTGTCATTCCATGAGGACTTTTCAAATGGTTTCCTGTTTCGCCTCCTTGTCCGCGTATATCAACCGCGAAAACAGCTATGCCCATCATGAGGAGCGCAGCATGTTTTTCAGGCAATCCTTTGCTCCCCGAATAGCCATGGAAGATCACAGCGCATGGATACCTTTCCTGAACCGGGAATTTCGGAATAAGAAACCAGCCGAAAAGAGGTGTTTCATCAAATCCTTCAAACATGCAATGGAAAGCTTCAATCAGCGAAAAAGGGGTGTTTGTTTCCAGTATTTTAAGATTCAGCGGTTTGTTTTTAAATCGGTTTATATTTAATGTCCAAAATTCATCCAGATTCTTTGAATCTATTGTGTCTTCAGGGGAATAGTTTTCAAGTGCTTTTATTCTTTCGGAAATGACATTTTTCAACTCTTCACCTCAAAGGAAAGAAATATTTTTTTACATGTTTTCAAGCAGGATTCTTCCTATTTCTTCGATAAATAGAAAGAGTAATCCTTTCTCTCATAAGGTTTTCTTTGCTGCAAGCTGTACAAAAGTCTATAAAGCTGTTTATTTGATCATAGTTTATCTCTATTCTCTATGGGGAAAAAGCCTAACTAGTAAACGAGCAAACCATATTACGCTAAAGGAGGAAGAAAAATTGACACAAGAAAATGAAAATCTGACAGAAGTTCAAAATGACGTTCGTGCGGATAAAGAAAAGAAAAACAAATTGCTGACAGGGGTTCTTATTGGAGCTATTGCAGGCGGTGTTATCGCAATGATTGATTCTACCACAAGAAATAAAGTGAAAAAGGGAGCAGTTGGTCTTAAGGACTCTTCAGTTGATGTCTACAATCAAGTAAGAGAAAATCCTTCTGAGGTTAAAGATCAGCTTATCGATCAGGTAAAAGGGGCTACCTCTACTCTGAAATCTGCAATCGAAGATGCGCAGCATCTTTATGAGCGTGTAAACAAAGTAGTTGGCAAGGTAAACGATGTTGTTAAAATTTCTACGCAAACCTTATCCATCGCAAAAAGTGCAAAAAGCGAATTGGGAAAAATCGGCTCTAAAGTGAAAGATGCAGGATCAGAAGTTAAAGGCGGGAGTACTTCGGCAATTGGCCATAATGAAGGCTATCATACTGAATCTGAAAACAATGAAACAAAAAATCAGGGCGCAAATAATTAATGATTTGCTGAAGTGATGTAAAAGTTTATTGAAAGGGAGCAGGTCCATTAGGATTTGTTCCCTTTCTAGCGCTTACGAATCATTTGCGCTAGTTCTAAAATAAATAATGCTTTTGAAGAAAAATCAAAAAAAGATTTAAACAACTGAATATTTACTTCTGGAGCCATGTTGGCAGCCATTCCTTCATCGCTTTCTATATAGTCCTCATTATATTTAAATTTTGAGAAATTTTCATCTCATAAATTTCACCTTTTTAAATCAAAAGTCTTTATATTGCAAAATAGTAAAAAATAGCATAAATATATAGAAACAGAATTTCCAAATGAGTACAGAAATTTTCTTATTTTGTGACTGATGGCTATTAGGCTGAGGTTGAGATAGATCAGGATGATGGAAGGGAAAGGGGTTTAGAGAGGGTTATTCTTTTATTTCTTTGAATATGATAAATGGAAGCTTCTTTTGAACGGGGGAAACAAAATGATGCAGGAAGCCGAAAAAGAAATCAGCCGAATTGTTTCGATTTTTAAAAAGGACCAGAGTGCTGATGGTTCATGGGACTATGCTTTTGAAACAGGGATTAAAACGGATGCTTTTATGATTGTTTTGCTTTCAAACCTCAATATGAAAGATGAAAAGCTTATTCGTTCCGTTTCTGAAAGAATCGTCTCTAAACAAACACAAAATGGATCATGGAAGCTTTTTGAAGATCAGGATGACGGAGATCTTTCTGCAACGATTGAAGCCTATTATGCCCTTTTATATGCAGGGTTTTATAAAAAAAACCATCCGAGAATGGAAGCAGCACGAATATTTATTTTAGAGAGGGGAGGAATAAACAAAGCTGGTCTCTTCACTAAAATTCTTCTTGCAATTACTGGACAATATCAATGGCCTGCTCTATTTCCTTTGCCTATAGAAGCCATTTTGCTTCCTTCTCATTTTCCAGTAAATTTCTATAACTTTTCCATTTATGGAAGAGCCAATATGGTTCCTATATTGATTCTTGGAAATAAGAAATTTCAAATGAAAAATGCAGACGCTCCAAATTTATCTGAACTGCTTGCGGGTGATCGTTCCACCTTGTGGGACCCAGATGGACTCTACAGATCAGAAGAATGGAGAGGCATATTTTCCACGATCTCTCATGGAGTAAAATCGCTTATTGGTATTCCATCTCAGCTCAAGGCTATAGCCTACCATAAGGCAGAACAATATATGCTGCAAAGAATTGAGCCAGATGGAACGTTTTACAGCTATTTCAGTGCTACGTTCCTTATGATATATGCTTTATTGTCCATGGGATATTCAAAGGATCATCCGTTCATTGATCATGCGGTGAGGGGTTTAAAATCAATGGCTTGTTCCATAGACGGGAAAATCCATATGCAGTATACGACTGCTCACGTCTGGAATACGTCTCTCATCAGCTATGCCCTTCAGGAATCAGGACTAACAGAGAATTCAGAAGTCATACAAAGAGCCAATAACTTTCTGCTTACAAAGCAGCATGTTAAATACGGCGATTGGAGGGTGCATAATCAGGATTCAGAACCCGGCGGATGGGGTTTTTCAAATATCAACACAATCAATCCTGATGTTGATGACACAACGGCCTCTTTAAGAGCCATTTCCGTTCAGCTGGCAGGAAGTCCTGTATATGCATCAGCATGGAAGCGGGGGACGCGATGGACACTTTCCATGCAAAATGATGATGGAGGATGGCCAGCGTTTGAGAAAAATGTTGATTCCGGGCTAGTTCATCTATTGCCGATAGATGGAGCAGAGTATATTCTCTCAGATGCTTCCTCTGCTGATTTAACTGGCAGAACGCTAGAGTTTTTAGGGAGCGGCACAAACTTATCAAAACAGGACGAGGTGATCAAAAAAGGGATTCGATGGCTGATCGCTGATCAGAAAAAGGATGGGTCATGGTATGGCAGGTGGGGTATATGCTATATTTACGGAACTTGGGCAGCATTAACAGGTCTTGCTTCATGTCAAAGAATTGAGGAAGCAGCTGTTCAAAAAGGGGCACGCTGGCTGAAAAGTATACAAAATGAGGACGGAGGCTGGGGAGAATCCTGCAAAAGCGATATGCAAAAAAAATACGTCCCGCTTGGGAGAAGTACGGTAACACAGACAGGATGGGCTGTTGACGCTTTAATCAGCATTTCTGAAAAATCGTCAGCAGAAATTGAAAGGGGCATACAGTACCTGATCCAGCATGCAGGACGGCCGGTGGGGTGGACTGGCAATTATCCAAAAGGCCAGGGAATGGCAGGAAACTTTTATATCCATTACCATAGCTATGACCTCATCTTTCCCTTATTGGCACTTAGCCACTATAGAAAAAAATTTCTTTCGTCACTTCTTTAGGAAAGACATTAATTGCTTAACTATAGGATTAAACTGATTCACCGCATAATTCATCTTTCCCATTGTTAAGGAAACCTGATTATAATCAATGGTTCCATGGGGTGTTTTATAAGCATCAAAAAAGGTTTTTTGCTTCATGCCTTGATTTGAATAAGGCGGCATAAATGGGTGATGAGGATATCCATGATGCCCAGGTTGATGGATAGGATAAGAATAATGTCCATGGTAAATAGGCGGCTGGTATCCATGAAAATACATGCTCATCTGCATCATCTCCTTTATTTATTCAGTTTATTCTATGTTGCCTGAATGCTGTATGGATAGGTAAACTCCTATATTTTTACTGGGTTTTTTAACCTTTTCATATAACCTTTTTATGGGTCGATGCATAAATTGGGATATGGAGTATGGAAAGAAGGGAGCAGGCGAGATGGCCGCAAATAATAGGGATAATAACCCCATGAAGCTGATCAATGATTTTTTTCAGCAAAGACCAGATAAAACGTTGCTTCACACAATGGATGACTTGTTTCAGCATCCTTCAAAAAAATCTTTTTTTGTTGAAACCATTGAGAGTGAAAAACATTTTATTGTCAAGGCAGAATTGCCGGGTATTCAGAAGGAAGAAATTCATGTTGATTTGCTTGGAAACGTGCTTCGAATCAAGGTGAAGAGAAGAAAAGAAAAAACAGATGTTATAGTTGGAGATCCAGAGAAATGGGACGGTGTCCAAAGAACAGTGGAGCTGCCTCTTGAAATGCAGTTGAAAGATATGAAGGCTGTCCACCAAGATGGTATATTAAAGGTTTATTTTTCTAAGAAAAAAGGCCGGAAAATTGAAATTGATTAATAAGGTTCTTTTCTTAAGGCTGATGCCGCGAAGCTAATCTTCATGCGTATTCTAAACCTTTACAAATAGCAGCAATCTTCCGCGGAAACAGCCCTTAATAAAAGCAGGCCATTTCATCTGAAATAGCCTGCTTTCGTTAAGGGTGTTTTGAGTTTCGAGGCTAAAAAAGAAAGAAAAAAAGTATTCCCAGTCCTATAAAAGTAAATAAACTAGTCATTAAATAAATTTTTCTAAAGGTATCTAAATGAAACAGAAACCTTTTGAGCACTAGAAAATAAGCAGTGCTGGCAAAGAGCACACCTGCAAAAAAAAGGGTATTAGAATAATGCCCTGCAGTCAATTTGATAAAAAAATAAAGAAAGCTGATGATCAATGCATACATAACTAGATTAAGAAAAATGATAATAGGAACTTTTTTCATTGAATACCTCTTTTTTTCAATAATGATAAGCATAAATGTCAATAAATTTTATTTGTATTGATTTTATCTTACTAAACAGAGCTTTTGTTGAAAACTGCTAAAAGAGAAATTGTATAGATAAAATCTTCTTCGTAAGTAGAAAAAAGCTAGTAATTCTGAACTTTCAAAAAGGAGTTTGAATTTTTTCCTCATGATATAATAAAATTAGAGTAAAAAAGATGACCTTAAAGGAGAATTATTCATGTTAAATGCCAAACCCTGCCGCGAATCCTTTGTAGTAAAAACCAGTATTGTCCTGCCTCCTGATACGAATAATCATGGTACAATGTTCGGCGGAAAGCTAATGGCTTATATAGATGATGTAGCTGCTATTTCCGCTATGAGGCATTCAAGAAGTGAGATTGTAACCGCTTCAACCGATTCTGTTGATTTTCTTCATCCTATTCACGTCGGATGGTCCGTTTGCCTGGAGGCTTTCGTAACCTATACAGGCCGAACTTCTATGGAAGTCTTTGTTAAAGTTATTTCAGAGAATATGCTGACAGGAGAAAGAAATATTTGTGCTCTTTCCTTTCTGACGATGGTTGCTGTAGATGCAAACAATAAACCGACTCCTGTTCCGCCTGTTCTTCCAGAAACAGAGATGGAAAAGGAGTTATATGAAACAGGCAAGGAACGTTCCAATGCCAGAAAAAGAAGAAAACAGGAATTTCAAAATATGGCCCAGATCTTCGGAACTGAACTTCCTTGGGTAAGAAAATAAAGCAATATAGCTCATGCGCCTATACAGGCAGCATGAGCTTTTTTATTTTAAGTGCTCAAAGCAAGCTTATTGTTGATTTTTACACCTTGTTGATTGGAGCGGGTGCTTTAGACTCCTGCTTAGAAAAGCGTGTCAAGGGAGACTCCCCAGGAGCAAAGCGACGAGGAGGCTCTAAGGTAAGCCCGCTAAAGCTTGAGTGCCTGCTTGCTGCAATCAACAGCCAAGTTTAACAGAGCCTAAGTTTAAAAGAAACACAGGGTTTTTGAAACAATGACTGGATTTCATAAAGTGTCTTTATTTTTTAAGTCACGACTGTCTTCTTTTTAACTTGTGAATATGATTTAATGGAAGGAGATGCATTTTGGTAGAGGGGGATGTCCATCCATGAAAATCAATTTTACAAAGAAACAATACCATACACTATTAAAAATGATTTATTTGTCAACATGGGTAGGGGCAAGAGAAGAACACGAAGAATCGGAAGAATTTTTTGAGTTGGAAAACTATATTCTCTCTTTTTCCAAAGAATTTGGAATGGAGCAATATGCAGATTACGATTCCCTTGATGATGAATACTATGCTTCCCGTCAGCTGGACGAAGAGCTTGAGGATGTCATTGCAGACTATGAAGAAGAGGTTTTTTGGGATAAGCTGTGTGCTTTGCTTGCAAGAAGGGACTTGATGAGAGAGGAAAATATTTCTAACTACAGTCCTGAGCAAAGATTCGAGAGATTAATTGAAATAGAAAATAAATATCATACTTATTTTGAAGTATTTGGTCTTGAAAAAGTTAAAACAGAATAATAAAAATATGAAAGGATAATGGCCGGGGAAGTGATTATGATAACCAGTTATCAGAACCGCAAAGCTGGAAAAGAAAAGATGGCTTCATGATCTCCACTGATAAAACCTTGTTAAACACGGATCTTATTCATTCTTTTCTTTCAGAGCATACTTATTGGGCAAATGGACTGGCAAAGGATTTGGTGATTGCCTCCATTGAAAATTCACAGCTTTGTTATGGCTTACATAAGGTGAATCCAGAGAAAGAGGTAATAGATCAAGTTGGATTTGCCAGAGTAGTAACAGATTTTGTCCGTTTTTCCTATCTTGGTGATGTTTTTATCCTTCCGGAGTTTAGAGAAGTCGGGCTTGGAAAGTGGCTGATTTCCATTATCGTCTCTCACCCTTATTTAAAAGGAACATCTTTTAATTTAGCCACTAAAGATGCCCATTCGCTTTATGAACAATTCGGATTTAAGGAGCTTGAAGATCCAGCGAGGAAAATGGAAAGGCCGCGTGATATGAAAGCAATTTATGATGCCTATAATTTGCCTTTTGAGACTGAAAATTAGAAGGGTTCTGGAAGTCTGAAAATCAGCAGTATTTCTTTAGCTGGTAATGAGAAGATAAATGAGCAGAAAAAAAGTCTCTATAATATTTGTAGGGGTTGAGAAATAATTCCTGAAAATAAAAAACACGCAGCCACCAATTCGGCCATGCCTTCAAAAGCTGAAACGGAAAGGTTTCTTAAGACTCAAGCAGGAGGGATAACCATTTGAACAGGTTATGTGTAATCCCTTGCGGAAAAAGAAAAATTTGGGACAAAGGTGATTATGAAGGTCCCGCTCTTGCAAAAAATGCTTATACCGGGATATTTCATCGGCTCTGCCAGCAATACGCAAATCTGTTTTTTACCGATTGGACGATTTTGTCCGCTAAGCACGGTTTTTTGCTTCCGGATGATGAGGTGGCGGAGAATTATGACCTTTCATTTAGCATGAAAAAGGAGGATATCATTTCACTAGCCAGACTAAAAAAGCAAATTTTGGACAAAAACTTATCTGGCTATGATGAAATCGTTATTCTTGGCGGCAAAAAGTTTAAACCCATTGTCGAAGAAAGCTTCGGAAAAGGACCTGTTTACCATTATCCTTTAAAGGAAATACAGGGAATAGGGTATATGCAAAAAAGATTGAAGCAGGCTATAGAACAAAGAAACGAAATATAAAATTGAATATTCTGAAAATATTTCCAAGGAAATAATTCATCCTCTTTTGTAATGTCAAGGATGATCACTAAAAATTTATACTATTTTCAGGTGGAAGAAGAGAATGAAAAGGAATTTGCAGTTATTGGGTTGGGACGATTAGGAGGCAGTATTTGCCGTGTTCTCAGTGAGAAGCAAGAGTCTATGAAACGTGGAGGAAGAGTGATCATCTCTCCTTTGCAAATGAACTATTAAAGATAAAAGATATAATGGCTGTTATCGGATCTGAAAAAGATATTGAGCAATTTGAAAAAAAGGTGCTTGACGTATAGCATCCTTTATTGTCCTATTAAAAGTACCTTAGCGGTGCTTTTTTATTTTATTCTAACTGGTAATATGCTAATTTTCCTGTTTTTAAATAGGAACGCTTGTTCTTATTGTGAATTATGCTATACTTTTTAAAAGCAAACTTCATTCATATAATTGGCAGAACGAACCTTACTTTTCCAAGGAAGGGAGGTGTTGCTGCTATGTCAGTTTACGAGCTTTTAAGTGTCCTTATCTCGTTTGGGCGTTTTATCGTGGCAGTACTGACATTTCATACAAAAAAATAGATCCCCTTGCCGAAGAAACGGAAAAGAGATCTATTTAGAACGTAATGGCTGATTCATTGAATGAAGATTTGCTAGCCGCAGGTGCCCACACACCTGCGGTACTTCCGAATGAATCAGTTTCTACTACTATAACATATTTTAGAATGAAGACCGTGCATCAATCAATGGATGGTTTTTTTGGTTTTCGAATACTCATATAATCCTCCTGGTCATTATCTGTTTTTTAGATTGACCCAAGAATTTCTATCAAGTATGATAATCAACAAACAAATAGAGCGTGTCATCAGCAGGGAGGATTTTATGGATAATAGGAGTTTAGGCAGCAAAATTTACGTATCTGCCAAAAGACAAAAAGCAGATTTGCTCATAAAAAATGCTAAAATTATTGATGTTTTTAACAGAGAAATTTTTGAAGGCCATGTAGCAGTTGCTGAAGGAACATTTGCAGGTTTTGGTGAATTTGAAGCATCGCACATAGTAGATGCAAAAGGCGCTTATTTAGCTCCCTCTTTTATTGATTCCCATGTGCACATCGAATCTTCTATGGTTAAACCAAGTGAGTTTGCCAAAGTGGTTTTAACCCATGGTGTTACCACTGTTGTAACAGACCCTCACGAGATTGCTAATGTATCAGGGGCTGAGGGCATTCAATATATGCTGGATGAATCAGAAGGATTAGAGCTTGAAGTATATGTTATGCTTCCGTCCAGTGTTCCTGCTGCCAGCTTTGAATATAACGGTGCCGAATTAAAGGCTTTTGATCTAGAGCCTTTTTATCAGCACCCTAGAGTGCTGGGTCTTGCAGAAGTGATGGATTTTCCTTCAGTCAGGGATGAGAAGGCTGATATGATGGAGAAATTGGTTCAAGCCCGTAAGAAAAAAGCAATGGTTGATGGACATATGGCAGGGTTTTCTCCTGAAATGCTTGATATTTACGGATCTGCCGGAATCAGGACAGATCACGAAGTATCTCGTATCGAAGAAGTGCATGAACGGATTAGAAGAGGAATGTACGTTCAGATCCGTCATGGTTCAGCTGCGAAAGATCTTCCCAAAATAATCCATGCTGTAAACAAGAATAATGCAAGAAGATTTCTTTTTTGCACAGATGATAAGCATTTAAATGACTTGATTCAAGAGGGCAGTGTGGACCATAATGTCCGTCTTTCAATTGAGCTTGGAATTGATCCGATTATTGCTATTCAAATAGCTTCGCTTAATGCTGCCGAATGTTATGGTCTAAGAAATAAAGGCGGCATAGCTCCTGGATACGATGCAGATTTCATTTTATTTAATGATCTTGAGAACATTTCCATTCAGGAGGTTTACAAAAAAGGAGTGTGTGTTTCCAAAAATGGCACTTATCTGGTTCGGGAAAAAAAGACAAGGGATATAAACGAGAAGAAATTGACAAGTACAATTCATTGCAATGAAATTAGCGTCTCTGAGTTAAAAATACCTTTGCCTGACAAGCCTTCCGCAACCATAATTGAGATTGAGCCGAACCAGCTTGTAACAAAGAAAATAGTGGAGAATGTACTTATAAAAGAAGGCCATTTTATTCAAGATCCCATAAGAGATCAACTAAAGCTGGTGCTGGCTGAAAGACATCACAACACCGGTATAATCGGTCTAGGAATTGTGAAGGGATTGGGTCTGAAAAAGGGAGCCATTGCAGCTTCCGTTTCTCATGATTCACACAATTTAATTGCTGCAGGCTGTCACGATGAGGATATTGCCTTAGCTTTGAATCATCTTCGGTGTCAGCAGGGAGGGCTAGCAGTATCACTTGATGGAAAAATTCTCGCTTCTCTTGCTCTTCCAATTGCAGGTCTTATCTCAAATGAGAATGCAGAAACCGTAAGCAGGAAACTTGAACTTGTTCAAAATGAGCTATTGACGCTTGGCGCCGGGGAAGAAATTGACCTGTTTCTAACCCTATCTTTTCTTGGTCTGCCGGTTATCCCGGAGATAAAGCTGACAGTTGAAGGATTATTTGACGTATTAGCTTTCAAACATATTTCAATTTAATACTTTTCATGATAATAAAAGCCGGTCAATCATATTTGACCGGCTTTAACTGTTTTTCATATATGTTATTTTCACAATGCCTGGAAATAATAAGCTAATCATGTTATCTTAAAAGAGTTTTTTATGAGCTAATAATTCATTTGCCATAAGTTGATAAAGGTGTTTAAGATTTAATGCATGATACGAAAGAGTAATCATTATGAGATAAAAACTTAGTCTATTTTAATGCTGTCTTTATAATCGGTATCTATAATGAGTTCTTGAATGGTCCAATTCCACATTCAATCTTGCATTTGGAGAAGGGAGCAGGAAAAGTTACAGCTATGGACACAAAATTGATTTGCCAAAACAGTTTATTTATCCTGATTTCAAGCATTGGAGGCTATCTTCTTTCACTGACCGGAATGGCAATTGGATGGATGATTGGTACTTTGATTGTTTCAGGTTTGATTTCATTTTGGAAACCAGCCTGGATGAATGGAAATTATTTTAGTAAAGGAATCAACCCAAACTGGAGGTATGCCGGCCAGGCTATTATAGGAATTCAGCTGGGCCAGCAAATTAATCCGTCGATTGCTAGTACATTTACAAGCCATTGGATGACCATAACCATTATGCTGCTGTTATCAATAGGATTTGCTTTATTATCAGGCTTCTTCCTATGGAGATTGACAAAATCAGATTTAATGACAAGTCTTCTCGGCACCACTCCAGGCGGAGTGTCCGCCATGCCGACTATTGCAGAAGAAGCAGGAGCTAATACGATAACTGTAAGCATTGTTCAATTAATTCGTATTTTTCTTGTAGTTAGCGCTGTGCCGTTGGTTGCTTTTTACTTTGAGCCTTCAGCTCCTGCACATAACGATGCAGGGAATACTGCAGCAGGTGTGCCTGGTACTGGACCCTTGCCAGTATTGATCGCTTTTTTGCTGATAATCGGTTCGTTTGCAGGCCACAGGATCGGAAAGAAAATAAAGCTTCCCGCTCCATGGCTTGTGGGGGGCATGCTTGGTGCGGGGGCTATGCATATCTTATGCTCTTCTGTCATTGGACCATCCATGGCTGTATGGTGGCCTCATTGGCTAATAATAATTGCACAGGTTTTAATAGGAGCAAGCATTGGATCAAGGCTTCATAAAGAGATGTTTAAAGGTGCAAGGGAGGTAGTGATCGTGGGGTTGATTACATCAATCTGCCTTGTGGGTGCGATGGCTGTTTGCTCATTCGGCGTTTCAGCCCTGACTCATCTTTCACTTGTTACTTCTATACTTGCATTTGCTCCTGGAGGTGTAGCAGAGATGGCAACGGCTTCTGTAGCCTATAAAGCTGACTCTGCCTTTGTAGTAGCAGTTCAGACCTTGAGACTTGTCCTTATCTTTCTGCTGCTGCCGCCTTTATTCCGGGTTTTAATTAAAATAGAGAATAAATCCGCACCTAAACAAGATTATTAAGCATTACGAAAGAAAGAGTCTTGAACGATAACGTTCAAGACTCTTTTTACATTTATTAAACCTCCATAATGATCGGTAAAATCATTGGACGGCGTTTTGTCTTTTCATATAGGAATGGTGCAAGAGTGTCAGTAATCTCGTTTTTAATTTCTGACCATTGGCTCGTTTTGCGCTCCATAACCTTATTTAAATGTTTTGTAATAAGGTCTTGAGCATCATTGATTAAATCACCGGATTCACGCATGTAGACGAAGCCGCGGGAGATCAAATCCGGTCCAGCTGAAATTCGGAATTCTTTCATATTGATGCTGACAACAACAATAACCAATCCTTCTTCAGAAAGTATGCGGCGGTCGCGCAATACAATATTTCCGATATCTCCAATACCGCTTCCGTCAATATAAACGGACCCGGAAGGAATTTTGCCTGTTACACCAGCTTCTTTATCCCCAAGCGCTAAAACTTCACCATTGTCCATGATAAAGCAGTTTTCTTCTGGTACCTGGCAATCTACAGCAAGCTTTGTATGCATCTTCTGCATTCTGTACTCACCGTGGATTGGCATGAAGTATTTAGGCTTGATAAGGCGAAGCATCAGCTTTTGCTCTTCTTGTCCGCCATGTCCTGATGTATGAATATCGCTCAAAGGCCCATGAATGACTTCCGCTCCGGCACGGAAAAGCTGATTAATGGTTCTGCTTACACTTATTGTATTTCCTGGAATTGGTGAAGAAGAGAAAACAACCGTATCTCCAGGAATGATTTGAATTTGCCGGTGTGTTCCGTTTGCAATACGGGAAAGGGCAGCCATCGGCTCTCCTTGGCTTCCTGTACAGAGAATCGTTACCTTGTTTGCAGGCATTCTATTGATTTCATTCGGTTCAACGAATGTGTCCTTAGGACAGCGGATGTAGCCCAGTTCACGGCCTATTTCAATCGCTGCTTCCATGCTGCGCCCAAATACGGCAATTTTCCTGTTCATTGTTACAGCTGCCTCAACAACTTGCTGAAGACGATGAATATTGGAAGCAAATGTAGCAAAAATAATTCTGCCATCTACTTTTCTGAAAACTTCGTGAATGCTTTCTCCAACCTTTCGTTCTGACATAGTGAAATTAGGTATTTCACTATTCGTACTGTCAGAAAGAAGACAAAGCACTCCCTCTTTTCCGATTTCAGCCATTTTAGTCAAGTTGGCTGGTTCTCCAACTGGTGTAAAATCGAATTTGAAATCACCCGTATGTACAATGTTTCCAGGAGGTGTCTTAACAACAATACCATATGAATCCGGAATACTATGAGTCGTACGGAAAAATGTAACCGCTGTTTTACGGAATTTAATAATGTCCTCTTCCTGAATTTCAATCAGCTTTGCTGAACGAAGAAGACCATGTTCTTCAAGCTTGTTTTTAATAAGGCCGAGAGCCAATTTTCCGCCGTAGATTGGAATATTCACTTGTCTTAATAGATAAGGAATACCGCCAATGTGGTCTTCGTGACCATGTGTTACAAACAATCCCTTGATTTTGTCCTCATTTTTTACGAGGTAGGAATAATCCGGGATTACATAGTCAATTCCAAGCAATTCCTCTTCTGGGAATTTAATGCCGGCATCAATGAGGATAATTTCATCTTGAAATTGTACTCCGTACGTATTTTTGCCGATTTCGCCCAATCCTCCGAGAGCGAAAACGCCAACTTGATCATTTTTTACAAATTTCATCTATCATAGCTCCAATACTTTATAGTTTTCGCTTTTTTCTTCATATTGAAGATAGGCACCTTTTAGTGCTTCAACATATTCAATATTATAAAGACGGTCTTTAAGGTGGAAGCGAACCTCGCGTTCATAGTCAGCTTTCACATAAAGTGTTTTTGTTTTTTCCCTAACAGGAACTTCCGATGCACTTTCTTGGTAATAAACCTTGTAAATCATTTGCCAAATCTCTCCTTAGCTACCGTTTGTTAGACTAACTTGTTCTATTATATTAGATTCTCATCCGTAAGAAAAGGGGGTCGGCCTCATCCGAAGGTGAGTACCTGACCCCTAGGCTATGGATTTTCTTTTTAAAAGATGTTTCCACTGATATCTAATTTTCTTCCGAAGCCTTCGCAGCAAGGGTTATCACTCCTTTTTCATGACTTGTCCCGAGAAGAATCGCTTCCGTTTCAATTTATCTCTCTTATCTCTATTATATGAAAAAAAACCTTCATCTTTCATGGGTATTAGTGGAAATTTATTCTTTTACAGAATTATTTTGAACTTCTTTTGTGATTGAAAAAACTGTTTTCTAAATTTTTAACCAAGAAAGCTCCAATCATCTGATTGACAAAAATTTCTTGATCTTATAGGTTTAAAATAGACTTCGTTTCGAGAGGGCGTTATGAATGAAAAAACTGTATGCTTCTTTATTAGGTTTAAGTCTCATTTGGGGAACTTCTTTTTTATTTATTAAACTTTTAGTGCCCACCCTTGGGCCGCTTGGCACTGTATTTGGCAGATGTCTTTTCGGAGCTTTTGCTTTATTGCTTATTATGGTGCTTTTCAAGGCAAGAGAGCTTATGCAGCTGAAAAAAATGCCTTGGCTTCCCATTGTGCTGGTTTCGCTTTTTAACAATGCTGTCCCTTGGCTTCTAATAGCCTACAGTGAAACCAAAATTACTAGCAGTCTTGCTTCTGTCATTAATGCTTCCACTCCAATCTTTACAGTTATTGTTGGAAGCCTGTTTTTTGCTTCCCGTCTGAAATTCTGGCAGTGGGGCGGAATTTTTACCGGCTTTATAGGAATTTTGGTTATTCTTAATTTAAATGTAGAGCAATTTTTGAAAGAAAACTTGCTGGGGGCAGGTACAATGCTTGGTGCCACACTTTGCTATGGAATAGGAGCACATATGGCAAAACGGTATCTGAATGGAATATCAGTCATGATGACATCGTTCAGCACACTGTTTGTTTCAGCAATCTTTTCATTTGTTTTCATCCTCTTCACAGATCAATCCGTCCTATCTCAGCTGTTTGAATGGAAAATATTTTTTTCACTCATTGGGCTCGGTGTTTTTGGCTCTGGTATTGCCTATTTGTTATATTATTATATGGTGAAAGAGGGAGGAGCAGAATTTGCATCCCTAGTTACATATATTGTCCCGGTTTCAGCGATTATTTGGGGGTTTTTCCTTCTCGGAGAAAAAATAACTGCCAATATGATAGCAGGTTTATTGCTCGTATTCTCTGGCATTTACCTTATCACATTTAAATCGGGACAACAGAAGATACAGGAAAAAAAGACAGCATGAAAAGGAAAGGGAGAAGATGCTGATGAAAGAAAAAGTGATATTCTTTGATATTGACGGGACCTTGCTTGATTTTGATAAAAAAATTCCTGAATCCACAAAAAAAGCCGTTCAGGATTTAAAAAATGCAGGACATCATGTAGCTATTGCAACAGGAAGAGCGCCATTTATGTTTGCTGATCTGCTTGAGGAACTGCAGATTAATTCCTTCGTTTCATTTAACGGCCAGTATGTCGTTTTTGAGGGGAATGTAATTTACAAAAATCCTCTAAGCAGCAAAACGCTTGAAAACGTGCTCGAGTTTTCCAGTGAGTCTGGGAATCCGCTCGTATTTATGAACAATGAAACTATGATGGCTACTGTTGAAGATCATCCTTATATTCATGAAAGCATGGGTACTTTGAAGTTTGGGCATCCGAAATTTGATCCTGATTTCTTCAAAAACCATGAAATATACCAAACGTTGCTGTTCTGTGATATTGGTGAAGAAGAAAAATACAAAAAATATGAAGATTTGAATTTTATCCGCTGGCATCATTTAGCAACAGATATCCTTCCAATGGGAGGTTCAAAAGCGGAAGGAATTAAAAAGCTCATTAGCCGCCTGAAATTTGAAAAAGAAGATGTATATGCGTTTGGCGATGGATTAAATGACCTTGAAATGATCAAATTTGTCGGTACTGGGGTTGCGATGGGCAATGCTGAAGAAAAGCTGAAGGAACTTGCTGATTTCATTACTAAACCAGTTGATGAAGACGGGATTGCTTATGCAGTCGAAAAGCTTGGTCTGCTAAAGCAGGAACCTGCCCAATCATGAAATGGATTCCATAAAAAACCGCATTTCCTTTTTGTAAGGGAATGCGGTTTTTTAAATAGGCTCTTTTCTTAAACTTGGTTGTTATTTCTTTCATTTAAGTGAAATTAGAGCAATAGTACATTAGAAATTTTAAGAAAAGATGCCACGAAGCTAATCTTTAAGTGTGTTTTAAACCTATGAATTGCAACAATCTTTGCGAAAACAGCATTTTAAATAAAACATTAGCATGAAATACCTTCAACGCTCTATCGGCACGCTGCCTTCAGGTGATATGAAGGGATCTTCTTCATTCATATGGTCATAGAACATGATTCCGTTAAGATGGTCGATTTCATGCTGAAATACAATAGCAGGAAATCCTTTTAGACGAAGATCAATTTCCTCACCTTCAAGGGTGGTAGCTTTCACTCTGATTTTTGCATACCTTGGAACATAACCGGGTACTGGCCGATCCACTGATAGGCAGCCTTCTCCGCTTGTTAAATAGCTTTTTTGAACAGAGTGACTGACAATTTTAGGGTTGAATAATCCAAAGCTATACCATTTGCCGTTATCTTCAGCATGAATGGCGATCATTCGCTTAGGTACATTTATTTGCGGGGCAGCAAGTCCCACACCTGGACGCAAATTGTATTTCTCTGCCATTTCAGGATCCTGGCTGTTCACCAAAAATTCATGCATTTTTTTTAAAGTCTCTATATCTTCTTTTGAAGGAGGGAGAGGGACCTTTTCAGCTCTTTCTCTTAAAGTTGGATGACCTTCTCTTATGATGTCTTCCATTGTCAACAAGACGACCACTTCCTTTCAGGGCGTTAACAGTACTTATCATTATAATGGATTGTTTTCAAAACGAAAAGAATCCTCTAATTTCTGCTTTTATGTAGTGGTCAAAAAAATTTACACCACAAACGAAGAGACCAATTACAACGAACATGGGAAGCCATAAAAAGCAAAAAACACGGCAGCTTACCTTGTAAACTGCCGAAGTTTTTGTTAGCAGCCGCCTAGATATGCTGCTCCAACAATGATTAAAAGGATAAACAATACAACGATCAAGGCAAATGTACGTCCATAACCATACCCACCAGAACCATAACCGCCGCATGCAGGATAACAGCCATATCCTCCGTAACCGTACATATAATTCGACCTCCCTTGTCATTACGCTCTTGCTTCGAGCGTCTGATATAACATATGTTTCCGGGTTGAATGTGTATAGTCATATGCCCAGATTTCCGAACTTTATCCTGGGACAGGGGTCTAATCACTGGGACAGGCTCATAATTATGAACGTGGGACAAATGGTCTGTTTCGAAAATGTTTTCCTGCATGTATTGTCATAATGGAATTAACCTTTTATAGTAGTATTGTCAATAGTTAGGGGGAAATGTTGGTGTTTATGAAAAGAAAGTTGTTTGGGGTATGCTCTTTATTCATACTGACGGCTTTAATTTTATCTGCTTGCTCAGGAAACTCGCCTGCTGATAAAATTTATGAGAGTCTGGAAAAGGTTGTAACGCTTGAAAATCCTTTCAAAGAGCAGCAGAAGCCTCTTATGGATAGCGAGCAAAAGGAAAATCAGCTGTATAACAAAATTGTTGCGCTTGGAATGAAGGATTACAGTCAAATTGTTACCTTGTCGAAGCAAGCTCTTGTATTAGTCGATGACAGAGAGAAGAGAATTGAGAAAGAACATGACAGCATGAAGAATTCCCACGCTGAATTCAAAAAAGCTGAAGCTGAAATGAAGAATTTGGATAAAGCTGACCCTAAGAAAAAAGCTGAAGAAATAAAGCAGCTGATGAACGAGCGCTACAATTCTTATGAAAAGCTTTATACTTCCTATAAAGAGGCAGCCTCTTTGGACAAAACTCTCTATACGTTATTTCAGAAAAAAGATTTGAAATTAGCTGAACTCGAGGATTACATTAACAAAATCAACCAAAGCTATCAGAAAGTCATTGAAGAAAATAAACAATTTAATGAATACACAAAACAATATAATGAGCAGAAGAAAGAATTTTACAAAGCAGCAGGACTTAAAACCGACGCTAAATAGCTGGATGTTCGTTTTACCAAATTTCGACCATCCTTTGAATAATGAAATAAACGAAAAAAAGAGCAGCAAAAGAACTGCTCTTTTTTTGTGTTTTTTAGGAGAACTTAACCATGACAAAATGGGTGACATTATTGTAGTACAGATCTCTGAATTGTATTAATACAGATTATTATTTATGATTCATATCTAATCTGAAATACATATATTATACATGTTTAAAGCAATTGACGAAAAGTTTTGAGAGGTGTAAACTATGACTGTGCGTAAGCAAGTTGTATTAATTAACCTTATTGTTATATGAATACAGTTTGCAGATTGACAGATGATCCTTACATAGAAGATGGTTCATTCTTGACACAGGGGCAATTAGGCTGTGGAAAGTATAAAAAGTTGTGTCATCAAATGTTAATCGGGGTAACCTAAACTGTATATGCCAAAATCATCTTGTTATTCACTGTTTAAAAGAAAGGAAGAGGTGACTTATTAGATGGCTGAAAAAACAAAAAAATCTGTCATTGACAGCAAAAAGCAGTACGAAGCAATTGCAAAGCAGTTCGAAACGTTCCAAATTCTTAACGAAAAGGGCGAGGTCGTTAATGAAGCTGCAATGCCTGATTTAAGTGACGACCAATTAAAAGAATTAATGAGCCGCATGGTTTATACACGTATTCTTGATCAGCGTTCCATTTCTTTGAACCGCCAGGGACGCCTTGGTTTCTATGCACCAACTGCAGGACAGGAAGCATCTCAGCTAGCATCCCAGTTTGCTCTGGAAAAAGAGGATTTCATTCTGCCTGGATACCGTGATGTCCCTCAAATTATCTGGCATGGCCTTCCTTTATATCAAGCATTCTTGTTCTCCCGCGGTCATTTCCATGGTAATCAGATGCCGGACGATCTGAATGCGCTATCACCGCAAATCATTATCGGTGCCCAGTATATTCAGACTGCCGGTGTAGCTCTTGGACTGAAAAAACGCGGCAAAAAAGCAGTTGCTATTACATACACAGGTGATGGCGGTGCTTCACAAGGTGATTTCTACGAAGGTATTAACTTTGCAGGTGCTTTTAAAGCTCCGGCGATTTTCATTGTCCAAAATAACCGTTACGCTATTTCAACTCCTGTTGAAAAACAATCTGCTGCAGGCACAATTGCACAAAAAGCAGTAGCAGCTGGTATTGCAGGAATCCAGGTTGACGGCATGGATGCACTTGCAGTTTACGCAGCTGTAGCGGAAGCACGCGAGCGCGCAGTAAACGGTGAAGGCCCGACTTTGATTGAAACTCTTACGTTCCGTTATGGACCTCATACAATGGCCGGCGATGATCCAACCCGTTACCGCACAAAAGATATCGAAAACGAGTGGGAAGAAAAAGATCCGCTTGTCCGTTTCCGTAAATTCCTTGAAAATAAGGGAATTTGGAATGAAGAAGAAGAAAATAAAGTGATCGAACAAGCAAAAGAAGAAATTAAAGAAGCAATCAAAAAAGCAGATGCTTATCCTAAACAGAAGGTAACTGACTTGATGGAGATCATGTATGAAGAATGGCCTCTAAATCTGAAAGAGCAATATGAAATTTATAAAGAGAAGGAGTCGAAGTAAGCCATGGCGCAAATGACAATGATTCAGGCAATCACTGATGCGTTACGCACAGAGTTAAAAAATGACGAAAATGTTCTCGTTTTTGGAGAAGACGTTGGCGTCAATGGCGGCGTATTCCGTGCAACAGAAGGATTGCAAAAAGAATTTGGCGAAGATCGCGTGTTTGATACACCGCTTGCTGAATCCGGAATCGGCGGACTTGCACTTGGCCTGGGTTTACAAGGCTATCGTCCGGTTGCTGAGATTCAATTCTTTGGTTTCCTTTTTGAAGTAATGGATTCTATTGCCGGCCAAATGGCGCGCATGCGCTACCGTTCTGGCGGGAGATGGACTTCACCTGTTACAATCCGTTCACCATTTGGCGGCGGTGTACATACACCTGAAATGCATGCTGACAGCCTTGAAGGTCTGATGGCGCAGAGTCCAGGCGTTAAGGTTGTTATTCCATCTACACCATACGATGCAAAAGGTCTTTTAATAGCTTCTATTCGCGATAATGACCCTGTTATTTTCCTTGAGCATATGAAGCTTTATCGTTCTTTCCGCCAGGAAGTTCCTGAAGAAGAGTACACAATTGAGCTTGGTAAAGCAGAAGTGAAAAGAGAAGGAACAGATCTTTCAATTATTACTTATGGTGCGATGGTCCACGAATCTCTTAAAGCTGCAGAAGAGCTTGAAAAAGACGGTGTATCAGCTGAAGTTATTGACCTTAGAACTATACAGCCTTTAGACATTGAAACTATTATTGCTTCTGTTGAAAAAACAGGCAGAGCAATTGTGGTTCAGGAAGCACAGAAGCAAGCGGGAATTGCTGCAAATGTTGTTGCAGAAATCAACGACCGTGCGATTTTAAGCCTTGAAGCTCCAGTGCTTCGTGTAGCTGCTCCTGACACAGTATTCCCTTTCTCCCAAGCTGAAGGCGTATGGCTTCCAAATTACAAAGATGTTTTGGAAACAGCAAAAAAAGTTCTTGAATTTTAATAGATACTTATAAAAGAAAAACAGATAAGGGATCAGCAGGCTGGTTCCTTATCTATCCTTATTCACATAAAACAGGAGGTTGACTGCCCGTGTCATTCGAATTTAAAATGCCGGATATCGGTGAAGGAATCCATGAGGGTGAAATCGTAAAGTGGTTTGTTAAAGCTGGCGATGAAGTAAATGAAGATGATGTGCTGGCTGAAGTGCAAAACGATAAAGCCGTAGTTGAAATCCCATCTCCAGTAAAAGGGAAAGTCATAGAAGTAAAAGTTGAAGAGGGTACAGTAGCGACTGTTGGACAAACTCTTATTTCTTTTGATGCTCCTGGATATGAGGACCTGCAATTTAAAGGTGATCATGGAGATGAGCCTAAAAAAGAAGAAAAGACAGAAGCTCAAGTTCAATCAACTGGTGAAGCAGGCCAGGATGTGAAAAAAGAAGAAACTCCTAAAGCGGAAACAGATGCTCCAACAGGTGCAGGTGCGCAGGACCAGGCAGATGCTGATCCAAACAAACGTGTTGTTGCAATGCCTTCAGTGCGTAAATATGCACGTGAAAAAGGCGTAAATATCCGTCAGGTAAATGGTTCTGGAACAAATGGCCGAGTATCAAAAGAAGATATTGATGCTTTCCTTGAAGGCGGCAGCAAACAAGCAGAAGCTCCTGTACAGCAAGAAAGCAAACAGGAAGACACTGCAAG
This sequence comes from Chryseobacillus diguaensis, assembly GCF_049220665.1. Classification (NCBI taxonomy): domain Bacteria; kingdom Bacillati; phylum Bacillota; class Bacilli; order Caryophanales; family Bacillaceae; genus Chryseobacillus; species Chryseobacillus diguaensis. Next base: position 186,215 of record NZ_JBMKNV010000001.1, read on the forward strand.
CAAACCAGCAGCAGTGAGCATTCCAGAAGGTGAAATGCCTGAAACAAGAGAAAAAATGTCTGGAATCCGAAAAGCGATTGCTAAAGCTATGGTTAATTCCAAACATACTGCTCCTCACGTAACTCTAATGGATGAAGTAGATGTGACAAACCTTGTTTCTCACAGAAAGCAATTCAAAGGTGTTGCAGCCGAGCAGGGAATTAAGTTAACATATTTACCGTACGTAGTGAAAGCACTTACTTCTGCACTTAAGAAATTCCCTGTTCTTAATACATCTATCGATGATAAAACAGAAGAAATCGTACAAAAACATTATTACAACATCGGAATCGCGGCTGACACTGAAAAAGGTCTGCTTGTACCGGTTGTTAAAAATGCAGAACGCAAATCTGTATTTGAAATTTCTGATGAAATCAACAGCCTTGCTTCTAAAGCACGCGAAGGCAAATTGGCTTCTAACGAAATGAAAGGTGCTTCTTGCACAATCACAAACATTGGTTCAGCTGGCGGACAATGGTTTACTCCAGTTATCAATCATCCAGAAGTTGCAATCCTTGGAATTGGACGCATTGCTGAGAAAGCAATTGTACGTGATGGAGAAATCGTTGCTGCACCGGTACTTGCATTATCTTTAAGCTTTGATCACCGCATCATTGACGGTGCTACAGCACAGAATGCTCTTAACCACATCAAGCGTTTACTGAATGATCCACAACTAATTTTAATGGAGGCGTAATCGATGGTAGTAGGAGATTTCCCTATTGAAACAGACACTCTCGTCATCGGTGCAGGTCCTGGCGGCTATGTAGCTGCCATCCGTGCTGCACAGCTTGGACAAAAAGTAACAATTGTAGAAAAAGGCAATCTTGGCGGTGTATGCTTGAATGTTGGATGTATCCCGTCTAAAGCTTTAATCTCTGCTGGGCATCGATTTGAAAATGCGAAGCACTCAGAAGATATGGGTATTAAAGCTGAGAATGTTACAGTCGACTTTTCTAAAGTCCAAGAATTCAAATCAGGTGTTGTAAAAAAATTAGTCGGCGGTGTTGAAGGATTGCTAAAAGGCAATAAAGTAGACATCGTCCGCGGTGAAGCTTATTTCATTGATAATGAGTCCCTTAAAGTAATGGATGATAATTCTTCCCAAACGTACAAATTTAAAAATGCAATTATTGCGACGGGATCCCGTCCGATCGAAATTCCTGGATTTAAGTTCTCTAAACGGGTTCTTGACTCTACTGGAGCATTAAACCTTCAGGAAGTACCTAACAAAATCGTCGTTATCGGTGCTGGTTATATCGGTACTGAGCTAGGAACAGCTTATGCTAACTTTGGCACAGAAGTTGTTTTCATTGAAGCTATGGACGACATGCTAATGGGCTTTGAAAAACAAATGAGCTCTCTTGTTAAACGCAACTTGAAGAAAAAAGGCAACGTTGAAATTTTCACAAAAGCGAAAGCAAAATCTGTTGAAGAAACAGAAAACGGCGTTAAAGTGACTTATGAAGCGAATGGTGAAGAGCAGACTGTTGAAGCTGACTACTTGCTTGTAACTGTTGGTCGCCGTCCGAACACAGATGAGCTTGGACTTGAGCAAGTTGGAATTGAAACAACTGAACGCGGCTTGATTAAAATCGACAAACAAGCACGCACAAATGTCTCAAACATCTTTGCAATTGGTGATATCGTTGAAGGACCGCCTCTTGCACATAAAGCTTCTTACGAAGGTAAAATTGCTGCTGAAGCTATTGCTGGAGAACCGTCTGAAATAGATTACCTTGGTATTCCCGCTGTAGTATTCTCAGAACCGGAACTCGCTTCTGTAGGATATACTGAAGCAAGCGCTAAAGAAGAAGGTCTTGAAGTTAAAGGAGCTAAATTCCCATTTGCTGCAAATGGACGTGCTCTCTCTCTTAACGAAACAGATGGTTTCCTTAAGCTTATAACAGAAAAAGACACAGGAATCGTTGTAGGTGCTCAAATTGCAGGTGCAAATGCATCTGACATGATCTCTGAGCTTGGTCTTGCTATCGAAGCAGGTATGACTGCTGAAGATATTGCTATGACAATCCACGCGCATCCAACATTGGGAGAAATCACAATGGAAGCTGCAGAAGTAGCTCTTGGAAGCCCGATTCATATCATTAAGTAATAAAAGAGAAACCCCCGGCCTAATAGCCGGGGGTTTCCTTTTTTAATTAGAGAGAGCTTTCGTAATTGGCCTGACGATTTCTTCCTTTGATTTAACAAATCCATTAATTTTAACAATGACCTGATTGTTGTCAATGACCACAAGTGAAGGAAACGTATGATTTTGGAGGGGATTCTTTTGTTCTGTCTGATAGACCTTCATTTGACGAACTTCCTTCGGATACTTTTGTTTAATGTCCAAAAGAGCATCATAATATTTTGTTTCTTTATCAATATTTTCCTCATCTGAAAAAAAGAAAATCTGTTTATCTTTTGCCTTAATTCTGCCATTTGACGGGGAAGCGAAATCATAAGCAGAGCAAGATGTTAGAAAAAGGACCGGCATTATAATAGTAATGAGTGCAAAACGTGCCAAATAGCCCACCTCTTTAATATTTCCATTTAACTAATAACCTTCCGCGGTTATCTTGGATTTTATTTCAAAAAACATTCGAAATATAGGTATCCCTCTAAATTAGTCCCATTTTATCACAGTTTTTCAGCAATCTATTTACTGTTACCTATTTGTTACAAAATTGAAAAATACCTATTTGACTAGAAATGTAATTTGTTTCTTTTTTTGAAGGCTCTTTTCTTAAACTTTGTTGCTTTTTCATCTAATTTAATGAATTCTGATCCGGTATACCTCTGCGAATTTTAAGAACAAATGCCACGAGGATAAATCTTTATACGTGTTTTAAGCCCATACGAATAGAAATAATCTTTGCGAAAACAGCCTTAAGTAAAAAAAAATTTTTTCGAGTGAAACATGCCCTATTTCAATTTGGAATGGAGAAGGCTTATTATATAGATAGAGGTAAATTACTTTCTGGGGGATTATCATGAAGAAAACTCATTACATGGCTATACCTTTAGCTGCAATGCTATGCTTTTTTGCAGCAGGCTGCCAGCCGCACATATCTTTAGGTACGGCCGCAGACAAGCAAAGTGATGAAAAAAGCAATAAGCCAGCTCAATTAGAAAAAAAGGACACACATAAAACTGACGTCAAGAATGAAGCTAGAGCACCTAAAAAAATTATTACCCAAAAACCTCCAAAATATGAAGTGTCACCGGTCAATTGGACCATTAAACCTCTAGATAAAAAAACAAATAAAAAAGTCGCGCTATTAACGATTGATGACGCCCCAGACAAACATGCTCTTGAAATGGCCAAAACATTAAAAGCATTAAATGTAAAAGCAATCTTTTTTGTAAACGGACATTTTATTGATGAAGAAAAAGAAAAACAGGTTTTGAAGGAAATCCATGATATGGGTTTTGTCATTGGAAACCATACTTATCATCATTTGGAATTAAAAGGATTGCCTGCTGGAAAGCAAAAAGAGGAAATTTTAAAATTAAATGAAGCTGTAGAAAAAATTATCGGGGAAAAGCCGAAATTTTTCAGAGCGCCGTTTGGCATTAATACAGATGTCAGCAGAAAACTCGTTGCAGATGAAAAGATGAAATTAATGAACTGGACGTTTGGCTATGACTGGAACAAAGAATATCAAAATAAAGAGGCATTGACAAAAATTATGAAAGATACACCGTATTTGGCAAATGGCTCTATTATATTGATGCATGACAGAAAATGGACAAGTGAAGCTTTGAAAGATATTGTTTTGAATCTAAAAGCAAAAGGTTTTGAAATTGCTGATCCCCATACAATTAAAACGGACTGATAAAAAAAGAGGATATAGTGTGAATCACTAGAACGCTTATCCTCTTTTTTCATACATATTTATAGAGGCTCTTTTCTAAAACTTTATTGCTTTTCCCCTAAATAAATGAATTTTGAACAACGATACACCTGATAATTTTAAAAAGATGACACAAAGCTTATCTTGATGCATGTTCTAAACGCATAGGAATTGCAGCAATTTTGGCGAAAACAGCCTTTATAGAAATCAAAAAGCAACCAATATTCAAAGATATGCAGGAGGCGCAGAGTATGAGCCATAAATGGCTTGAATGGGCGAAACAAATACAGTCGTTGTCACAAGCTGGTCTTGCTTATTCAAAGGATGTTTACGATTTAGAAAGGTTTGAGCTCCTGAGAAGAATCAGTATGGAAATTATGACAGAATACACAGATACAACATTTGAAACTGTGAAAGAATTATTTGCAAATGAAACAGGATATCAAACACCGAAAGTAGACGTCAGAGGTGTCATTTTTAAAAATAGCCAGATTCTCATGGTGAAGGAGGCAACAGACGGTCTATGGTCGCTGCCGGGAGGATTTGGGGACATTGGACTGTCACCTGCTGAAGTAGCGGTGAAAGAAGTCAGGGAGGAAACTGGCTTTGAGGCAGAAACCGTAAGGCTGCTTGCTGTTTTGGACAAAAAAAATTATAATCACCCTCCGTCCCCATATCATATTTATAAACTGTTTATACTATGCAGCATTACCGGAGGCCAAGCAGCTACAGGAATTGAAACAGAAGATGTGCGCTTCTTCTCTGAGAATGAGCTGCCGCCATTGTCGACCGGCAGGATTACGGAAGAACAAATAAAACTTATGTTTCAATTTTATCATCATCCTGAGAAGGAAACGGTTTTTGATTAGCACCTGTTTTCGAAAAGCTATTAAGAATAAAACTCACCGTATTTCTCTCAAGGAGTACGGTGAGTTTTATTTTCTAGGCATATTGATGAATGATTTTCCCGCTGAATAAATGAAGCTCAGCTTTTAATTTTCTGGCAAGGAATTTGCATAATTCATTCGCCTTCGATTTATCTGCATATGTAGAGCTCTGGGGAAGGATAATCTGAATAAAAGAACATTGAGTTTCCTGATCTTCACCAACAGCGATAATAAACCTGTTGTAGCCACGTTCAGAAGATTTCAGCTCAGCATACCCCTCATGGCTTTCAATACTATAGGGAAAGGCAGCTGCACCATAATTCCAGTCAAGCTGATCGCCCGTCTTGCTAGTAATTTCTTTATAGTAAGTAAGGTAATCAATGGTTTCCTTAAGTGTTATTCTGCTTTTCTCAGACGAAGAAAGCAGTTTAATGGTTGCTCTTGTATCCACTTTAGCATCCCCATTTCTGATTGTTCTGATAACTTTACTATTCACCTGTTCAAGTAATAATGCAATAAAAAAGTAGAAAAAAATCATTAAATTTTTAATATGACATACTATTTGGGCTTGACGAACAGAATGTGCCATATTAATATGTAATTAATCAATTAATTAAAACGCTTTCAATGTTTGCAGTTTGAGAGTTTGTGATTCTTTTAAAAAGGGGATGGGAAGATGGGAACGATCGTATGTAAAGAATGCAATAGTACAATCAGCCATTTCGATGATGAGAAAGTATCAACTCTTTACGGTAAATGCAGCGATTGCGATGAAGAAAAGAAGGATAGAAGATAAATACAATTAAGGGGTTAAATAAATAAAGGGATCCAAAAAAGCATGCAGGTATTTCTGCATGCTTTTTTGATGTCAGAATGACCAATCACGAGCTGTTATCGAATGGCCTTCCGTTCTTTAATTACCCTTAAATAACGCAAAGTGGGATCTTCTGGACCTTGGACAGGGAGTCCTGCATCAAGATTTTCACCTATATAATCAAGATTTTCAGCTGTAATGATTTCGCCTGGTATAAAAATTGGAATTCCCGGCGGATAAACCATAATAAATTCAGCAATGATCCGGCCGGCAGATTCTTCAAATGGAACGATTTCGGTATCTGCATAAAACGCATCTCTTGGTGTTAATGCAAGAACAGGAATATCTGGGAGAAGAACAGTAGGTACGACAGATTCTTTGCTATAATGCTTAAAATGGTCTGAAATTTTCTTTAAGGCTTGAACAAGCCTGCCTGTCTCGTATTCTGTATCTCCAGGAGTTATGATGCAAAGAATGTTGTACAAATCAGATAGCTCAACCTCAATTTGCTCGTTTTCTCTCAGCCACTTTTCAACTGCATAGCCTGTTACACCGAGCTCCTTAACAGATATAGTCAGTTTTGTAGGATCATAACTGAACGTTGCTTTCGTTCCGAGTATTTCTTCCCCGACACAATGCAGATGATCAATTTCGTTAATTTTTCTTCTCGTTTCATTTGCAAGCTTTATGCTCGTATCAATTAATGCTCTTCCTTCTGTTGCAAGCCTTTTTCTGGCTACATCAAGAGAGGCAAGCAGCAGGTAAGAGGTGGAGGTTGTTGTCATCATGCTCAGGATGGATTGAACCCTTTGGGCAGATACAAGACCTTCTCTTACATTTAAAATAGAGCTTTGTGTAAGGGAGCCGCCAAGTTTATGAACACTTGTAGCAGCCATATCAGCACCAGCCTGCATGGCTGACATAGGAAGATCCTCATGGAAATGAATGTGAACCCCATGTGCCTCATCTACAAGAACCGGAACATGGAAGGAATGGGCTATTTCAACAATCTGTTCAAGGTCGGCAGAAATGCCAAAATAAGTTGGGTTAATGACAAGCAGACCTTTTGCATCAGGATGCTGTTCGAGTGCACTTTGAACAGCTTCTGTCGTAATTCCATGGGAGATTCCTAATTCTTTATCAATGTCCGGGTGAATAAAAACAGGAACAGCACCTGAAAAAACGATGGCTGTCATAACAGATTTATGCACATTTCTAGGAACGATAATTTTATCTCCAGGTCCGCAAACAGCCATAACCATCGTCATGATAGCGCCGCTTGTGCCTTGAACTGAAAAAAAGGTATAATCTGCATTGAAAGCTTCAGCTGCAAGCTCCTGGGCTTCTTTTATAATCCCTCTTGGAGAATGAAGATCATCAAGAGGTCCAATATTTATCAGGTCCATTTTCAGAGCATTTTCACCAATGAAATTCCTGAATTCAGGATCCATGCCTGCTCCTTTTTTATGGCCTGGAATGTGAAATTGAATAGGGTTTTTTTCAATATGCTTTAATAATCCTGTGTATAAGGGAGTATCATATTGCGACAATTTTTTATCCACCTTCTTTTAATGCTTTTTTCATATGGCTTTTTTCTAAAACTTTGCTGCATTTTCATCTTAATAAATGAATTACGCACAATCTTCAAACGTGTTCTGAACACATACGAACAGCAGCTATCTTTCTAGAAAACAGCCTTTCATAAGGCTCTTTTTATCGTTTTGCTGCTTTATCATTCTTAATTGAACAGATCAGTCTTCTTTTAAAAAGCGGTTTTAAATTTATGAGTTATTCCGATAAAACAAACTGAATTATAACACTATCTGAACTCTTTGAAAAGATAATCTGAAAATCGTGAAAAGAAGTTTGAAAAGGAATTAGAGGATAAGGGAAGAAGTTTATAGAGAGGGGGGAATAATCATGAAATGGAAGACACGTGTAACAGAGCTTCTTGGCATTAAATACCCAATAGTACAAGGGGGACTGGCATATCTGGCTTATGCAGAGCTGGCAGCGGCAGTTTCCAATGCAGGCGGGCTTGGACAAATAACGGCCATGACTCTTGATGGGCCTGAAGCGTTAAAAAAGGAGATTCAAAAAGTAAAAGCTTTGACTGATAAGCCATTTGGTGTTAATTTTGCAATTGGCCAGCATGGAAGGCCATATGAGGAAATGCTCGAAGCAGCACTTGAAGAAGAAGTTAGCGTTATCTCCATGACTGGCGGGAATCCTGCTCCTTTTTTTGCCAGGCTTTCGGGTGCTAACGTAAAAAAACTGGTCCTCACAGCTGCAAGAAGACAAGCAGAAAAAGCGGAGGAGCTTGGTGCCGATGCTGTCATGGTTGTTGGCCAGGAAGGCGGAGGGCATTTAGGAAGAAATGATACCGGCACCTTTGTTCTTGTACCGCAGGTCGCAGATTCTATACATATCCCTGTAATTGCATCAGGGGGCATTGGCGACGGCAGAGGGCTGATGGCTGCATTATCCCTTGGTGCTGAGGGAATTGAAATGGGGACAAGATTCATCGCTGTAAAGGAATGTGTCCATGCCCATCCTTTGTATAAAAAAGCCCTCTTAAACGGAACTGAAAATGACACAGCTGTTATTAAAAGAAGTATTGGAGCTCCAGCAAGAGCACTTGCTTCTGCTTGGACGGAAAAAATTTTGAAGCTGGAATCAGAAAATGCCGGTTATGAAGGGTTAAAGGATTATATCAGCGGAGAAGCTAACAAAAAATACATTTACGAAGGACAAGCTGAGAATGGTTTCGGCTGGGCAGGCCAGGTTACAGGACTGATCAAGGACATCCCTTCGGCAGAAGAGCTTATTCAACGAATAATGAGTGAAGCAGATGAAATTCGAAATAAATGGGGAAAAGAAAAAGAGGTGACAACATGAGCTATCAATATCCAATATCATATGAATGGAGCACAGACGAAATAATTGACATCGTCAGGTTCTTTGAATGCATTGAAAAAGCCTATGAAGGCGGAATCGAAAAAAGTGAGCTAATGAATGCGTATAAGAGCTTTAAACTTGTCGTACCAAGCAAATCGGAAGAAAAAAAGATCTGCGGTGAATTTGAAGAATCAAGCGGGTATTCTTCTTACCGAACAATTCAAAAAGCTAAAGACGGGGTCGAAGGCGAAAAAATCAAGATGCACTAGATCGCAGCCTATAAAAAGAGACTGGCGTTATATAAAGCCAGTCTCTTTTTTAAGACTCTATTCTTAAACTTTGGTGTTTTTTCATCCATTTAAGGATTATAGAGTATGGATACACTTGCAATTTTTAAGAAATGATGCTAAAAAGCTTATCTTGCGTGTTCTAAGAAAATACGAACGAATAGCAGCAATCTTTGCAAAACAGACTTTTTTAAAATTTATTTTTGAGCAAGCTGATAAAGGGGAAGAAGGTTTTGAAGCGTTTCTTCCATTTTCTTAAGCTGATCATCCCCTGATAAAGACAAAACTTCTTCCCGGGAAAGATGAACGCCGCAAAGAATTTCTGCTTTTTTGATTTCCTTCAGTCGGGTGAACATTCGAGTGAAATCCCTTTTCTTTAACTTGTTTTGTTCCATTGAATCAGGTTTGGTATGATCATCTGACCACATATATGTATCAGGTATGTTTTTCACTATTTTTGAGTAATTTTTTTCAAGTTTCCTTCCGAACTCTTCTTTAATAGGTGATTCATAAATAACGGCAAACCAAATAAATAAATGCGTTTTCCAAAGGCCGATTTGGAAATGAGGCAGTTTTTTATAGCCTCTTTTGCTGTTTGCAAAGGCAACCCATGTATCATCAGGCGGATTGACAGAACGTCTGGCATGTTTGGCCACATGCGCAATCATCTCTTCTCCTGTCCAAACAGAGAGACTAGTGGAGAAATGTTCACCAAGCGTTTCAAGTTTTGGACGAACCTTTTTGATAATGGCATTCATTCTGTTCTCTAGTCCATCTACATCAAATACTGCGAAGTCTGCTTCATTAAATCCTTCAAATTTCATGTTCATCCTCCATTATCATTTCAGTAAGCATATTTTAGCACATCTGTTCTTCCCATCAAAAGATGATGCACGTTTCAGGTTATTTGAGTTGTGGTAAATATAGAAATATAAGAACGAAATAGGTGAAAACACAATTTTTATTCCTATGTTCCCGTCGTTTCAAACTCACATAATATATAAAAAATCATATATCAAATTGCTGTTACAGCGGACGGTGTTTGGATCTAACTATATTATTTGCTGAAAGGGGCGGTAAATATGAAACAAGTGATCAAAACAGGTCAGCCCAGAGAAGTTGTTAATCGTATTGGAGTCATTAAAATGGAACTGGATTATGAGCTGTCCACTTTATTTGAAGCGATGCAGGAAAATAACGAAGAAAAAAAGAACGATTGTAAGCGCAGACTGGAAAAACTCAGAAAAGAATGGATAAAACTTCAGGCTTAGCCTAAAGCTAATGAGGTTAAACGAACCGTTATGCAGGTTCGTTTTTATCTGTGCAAAATCCCCAAAGCAAAACTTGTTTTGATAAATCTGTTCAAGTATCCTTATAAAAGCAAGGTACCTATTTAGACAAAGTGAGGGCTTACATATGACCAATTGGAAAGAGATAGATAAAAAAGCCAAAGAATGGGTAAATGAAGGAGGGCAGCGAATTCGTGAATCCTTCAACACTACTCTCTCAATCCAGACCAAATCCAATCCAAATGACCTTGTAACTAATATGGACAAGGAAACAGAACAGTTTTTTATTCAGAAAATTAAAGAACACTATCCAGAGCACCGAATTTTAGGTGAAGAAGGGTACGGGCATAAAATTGAATCACCGGAGGGGGTTATCTGGATTATAGACCCTATTGACGGTACGATGAATTTTGTCCATCAGCAGCGCAATTTTGCCATATCTATTGGGATATATGAAGATGGAATCGGCAAAATAGGCCTTATCTATGATGTTGTACATAATGAGCTTTACCATGCCGTAAAAGGGGAAGGAGCTTTCATGAACGAAATTCCTCTCCCAAAACTTGAGAAAGTATCCGTTAAAGAAGCCATCATTGCGTTAAATGCCACCTGGGTAGCAGAAAACAGAGCGATAGACCCTAAAGTGTTAGGTCCTTTAGTTAGAGATTCCAGAGGCACGCGTTCCTATGGTACCGCGGCTATTGAGCTTGCTTATGTGGCTGCTGGAAGACTGGATGCCTATATAACGATGCGTCTTGCTCCATGGGATTACGCTGCGGGGCTGATTCTTCTTGAAGAAGTAGGCGGTGTAGCGACAACTTTAAAAGGGGAGCCAATCAATATTATTGAAAAAAGCAGCTTCCTTATCGCAAAAGAAGGTTTGCATGAAGAAATTTTGAATGGCTATATATTAAAATAAAATGAGCCGGCTAGTGGCCCGTCCTCTGATGAGAGAAGAACTCACATATTTGAATAAATTAATTTCTTCCAGTCAAGAATGGGAGCAGGAAGAAATAGGCGCAAAATCAGTTGAAAGTTATTTGAAGGCTTACGATATGTATGATGGGGAATGGCTTGTTTGGCATAAAGAAGATCAGCCTATTGGGATCAGCTATCATATGGAATGGGCCCCTTCCAATGAAAAAGCTTGGCTAGGTACCATTCTTGTTGAAGCCGGTTACCGAAAAAAAGGATACGGAAAAAAAATAATTGATTCTATTGTTAACTCTTTAAAAGCAAAAGGCCATAAAGTGGTTTTCGCAGCGTGTCCAGCAGACCGGATGAATTGGGTTCACTTTATATGCCATTCAGGATTTGAACAGCTAAAAATAGAAAATAGCCAGGATGGGAAGAAATATATCATTTTGATCAGGCCTGTTTAAAAACTGCTCTATGAGCAGTTTTTAATTTTAGCTATTTTTCATCCGAATTGTAAAATTACTGGGCATTACCATTGTTTATTTGCTAACATGGAAATATGTAAAATTATAACGAATTGGCTGAAAGCAATCTTGCTGGCAGCTGCAATGGAAAGGGGAAATGTTTGTGAAACGTACGGCAGAAATTATCTTTGCAATTATCGGAGCTGTTTTGTACCTAATTACATTTGTATTAAGTATTCTCATGCTTGGCCTTAAAAACTCTCCTAGCTTTGAGCAAGGGGTTAACGAGGCAATTAAAAAGGATCCGGCTTTGTCAGACGCTAATGTTACATTTGAAAGCATCAGCAAAATTGTACAAACCTTCTCGACTTTTGTTGCCATTTCTGCCTTTATAGGACTCGTTTTAGGAATTCTTGCAATTATTTTCCTTAAAGGAAACAAAAAACCAAAAGCTGCAGGCATCCTTCTTATTGCCGGTGGAGTTGTCACAACGGTTGGTTCGATTGGATTTTCATTTTTTGGCGGGGTAGCTTATCTGATTGCTGGAATAATTGCTCTAGTCAGAAAGCCGAAAGTCTCCCTTACAGAGGAATATGCAGGAAAAGAAACGTTTTAATTTGTAAAAATATTATTAAGTTTGTTGAAATTTTTACATACTAAAATAGAGCTTAAGTGAAAAAAGCCTGGGAAACTTCCCAGGCTTTTCTTATAGTAGTCCTTTTTCACGCATTCTTTTCTTCAAGGCGAAACCACAACCCATTACGGCAAATAGGCCTATGATAGAACCAATTACTCCTAGGGCGTTTTGCATGCCAATAGAGACTGCGATCAGCATCATAAATACAACTGCCAATATGGCAAGAACGGCAAATATCCATTTTCCTAGCTTCAATTTCTACATCCCCCTGTTGTTAAAAATGTACCATATAAACAGTTTATCTAAATTCCTTCGGCTTTTCCAGCTTGTGTGGTATAATATCGAAGGTATTTGAAAATATAGGAGATGAAAATGTGAATTTAAGAAATGACATTCGCAATATTGCGATTATTGCCCACGTTGACCATGGTAAAACAACGCTTGTCGACAAGCTGCTTCACCAAGCGGGTACGTTTCGCGCAAATGAACATGTAGCTGAGCGTGCAATGGACTCAAATGATTTAGAACGTGAGCGGGGAATTACCATTCTGGCTAAGAATACAGCCATTCAATATAAAGACACTCGCATCAACATTTTGGATACTCCAGGCCATGCCGATTTTGGCGGAGAGGTTGAGAGGATCATGAAGATGGTTGATGGCGTTCTTTTGGTTGTAGACGCCTATGAGGGCTGTATGCCTCAAACCCGCTTCGTATTGAAAAAAGCACTTGAACAAAAGCTGACACCGATCGTCGTTGTCAACAAGATTGACAAAGATTCTGCCCGTCCTGAAGAAGTTGTTGATGAAGTAGTTGATTTGTTCATCGAGCTTGATGCTACAGAGGATCAGCTTGACTTCCCTGTTATCTATGCTTCAGCTGTAAATGGTACGGCAAGCATGGATGCAAGCAAGCAGGATGAAAACATGGAATGTGTTTACGAGTCTATTATCAAACATATTCCAGCACCAGTTGATAACAGCGATGAAGCTCTTCAATTCCAGGTAGCCCTTCTTGACTATAACGATTATGTAGGACGTATCGGAATTGGACGTGTTTTCAGAGGAACAATGAATGTAGGCCAGCAAGTAGCTCTTATGAAGCTTGATGGATCTGTGAAAAACTTCCGCGTAACCAAAATTCTTGGCTTCCAAGGCTTAAAACGGTTAGAAATACAAGAGGCAAAAGCAGGAGACCTTGTAGCTGTTTCAGGTATGGAAGATATCAACGTAGGTGAAACAGTATGTCCGGTAGAAAGTCAGGAAGCTCTTCCTGTACTTCGTATTGATGAACCTACTCTGCAAATGACATTCCTTGTTAACAACAGTCCGTTTGCAGGACGTGAAGGGAAATTTGTTACTTCTCGGAAAATTGAAGAACGTTTAATGCAGCAGCTCCAAACAGATGTAAGCCTGCGTGTAGAAAATACGGAATCCCCTGATGCGTGGATTGTTTCAGGACGCGGGGAACTTCATCTTTCTATCTTGATTGAGAATATGCGCCGTGAAGGATACGAGCTGCAGGTTTCCAAGCCTGAAGTTATTGTGCGTGAAATTGACGGCGTCCGCTGTGAGCCGGTAGAACGCGTTCAAATTGATGTTCCTGAAGAATACACTGGTTCTGTAATGGAATCAATCGGTGCCCGTAAAGGCGAAATGCTTGATATGATTAACAATGGGAATGGTCAAGTACGATTAATCTTTACAGTGCCTTCCAGAGGCTTAATCGGATATTCAACAGAATTCCTTTCATTGACTCGCGGATATGGTATTATTAACCACACTTATGACAGCTACCAGCCAATGCAAACTGGACATGTAGGAGGACGCCGTCAAGGTGTACTCGTTTCTATGGAAAACGGTAAATCAACTACTTACGGAATTATGGGAATTGAAGACCGTGGTATTGTGTTTGTAGAGCCGGGCACAGAGGTCTATGAAGGCATGGTTGTTGGAGAACACAACCGTGAAAACGACCTTGTTGTTAACATTTGCAGAATGAAACAGCAAACAAATGTGCGCTCTGCAACAAAGGATCAAACAGCAACAATCAAGAAACCCCGTATTCTTTCTCTTGAAGAATCTTTGGAATACTTGGGGGATGATGAGTATTGTGAAGTAACACCTGAATCCATTCGTCTAAGAAAGAAAATCCTAGACAAAAACGAACGTGAAAAAGCGGCTAAGAAAAAGAAATTGGCTGGCATTTAATCGATCGGCAATGTAGTGTAAAAGCCGCATGATTCCCTACAGAAGGAATCATGCGGCTTTTTTTCATTGAGCTGTTTTGTTGATATTGGCAAGATAAGTGCATGCAGGAGAATGAGCTCCTGGTATCGCGGAACAATTTATAAAATATAACTTTCATGCACAATCTCAACCTTTCCATTTTTAAAATTTGACCTGCGTGCGGAGGTTTTTCTGGCAGATATGGCAGAAATCTTTCCAGAACATGTCTTTACAGTATTAGTTATATTGTGCGGTATGCAAGGCGCTGTATATTATCTGTATTTCTTTATCTTTAAATAAAGGGGTAGGATTTTGAAGTTTTATTACTTGTATTTTTCGATTGACAGGTTTAAATCTAATAGATAACGACTTTTCTTTTTGAACGTCGAGAAAGTAATCCAAGCAAAGAGATTAATAGCTCAAGATATTAAGTGCTTTATGATTATAAAGGCTGGTATCATTCAGATAATTACATTAAAGTCTTGGGGTGTCTGTAAAAGCAACAGGCTTCCTTGGCGAAACAAACGGGTTGTTCATACAAAAAGAGCTAAGCAATAAAAGGATTCCCCATCAATTTTTATCAATTGAGGGAGACACCAGAAATTGTATAGCTATTATTCATGATTTTTATCAGACAGAAATCCTTGAAGAAGGACCGGTGGTGTCAGATAAAGAGCGACTACCTTTTCTTAAAGGAGATTGATACAGCGTTTCAGAAAGCAAGCATGATTGTAGCATCCGGCAGTTTGCCAAAGGGTCTGCCTGATACTTTTTATAAAGAGCTAATTGAGCTTGCACGTCGTTATGAGAAACCTTTTATGTTAGATACAAGCGGAGAACCTCTCAAAAAGGCCTTGGAGGCTGGACTGGTGTTTATCAAGCCCAATCTCATAGAGTTTGAGAAATTGATGGGTGCAGAAGTGAAAACAGAACATGATCTTGTAAGTATTTTAGAAAAGTTCCCGTACCCGATACCTGTCATTATGGTCAGCCTTGGGGAAAAAGGAGCAATTGTAAAGCATTATGGCAAGGTATATCGTGTTTCGATTTCTAAAGTGAAAGCTGTGAATCCAGTCGGTTCAGGGGATGCAGTAGTAGCCGGGTATGCTGCAGGATTGTATCAAGGGCTGAAGGATGAGCAGCTGTTTAAATACAGTATAGTGATGGGATTGCTGAACGCGCTTGAATCCCAGACAGGCTATGTCAATACATAGCTAATTTCCACTTTTGAAAATGAAATCGCTATCACAAGGCTGAACTAAAGAGGAAGAGTTTCTTTTGAGAAAAATCCATAATATATATTTTAGTGTATTAAAAGATTATGAGGAAATGTCTCTTAAAGCAGCCGAGAAGATATCAAGCAGGTGAATAAAAAGCCGAATTCACTTGGTATGCTTGGCTTCAGGCAGTACTCCTACAGGAACACTAAGGTACTTAGTAGAGGCAGCTGAAAAAAAGAAGGTAGATTTCTCTCAATGCTATTTTGTAGGTTTGGATGAATTTGTCGGACTGTCTTGGGAGGACGAGGGAAGCTGTTGCCGCTATATCAATGAAAACTTTTTCACTCCCGTTTGATCATTTTCATTTCTTTAATGCAAGCAGCAGTGACCTTAAGCATGAATATAAAAAAACCGACGAGTTCATAAGAAAGCATGGGGAAATTGATGTATTGCTTCATGGGGTTGGCGTCAACGGACATCTTGGATTAAATGAACCGTATGTAAGTTTTGACTTAAATTCCCATGTAATCGAACTGATAAAACAACAAAGAGAGTGGGTCAAAAAATTTCAACCAGCCGGAAAAAGGCATTACGATTGGCATTAAACAAATACTTGAAGCAAAAACAGTGATTGTTATTGCTAAGGCTGAAAAAAAGGATGCCATGTCTGCTCTTTTAAAAGGGGAAGTGGATGAGAAATATCCAGTAACAGCCTTAAACCTACACCAGAACTGCCACGTCTATATTGACTAGGAGGCAAATCCGCTACATTGTTCAGATCCAAAGCAGGTTTAAACAAAAGAATAAAGATCAAGCGGAAAGCAGCCTGCCGGCTGTTTTTTATTTGTGATTTTTTCCTTTTGCCCTGCCAATAAAAGGCGAAAAGGTACTGTTAATTGCCCACCCAAGCCAGCAGGAAGCTGAATTTAAATGGACAATATATGTTAAAAACCCCACAATAAACGGAAAGTAAAATAGATAAAAGGTTGTTATAATGAACTCTTGAAAGCGTATACACTAAAAGCTATCATGGTTGTAATGATTGACGAATATTGCAACTTCGATGAAGTGAGAAAAAAATCATGGAGGAGGGTATTTTATGAAATAAACCGTTACAGAAAGGCTTGAAGAGAGCTCTCTTGAATCAAGTTAACTATTTGAACGGCATGAGCTTAAAAACTGGCCATACATAAATTGTTTACATTGTATTTACGATTTCCCACAAGAATTTACGAGAGAATGTAAGCGTTTTCTACTGTTATTTGAACTGTACTCTCAATTCGAAAAATTTAAACAGATTCTTAATGTCGTTTGGGAGGTAGTAAATTGCTCTTTTATACATTAATAGTAAGCGATTACAATTTAAACTTTTTTAATTAGTTCATTTAGACAAAAAAATTAAGGAGGCTGCTTTTTATGAAATTAAGTTTTAGAGAAAAGATGGGCTATGGGTTTGGAGATTTGGGAAATAACTTTATGTTTGACTTAGGGCAATTATATCTACTTAAATTTTATACTGATGTTTTGGGGATCAATCCGGCAATTGGAGGGCTTGTCTTCTTAGTTTCCAAAATAGCGGATGCTTTTGTTGACACCTCTGTAGGAACCTACTTGGATTCAAGAACAAAAATAGGAAAAAGAGGAAAGTTCAGACCGTTTATTCTATTTGGTACCGTACCCCTTTTTCTATTAACAATATGTACCTTCTTATCCCCGCATCTTGCTGGTAATGGCAAAGTGGTTTGGGCATTTGCAACCTATATCATATTTAATGCAGCTTATTCTGTTGTGAACATCCCATATGGATCGTTAGCGGCTGCGATGACACAAGATTCGGTACAAAGAACTTCTTTGTCGTCTTTCCGGATGGCTGGTTCCTATCTTGGCGGTTTAGTTACCGGTATGTCAACAATTCCAATTGTTTTAATGTTTTCCAATCCTAGTGTTGGTTATCCAGTTGCGATCGGAATTATGGGCGTATGCGGAATGATCTGCCACTACATCTGTTATAAAAATGTTAAAGAACATATTGTTGTTCCAAGGAAACCAGGAGAAAAAGTACCTTTTGCTAAGGTATTCAAATCTCTTTTAACCAATCGCCCGCTAATTGGGGTATTATTAGTCTTTATTTTTTCGATTGGAACGCAATTCTTAAAACAAGCAGTACAAATCTATTATCTACAATATAACCTTGGAGATATTAAATTGATTTCACAATTGGTATTTATCGTCTTTATTTTCCAATTACTCGCTATTTTAAGTGCACCAGGTTTAACTAAAAAAATGGGTAAGAAAAACGTATATATCCTTGGTCTTTTTATTTCAGCAGGAGCTGATTTATTAAACTATTTTCTTCCGACAAGTATTATAAATTTTGATATTCTTTGGTGTATAGGTACCTTTGGGCTTTCTCTAGGCGGAGCAGTTTCTTGGGCCATGATCTCCGATTGTATTGAGTACAATGAATGGAAGACCGGAGAACGGACTGAAGGAATTATTTACTCAACATGTAGCTTTGCCCGAAAAGTATCTCAAGCTTTAGCAGGGTTCATTCCTGGTATTGTTTTAGCAGCAATCGGCTATGTTCCAAATGCCACTCAAAGCGCTGGTACTTTAGCAGGAATCAGACAGCTAATGTTCTTATACCCAGCCATGGGTACAGGTATCACCATTCTTGTACTACTATTTATTTATAATCTTTCTGATAAACGTTACAATGAAATTCTTGGTGAACTGAATTATAAAAGAGGCAACAAATCCACTGTAGCCTGATTCAGCAGTTAACATCATTAAAAGCCAACTTTTATCAATCCTGATAAATAATAAGCAAAGCTGTCTTAAAAGTCAAAGCAAATGACCTTTTGAGACAGCCTTGTTTTTTTTACACTTAATTCTTTAAAAGGCCCCTTAATATCAAAAGCGATTATTTTCATTGTTTCAAACTTCAAGCTTTGTCCCTCCTATAAAAGATTCATTTTATTGATTAAATCGTCTTTGCTTGGTTTCGTATAAAGCAAAGTTGTATGAATATTGGAATGCCTTGCTTGGTTAGCCACTTCCTGTACGCTCATTCCTTTACTAATGCGTGAGGACAATAGAGATGCCGAAGATCATGAGGGTAATCTTTTTTTATGCTTTTTCATCGTATTCTTTAAAGAGCTTATTAACTGTTGTTCTATTCAACCGTTTATTGCGATTATTTACAAAGACATAACTGTTTTTAATCCCTTCCATTTCGTTCTTTTAAATAGGATTGGAGAGCTTCTTTTACTAAGTTTTGATTTGTTGCATTGCCCATTCGTCACAAGAAACTCACGAGAAGTAACCTTAAAATCATTCATTTTAAGGTTAAGAGGTGATCCGTAATCTTGCATAAGAAAGTAGAGTCACAAGGGCATAAATTCATTTGTTCCCACTACCATGTACTATCTAGCGAAAGCTCCCAAATTCAGAAATGGGCAATATATGTTAAAAACCCCACAATAAACGGAAAGTAAAATGGATAAAAGGTTGTTATAATGAACACATGAAAACGCATACAAATACAAGTTATCGTGGTTGTAATGTTATATTTGCCGAATATTGCAACCTCGAGAAAGAGAGAAAAAAATCATAGAGGAGGTATTTTTTGAAAAAAACCTTTGCAGAAAGGCTTGAAGGGAGCTCACTTGCCTTAAGATAGGCTATTAAAACGGCATGAGCTTAAATCCGTTCATACATAAATTGTTTACATTTTATTAACGATTTCTTACAAGAATTAACGAGAGAACGTAAGCGTTCACTAAAAAGGAGGAACAACCATTAATGAATAAAGACTTATTAATTTCAGGATTCTCAGATGAAATCTCGTCCAATTTCAATACTCAGCTTAGAGTGGTTTCAGAGCTTGGTATGAAATATGTTTGCTTGCGCGGTATTGACGGAAAAAACATCGGTGACTTTACCGTAGAAGAAGCAAAAGAAAATATTTTACCACGACTTCTAAAGGCTGGTATTGGTGTTTCATCGATTGGATCACCACTTGGAAAGATTTTTATCAACGATGAGGCAAGCTTTGAAAACCAAAAGGGAATGTTAGATCGTCTTTGTAAGATCGCTGAGTTATTAAATTGTAAATATATCCGCATTTTTAGCTTTTTTATTCCAAAAGGTGAAAATTCAGATAATTATAGAAATGAAGTGATTAGTAAATTAATAGCATTTGCTGAGATTGCTAAAAACTACAATATTATCTTATTGCATGAAAACGAGAAGGACATCTACGGAGACATTGGCAGACGATGCAAAGAGATTTTAAAAGAAGTCGGTTCTGCTCATTTTAAGGGTATTTTTGATTTTGCTAACTTTGTTCAATGTGGTGAGGATCCGCAGGAATGTTACGATCTTTTAAAAGATGAAATTGAATATATACACATAAAAGACGCTGTTCTATCATATGGCCAAAACGTTCCATGCGGCACTGGGGACGGAAAAATCCGAGAGATTTTATCTCAGGCCATCCACAATGGCTTTAAAGGATTCCTCACACTTGAGCCGCACCTTGTACGATTTGAATCATTAAAAGATTTAGAGGTAGAGGGAGCAGAACAATTTGTTAAAGCTAGCAAATCGCTTGATGGTGCAAGCGCCTATAAACATCAATATGATTCATTGTTGAATATACTTGGAAAAATACAAAGCAGGGAAAATAGGATGGCAGAAGTTAGATTAGGTATTATTGGGATTGGTGCACAAGGCGGTACCTATGCACGATTTATAACAGAAGGAAAAGTAAAAAACATGGTTTTAGGAGCAATCTGTGATATTGATCCGTCTAAAAAGGAAATGGTTGAAGAAAAGTATCCGGATGTTCCTTTCTACGATAACTATATTGAGATGATTGAAAGCGACAATGTCGACGCCATTGTTACGTGTGTTCCCCATTACCTGCACCCTGAAATGGCCATAAATGCATTAAAGAGAAATATTCATACATTAGGAGAAAAGCCAGCTGGTGTTTATACGAAACAGGTTCGTGAATTAAATGAATTCGCTGCTACAAAACCAGAATTAACATTTGGAATTATGTTTAACCAAAGGACAAACCCACTCTATCAAAAAGTAAAAGAAGTTATTGATAATGGCGAAATTGGTAAAATCCGCCGTACAAATTGGATTATCACTACTTGGTGGCGTCCTCAAGGTTACTATGATCAAGGTGCTTGGCGGGCAACTTGGAGTGGTGAAGGCGGCGGTGTCCTTGTTAACCAAGCTCCGCATCAAATCGACCTGCTCCAGTGGATTTGCGGAATGCCTAAAAAAGTTTATTCCAATTTAAAATACGGCTATCAGAGAAACATCACTGTTGAAGATGAAGTAACGGCTTTGCTTGACTACGGTAATGGTGCAACAGGCGTATTTATTACTTGTACACATGATGTTTTGGGAACAGACCGTTTCGAAATTTTAGGGGATAAGGGAAAAATCATTGTTGATGACAGCAGGAAAGTGACCATTAAACGTCTTGTTCGGCCTGAGTCCGAAATGAGTGATACTGTCAGCTGGGCAGAAGCTCAAAATCTTTTCAGCGGACCAAATCATGATGATGTCTATAGTGAAGAAGTAGTTGAGTTTGAAAGTGTATGGGGTGCACAGCACATCGCTGTCTTGGAAAACTTTGCAGCAAATATCGTTGACGGCACACCTTTATTAGCCCCTGGAAGCGATGGCATTAATGGTGTGACATTGGCAAATGCTATGCATCTATCAAGCTGGTTAGGCCGGGAAATAGAGATTCCATTTGATGAAGAATTATATGTGGCAGAATTAAACAAAAAAATTGAAGAAGAAAAAAAGATTCCTGTTACTAAATAATATAGATCAAAAAAAAAGCGAACTCATTTCTGCTTCATCAATGAGTTCGCTTTTAAAGAGGATGAGCTGATGTTAAAAGTAGCGATAATTGGGCTTGGTGATATATCTAAAATTCATCTGCAAGCCATACAGGCGAACCCTAATGCCAAGTTGACGGCAGTATGCGATGTTAACGAATCATTAAAGAATACTATACCTGATGTTCATTTTTATACCGATTATCTGGTTATGCTGGAAAAAGAAGCATTAGATTGCGTTCATATCTGTTTGCCACACTATCTTCATTATCCTGTTACGAAGGATTGTGTTGAAAAAGAGGTTCATGTCTTTCAAGAAAAGCCTATAGCGTTAAACCCGGAAGAGGGATTGGCCTTGGCAAGGCTTGAGGCAGACAACAAGGATGTGAAAATCTGTGTATGTTTTCAAAATCGGTTTAATGAAACCTTTGAAAAGCTGCAAGAGATTGTAAAGAGTGGAGAATATGGCCAAGTAACTGGCATTAAAGGGTTAGTAACGTGGTTTCGTTCAAACGATTACTATGAAGCTAAGCCATGGCGGGCTCAAATGAAGTATGCCGGCGGCGGTGTAATGATGAATCAGTCGATTCATACACTTGACTTAATGCAGCTTCTTGGCGGTGAAATCAAGGCAATCAAAGGGTCTATAAGTAATTTATTAAACTATGACATTGAAGTGGAAGATACAGCTTCTGCCCACATCCAGTTTGAAAACGGGGCTTCGGGGTTATTTTTTGCAACCGTTGCCAACTCCGGCAATTCGAGCGTAGAGCTTCAGGTTCTCTTCGAGAATGGAAAATTTACGATCAAAGACAGCATTTTAACCAGACTGAATGAAACCGGCAAGAAGGAAGAAATCATCGAGGATGAAATGCTTCCCGGTCCCAAATTCTATTATGGCGCAAGCCATGCTAAATTAATTAACCAATTCTATTCTTGTATCATCCATAACGATACCAATTATGTTCATGTTGGGGATGCTTTGACATCGATTCAAATGATTGATGCTATTTGCCAGTCGTCAAAGCTGCAAAAAGAAATAAAAATGGGGAGATTAGAGTATGCAAAAAGGTAAAATTGGCGTTCAGATGTTTAACCTTAAAAGCAAAGTTGAAGAGCTGGGTGCCTATGAGACACTAAAAAACATTCATGAACTTGGATTCAGCAGTGTTGAGGTTACCCAGATTCCTATGACGGAAGAAAATGTATCCGAACTAAGAAGGGCAAGTAAAGACTTTAATATTAAAATTGCCGCCATTTCAGCTCCGTTAGATACAATGCCGGGTTCAAGCGGTGAATCATTGACAACTCATTTTAAAAAAATTGTCAATGACTGCAAAACTCTAGATTGCAGCTTTATCAGAATTGGCATGATGCCGGTTACTTTAATGGGCCAAAAGGATAAAGTAATGGAGTACATTAAAAACGCCGAAGTAATGGCGGAGCGCTTAGCTGAACATGGAATCGAATTATATTATCATAATCATCATATTGAATTTGAAAAATATGATGGGGAATTTTTGCTGGATATCATGAGAAAAAATACTTCTAAACTAGGTTTTGAGCTTGACGTACACTGGATTCATAGAGGTGGTGAAAATCCTGTCAATGTTATTAATCGTTTCGAAGGCAGGGTTTCACTATTACACTTGAAAGACTATCGAGTTGGCCAGATGATCCTAACGGAGGAGGATCTCCAAGACCATTCTAAGTTTAGTCAGAAATTTGCAAATTTAATTCAATTTGCCGAACTTGGTCAAGGTTCTCTGGATATAAAGGCGATTATTGAAGCAGGTCTTAAAAGCGGTGCCCGGCATTTCTTAATTGAACAGGATGATACATATGGACGGGACCCATTTGAATGCCTCAAAGATTCCAGCGACTATTTAAGAAAGCTAGGTTATGGAGATTGGTTTTAAAAATAATGAATGAAAAGAAGGGAATTTTATGAAGAACTTTTTAGATAAAGATTTTTTATTAGATACAGCTACTGCTGTGAAGCTTTATGAAAATGTAGCGGAACAATTGCCTATTTTTGATTTTCACTGTCACCTAAGTCCGCAAGAGGTTTGGGAAAATAAGCCGTATGAAAGCATTACTCAATTAATGCTTTGTGGGGATCATTATAAATGGCGGGCGATACGCATCCATGGTACTGGGGAGAGATTTATTACAGGTGACGCGAGTGATTGGGAGAAATTTGCGGCTTGGGCCGAAACACTGCCGCATTTAATCGGCAACCCTTTGTATCACTGGACACACATGGAATTGAAAACTTTTTTTGGTATTGAAAAAATACTAAGTCCGGAAACGGCCCGTGAAATTTATGATGAATGCAATGAAAAGTTGAAAACTCCTGATTTTAGACCGAGATCATTTATAGAAAAATCGAATGTACTGTTTATTGGTACCACTGATGACCCTGCTTCTACACTTGAATACCATCAATTATTGAATGATGATGAATCTTTTAAACCAATTATTGCTCCGACCTTCCGCCCGAATGGAGCACTCTTCATTGAACGTCCTTCGTTTCAAAGCTGGCTTGACAAATTGGGAGAAATATCCGGTATAAACGTTGACTCCATTGACAGTTTGATGAGTGCTCTTAAGAAGCGGGTCAACTATTTTCATGAAAAGGGCGGGCGAGCATCAGATCATGATATTCAAAAGATGTTCTATGTGGAAACATCAAAACAAGAAGCAGACTCGATTTTTCGTAAACGGATAAATGGTAAAGTGCTCTCAGTGTGTGAATTAGATGCCTACCATTCATTTTTGTTAAAGGAACTTGGAAAAATGTATGCCGAAAAAAAGTGGGTTATGCAGCTTCATATGGGAGCAATGAGAAACAACAACACAAGGATGAAGGAACGTCTTGGTACAGATACGGGATTTGATTCAGTAGGAGAAACCAATTTGGCGGAAGGATTATCACGTTTCCTTGATACGCTGGACCAAGAAAATGTATTACCAAGAACGGTTCTGTATAACTCAAATTCAAAAGATAATGCGGTCTTAGCTGGTATGATGGGAAACTTCAATGAAGAAGGTGTACCTGGGAAAATTCAATTTGGTTCCGGCTGGTGGTTTAATGACCATATTGATGGAATGGAAAAACAAATGAAAGATCTTGCTAATGTAGGACTGCTAGGTCACTTTATTGGAATGCTGACCGATTCGCGCAGCTTTCTATCTTATGTGCGTCACGAATATTTTCGCCGCATTTTATGCAATATTCTCGGCAATTGGGTTGAAGAGGGAAAAGCTCCTAATGACCTGAATCTTCTTGAGCAAATGGTAAGGAATATTAGTTATAAAAATTCTGAAAAATTTTTCTTAGAACGATAATGAGATTTTTAGATTATTAAATTATTAGATTTTTAGAGAAGACATTATGTAAATACAATAAAAGATTGTACAAGCTCAATCATTTGATTGCAGTCTAGGCAGTGGAGAAGCAAATGTAGCTGTATCCTTAGCACAATTTGGTCTCCAAATCTCCTTCATAACAAAATTAACTGGTAACGCGCTTGATACCAGTAATAAACCGGTTTGGCGTTATGACTAATGATGTTCAGCGTGGCAGAGATGGGCTCGGAATTTATTTTTTAGTAAAAGGTTATATTCTATTAGACCCAAAAGTCTACTATGATCGAAAATACTCTCCCTTTGCTTTATCAAAAGTAGTAAAATCTTTTCTGATGCGGATTGATTCCATATTTGCGGTATTACTGGTATTAAACCTGCTTTAAATGAAGAACTATTTCTTCAAACCAAAAAAGCATCTAGTCTCAGCAAAGAATAAGGCTTAACAACGAGCTGCGACCTTAACTACAGAAGTGCATTATGGTCATTCGCCCAGCAAGCGACAAAATGACGTTAATGAATAAGGAGGAATAACGATATGGAAATGGGTTTTCGTTGGTACGGACCAACTGATTCCATCCCATTGGAATATATCGGTCAAATTCCAGGGAAGAAAGGGATAGTTACAGCTATTTATGATATCGCTGTTGGTAAGCCTTGGCTATTAGACAAAATTAATGAATTAAAAAATACAGTGGAAGAAGCTGGGTTAAACATCTCAGTTATTGAAAGTGTACCCGTACATGAGGATATCAAAATTGGTCTTCCAACCCGTGATCAATACATTGAAAACTACAAAGAAACAATACGCAATCTGGGTAAAGCAGGCATTCCGGTAATTTGCTATAACTTTATGCCAATCTTTGACTGAACTCGTTCTCAGTTAGATTACCGTTTACCTGATGGCTCAACTGCGTTAATTTTTGAAGAAGATGTTGTTGCCAAAATGGATCCGTTAACAGGGGAATTATCACTACCAGGGTGGGATACGAGCTATAAAATAGAAGAACTTCAAACGTTATTTGATTACTATAAAAATGTAGATCATGAAAAACTATGGGGTAACTTGGAATATTTCTTAAAAGAAATCATTCCTGTTGCGGAGGAAGCTGATGTCAAAATGGCGATCCATCCGGATGATCCACCATGGGATATCTTTGGTCTGCCACGGATTATTACCAATAAAGAAAATCTGGAAAGATTAATAAACATTTACGACAGCCCATATAATGGATTAACGATGTGCAGCGGTTCGCTTGGCTCAGATCCAAATAACGATTTCCCTGAAATGCTTCGATATTTTGGAAAGAAAGGCCGCGTAAACTTTGTCCATGCCCGCAATGTAAAACATACAGGACCTAGATCCTTCCAGGAATCCGGCCATTTATCAGCAGAGGGATCCATTGATATGTATGAAGTGATTCGGGCAATGGCAGATTTTGATTATACTGGACCAATCCGTCCTGACCATGGCCGGATGATTTGGGGCGAAACGGGAAAACCTGGCTACGGTTTATATGACCGGGCATTAGGTGCCACTTATCTTAATGGATTATGGGAAGCAGAACAAAAAAACAGAAAGCGTTAACAAACGCACAAGAGGGGAAATATGAAATGACGGTTCCATTTAAAGTGGATTTAACAAACAAAGTTGCAGTCGTAACTGGCGGTGGCGGTGTATTAGGATCATATTTTGCTAAAGCTTTGGCAGAATGCGGAGCTAAAGTTGCGATACTTAATCGTCACAAAAAGTCTGCTGATAAGGTTGCAGACGAAATTAAAGCAGCTGGTGGACAAGCAATCGGTGTGGCAGCAAACGTACTCGATCCAGAAGCACTTGAGCAAGCAAGAGAAATCGTTGAAAAAGAGCTCGGTACATGTGATATTCTTCTTAATGGTGCTGGCGGTAATAACCCACGCGGTACAACCGATGATGAATTCTATGATGCAGGAGCAGTAAAAAGCAATCCAGATCTTAAAACGTTCTTTGACCTTGACCCTGAAGGTGTTAGATATGTATTTGACTTAAACTTCTTAGGAACCTTACTTCCTTCTAAAGTATTTGCAAAGGGTATGACTAAGAAAAAAGGCAGCGTCATTATCAATGTATCATCAATGAATGCTTACACACCATTAACCAAAATTCCAGCGTACAGCGGAGCTAAAGCTGCAATCAGCAACTTTACGCAATGGCTTGCCGTTTATTTTGCTAAAGCTGGCATTCGTGTAAATGCAATCGCACCTGGATTTTTAGTAACAAAACAAAATGAAAAACTATTGTTCAATGAAGATGGAAAACCAACCGCTAGGACAGGTAAAATTCTTGGCAGCACACCAATGGAAAGATTCGGTGAGCCGGAAGAACTAATTGGCGGTTTATTATTCCTGGCCAGCGAACAAGCATCAGGCTTTGTAACTGGTGTTGTGCTTCCGATTGACGGCGGATTCTCTTCTTATGCAGGTGTATAAATAAGTAAAAAATGTACTGCTAGTTCTTTTAAAAGAATTAGCAGTTTTTTAATTAACTATTTTAAGTAATGAATATAATTCAAATGCAAATGGGTAATTTGTAAGCACTCAAGCGGCTCTATACAAATTAGCTTTCTCTTCGGATTTGTTTACTGCCTAAGCCAACCAGATGGGTTTTTTATCAGCACATAGAAAACGCAATATACGTTAAATAACAAACAAGAATAGTAAAGTTAAAATAGTTAAATTTGTTTATAATAACTGAGAATGGGTCTACTAAATAAGGTTTTTTTTAAAAATCTTAACCATTTTTTAGCATTATTAAGATTTCAAAGAAAGGGGCTTTTTCCTTTGTTTAACTATTTTTGCTATATATGGTCTGATTTGAAATGACTGATTATATAGATTTTCATACAAATCAAGAGTTAGATAAGCATTGCTTTTATATGCGTCATCGAGAAGGGGATCATCAGCATAAATGGAAACTTCATTCGCATAATGGATTTGAAATCTTTTATTTTTTCAAGGGAGTAGCCAACTATATTATTGGAGAAGGAATTTACCAGTTAACGCCTGGTGATATGCTTATTTTTAATGGCAAAATCCTTCATCAAGTGAATCCTTCTGATAAAGAAACTTATGTGAGGACCTTTATTAACTTTTTCCCTTCACTTTTAGACAACTCTTTACCTGAAGATATTTTAAAGAAGATTATTGGAATGTTTAATTCGCCGTGTGGACAACTTATTCATTGGGAAGGTAAAGAGCGGGAGGAAATTGAGAGGCTCATGAATGAAATGGTTCGTGAATATGAAAAGGAAGCTGTTGGTTATTTACAATTGACTGAAGCATATTTAATGCAGCTTCTTATAAAAATTTATAGAAAATCTAAAGAAGCCATTTATTCTAGTCGAGAAATACAATACTCACAGAAGGAAAGACATGTGCGTCATATTCTTAATTTTATCAATAATCATTTCAGAGAAAATTTAAATCTCGATCAAATAGCTAATGTTTTACATGTAAACAAGCATTATATATGCCATTGCTTTAAAGAGGTTACGGGTTTTACGATTAATAAATATTTAGCCAACCGGAGAATCGAAGAAGCGAAAAACCTCTTAGTAACTTCAAATGATTCGATTGGAATGATTTTCGGAGGAGCTGGGCTTTAATAGTGCGGTTCATTTTAGTAGATTATTTAAACAATATGTAAATATTTCTCCTCAAATGTACAGAAAAAAGTTTAATACTGCCGAAAATCTATTTTATGATTTCAGCGGTACAAATGATAATAATTTAGAAGATATCTAAAACTGTCATCTTAACTAGGCTGGTATTGGGATAAATAATTTTCAAAGAGCCATTTTTATAATAGTTAGTTGATAAAAAATATTCTATGAATCAATTGCAACGTCTACAAACATACTTAATACTTTAGATAATTTGATAATATGTGAAGAATAACAGGGAGACTGATAAAATTCCCCCTTTAGAGGGATATTTTGTGGTCTCCTTTACGTTTTTACTGTTACCTTCGCCATTTTTTTAGGAGGTCAATTATGACAGCATTTTGGGGGAATTAATTGGTACGGCTATTTTGATTACGTTAGGAGCAGGCGTATGCGCAGTGGTAAATAAGAGGTGCATTTTGAAAGGGATGTCCCCTCTTTCATTTAAAGGGACAAACTGCATCGGAGGGAATAGCATGAAAAAGAAAAAAGTATATGTTGTACAGCATTCGCATTGGGACAGAGAATGGTATTTTACGATTGAGGATTCCAATCTTCTTCTTGTTGAAAATATGGACCACCTAATAGAAGTGATGGAGCACGATCCAGAGTACAAGGGCTACGTCTTTGATGCCCAGGCGTCAATCCTGGATGAATATTTAAAAATCCGTCCGGAGCAAAAAGAACGGCTAGCAGCCTTAATAAAATAAGCGTATTTATGCAGGCCCGTGGTATACCCAGGCCGATTCGCTTCTAGTAAACAAAGAATCGCTCATCCGAAACCTATTATATGGAACACGGATTGCAGTAAAAATGGGGCACAGCATGAAGGTCGGCTATCTGCCCGATATCTTTGGCCAGAAAACGTACTTGCCTTCCATCTTTAAAGGGTTTGAAATCGACTTTAGTATCTTGCAATGCGGAATTTACACAGACCAGCTGAAAGAAGACTTAAACTTTACGTGGAAATCTCATCTCCTGATGGCGAGAGCGTAAAAGCCAATAATATCTATTTCGGATACCGCCCGGGGAAATTCCTGTCTGCTGATGATGAATATATGCAGGAGAACCTGCTCCCGATATTAGAAAAAATGGCCGAAATGAGTCGCTGATTCAGATCTGTTTGCAAATGAAATTGAAAGAGAACTTTATCGCCACTCAAAAGTCCAGGATTCATAATACCATCCGTTCCCAAAGATATGACATTAAAAAGCTGCATGCAATAGCGGAAGAAAAGATGATTGGCTCGCTTAAACCATTGGCTGCCATCGCAAGCACTCTCGGTTTTCGCTACCCTCAAGCCTGGCTCGATGAAATGTGGAAAATGTTGTTCGATGTTCACGCCCACGACAGCATCGGAGGGCGCAATTCGGATGTACCAATCAGGAAAATTTATCAACAGGCTGATGAAAGTGATAAGGCTGGCCGATGGCTCTCTGAACCAATTGAAAAAGCAGATGACTGAGGCCATAAGCAGGAAGCTGGGCAAAAATAATATTTTCGTATTGTTTCATTTGCTTCCCAATTCCTTTTATGGGGCAATCAAAAAGCGGTTCTTTTTACAAAGGAAACATACTTTGCAGTTAAAACACGGACCGGAGAAAATTTTTCAATGGATATTCTTAAACAGGAATGGTGAGCGGGGGGAAGAAATTCCCCCTCTTGCAAGGTGGAAGCAAAATCTGTTGCAATATTAATCATATCGAGGGCATATGAGAACCAGGATTCCCGTAAGAACCTCATTATTATTAATATTGTTATTGGCCAGGTCACGGAGTCGGATAAGTTTCGCATTTTTCATTGAGCAAGATCTTTAAAATGTGGACTGTCCAGTCCGCTAATAAACAAACCATAATCTACAACGACAATATCATCGTTTTCTGATAAAGCTGCATTATCGATCGTCAAATCAATCGGGATAATTCCCTTCATTAGAAATTTCATTTGCAGCTCAACCAGTTTCCATACATACGAAAGAGACTGCGGCACTGGTCGGCTCATTTTTTTCATGATAATCCAGCCATGGCCTGATTCAATAATTGGACAAAGATGCGCTTTCACATCCTCGTTGCAGCTTCTATATATTTGCGCTTCTGTTTCGTTGCTTTTATAACCCAACTCTGAAAGCGCCACTTTAAGGACTGTCCCATTATTTAAATCATAAACATTGCGGTTAGTTCCATAATCCAAAGAAGGGTATTCAAACTGCAATACTTGTTTAGAAACCTGATACTTTTCATGATTAAGCCAATGTTGTCCCATTTGGGCAATCCAAGCGTGAATGGAGCTAATTTGATCAGCCGTTAAGATCGTACTTTGATCGTTTTGCTGCTTCTGGCTGATTTCCTGAATTTGATTTCTGTATGTCTCTTCTTCATTCATCGGGCACATGACAGACGTCCCCTCGCCTTCTACCAGTAGATATTACAATATATTTCCATTTATTGGAGTCGTCACGGCGGGTAGTGTATTTCCATTTAGTTTGTTGCTGTTGTTGTAACTGAGCTGCACTCTTTTTTTGTCTTCATTTATTGGAACTAACTTGATAATGATATACAATTTTAGGGAAAAGCATCATGATTGCTTTGATAGACGAGTAAAAAAGTGAGGTACAGTTAAAAGTCGGAAAAGAGGGAGTGGTTATGGTACAACCAAGACCTATAATATAGAACTTCGGTTTTCACGCCTAATATCCACAATTCAACGGCTTGTTTTGGCTCTTCCACTAATTATGGATCAAGCTGCCAAAAACTAATGGCAGCTTTTCACTTTGGAAATATAATGGATACTCGACTAACGGGTTGTACCCTTGCAGATACTTACATAATATGTTATCCTAAAAAAGAATTATTTTTGTTCGGTGCAAAGGATAGTATAAGTACAAACTTTTCGTCTTGATAATCACTGAGAGCAAGGATAGTAATACGAGATGTGTGTATTAACACACCAGGAGGCATCAAAAATGGAAAACGGCAAAGTAAAATGGTTTAACGGCGAAAAAGGATTCGGATTCATCGAGCGTGAAGGTGGAGAAGACGTATTCGTTCATTTCTCAGCGATTCAAGGCGAAGGTTACAAAACTTTAGAAGAAGGTCAAGCAGTGACTTTTGACGTTGAGCAAGGTAACCGTGGACCACAAGCTGCAAACGTTCGTAAAGCTTAATTATACAAACAAAAAAGGCAGACTCTTGTTTTAGAGTCTGCCTTTTTATTGGAGACATACAAACAGTAAATGGGAGGAATGGGGAAATCCATAACAGGCTGGTAACTTTGAAGAGCCACTATAGGTCCGTTTTAGAGCCATTTTCAAGGTTAATTGAAATGATTGAAGAAAAAGAAGAATTTAAATCACGAATCCAGATTGTTATACCTCAATTTATTCCTAAGAAGTGGTGGCATAACTTACTTCATAATCAAACAGCTTTGTTACTTCGATTATGGTTATATAGACATAAAGATGTGGTGACTACAACAGTACCTTATCATTTAAAGAAATAGCTCAGAAAGGCATGGGAAATTCTCATGCCTTTTATATTTTAGGGCTAATCGATTTTTCCCTACCATGTAGAATTGCATTTTCTATTGTGAAGCTCTGTTTCGTTTTTGGAAAACAAATTCATAATCTTCGAATCTGACAATACTAACTTTTGTCAGATTTTTGATTTTATAGGGTTTGTACTCACTTATTATTAATAAACTGGTAAATAGACTTGTAGCCTGAAAGACTCACAGATGCAATTAAACTATTTGGCAGTAGAGCGGAATACATACATGTAAATTTCCCTTGATGAGAATAAAGTATTGGCAGACCTTATCATTATTATATCAAGATAGGCCTTTTGGTGTGCTAGGGAAGAAGTAAACTATGTTTTTCTTTACAATAGAAAGATTATTTACAAATATTTAACTTGTAAGGAAAATAATTCATGTAATAGTATTGCAAGTAGAGGCGTGTTCAATTTAATGCCTCTTCTCATGGAAAAACTACTTAAAAATGAACAGATTTCTAATGCTATGTCTCCTTTCGCAAAGAGGCCATAATAATAATTATTCGATGTCGCGCCTCCTTTCACTTGGGTTTGCAATATTATCTTGGTATAGAATTAACATCTTATTCACTAACGATGAAGATAGATGTTAATATAAAAAATTGCATATAGGAGGTATTTCTATGTTGAAGAAATCGATGTTTTTTGTTTTTACGTTGGTTCTGTCGTTTACTGTTTTTCAGACGGCCTTGGCAATTCCGCCCGGAACACCGTCCTTGTCAACCGCCCAATCTCAGCTGAACTCGCTTACCGTTAAGTCTGAAGGCTCCCTGACAGGCTACTCGCGCGACTTGTTCCCTCACTGGATTACCCAAAGCGGTGGCTGCGACACCCGTCAGGTGGTACTTCAGCGTGACGCCGACTACTACAGCGGAAACTGCCCCGTCACTTCCGGAAAGTGGTACAGCTACTACGACGGCGTCACCTTGTACTCGCCGTCTGATATCGACATCGATCACATAGTCCCATTGGCCGAGGCGTGGCGTTCAGGTGCCAGCAGCTGGACCACGGAAAAGCGCCAGAACTTTGCCAACGACCTCAGTGGCACGCAGCTGATCGCGGTGAACGCTAGCGTCAACCGGTCTAAGGGCGACCAGGATCCGTCGACGTGGCAACCACCGCGTTCCGGCGCCCGCTGTGGGTACGCGAAGTGGTGGATCAACACCAAATACCGTTGGGGCCTAAGCCTGCAGTCGTCGGAGAAGTCCGCATTGCAGAGCATGGTCAACACCTGCTCCTACTGAGTCCGTCAGAGAGTCTGCAAGTACTGCCAACCGTCCGTTGGCAGTACACTTGCAGCGCTACCATCCAACCCCAGAAGGGAGTCAATCGTATGGAAAAGTTGTCGTCAATCTTTACAGCAACCCACGGTGTAATGACTACTGAGGTCGGCGTGATCAGCGGGGAGCTCGAACTGCGCACCACTTGCGATGACGACGGCGCCCTCACGCTAGCAATCACGTATGTCGGCGCCGCAGAGTGGTACACGCTGCCGGGTGAAGACTACCGCCTGCACGATCCTCGTGACCATGAGGTCATCCACCGAATGCTCGCCACCGTGCTTGAGCGCTCATGAACTTGTACCAGATGCCTTAAAAAGGCATCTTTTTTGTGCGACGGGCAGTCGCGCCTGGTACGGAAACCATCCGTACTAAAGTAAGTTGTTAAAGGAGTACATTACTGAGGTAAAAACGGCTCCCGAATCATGGAAGACTCATTTCCACGGAGGTGAAAGTCCTCCCGTCAGAGTGCTAATACAACTGACGAAGACTAATCTATGGCGGTGTCGTGAGGCGAAGTCTGATGGAGATGCGGACAATCGAGAGACCCGCAGTCGGACAGGCAGACCCAAATGCATAATTGTGAAGCACAGCGGCAGGGTAAGTTGGCGACCATGCGAAAGAAGCCTCTCGGTAAAAGAGGGTCTCTATCCATTGAATCAGCCGGATAAAGACAGCTTATCAAGTGATGGTACTGGGTATGTCTGGAAGGGAAGGGCGACGGCCCCGTGAGATCTCTATTCGAACCGAAAGGACATGTTTATATATCCGAAGTGATCCATTGTAAATGCCTCGCCCTCATGCAATAACGGCTGGGATAGACGGTACATTATGGTTTACTGGGTGGGGAGCAAATAAAGATAGGACGTTTTTCCATTGCTGATGAACAGATTACAGAATATATGATCCCTACACACAAGCTGAGCCATATGGTATCACTTGTGATAATAATGGGAAAGTTTGGTTTGCATTAGTGGATAAGTTAGGTAATATAACAGATTATTGATGCAAGGGAAGTGTTCAGGGGAATCATTAAGTTTAATGTATAATACTATAGGATTTATTAAAATTAGGAAGTTTATTTTTTGCTTATTCAAGAAAAGGGCTCAAGAATTGAACAACGATGGATTGTTTCAACAGTCTATTATTTTGGTCTTTAATCAGTTTAATAGCAGGATAGTGAGGAAGTTCGTTCGAAGA
Organism: Chryseobacillus diguaensis; assembly: GCF_049220665.1. Lineage (NCBI taxonomy): Bacteria > Bacillati > Bacillota > Bacilli > Caryophanales > Bacillaceae > Chryseobacillus > Chryseobacillus diguaensis. Next base: position 220,721 of record NZ_JBMKNV010000001.1, read on the forward strand.
AAAGGACATTCCCGGTAGTACAGGGATGTCCTTTATTACTGTTTAGTTAGAATTTAAAAGTTTAGAATCATCTTACTTGTTTCAACTGTAAACTTATAATTATAAGACCCTTTCAAGCTTTCTAAGTCACCGGTAGCTTTGATGATTGTTGCTGGAGAATCTAGATTTCCATTATCATATATTCCTTGCTCTATAGCTGTAAATGTTCCCCGTTTTCCCTTGTAAGTTCCTTCGAAATGCAGAAATCCGGAAATTTTAGAAGTGGCCAAGTGACCATCATCTATAGTAGAGTCTATATAAAATAATAAATATTCAACAAAAGCTTTTCCTGTTAATTCACCCTCAATATCATATTCGACATGGGCAATATTAATAGGGAATTTTTTTCTAGTGTCATCTACTGGTTTTTCATCCCATTTGCTTACTGTAAATGTTACCTCCATGCGTAAATCTCCCTTCATTATAATAGTAATTCACCTCCAGTATAATATCCAAAAAGTACCATTATCAATAATGAGATAGGAGTGTTTTTATTTATTTTCCTTCTACTTTTGTGAAATATTACACTTAATGTAACGCGCGCGATAGTTCAAAAAGCTAAAGTAGCAACCCTAATAATTATCTTTATCTTCCACAATAGGGCGCGATCAATGAAATTCTTAAAGCCTTCGAACAAAAAGATGAAATCAATTTAGAAGAGGTTCTTGCACAAGTTAAACAATTAGAGTTACAAGTTGGGAAAGCATTTATTTTACAAACATTAAAAGATACGCTTGGAAATCGAAAAGAAGCAGCAAAAAGATTGCAAATTACGATGAGAAAACTTCGTTACCTTTTAAACGAAAAAAGTTGCTGTCTCGAAGATTCTGGTACAAAAAGTGTTCACCAGTAATAAAGCCATGCATTTTTTTCGAATTCCGGATTAAATACTCAAATTGAAATTTCCAAATCTATGGTTCGCATTAAAATAACAGAAAATGATCGAAATAAAGCAGGATAAAATACTTTCTACAACTCTTTTACTTACATTGTTACCAAAATTGAGTTCCTGAAGTGAAACTATTTTATATCCTTCCTAACAAAGGCATTTGAAAAATGGGAACAATGTTTCACCCATATGAACTATCTGATGCTTTTATACAAGGAGGAGTCTGTAATTTCTAACATATTGATGTAGATATAATCTTCCACAAAGTTTTCTGGAGTAAGCTAATTATTTATGGGCTGATCGGTTTTTACCGTTCAGTCTAACAAATTTGAAATACTGGTATAATGCTAGTTTGTCACTTTAGACGTTATTTTGCACTATAGACTCTGTCTAAACTTGCAAGGGAAATCTTCCCTTGATCCAATAAAAAAGAGGGACATTGCCCGCTATTTTATTTTAGCTTAAACATCTTAATTTATTTTACATTTGTAAGCGCCTGATAACTTTGTAAGTTCTTTGTTAATTGGTTTATGTTACCTTAAAGAAGGCAAGCTAATTACAGGCTTGCCTTTATCTATAATGAAGCATTAAAAAACGCTACAAGTTATGCTCGTCTTCCGCCTCTGCCGCCCTGTTTTGATACAGTGTTACGTTTGAGGGTGGACAAATTCTCTTCACTAGCCTTTAAAAAACGGGCCATTTTATCTTCAAAACTTTCCTTTGGTTTGAAATTACCTTTGGGACGAAATTCTTTGGATCGGTAATCTGATCTTCCCGGGCGTGGTGGGCGTTGTGAATAAGAAGAAGTTTGTCCTTCAGGTCTATCTATCGCTTTTTTGATGGACAAAGAAGTTTTTCCTTCTTTCATACTTATCACTTTTACTTCAACCAGATCGCCTATCTTCAGATGGTCATTTACATCTTTTACATAGCTATCCGCAACTTCACTGATATGCACTAAACCTGTTGATCCATCCGGTAATTCTACGAATGCTCCAAAATTAGTGATGCCTGTTACTTTACCTTGTACCTTGCTGCCGACTTCAACTGACATAAAAATAATGTTCCCCCTCAATTATGTTAAAAACACTTCATTATAACAAATTTTCGATGAAAATAATATCAACTGGCGAAATTCATTTTTGAATGTTGGGTAAATGGCCAGTCATTGACTATGTTTGGTTAAAAATTTTACTTGGTTCATTTCATTTCTAGAAAATTTTTAAAATGTTCATCAAGCCAATTCCATGTTTATAAAATCTGGCTGCCTTAAGGCGGCACGTTTTCTTCATTAATAAGAACTTTAAATATGTAGATCAAGAACTAATATATCTTTGATGGTGGGGCAAAATACTATACAATAAATGGAAAAATAGATCCTGAAATACCTGCCATCTGTGTAAAAAAAGTGGAAACGTATTTAATTAGGTTAATTAATGCCGGTTCTGAGATTCATAGTTTTCAAGTGAAGGGTATGATCTATTGCTGACCGCAAATAATCCGGGGATATGGCCCGTTCATTTCCATATTGGCCGTACGATACACATGGCATGCATATGATGATCTTTTACGGTTTTGACAAAAAATGGGTCACCATGCATGAACCATAAATAAATAACAAATTTTATCGAGCCCTTTAAAAGAAAAATAAAAAGGCAGTGATATCTTCTGAGAAATATCCTGCTTTTTTATTTGCCTTTTTGTTACGTGTCCCTTCATTTACCTATCAAAGGTTTGTGACAAGAAAAAGTGAGGTTTTTACATCTAGGCGGTTAGCTTCAGGTATCGAGCCTTCGCAACCAGTTGCAACTGGATCTGCCCCTCCTTTTATTTTTCTCTAAGCTGATTTTCCGACGTTTAATTGCTTTTCATGATCTCTTTATCCCACGGTCTGTTCATAACAGGAAGATGCACAGGTCGCTATAAAATCCGAAACATGTTGGTTGAAAAGATCCTTCTTCTCGATGTTACTTAAGTGTCCAGTGTTTTCCAAAAGGACGGTTTGTGAGTGCCTAATAAAAGATTTCATAAGATATATGTTAGAGGAAGGCGTTACTTTGTCATGTGTGCTTCCGATAAGAAGAACAGGTTTTCTTATAGCAGGAAGCACAGAAAAATAATTGAGCCCAATTGGAGCTTTCGCTGCTTCAATGTATGTGTCTCGAATATAAAATGCATTTCTTGCTTCCTCTTTATAAACTTTATCATATAAACCTGTCGTCACAATTTGTTCTATCAGCTCTTGGTTGCCTTTCTGAAGAAGCCTATATATATTATTGATAATACTATTGCCTAATATAGATGGTATATACGAGGTTGTGTTAGACAAAATTAACCCTTTTACCATATCAGGACGCTGCTTGTATAGTTCCTGAGCTACAATTCCACCCAATGACAATCCACAAATGAAAGCTGATGGAATATTTAGGTATTCCAATAGATTTATAATGTCCAATGCGAAGTTCTTAACAGTAAGATCTTCATTGATTACTGTTTCCCCATGACCTCTCATGTCTGGGATAATTAACCTATACCTATTTGCTAAATCATGTTGTGGCAGCCAAGCTTCCTTTTTACTGCCAAGTCCGTGGATGAGAACAACGGGATTCCCTGTACCTAGATCGTTATATGATAACATGATCAACACCTCTCTATTATATCCCCCATTGATCAAGACCTATAAACATTATTAATTGGAAAGCCCCTATATGTCTGCTGCGCTGCAGCAGCGAATAGAGGGGCTTCTTTTAAAATTAACCGGCATCGAGCCGGACAATTTCAATCCGGTGCGATCCCTAGCTGAATCCTCTTGCACCGGAAAAAGAAGCTCCGAACGCAAGAGGGATCCTTCTTTGTTCTCCTAATTTTAATCATTTGTTCATAGGGATGCTTCGCCCAGCTTAACCATCTTCCAGACACTAATTGAAATTAAAAAAAGCAAGTCTGAAAAAAACAAGAAAAAACAAAAACAAACACGCCGTCGCAAGCGTAAGTAACCATAAGGGAGAGGAAGATTAAGCCTCTTCCTTTCTCTTTTTTTCATCACTATAAAGGAAAGATATTCAGCTTAGGTGGGGGCTTTGAACCCCCATAAACTGCGTTTCAGCTGACGCAGAAACGGATATAGTAAAGGGACAGAAAGATTTTAGTGTTTTTGTTAAATTATGTATTAAAAAGGAGATGGTGATATGAGTAATCAACACGTTTCTAAGCATAAAAATGGTGGTTGGCAAGTAAAAGGTGAAGGTAACGAGAAAGCTTCTTCAATTCACGATACTCAAAATGATGCAATTACAGCTGCTAAAACAATTGCTAAGAATCAAGGAACTGGAGTTGTCATTCATGGCGCAGATGGAAAAATCCGTCAAAAAGAAAGCTATGGAAATGGATCCATATCCACCTAAAGGCTAATGAAATGAGGGATGTTTATTAAAGCGTTCTTATCAATTCAGTCGTATCTTCCCATTTGTCTTTAGTATTTTTCCGGAAGAAAAATAAGCGAGGCTGGATAGTCAAAAGGGCTATCCAGTTTTTTTGTTGAATACAATTAAGATATTTCATTACAAATAAAGTTGTTAAAAACAGCAGTCATGTTAATCCATTAAAGGGCCATTAAATTGAAGAAGTTATTTTAGTTAATGATAAAGAAATAGATAAGCCACGGCCCAGTTGGCATTGGCGTGGCTGCTCGCCCAGGCCGATTTGGTTGTGCCGATTCCCGGCACAAAACGAATTGACCGATTGAAAGAGAAGGGGGGAATTGCTCTCCTTTATCAATCGCACCTTGTATTTATCACTTTCTGGTGCTTTTTCGCCTGTTTTATGAGTTATTCAGCCATGTTCTCCACCTCCTTCTTATAAATTGATTATTTTTAAGTCCCCCTTAAAAGAAGGAAAGCTGCTCCTGTGCATCGAAAATGTTAACAAGGAATTATCCATTGTGATCAAGTTCTGCCATGGTCATGAGAACAATCGAGAAGGGGGATCTATGTGGGAGAAGGAGACGTAAGGGATCATATGTGGTGGATAGCGAGAGCTATTTTTTCTTCAACAGATCTGCAAACAGGAGCCAATATATTATTTTGTGTCATATTTGCACTGGCTGTTATTGTTTATAAGCTTGGTTTTGCAAAAAAGCTGCCAATTTTAAAATCATTGCTGATTTATTTCATCCTATTTCTTGGATGTTCGGTTTTAACATTTTTAGGTTATTTCCTCCCGATTGCAGAAGGCCTTTTTATAGCTGTTATCGTTCTTGGAATATATAAGATCAGGCTTCACCAAGCGAAAAAAGGCAGCAAAGCGGCATGAAGTCATTTCAGGACGCATTGTACAACTGGATGACTATTATCGTCGTTTCTGATCATAGACCTGATGATGCTGCTGCAAAAGAAACAGCCGATTTATTTGAGGCGGTATTACGAGAAGAGTTTCAAATATCAGAGCTATCTTATTCAAAGGAAGGGTACGAATACATCATAAATGGCCGAAGAGACGAGGAGCCTTTTACATGCAAGTTTCCAGAAGAGCTCATTGAGGTGATGATCAACCAAATAAAAGAGGAGCCCGAAAAATTTAAAAATTATCCATAAAAATGACCGCCTTCATATAGGGCGGTCATTTTTAAAAATAAATTGAACTATTATCACAAATAAAAGATGCCCGATTGGCCAGAAGAGGAAGGCGCTGAAGTCTGTTATTGAAGGAGCCTCTTTTATAGAGGGCATGCTCAGCGGAAAATAAAGCAGTGCCCCAGGAATCGTCAATAGTAATGAAATAAGCAGATACTTTTTAAAATTTTTTGCCTGTAAGAACTTCAATACCAAACTGAACAGAATCCCAATTCCGCAGCCGACGAAGAGATGGATGGCAAATTCAATCCATTCGGGCAAAGGGCAGGGGTAAATAAAATCAATGTTTAACAGCAGAATATACACTTTTAAAAAGGTAATGTTTTGAATAAGCACCAATAAGTCCAGAAAGGAAGCCCTTTACAGCAACTACCATTGATCCTCAGTTTTTTTATCGCGGTACAATCGAAAGTTGCCTGTTGAAAGCCGGACTTTCGTTCTTGCATCAATCCGGTCATGGCACTTAGGGCACATATATGTATGAATGGGTCTGTTTCTAAGCCTTTTTGCAATTAGCGTTTCATCATTGATATTTTCTATTTGATCACAAAGGACACATTTAACTCTCATTTTGACACCTCATTTATTCACTAAAAATACTTGTTAAGATAGTTGGAACCTGATACAAAAACGGGTATGATAGAATTATACTACGGCACTGGAGGTATTGGAATGGCGAACAAAGTGGAAACAAAGCTTATTGAACCATTATTCAATGCTTTTCAAAAGGAGCGGATCGTTACAATCTCAACGATCGATCATGAAACAGGGGCTCCTCATGTAACTGTGATCTCATGGGTATATGCACCAGACCATGAGCATCTTTATGCAGCGCTGGACTCACGTTCAAGAATAGTGGAAAATATAAAAAAACATCCAGCGGCTGTAATAAATGTTTTTGTCAACGAATCAGCCTACTCTGTAATTGGTCATACATACATAAAAATGGAAGCTCTTAATGGAATCCCGCTTAAACTTTCTTTAATTGAGCTTAAAATATCTGAAGTCCGTGATGTGATGTTTTATGGTTCAAGGATAAAAGTGGAACCCGCTTACGAAAAAACCTATGATGAAAAAGCTGCTGCGAAACTCGATCAGCAGGTTTTTGATGCAATGAAAAAAGCTTAGTCATGCCTGACTAAGCTTTTTGCTGTTTTTCAGACAGCAGCTGGCTGAAAAAGTAGAATGATTTTCAGAACTGGGATATTTTAAGAAAAAATGCTGAGAAGCAAATTTCAAAAACAGCCTTTCTCAAAAAATGAATGATACAGAACCTTTGAGGAGGTGGTGTCACTTTCATATTGACTGCTTCATAAAAAATAATATGGATTTACCGTTTTAGTTCTTGATTGGACTGTTTTTCCTGCTGTTTGTCCAAATCTTTTTGATCTTTCCTTGGAAGCTGGTCTTTATCACTTTGTGTAGGCTGCTTTTTTGGATTATTCAATGTGTCAGAAGGAACATCCGGCATAACTCGGCCTACTATGGCAGCCAGTTCATCAAGTATTCCTATAACTGGACGTCCCTGCTGAATCTGTTTGCCGATATCCCGGATACGCTGGGTTGTATCAGGGTCTGCCACGACAACAGCATTAGCTCCATAAGGATCGTTTTTTATACTTTCAGCTACAGCATACTTAATGGATTGAACTTTGCTTCTTTCAAGCTTGCTGTTTACATCTATTCCAACAACAGCATATCTTCCAAGCACAACAGCAGTGGCATCTTTTACATTAGGAACACGTGCAGCAAGGGATGCCAGGCGTTTGGCTGCTGATTGCCCTGTCTGTTTGCTTGCGGGAGGAAGGCTGGCAGTATTTTTAACAGTAATCGGCTGCGTTTTGCTTTCATTTGCCGATTCGCCCAGGTTTTTATCATTGTTATTTGAACACGCAGAAAGTGCACATGAAACGGCCAATATAAGAAAACCTAAATAACGATACATTTCATCACTCCTTTAGTGGCTGACTTTTAACTTTATTGTCTTAAGAACCTTCTATCTTTATTCACGGTTTCATATATTTTAGCAACGCTTCACTTGCAACATGGGACAGGGAATGAAGTCCGTTCATTCCAATCTAATGCTCCGCCCAATACATTCACAGTAGGAGGCAGAATATTGAGTAAGATTTATGTCTTAGATACAAACGTGCTGTTGCAGGATCCGAATTCCATTTACTCTTTTCAGGATAATGAAGTTGTAATTCCAGCTGTTGTACTGGAAGAGGTGGATTCAAAGAAAAGATATATGGATGAAGTGGGCCGCAATGCGAGACAAGTATCAAAGCTAATAGACAGCTTAAGGGAAATCGGCAGCCTTCATGAAAAAATTCCGCTTGAAAATGGCGGTTCTATCAGGATAGAGCTTAATCATCGTTCTTTCCATGATTTGCAGGATATATTTGTAGAAAAAACAAATGATAATAGAATATTGGCAGTGGCTAAAAATCTTTCAATTGAAGAAGCTGCAAAAGAAGCCGGACGGCCCGTAATCCTTGTCAGCAAGGATACACTGTTAAGAGTGAAAGCAGATGCGATTGGCCTGCAGGCAGAGGATTTTTTAAGCGACAGAGTAGTGGAAATTGATCACATTTATTCAGGTTTTCTCGATTTATACATAAATAGCGACAATTTAAACCGCTTTTATGAAAAGAGTGAGCTTTTATTATCTGAAATAACAAACCATCCATTTTATCCGAACCAGTTTATTGTCATGAAGGATGCATTAGGCGGTTCTGCTTCGGCAATCGGAATTGTCGATAAAACCGGAAAAAAAGTAAAAAGGCTGGTTTTTAATCAGGATCATGTTTGGGGCATTAAACCAAGAAATGTCCAGCAGTCAATGGCCATGGAGATTTTGCTGAGATCAGATATCCCTCTTGTCACACTGGTTGGAAAGGCAGGCACAGGGAAAACTTTGCTTGCTCTCGCTTCAGGGCTTTACCAAACGGAAGATTTGGGTTCTTATAAAAAGCTTCTTGTAGCCCGTCCAATCGTTCCAGTAGGGAAAGACATCGGCTACCTTCCTGGAGAAAAAGAAGAGAAGCTAAGACCTTGGATGCAGCCTATATACGATAATCTTGAATACTTATTTAATACGAAAAAGCCTGGAGAGCTGGATGCGATTTTGGCTGGTATGGGGTCCATTGAGGTTGAGGCTCTCACATATATTCGCGGAAGAAGCATCCCGGATCAGTTTATTATCATAGATGAAGCACAAAATTTAACGAAGCATGAAGTCAAAACGATTTTAACGAGGGTCGGGGACCGAAGCAAGATTGTCTTAATGGGAGATCCGGAGCAAATCGATCATCCTTATCTGGATGAATACAATAACGGCCTGACTTATGTAGTTGAAAAGTTTAAAGAACAGCAAATTGCAGGCCATGTAAGACTTGTTAAAGGAGAAAGATCAGGACTTGCTCAATTGGCTGCTGATCTGCTTTAAAGTAAGCTTGTATTCACAAAGGCTTTTTGCCGCACTGAACGATTTGCTTTCAGGCAGCTTTTCTTTAGTGATAATGGGCTGTGTAACTAAGTAATAAGGAAAATGAACAAATAAAAACCGCTGACAGATGATTGTCAGCGGTTTTCTTACATAACGTGAATTTCCAGTACATATTTTATGGGGTTGCTTTGATTCCTTCCATTTCCAAAGTAAAGATGAACGGGGCCGTCTTCCTTTAGAGGTTTGCCATTGTGGCTAAAAGCAAGTATTGCTTCATTGGCTTCTTCCAGTGTTAGTGTCGTTACTCCATCTGCTGTTAAAAAAGCAACATTTGTTGCATCATCACCAATTTCTGCATTTTCCAGAAAAGGTTTCAGCTGTATACCAAAGGTTCCGTTAAGTATTTTTTCTTTCTCAAATTTCTTCTCTGTCTTTAATGTTGGCGGGAAAATAGCACCTTCCCTTATTTCCCTGTCCCATTGAGATGAAATGGCTTTTTTATAGGCTTCCAGATGATCAGCTTCTTTGTGCTCTTTTTTAAAGTAAGCTGTTAAATCAACTTTTCTGTCATCAAAAATCCATACTCCCGGGTCAAGGGTAATTGGATATTTCACATTCCCTTTTATGAATAGAATATCTTTCATGCAACCACTCCTTACAAGACTAGTATAAGGCCTTTTTGACTGTTTGTCATGGGGGATGGCGCCTGAGTCAATCAGATAAACTGCAGCAGAAAAAAATAGAACCAGCAAATGGAAGAGAAATCACTTTTTAAAATGTCGTAAGCTGTTTGAAAACACCAGTTTTTGGCTGATAAAACAAGGCTTAAGCAATCATATAATCCTTGCTTTTTTGGATTTTTACCTTTAATATTAATAGATAGAATAAAGGTAATCGCTCGGAAACGGAGGGATTCATTTGGCTTCTGAGATTGCGATTGATCATCGGGAAAAAGCACATGCCTTATTAAAAGCTGATGCTGAAAAGATCATGAAATTAATTAAAGTTCAAATGGACAACTTGACAATGCCTCAATGTCCTCTTTATGAAGAGGTTTTAGATACACAAATGTTCGGATTATCAAGAGAAATTGATTTTGCCGTGCGGCTTGGTTTGATTCAAGAGAGAGAAGGGAAAATTCTTCTGGACAGTCTGGAACAGGAATTGTCCGCTCTCCATGAGGCTTTCACCAGGAAATAAGCAAAGTAACTCAAACTGTTTAAGTTAAAATGGTTTGGGTTTTTTTATTTTAAATGGCAATAATCCAGCTTTTTTTCAAAATCCTGCATTGTGAAACGAGAGTATCCTTGATAACATTTAAAATGAATAGCCGGACAAGCTTAAGGGTAGAGATAAAGGCAAGGATACGATGGTAAAAATGTGCTCTTCATTATAACAGTGAAGATAAAAGCAACTTGTTAGTGTAAAGCCCTCTATTTATAAAGAAAATTAAATGAAAAAAGTAGGGAAGATATGATGATCAAAAAAATCCTTAAATCGTATGATTATTCTCTCATACTGGCTATTTTTCTCCTCTGCAGTATAGGGCTTGTTATGGTATACAGCTCCAGTATGATTACAGCAGTAGCAAGGTATGATGCTCCAAGCGATTTTTTCTTTAAGAAACAGCTGCTCGCACTTTTAGGAGGCACAGTTTTGTTTTTATGCATGATGGCTTTTCCTTACAGAGCCTATCTGAATAACACTTTTTTAAAAATTGTATTCTTTGGTTCCTTTGCTGTATTGTTTGCTCTTTTTGTTTTTGGTTCAGTTGCAGGCGGAGCAAGAAGCTGGTTTAAGCTTTTTGGAATGTCCATTCAGCCGGGGGAATTTGCTAAGCTTTGCGTCATTTTCTACCTCGCAGCGATCTTTGAAAAAAAGCAGCCTTACATACATAATTTTGGAAAGGCTGTCCTGCCTCCGCTGGCTTATGCAATTGGCATATGTTTATGTGTTGTCATACAGCCTGATTTGGGGACGGCGATTATCATAGCTTTAATTGTGATTGCGATGGTCGCATGCTCAGGGATTGGAACTAAAAACATAATGAGAATTCTGATCCTTATTGGTTTATGTATTGCCATTACCTTACCATTTATCTTAATGAACTCAAGTCACATCTTTACAAAAGAGAGAGTTTCGCGTTTTACTGGTTTCGCGGATCCTTTTAAGAATGAAAAGGGTGACGGGTATCAGCTCGTAAACTCTCTTTATGCGATTGGCTCAGGCGGGGTTACTGGGCTTGGTCTTGGCAACAGCGTACAGAAATACGGTTATTTGCCTGAATCCCATACTGACTTTATTATGGCGGTTGTTTCTGAAGAACTTGGTGCTCCAGGGGTAATTGGAATATTAGCGCTGCTTGCATTTATTATCCTTAAGGGCTTTTTAATAGCCCGGAAATGCCAGGATCCTTTTGGGACCCTGCTCGCAGCAGGGATATCGAGCATGCTTGGCATTCAGGCCTTAGTGAACCTGGGCGGAATGACAGGACTTATTCCAATCACAGGGGTAACTCTGCCATTCATCAGTTATGGGGGTTCATCCATGATCCTCTTAATGATTGCGATGGGTGTTCTTGTTAATATTTCAATGTTTGCTAATTACAAAAAGAAATATGCGTCTAATGAAACGACTCCTGACAACGTAAAAAATATGCCAATTCCTAAACAAAAGCCGCTGTCCAATTAGAGAAACATTATGTTATACTAATAATAAATGTGACATACTAATCTAATTATTTTGACCTAGGGGAGGAACATAACGTTGAAAAATATCCAAAAAGTATTAGTTGCCAACAGAGGAGAAATTGCCATCAGGGTTTTCCGCGCATGTACGGAATTGAATATCCGTACAGTTGCTGTTTATTCTAAGGAAGATACAGGATCTTATCACAGGTATAAAGCTGATGAGGCCTATTTAGTAGGCGAAGGCAAAAAACCAATAGATGCTTATTTGGATATTGAAGGAATTATAGAGATTGCCAAGAACAACCATGTTGATGCGATTCACCCTGGATACGGCTTTCTATCTGAAAATCTTCAATTCGCTAAAAGGTGTGAAGAAGAAGGAATTATTTTTATAGGACCAGAATCGAAGCATTTGGATATGTTTGGAGATAAAGTAAAGGCAAGAAAACAGGCAGAGCTTGCAGAAATCCCTGTCATTCCTGGAAGTGATGGACCTGTAAATAGTGTAGATGACGTTCTTTTGTTTGCAAAGGAACATGGCTATCCTTTTATTATAAAAGCGGCACTTGGCGGCGGCGGACGCGGCATGCGGATTGTAAAAGAAGAAAGAGAATTAAATGAAGCTTATGAAAGAGCAAAATCAGAAGCCAAGGCAGCATTTGGAAGCGATCTGGTTTACGTTGAAAAGCTTATTGAAAATCCAAAGCATATTGAGGTCCAAATTCTTGGCGATAAGCACGGCAATATTGTCCACTTGTTTGAAAGGGATTGTTCCGTTCAGCGGCGCCACCAAAAAGTAGTCGAAGTAGCCCCTAGTGTTTCGCTTTCTGAATCACTTCGTCTTGAAATTTGCGAGGCTGCAGTCAAGCTTGCCAAAAATGTTGAATACTTGAACGCAGGCACAGTTGAATTTCTAGTATCACGCGAACAATTTTATTTCATAGAAGTAAATCCAAGAGTTCAAGTTGAACATACCATTACCGAAATGATTACGGGCATAGATATTGTACAATCTCAGCTCAGGATAGCAGAAGGTTCTTCCATACATAGCAAGGAAGTTGGCATACCGTTTCAGGAAGATATCCGTACAAACGGTTTTGCCATTCAATCGAGGGTAACGACAGAGGATCCTCTCAATCAATTTATGCCAGACACCGGAAGAATTATGGCCTATAGATCGGGAGGAGGATTTGGAGTAAGACTTGACGCAGGAAATGGGTTTCAGGGAGCTGTTATTACACCCTTTTATGACTCTTTGCTTGTGAAGGTTTCAACATGGGCGATAACCTTTGAACAGTCAGCAGCCAAAATGGTCAGAAACTTAAAGGAATTCCGCATAAGGGGATTAAAAACAAACATACCGTTTCTGGAAAATGTCGTAAAGCATGAAAAGTTTTTATCAGGCGAATATGATACTTCCTTCATCGATACAACGCCTGAACTCTTCATTTTTCCAATTGGCAAAGACCGGGGAACGAAAATGCTGACCTATATAGGGAATGTGACAATCAATGGTTTTCCGGGCATCGGGAAAAAACAGAAACCTTCTTTTGAAAAACCTCCTGTTCCTAAAATTAAGCTTTCAGACCCAGTTCAGAAGGGGACGAAGCAAATTCTGGAAGAAGACGGAGCGGAAGCCCTTATAAATTGGGTGAATGAACAAAAAGAAGTGCTAATTACAGATACTACATTCAGGGATGCCCATCAATCCTTATTGGCAACAAGGGTAAGAACGAAAGATTTAAAACAGATTGCAGAAGCCTCCTCAAGGCTTATGCCTAATCTATTTTCATTTGAAATGTGGGGCGGCGCCACGTTTGATGTAGCCTATCGGTTTTTGAAAGAAGATCCCTGGGACCGTTTAGTGACCCTTAGAAAACAGATTCCGAACGTCCTTTTGCAAATGCTTCTTAGGTCTTCAAATGCTGTTGGATACAAAAATTATCCTGATAACGTGATAAAGGAATTTGTTGAAAAGTCCTCTCAAGCTGGCATAGATGTATTCCGGATTTTTGACAGCCTTAATTGGGTGCAGGGAATGACCCTTGCGATTGATGCAGTCCGCACAAGCGGGAAGCTTGCAGAGGCAGCGATTTGTTATACAGGAGATATCTTAGACCCCGAACGGCGTAAATACGACCTGAACTATTATAAAAAAATGGCGAAAGAACTTGAAAATACAGGAGCTCATATTCTAGGAATTAAGGATATGGCAGGGCTTCTTAAACCACAGGCAGCCTATGATTTAATTTCAGCTTTAAAAGAAACAGTTGATATTCCGATTCACCTTCATACGCATGATACAAGCGGAAATGGCATTTATATGTATGCCAAGGCAGTTGAAGCAGGGGTAGACATTGTTGATACAGCTGTCAGTTCAATGGCAGGACTTACTTCACAGCCTGGAGCAAGCAGTCTTTATTATGCACTTACGGGAATGGAGCGTCAGCCAAAGATAAAGGCTGAGGTTCTTGAACAGCTCTCTATGTATTGGGATGCTGTCCGAAAATATTATGCTGACTTTGAGAGCGGCATGAATTCCCCTCATACAGAAGTGTATGAACATGAAATGCCGGGTGGGCAATACAGCAATCTTCAGCAGCAGGCAAAAGCAGTTGGACTGGATGGCCGCTGGAATGAAGTAAAGAAAATGTATCGCAGAGTAAACGACCTTTTTGGCGATATTGTAAAAGTTACACCTTCTTCAAAAGTTGTCGGAGACATGGCTCTTTATATGGTTCAAAATGATTTATCTGAGACTGATATACTGGAAAGAGGAGAAGAAATGGATTTTCCTGATTCAGTTATCGAATTGTTTGAAGGGTATTTAGGGCAGCCTCATGGAGGATTCCCTGAAAAGCTGCAAAACGTCATCCTAAAAGGCAAGCAAGCCATCACTGTCAGACCCGGCGAACTATTAAAGCCTGCTGACTTTGAAGCAATGGAAAAAGAGCTTTTTTCAGCATTAAACAGGCAGATTACTGACTTTGAGTTAATCACATACGCGCTTTATCCGAAAGTATTTATGGAATATTCCAAGACAGTTGAGGAATTTGGAGATATTTCAGTTCTTGATACCCCAACCTTTTTATACGGAATGACACTTGGCCAAGAGATTGAAGTTGAAATCGAAAAAGGGAAAACCCTTATAGTTAAATTGGTTTCCATTGGTGAACCGCAGTCAGACGGCACAAGAGTCATCTATTTTGAACTTAATGGCCAGTCCAGGGAGATTGTGATCAGAGATGAAAGCATTACTTCTTCAGTAGCTGTGAAAGCAAAAGCAGACAAAGCCATTCCTGGACATATTGGTGCATCAATGCCGGGGACTGTTATTAAAGTTACTGTAAAAAAAGGTGAAAAAGTACAAAAGGGCAGCCATTTGATGATCACAGAAGCAATGAAAATGGAAACGACTGTCCAGGCACCGTTTAATGGAGTTGTAAAAGAGATACATGTCTCTAATGGTGAAGGCATCCAAACAGGTGATTTGTTAATAGAGCTCGAAAAAGAATAAGCTGTCTTAAAGAAGGTCCTTTAATAGGCCTTCTTTTTTCATAGAATTTTTATTATAGGCTCTTATCGCAAGGCTGTTTTCGCAGAGATTGTTGTTTTTTGTCATTTACGGAGAACCTGAACATGCCTTTAAAGAGTTATATGAAAGCGAGACGAAGAAGTGACGAAAAGCTTAGAGGAGAATGGAATTGAAAACTTGGAACCGGCAATCCAAAACCAAATATTGATCATACCCGTACCAAGAAAAAAAGCTATAGCATTTAAAGAAGGATAAAAAAATCCGCTGGTTCTTATAACCAGCGGATTTGTCTTCAAAAAAGGATAAATTTTACAAGATAGCATTGACATCATTATTTTGCATCTGCTCTCTGCGGTTAACCTTATTCCGAGTAACAAGGAGCAGGAAGTAGGTTAAAACGCCAAAGAGACAAGCGATGATAAAACCATGTGCCATAGTAAAAAACATATTTAACTTAGTGAGAACAGAAAGAGCTCCTGTCACTGCCTGAAGGCAGACAAGCACAAATGTGATCATCCATCCATAGTAAAGAACTTTTTCATGCTTATGATGTTTTATAGCATGCCAGGCAGCAAGTGCAATCCAAATAAATAAAATTCCAGCTGCCGTCCTATGTCCCATTTGCGCCCACTGCTGAACAGTAGCAGGCAGGCCTATAGATGAATTCGTGCAAAAAGGTACGTCAGAACAGGCAAGACCTGCCCCTTTATGCCTTACAAACGCTCCTGTATATACTACGAGATAGGTGTATATGGTAAGACCGACAGCATGAAAACTCATTACCTTGTCAACAATAAGTGCTTTTGCATCATATTTTTTGTCCACTTCAAAGATCAGTAGAGTCAACAGAAGCACTGAAGCAAAAGAAATGAGTGATATGCCGAAGTGAAGGGCCTTAATAGCTGGTGACTGGCCCCAGACGACCGCTGCTGCACCTAAGAGAGCCTGGGCAATTAAAAACACGACTGAAAGGATGGAAAGAAGCTTTGTTTCCCTGACATGTCCAATTCTTCTCCAGGAAAGAACAGCCAGAATCAATACTAAGATGCCCGCAAGACTTGAGACAAAACGGTGGGCTGCTTCAATTATCAATTCTTTTGTAATGACCGTTTGCCAAATGGATCCGTTGCATAGCGGCCATGAAGCACCGCAGCCGCGGGCTGAGCCAGTCGTTGTCACTAATGCCCCGCCCAGCAGTACAAGCAAGAGCACAATGGAGGTTGCTACACCAAGTGGCTTAAGTTGTAATTTAAATTTCAAATACGTTCACCTTCTCATTCTAAAAACAATTTAATATGATTTGATGATATTTTCAATTTTAACTAATTATTCATTCCACGATACTGATTTTAGAGAATAAAACGTTAAAAAACAATGATATGGACTCATTGTTCACAAAGGTTTTAAAAGTATAAAATAAATTTAGACAGGTTTTCTGGAGGAATTTACTATCTTATAATAGAAATAGAAAAAGGAGACAGGATCTTTTCTTTTTCGCAGGAGATTATTTCTTTCGTTTTTGTGATAGAATGATAAAGGCTTATGTATTATTTGGAAATATATTCCGGTTTATTTCATCTTTTAATATGTTCACCTTCTTGTCACAAAAGTACGTTTAATTAGAAAAACCGGATATAAAACCTTTTTTAATAAGCGGATTTTTTAGTATGATAATACATGTAGCATCCATTTATAGTTGCAGGAAATCACCTGCAAACAGAGGAATGTCTGCTCATAATGGGCAGGCAATAGGTTTGGAACGCTTTTATAATTTATTGAAGCGGTAATAGGTAAAGGAGGTATATTATGTCTAATTCGAGGGCGATGACAGATGCATCGCTAAGTGAACAACGTCCTCATGAAATAGCCAAAACCACTGCTGTAAAAGATTTTCTTGATTTGATTAAAGTAGGTATTGTCAATTCAAACTTAATTACTACATTCGCTGGTTTATGGCTAGCACTCCACTTCAACGGTCTTCGTTTTCTGGATTCATTGGACGTCGTTCTTTTCACTTTAATAGGATCAGCATTTATCATGGGCGGATCATGTGCCATTAATAACTTTTACGATCGTGACATTGATATCATAATGGAAAGAACCCGCAACCGTCCGACGGTTACTGGCAAAGTGAACGGCCAGCAGGCGCTTTGGACAGGGATCTTTTTAATTATAGTTGGGACGGCCTGCTTACTCTTAACAACTGTAACGGCTGCTGTTATTGGACTTGTAGGTGTCATTACTTATGTTTTCATCTATACTATGTGGACAAAACGCAGATATACGATTAATACAGTAGTCGGCAGCATTCCAGGAGCTGTTCCTCCGCTAATCGGATGGGCAGCAGTAAGCGGAAGCCTTAGCACAACTGCATGGGTGCTTTTCCTGATTATGTTCATTTGGCAGCCGCCTCACTTTTTTGCGCTTGCTATGAGAAGGGTTGAAGAATATCGTGCAGCTAAAATCCCTATGCTTCCGGTAGTTCATGGTTTTCAAATGACAAAACGCCAAATGATGGTTTGGTGTGCATGTCTGCTGCCGCTTCCGTTTTACTTGTTTAATTTAGGAACTGGCTTTGTGATTCTTGCGACAGTTCTTAACGCAGGATGGATTATCCTTGCATTGTCTGGAGTTAAAATGAAAGACGATTTAAAATGGGCGAAATGGATGTTTATCTACTCTCTTAATTATTTAACAATACTTTTTGTTTCTATGGTTATCTTCACGCTTTTTTAAGTGAAATATCGCGTGGCGGTTTATCCGCCGCGCATTATTAATACATATAACTGTTAAATATTCTTTTATTTAAAAGAATTTACCATAAACTAAATTATTGTAATATTCTAAGTAGTTAAAAATCCAATTTAATGAAAGAGGGGTTTGATTCGTCTATGGAAAAGTGGCTGACAAAATGGCGTCTTGTTCCTTTGTTTGTTTTAATGGCGCTCTTTATGGCCGGCTGCGGCGAACCATATCTTTCCACCCTGCAGCCAGCTGGGGAAGTGGCGGATAATGAGTATTCGATCATGATACTTAGCACCATTATTATGGTCGTTGTTGTCGCAGTTGTAACGGTAATTTTTATTTACGTCATTATTCGTTTTAAACAAAAGAAGAATCAAAAAGACAAAATTCCAGAGCAGGTTGAGGGAAATCACAAGCTTGAAATTCTCTGGACAGTCATTCCTATTTTGCTCTTATTGATCCTTGCTGTCCCTGTAGTTGCTTCTACGTTTGATCTGGCGAATGTAAAGCCGATGGATAGTGAAAAGAGGAAACCTGAAAATGCACTTGTTGTTAATGTACGTGCAAATCTTTACTGGTGGGAATTCGAATACCCTGACTATAAAGTGATTACCAGCCAGGAGCTTGTTGTTCCTACTGACGAAAAAGTGTACTTTAAAGTAAAATCTTCTGATGTTAAGCACTCTTTCTGGATCCCAGCAGCAGGAGGAAAAATGGATACGAATCCTGAGAATGAAAATAAATTCTGGCTTGAGTTTGATTCTAAACGGACAAAGAATGCCGGTGAATATCTTTATGGTAAGTGTGCAGAGCTTTGCGGTCCTTCGCATGCTTTAATGGACTTTAAAGTGAAAGCGGTATCTCGAACCGAGTTTGATCAATGGGTTAAGAAAATGAAAGATGCAAAGCCTGTCGCAGAAGGCGATGTGGCTAAACAGGGCGAAGCGCTTTTCCAGCAAAAAGGATGCATTGCCTGCCATGCAGTAGCACCATCCGACAGCAGGCCTGAGGCAGCCCGTATTGCTCCGAATCTGGGGAACTTCGGAAATCGCTCAAGAGTAGCCGGCGTTATGGACCATAATGAAGAAAATGTTAAAAAATGGCTTAAAAATCCAGAAAAATATAAGCCTGGCAACAAGATGACCGGGAAATATCCGAAGCTATCAGATGAGGAAGTTAACGCGTTAACCCAGTATGTAATGGGATTAAAGGCAGATAAGTAGAAAACTTAGCAAGATCGCTTTTTTTAAAGGCTCTTTTCTTAAACTTTGTTGCTTCTCAATCTAAATTTCAGCTGCAGGATCCTTGATTTGAACTTTAAGAAAAGATGCCCCGAAGCTAATCTTAATGCGTTTTCTTTAATACTTAAGAATAGCAACAATCTTTGCGAAAACAGCCATTTTAAAACAAACAAGAAATAGTTAGAAACCGAGAAAAAGAGTTACACAGAAAGGGAGGTAGCATTGTGAGCACGTTAACTCAGAAAAAAGGCTTCGGCGCTGTTCTGTGGGATTATCTTAGAACTGTTGATCATAAGAAAATTGCCATTCTGTATTTAGTCGCAGGCGGATTTTTCTTCGTGGTGGGCGGTATTGAAGCCATGTTTATCAGAATTCAGCTTGCCATTCCAAACAATCACTTTTTGACGGGGGATTTGTACAACCAAGTAATGACAATGCACGGAACCACAATGATTTTCCTTGCAGCTATGCCGCTGCTGTTTGCTTTTATGAATGCTGTAGTACCGCTTCAAATTGGAGCGAGGGATGTAGCGTTTCCTTTTGTTAATGCACTTGGATTTTGGCTGTTCTTTTTCGGAGGCGTTTTCTTAAATCTTGGCTGGTTTTTAGGTGGGGCTCCTGACGCAGGCTGGACTTCATATGCATCGCTTTCCCTGAATTCCCCTGGCCATGGAGTTGATTTTTATGTGCTTGGTCTTCAGATCTCCGGGATTGGAACTCTAGTGGCAGGCATCAACTTTCTGGCAACCATTATTAACATGAGAGCACCTGGAATGACATACATGAGAATGCCGCTTTTTACTTGGACCACATTCGTAGCTTCAGCACTTATTCTATTTGCTTTTCCTCCATTAACGGTAGGATTGGCGCTCATGATGCTTGACAGACTGTTTCATACCAATTTCTTTGTTGCCGGAGCCGGAGGAAATACAATCATTTGGGAACATATCTTTTGGATATTCGGCCATCCTGAGGTTTATATCTTGATCCTTCCTGCCTTTGGAATATTTTCGGAAGTTATACCAGTGTTTTCGAAAAAAAGGCTTTTTGGATATTCTGCCATGGTTTTTGCAACCGTATTAATCGGATTTTTAGGATTCATGGTATGGGCTCATCACATGTTTACAACTGGTCTTGGGCCTATTGCAAATGCCATATTTGCAGTGGCGACCATGGCCATTGCCGTACCGACGGGCATTAAAATATTTAACTGGCTATTTACAATGTGGGGAGGCAGCATCAGTTATACAACTCCGATGCTGTATGCAATGGCGTTCTTGCCTTCCTTTGTCATGGGCGGGGTCACAGGAATTATGCTCGCTGCCGTTACGGCTGACTACCAATATCATGATACTTATTTTGTCGTAGCTCATTTTCATTACGTCATTGTAGGGGGAGTGATTCTTGGCCTGCTTGCAGGGGTTCATTATTGGTGGCCATTAATCTTTAACAGAGTCTTAAATGAAAAATTAGGCAAAATTACATTTGTTTTATTTATTATCGGCTTTCACTTAACTTTCTTCTTTCAGCATTTTCTTGGATTATTTGGGATGCCCCGCAGGGTTTTTACGTACCTTCCAGGTCAAGGATTTGAAACATACAATATGGTCAGTTCAATAGGCGCTTTCTTCATGGCAGCGGGAGTGCTTATAATGGTTATCAATATTATCCAGACTGCTGTAAAAGGAGAGCCAGCTGGACAGGATCCATGGATTGACGGGCGTACACTTGAGTGGGCTGTCGAAGCGCCAACTCCTGAATACAACTTTAAACAGATTCCGTTAGTGCGTGGACTGGATGCTTTATGGATTGAAAAAATGGCAGGCAAAAAAGGCCTTACAGCTTCAGAGCCTGTCGGAGATATTCATATGCCGAACTCTTCCATTCTGCCAATCTTTATTGCATTTGGTTTATTCGTTGCAGCACTTGGCTTAATGTACCATGAGAAACATTCGTGGGGAATTATTCTGATCTTAATAGGGCTTCTTATTACTTTCGGAAGCATGTTCCTTCGTTCTGTCGTTGATGATCATGGCTACCATATTCATAAAGAAGATCTTGAGGACGATACAGACAGGAGAGTGAAGGCATAATGCATGCTGAGGAAAGATTTACAGCGGAAACGTTTCCGGAATCTCCCGAAAAGGCCACTCTTGAAGCTAAAAATAAGTTTTTAGGATTTTGGTTGTTTCTAGGCGGAGAAACAGTACTGTTCGCCACTCTTTTTGCCACATTTCTTGCTTTAAGAAATTCCAACAACAATGGTCCAGTTACAAAGGAACTGTTTGAGCTGCCGCTTGTATTCTTTGCAACCATGCTTTTATTGGTCAGCAGTTTGACAAGTGTTTACGCTATTTATCATATGAAAAATTTCAGTTTTCGCAAAATGCAGGTTTGGCTTGTTATCACAGTCCTGCTTGGCGCAGGATTCTTAGGGCTTGAAATCTATGAATTTAATCATTATGTCCATGAACTTAAATTTACAATGATGAGCAGTGCACTAGGTTCGGCCTTTTATACGCTTGTAGGAACACACGGTGCCCACGTTGCATTTGGACTTCTTTGGATTACGACGCTTGTCATTCGAAACAGCAAAAGGGGATTAAATCTTTACAATGCTCCAAAGTTTTATGTAGCCAGTCTGTATTGGCACTTTATCGATGTTGTGTGGGTTTTTATCTTTACGGTTGTATACTTGATGGGAATGGTGGGATAGGTTATGGAATCCAATCAAAAATCAGGCAACCCGCGTGTGGATTTGGTATATAGGAAAAAGAAAAATGCGGAGGAAATGAAGTATCAATTTGTTTCTTTTGGCATGATGCTGTTTTTAACGGTATTAGCATTCATTGCTGTAGGGTACGATGGTGTGGATAAATGGTTTAAAGCCCCATTTATTATCACACTTGCTGTCATACAGGTTATTTTCCAGCTGTTTTATTTCATGCATATGAATCATAAAGGGCACCAAACGCCGGCATTGTTCCTTTTTTCAGGCATTGGATTTGGATTGCTGACTGTATTAGCTTTTTCAACCATTATTTGGTGGTAAGCATAAAAGGATGTTTTTAAGGAATCGGCCTTTTGCAAGGCCGGTTTTATCATTCGATTCAGGCACACCTTTAAAGGAGGAGAAGAACAAATGGAGAATATCGAAATATTTGGTTTTAATGCACTGTGGAGCCCTTATTTCTTTGTCTCTATTGTGATTTGCGTACTCCTGTATTTTTTTCTGATTAATCGCGAGGGCGATAAGTTTCGGGGAAGAGAGAAAGTGACAGTCAATCAGCAATGGATTTTTACCACTGCAATGGTACTGTTATATATCGTAAAAGGAAGTCCGGTTGATCTTCTGGGCCATTTAATGTTCAGTGCCCATATGATTCAAATGGCCATTTTGTATTTGTTAATTACGCCGCTTTTGATCATCAGTATTCCCGCATGGATGTGGCGTACGGTTACTGACTTGCCTGTCATAAGACAAGCCTTTCGTTTTATGACGAAACCACTTTTTGCATTAATTTTATTTAATGGTCTATTTTCTCTCTATCATTTCCCTGCCATTTTTGATTTTGTGAAAAGCGCTCCGCTTTATCATACAGCTTCAACACTGATCTTGTTTTTTGCATCTCTTTTTATGTGGTGGCCGCTGCTAAACAAATTTGAGGAGAAGAATCAACTGAGCGGCATTTTAAAAATCGGATACATATTTGCAAATGGCATGCTTTTGACACCGGCTTGTGCGCTGATTATTTTTGCAAAGGTTCCGTTATATGCCACCTACTATGATCCGCGTTCATGGATGCAGGCCATGCAGCTTTGTGTTCCAGCTGGCACATTGTCAGGGCTTAATTTAACAGGTCCAGAGATGTTTAATTCCTTGCCCATAATGGAGGATCAGCAGCTTGGAGGAGTTGCGATGAAAATTATTCAGGAAATTATATACGGTACGATGCTCGCCTATGTCTTTTTTAAATGGGCAAGGCAGGAAAGAGAAAAAGATGAATATGAAGAGGGAGTTCAAAAAGCTCTTAAATAGTTTTCAAACATATTTTCAAGGTGTTGCAGAATATAATTTTGTAACACTTTTTATTTTGCCTGAAAAAATCATCCGAAACATTGAAGGGGGAAAAACGTTGGAAATCCTGACTGAACGCCTTCTGGTCATTCCTTGTTCTCTTGATATCGCTAAATCTCTTATCATTCATAGAAAAGAGCTGGAGGAACGTTCCCCTATTAATATACCGGACACATGGCCGTCACCTCTTACTACAGGAGTATTGCCACTATATATTGAACGTTTGGAAGAGAATAAAAAGGAATATGGATGGGGGCTTTGGCTTATCATTCATACGCTGGAAAAGAAAATTATCGGAGATTTTTATATCGAAGCAAAGCCTGATCAAAACGGCAGGGTAGAATTTCATTTTCAAATGGATAAAGCTTACCCTGAAATGATAGCGTTTGAGGCAGCTAATATGTTTTTTAATTGGCTTTTTGAACAAAAAGAAGTGAAATGTATTTATACGGAATGCAGATCAGATCAGGAAAAAACCATCGCTTTATTTAATAAACTTGGATTTATCTGCTCAAGCAAAGATGATTTATTTCTGCAATGGCGTATTGCCAAAAATGAATCTTGCTAAATTCAATTGTAAAAGGGAAAAGCTCCTAAGAGCCCTTACCCCCCGATAGCCAGCTGAGCGATTTCCTCTTTCAGCTGTTTTATGATTTTTTCGCTTGCTTGAATAATATGACCAGGAAGCTCTTCATCCTCACCATATTCCACTCCATGGGGATAGTAATACTTTCCGAGCAGAGGTGTCAAAAGCTTCATAACAGCATTTCTGCTGCCTACATCACCTTCAATTGCAAATCCTTGAATTCTTAGATAAAAGATGTCTTCTCTAAGTTCAAATTTCCGGTCATATGTAACCCTTTCATAGTCCCATTGTCCAGCTCTGATTAACCCGTGGTTTTCCATGAGGTCATCCAGCCTGATCAGCTCAGCCGTCATTCCTTCAAGACCCGTTCCTTCAAATTTCATCCCGATTCCTCCCAAACCCAGTGAAATACCGTGCTTCTTTAATAATAGTATGAATAGAGCGAACTTTCAATCAATGCTTGCGTGCTTTTTTAAAAATGGCTGTTTTCGCAGAGATTTTTGTTATTCGTATTGGTTTGAAAACACATAAGGATTAGCTTCGGGGCATCTTTTCTTAAAATTTCCGTCCAACTGGCAGGTATATTCAAGAAACAGAAACGGGAAAACAGCAAAGTTCAAGAAAAGAGCCTTATAAAACGAAGGTCTTTACCGTTAAAGGCTCTTCTTACTTCTGTTTAAACCAATCCAGCAAGGGAAAGAATAATAAAGATTTCCCATATGCTTTATGATGAAGACTTCTCATATAATAATAGGGAAGATGAATGAGGATGAACTGATTATTGCAATGATAAAATGATAGTGAATGGTATTGGTGAAAGAAGAATCGAATGGAGGGGAAGTGCATGAGAACCTTGGTCAGAGCGCTATTTATATTAATACTAATTTTTTTAACGTATACTTTTTTTATAAGGTTCAATGAAGAGCCCCCGGAAAAAAGACAGCCAGGCGAATCCCCTGAAATCTCCAGTCAAAAAGAGGCAGGCAATGCAATGAAAATGCCAAAAAGCGGTCTCTTCTCCTTTATAGGTAAATCATCTGAAGGTGTCAAAAAATCGCTTGGTTCTCCAGCAAGAAAAGAACCTTCCAAATATGATTATGATTGGTGGATTTATAATCAGGACCCTGAAAAATATCTCCAAGTGGGAATTCAAAACGGAATAGTTGTGACTGTCTATGCCATTGGAAAAAACATCAATTTAAAACCCTTCAATATTGGACAGCCAGTTGGAGAAGTATTTAAAGAGGCTCCCATTTCTTCTTCCCTGTCTCTGGACTATAAAGGAAGTGCCTATAAATTCGAATTAACTGAGGAGGATATGAATACAAGACCTTCAGTGAAAATGAAGGATATGATTCTTCAGCTTTACTTCGATAAATTTGATGGAACGCTCTCAAGTGTAAGAGCAATGGATAAAGAAACATTTATTAAACAGCGTCCATATGAAGTCGTATATAGAGGCAGCCTTTTGACCCCTGCTGAATTAAAAAAGGATAAAGAGCTCAAAATCGAGAAAGCAGCAGAAAACCAAATATTTGATATTACCAATGTAATTCGAAATCAGCATGGACTTGAAAGTCTCTCAAATGATAAGAATGTTTCGGGTATTGCTTATCTGCATAGTAAGGATATGAAGAATAATCAATATTTTGCACACGATTCACCAACGGAGGGCGGACTTGCAGACCGCCTGAGTAAGGGGAGTATCCAATATGCTTCTGCAGGCGAGAATATTGCAGCTCATTATACAGATGCCATTGCGTCTGTTGAAGGATGGCTGAATAGCAAGGGACATCGCGAGGCAATGCTGAATGCTGATTTCACCCATCTGGGAGTGGGTGTATACGGTGATTATTATACACAGGATTATGTGAAATACTGGAACCAATAGAAAAGAAGGCTTGCGAAGGCAGCCTTCTTATTTTTTGCAGAACATCAGGTAATGTGAAGGTTTTATTTATCAATTATATAAAAGGTTGCAGTTGAGTGGGCAATCAGTTCACCGTCGTCTCTGAAAACCTGTCCCTGCAAAACAATCGTTCTTTTGCCCTTATGAATGAGTGCCGCATTGCAAGTAAGGAAGGAGCCTGTCCCCGGAGCAACATAATTAATTTTCATTTCGGAAGTAACTGCGCTTTTTCCTTCTGAAAGCAAGCTTCCTGCAAATGTTCCCATTGCAGAATCGAGAAGAGTGGCTGTGATGCCGCCATGAACAATATTAAGGTTATTTTGAATGATAGGAGTATTTGGGATTTTCATCGTAAGATCTCCATTAGCATTCCACTCATTTTGGACGTGCATTAAAGCACCTATGTATGTACCATTTTGCTTCTTTTGCTTCTTTTCCATTCCATCTGCCAGTAACTTGGCAACATGCAGTTCTTCTTCATTTGAGGTTTCAATAATCTGCTGGAATTGAGCAAGAAGTTCTTCTTTATTCATTTTGTTCCAACCCTTCTGTCAAGGCAGTCATTTTCCTGCCGGTATTAAACTGTATTTTGTACCCTACTATCTTAGCAAATATTTATGATGCTCACACCATAATTGGGCGAACCATAAGACGGTTAACCGGATAAAATGAAATAGGCAGACGCAACAAGGAGTGAAGATGATGAGTGAAAAGAAGCTGCATCCGTCAGTTGAAGAATTCAAGGGATTTGTAAAGCTTCATCCGAAATTGATACAGGAAGTCAGAAAAGGTACTAAGAGCTGGCAGGGAATCTATGAAGATTGGTATTTGCTTGGAGACACAGATCCATCATGGAAACAATACAAAGACGAAGAGGCTGCTGAAGGAGTAACGGAAGAAAAGAAATCCGATTTTATGTCAAAAATGCTTTCTTCAGTCAAAAAAATGGATGCCAATGAAATGAATCAGCATCTCTATAATATGAGCAATACCGTTTCAACTATTCAAGGAATTCTTGAGCAATTTGGATTTGCCAAACCTACTCAAACATCTGGCGGCAGCACAGGAAACCAGCCATTTTCTTTCAGAAAAGATTAGAGGTGCTTTGTGAGAAAAGAAATTCAGGAATATATTCAATCCAGTCCGGATTTAATCAAGTTTATGAGAGAACAGCCTCAATGGTACAGAAAGCTTGCCCGAAATCCTAATGATACGAAAGCTTTAAATGTTGCCATGATGAATCACTATCAAAAAACGATCCCTCACAAAGTGGCCCAGTTCTCCAATTCCATACAAATGGCTTCTATGATGCTTGGCATGTTCCAATCTATGAAGCAGCAGGATTAGATGCGGCCTTAAGGCCGTTTTTATTTTTGCATCTTTACTCGTTTCCTTCATTGCTTTATCCATACGAAACATAATTTCCAAAAGAATGGTAAAAATATGGAGAAAGGATGGTGGATGAGATGAAAAATGTGTGGATGCTTGTTTTTTTTATTGTACTTTTAACAGGATGCACAAATGACAAGCCAAAACCCGAAGGATCTTGGATAAAGGGGACAAGCCCATTTTTCCAGGAAGCTAAAATTCATGCCGCGGAAAAAAAGAACAGCAAAATGGAAGTAAACCATTTCGTGAAAAACAATGTGGTTTATGTAGAATGTTTATCTTCTGATCAATCATTTGCCTTGTCGAAAAAAGCCAGAAAAAAAGGTGATATTTCCATCAACCTGTATGTCGATGGAAAAATGCATACATCTGATATCGTAACAGCTGCCTTTACCATTCGGGATTTATCCAAAGGGAGACACCACATTCGCGCGGAGTTTCATACTTTTGGAAGCAAAGAAAGTCCTGAAGCAGCAGAATGGAATGTTGTGATTATGTGAAGAACTTCCATTCGGATTTCTCATTTCCCTTCAACCATGATAGAATAAGGGTGGAGGTGCTGAAGATTGGTACTAGCTACAATGGAAAGTGTAACCATCTTGGAGCAGGCGGAGAGAATTGGGGAAATGATCGAGAAATCCCAACTAGCTGTGGATTACCGCCGTCTTCAGAAAGCTTTGCAAAATGACCAGACAGCACAGTCGCTCATTGCAGAATTCACCAAGGTAAAGGAAAAATACGAAGACGTTCAGCGTTTTGGAAGATATCATCCGGACTACAAAACAATTTCATCGGAAATGCGGCAGGTTAAGAGAAACCTCGATATGAACGATTCTGTGGCTGCTTTCCGGAGAGCTGAAACAAATCTTCAAACTTTACTTGATGAAATAAGTGTTGAGCTTGGCAGAGCTGTGTCTGAACATATAAAAGTGCCTACAGGCAATCCTTTCTTTGACTCAGGGTCTTCATGCGGAGGCGGATGTGGTTCTGGAGGGGGCTGCGGCTGTAAGGTATCCTAATTTGAAGGCAGGGCTAGCCCCTGTCTTTTTTAGAACGGTTTTTTAAGTGCCTTAACAAAATACAATCTTCGCATAAATTTCCGCAGCAAAACATTTTTTCCTGCGGAACAAAAAAACGGTGACGAAATACAATTGTATTAGCCTGTTCTCTAACATAAATGGTTTGAACAGTGACTCTTTTGCCGGCCATCGCCTTTTTGGCTGCATTTCGAATGAGTTTTTCAAGCTCGTGCTGATTTAAGCTTGTTTTAAGAACTACATACAAAAATGGGGTACCGGCAATCATTTTTCTCTCGGTATTTTCTATAGCCTCTTTAGATTGAAGCTCTGATAAAAACTGAATCCATATAGCTTCAAGTTCATCCACGAGCATAACTCCTTTCGGATGCGTACAAATACCTTTGCCAGGATACCGCTGATAAAAAAACAAAGCAGACATGTTCAAAAAGAGCTATCGGAACATATTGTGAAACAGAAAAAACTCTGTTAAAATTTCTTTGGACACGCGAAAAAGGGTGAAGATTAATGGCTGATAAAAGACAAGGCTTAATTGTATGGATGCATTCCCTAAAGCATGTGAAAATGCTGCGGAAATTCGGTAATGTTCATTATGTTTCAAAAAAACTGAAATATGTTGTGCTTTATTGTGATCAGGAAGCATCTGAACAATTGACTGGAAAAATATCTTCCTATTCATTTGTTAAGCATGTAGAGCCATCATATAAACCATATCTTAAGCTCGAATTTGAAAGCAAAATTGATAAAGCGAAAGAATATGATTATAAAATGGGTTTATAAATCATTTATTGACGGGTCTTGCCATGAGTACCTTTACTTTTTGGCCAGACCCGTTTTTTCATTTCATCGGAGGGATGATATGATTCAATCTAAGGATCCCTATTAAGTATTGATAATATAGAATTTTTTCATTAAAAGCATTTGACGGTTTTACCTTAACTTTAATGATCTTTTTTTCTAACTCGATTGAAAGTTCCTGAAAAAGCTGTGACCGTTTGTTTGGTTTTTCTGCGGGGTTAGGAATTCCTTCCCTGCAAACATAAATGGCTTGAAATTCTCCCGGATCAGTCGGTTTCATGATCACCCCAATAGAAGTTACAAGTCTTCCGTCTACTTCGGATTGCAGGGAAAGAAGCCCATGAACTCTTGTTTTATTGGCTTTTGCTGTTTCTAGAAGTTCATATATATCAGAATACCCTTCTCCAAGTTCAATAAATCTTTGTATCATTTTAGATCTCCTTCCATTTTACCTACAAACTAATGTAGCATTTTTTCACATAAAAATCTTCCCGTGAGTCATCTGTCAGGACCGTTCCTTCCAGTTTGAATATGATTTGTATAGCATAAAGTATAATTGGCCATAATAAGAAAGGACAACACTCGTCAACCGATGTTGTTGCCAACCGCGGAGAAGACTTATTTTTCCCCATAAGTTCTTCCTCCGGTTTCTCCTCTCCCTTTGCCTTCTAACCTTGAACGAGGGATAGAAGGACCTTGCAGACAATTGCCTGCAAGGTTTTTTTTTTGCCAGGCTCTTTAAACTTGACTCTTGGGTTCCGCTTCAGACACTCATCTTAAGCGGGCGGTCCTTAGAGCCTTCCTCGGCGTTTTGGCGCCTGCGGTATCTCCCTTGACCCGCTTTTCTAAGCAGTAGTTTCGTGACTTCCGCTCCAATTAACATTGTGCCAAAATCAACATTTAGCTTTACCTTAAGCCTGCTGCTAAAACAGTTTCTTTTTTAGTAAGTCAACTGATCTTTTATAGGGCAGTCAAATTTATCCCAAGCTATTGTTTTTTCTTTTTTTTCTATGGTACGATAAAACATGCTTAAAAGCAGGAATCTTAAAAAGATGTGGTGAATAGTATGAGAGTTGTGTCAGGTTCATGTAAAGGAAGGCCTTTAAAGGCTGTACCCGGAACATCCACAAGGCCTACCACTGATAAAGTGAAAGAAGCTATTTTTAATATGATCGGTCCCTTTTTTGAAGGCGGATCAGCCCTGGATTTGTTTGGCGGCAGCGGAGGATTGGGCATTGAATCTTTAAGCAGGGGAATTGATTTTTGCCTATTCGTTGACAAGGATTCAAAAGCGATCCAAACCATACATAAAAATATTGAAGCCTGCGGGTTTGAAGCGCAGACTGAAGTATATAGGAATGATGCAGAAAGAGCGTTAAAGGCTATTATAAAAAGGAACTTATCATTTAATTTAATTTTTTTGGATCCGCCCTACAAACAACAAAAATTGAAAGCGTTTATAAATTCAGTTGATGAGGCAGTCCTTTTAACAGAAGAAGGATATCTTGTAGCTGAGCATGGTACAGAAGAAAAACTGCCGGATGCAATTGGCCACCTTTCCAAATTAAAGGAAGAAGTATACGGAGTCACGGCTGTTACCATATTTGGATATGAAACGGGAAGGACGGGAGAGTAAATGGCAAGTATTGCAGTTTGCCCAGGGAGCTTTGATCCAGTGACGCTTGGTCATGTGGATATTATTAAGAGAGGCGCAAATGTTTTTGAAAAGGTTTATGTTTGTGTATTGAATAATTCTTCCAAGCAGCCTTTATTTGATGTTGTAGAAAGATGCGAATTGTTAAGAGAAGTAACAAAGGACATACCGAACGTTGAAGTAGAGTCCTTCAAAGGGCTTTTGGTGGATTATGCCAGGCAAAAAAATGCCAACTCCATCTTAAGAGGACTGCGGGCTGTTTCGGATTTCGAGTATGAAATGCAGATCACTTCTATGAACCGCTTTCTTGATGAAGGAATTGAAACGTTTTTCATGATGACGAACAACCAATACTCTTTCCTCAGCTCCAGTATCGTTAAAGAGGTTGCGAAGTACAAAGGGGATATTAAAGATCTTGTTCCGCCTCCTGTTGAGAAGGCACTCAAGCAAAAATTTGTTTTGAAATAGCAGACCTTTTAGGCAATAAAAATGGTTTTCGCAAAGATTGTTGTTATTCGTATAAGGCAAATGAATGTTGTTTGATTGGCTTAGTGGCATCTTTTCTTAAAATTTCCGTCTAAATGGCATGTATAGTCAATAAAAAGAAATTGGAAAATTGGAAAAATTAACAAAGTTTAAGAAAAGAGCCTAAAAAAGAGGATGACCCGGCACAATATTGGTCATCCTTTTCGTTCATATATTAATAGGGTTTCTTTGATATAGTTCTGCTTTTTAAGCTGTAGAGAATAATATAAACAAGCAGAGAGCCAATCGTAATAAGAGGGCCGGCGCTGCTTAAATGCTGCCAAATTTCAGTGAACCATCGGCCGGAATTCTGAAAGAGAAAGGCAGGCTGAACGGATGTTTCTTTACTTGATTGAAAATGCAGATAGAGAGGCTTGAAGAGCAAAGCGGCTGCTATAGCCGCAAAAAATCCCTGCATGATACGGGCGATAAAAAAAGGTTTAAACCGTATATCCGTTTCAGCAAGAATACTTGCAACTTGTGCTTGAACAGAAAACCCGCTGAAAGCTAGAATGAAGCTTGTCAGAACGGCAGCCTGAAACAAAAGGGCTGGTCCTGTTTCTTTGCTGATAAGCTGGCTTCCAAGTGTTATTTCAAATAATCCTGATATCAAAGGCTTTCCGTAAGATTCAGGAAAGCCTGCCATCGTTAAAAATACATTGATAGCCCCTGAAAGAAAATCTGTCAGCTGGACAACAGACAGAATTCGATTAAAGACAGAGAAGGCTATAATAAAACCTCCAATCATCAGAAGTGACTGGACGGAAGACAGTACCGCATTACCCAGCATTTTTCCAAGCGGCTGTTTGTTCTCAAGCCTCGTTTTGTGAAGGGCGTTAAAGGCTGATAAGATGGAAGGGAAACTTGTTTTTTTATCTTTCCTGATGTTTTTTTCTTTGCTTCTTCCATGAAATCTCATGACAAGCCCTACCATTACATTACCAAGATAATGAGCTGCTGCGAGCAATAAACCGAGAGCTTGATTATGGAAGAATCCGACAGCAACAGCTCCGAAAATAAAAAGCGGGTTTGAGCAGTTTGTAAAGGAAACGAGCCGTTCAGCTTCTATTGCTGAAAGCTGATTTTCCTGCCGGAGTCTTGCAGTCAGCTTTGCGCCTGAAGGGAAACCAGATGCCATGCCCATTGCAAAGACAAAACCGCCTACCCCTGGAACTCGAAAAATCGGCCGCATAAAAGGCTCAAGAATAATTCCGATGAATTGGACAATTCCAAAGGCAATCAAAAGTTCAGAGAGGATAAAAAAAGGCAGCAGGGAAGGAAAAACAATTTCCCACCACATTTTAAGCCCTTGTTTCGAAGCATCCAGAGCAGCCTCTGGGTGGAGTATGACTAACAGCGTTAAACTTGCAATGAACAGTGCAGCAAGCAATGTATTCCATTTGGATCGGTTCAAAGGCATGCCTCCCATTGAAAATCGCTACATATAAGAATGGAAAAGGTAAAAAGCCTGTACTTTTTCCATAGTTTTAATATACGAGAATAGGGGTCCTTTTTAGACCATATGATTTGAGTAAGATGTATGGAAGAAGGAGGCTGTTCTCCTGGAAAAGAAACCGAAAATAGGGCTGGCACTTGGCTCAGGAGGGGCAAGGGGTTTTGCGCATCTGGGTGTTATAAAAACATTGGAGGAGCATGGCATTAAAATTGATATGATTGCAGGAAGCAGCATGGGGGCGCTCGTAGGAGGCATTTTTGCCTCAGGGCATGACATCAGCCGTTTGTATCAGCTTGCTGCAGCCTTTAAACGGAAATATTATCTCGACTTTACCATACCAAAAATGGGGTTCGTTTCAGGAAATCGGGTTTGGGAATTGGTTAAAGTTTTTACAAAGGGCAAAAATATTGAAGAATTGGATATGCCGGTCGCTATTGTCGCAACAGATCTATATGAAGGAAAAAAGGTTGTTTTTAAGAAAGGTCCTGTTTCAGACGCTGTTCGGGCAAGTATAGCCATTCCAGGAATATTTGTTCCTGTGAAGCTCGACGGCAAGCTCCTCGTGGACGGAGGAGTTATAGACAGGGTTCCTGTTTCCGTCGTCAAAGAAATGGGCGCAGACATTGTGATTGGAGTCGACGTATCAAGGGTCAAGCAGCATGAAGAAATCAATTCCATTTTCGATGTGATCATGCAAAGTCTTGATATTATGCAGGAAGAGCTGCTGCTGCACAGGGAAACAGAATCTGATGTTATGATCAGGCCGCATGTAGAACAGTTCAGTTCAAGAGCTTTTACAAATATTCAGGAAATCATTGAAAATGGAGAGCAGGAAGCTCTCAAGAACATAAAGAAAATTGAGCTGCTGATCGCAAATTGGAAGGAGCAGCCTGGATGAATAAAAAGAAAAAAACCTTACAAGCTTTTTTAATCGGGATTATACTGGCCATGATTCTATCCTATATAAAACTGCCTTTTTACATTTTAAAGCCTGGCAGCGCCACTCCTCTTGAGCCAATCATTAAAGTTGATAAAGGCTCCGCTTCCAAAGGGAGTTTTTCTTTAACAACAGTCAGTTTTGGACGAGCAAGCATTGTCTCTTATTTGCTTGCTAAATTTAATTCCTATGATGAAATGATACCGGTGGACCGAGTGAAGCAGCCGGATGAATCAGATAATGACTACTTAGAAAGACAGGTACAAATGATGAAAAGCTCTCAGGATTCTGCTGTCGTTATTGCTTATAAAAAAGCAGAAAAAAAAGTTACTGAGACATTCGATGGCGTTTATGTCACTTTTACAGAGAAAAATATGCCTGGAAGCAAAGTCTTTAAAAAAGATGACAAGCTAGTGAAGGTAAATGAAATAAAACTCACCAGTGCAGAGCAATTCCAAAATTATATCAGCTCAAAGAAAGCCGGAGACAGGGTGAATATAACATATGAACGGGAAGGGGAAAAATTGAACAGCATCATGAAGCTTTCACCGTTTAAAGAGGAACCAGAAAGAGCAGGTATTGGCATCAGTCTAATGAATAAACGAAAAGTAACGGTCAGTCCTAATGTTTCTTTAAACACAGAAAATATAGGGGGCCCTTCAGCAGGACTGATGATGAGTCTGGAAATATATGATCAGCTGAAGCCGGAAGATCTCACTAAAGGTTATAAAATAGCAGGAACAGGCACGATATCTGAAACGGGTGAAATTGGTCCAATAGGAGGTATTGCCCAAAAGATTGTGGCTGCGGATAAGGCAGGTGTTAAAATCTTTTTTGCTCCAAACGAACACGGCAAAAAAGAATCCAATTATAAACAAGCCAAATTGACCGCTGAAAAAATCCATTCCTCTATAAAGCTAGTTCCAGTGGATAAGTTTGATGATGCTGTTTTCTATTTGGAAAAATTGAAAAATGCATCATAATGAATAGGAAAAGGTCCTGCTCTAGAAGCATAGGACCTTTTTATCTTTTTAATCCATTCTATAGATGGCTTTGCGCAGAAGAAGGATTAACTATATTTCAAATCAGCCTGTTTACTTCTTCATCAAACCGGATCGGCGGTGTTGCATACTCTTCTCGCAATCTTGCTGACCGCATCGGCTCAGGCAGGACCATATTGTAAATATTGGATGCTTTCAAGTCAAGCTCAAGCATTGGATCATGAAAAGAGGAGACTTTCGTGATAAGAGGAAGCTTCAGCTTTTTTTTCTTTTGATTTAAATATTGCTGTCCTTTTTTTGACATGCCAAGAACTCTTAAATATCTCGAAGTTTCTTGCTGAAGTACGTAAGCCATATCTTTTTTAGATGTTCGGGTCAGAATATGGACACACATTCTTTGAAGTCTTGTCCATGTATATCGTTTTGTTTTTAACTTTTCCATAAACTGCTTGAAAGTTAGTGATTCTTTAATGAAAGACAGGATTCTGTTCTCCAAGCCTTCTTCTACCTCGTAAATATCGGCTAATTCTCCTTTTGTCATGGTGAGGATTGTATATTTCAACAGTGAGAAAAAATCTTCCCATGATCGGAAAGGGTCTGTTTTTATAGAATCCTGGTTAAGAAGGTCCCATGTAGATTCAGGAACATAGTCTGTAATAGATTTTTGTCCTTCATTGCTGAATAAAGCCTTACGTATGCCTGTAGCGCTGGCTATTGAGCCGTAAGGAAGCTTTTCTTCATGATATCCTGCTGCTTCCCTCATGATTGTCGCTGGCACAATGGAAGAACGCTGTTCATTTATCGCGCGTATGTAGTGAAAACCAAGAATGTTGTTTGGCTTAGTAAGGTCTGCAAGGTTTTCTCTCTGGCTGGAAATGTTCTTGAAGGCATTGGAGAGAGCCTGAGGATAGCTGATGCCCTGCTTCATTTGCTCCTTTATTTCAGATTCGTACTGTATTTTGTTCGAAGAAATCATTTCGTAAGAGGATAAAAAAGGCTCAATCGATCCTTGCTCGCTACCAAAGGAAAGGTGAGTGCATTCTAAAGCATCAAGGATTGAGACGGCCCCGCTCGCGAATGATTCGGCTTTTTGTGAGGCAAATACATAGGGCAGTTCAATGACAAGATCAACTCCTCCATAAAGAGCCATTTTGGTCCTGTACCATTTTGAGACCAATGCAGGCTCACCGCGCTGAAGAAAAGGACCGCTCATAACTGCAGCAACAATATCTGCCCCAGTCTCTTCCTTCGACTTTTGAAGGTGGAGTAAATGCCCATTATGAAAAGGGTTATATTCAACAACAATTCCTAATACATTCATCCTTTTTCTTCCTTTCTATTTTTCTTTTAGGCTCTGTATTTAAACTTTTTTTACTTTGTCATTCAATAAGGCTCTTTTCTTAAACTTTGTTGTTTTTTCATCCATTTAAGTGAATATAGATCAAGGATACACTTGCGAATTTTAAGAAAAGAAGCCTCGAAGCTAATCTTTATGCGTGTACTATGACTATCCTAATAGCAACAATCTTTGCGAATACAGCATTCATTAAAAATCTCTTAATAGAATCAGCTGAAATTTCATTGAACTTATTATAAGTCTCTTTTCTTATCCTGTGTGCAAGAAAATACTTAAACAGGGTTTTCTTTCAGAAAGAGCTTTAGCTATACTATTGACGGTTCAGTTATTTTCTAAGCATTCCTGGAAATTTTACAAATTGAAAAAAAATGAATATAATGGACAAAGTAAACAGTTTTAGGTGTAAAGAAAAAATATTGACAAATAATATGGCGAAAGCTATAATTACCTTTGTTGCCTTGAGGTGATCACATATGAAATGGTCAATAAATGAGTTATATCAGTATCAAAGCAAAGGTTTGGAAATTGACGAAACGATCAATTTGGATGAGCTGAAAAATGAACATGATGAATTGCGCGGAGTAGAGCCTGTTCATGTTTCAGGCAGAGCGGATATCACTTCATCTAAAGCTGCTTTCCATTTGATCATAGAAGGCGTCATGATTCTTCCTTGTGCAAGAACGCTAGTTGATGTAAGATATCCATTTAAAATTGACACAACAGAAATTTATCTGTTGAAGCCTACTGATTATGTTGATGAAGAAGAGCCTGAGATTCATCAGCTTGAAGGAGACAGCGTTGATTTGATTCCGGTCATAAAAGAGCTGATTCTTCTTGAAATACCTATACAGGTTTTTAGTGACAACGTTAACGAAGAAGGTGCGGCTCCTCAAGAAGGAAAAGACTGGCAAGTTATTTCCGAAGAGGAAAGCAAAGCGAAGGTCGATCCTAGGCTTGCCGATTTGGCCAAATTCTTCGATAACAATAAAAAAAGCTGATCATCAGCTTATTAACAGAATGAAGAAGATCGGATATTAACCGGCTTCATTATTTAAATTGAATGCTTTATGATCGTTAAGGAGGTGGGAAGAATGGCTGTACCTTTTAGAAGAACTTCCAAAACTAGAAAAAGACTACGTCGTACACACTTCAAATTGCAAGTGCCTGGTATGGTAGAATGCCCAAACTGCGGTGAAATGAAAATGTCTCATCGCGTTTGCAAAGCATGCGGACAATACAAAGGAAAAGAAGTAGTTGAAAAATAAGTTCGTCAGAGAAATCGCAAGGCTATTAAAGCTTTGCGATTTTTTTGCATACAAAAGGGGTGCAAAGGGATGGGGAAAGTGCTTGTGAAGGAAACGTTCAACGGCCTATTGGAAGTGTCAATCAACAGGCCGGAATGTCACAATGCAGTAGATTTTGAAGTAATGGATCTGCTGGATGACATTTTGTCAGAAGCGGAAAAAAGAAAAGACATCAGGGGAATGGTGATTACAGGGAGCGGAGAAAAAACATTTTGTTCAGGGGGAGATTTATCAGCCTTTCGTCATTTACATCATAAGGAAGATGCTTATTCCATGCTCAGAAAAATGGGAGAAATCCTTTACAAAATAGCCCTGTTCCCAGTGCCGACAGTTGCCCTCCTCAATGGTACAGCTGTTGGGGGAGGATGTGAAATCGCTTGTGCTGCGGATATTCGTACAGCAAAACGCGGTGTGAAATTGGGCTTCATTCAAGGAAATCTTGCGATTACAACCGGCTGGGGCGGAGGCACGCTTCTTTTTGAAAAGCTTGCTCATGATCAAGCGATGATGATGCTTGCATCCTCAAAAATATACAAGGCTGAAGAAGCCCGCGAGCTAGGTTTTATCACCCATCTCCTTGATGAAAATGATCTTTACGACAACGGTCTTTCTGCTGTAAATGGCTTTCTCCTGGATCATCATGAGGTCCTTGCAGGATATAAAAAGATAAAGAAAAGTCAGCTTGAGATGAGCGGCCTATGGGGCCGAATGGAGGAAGAAATCAGGCTTTGTTCAGAATTATGGGAGAAAGATGCTCATTTGGACGCTGTACAGAGATTTTTGGACAAATAAATTGAATATATAATAGAGAACTGCATAGTCTATCTTTTCTACCAGCGGCATATGTTTTAGAAAAGGCTGTTTTCGCATAGGTCTTGTTGGAGGCTAATTTTGTTTAATCCGCGCAGCGAACAAGGTTTGGGGCTCTTTATCCCTCTTCAAATCATACTTTTATTTGAGATCCCTATAGAGCCGAAAGCAAACAAAACCTTCGATATGAGCCTTTAAAAACAGCTAGTGGAGGGATAGATATGACTACAACTCGTCAGGATGCGTGGAACCAAGATGAAGATTTGCTGCTTGCTGAAGTAGTCCTCAGGCATATACGGGAAGGCGGAACACAGCTTGCAGCTTTTGAAGAAGTAGGGAGAAAGCTCTCCAGAACTGCAGCTGCATGCGGATTCAGATGGAACTCCTATGTCAGAAAGCAATATAAAACAGGCATAGAGCTTGCCAAAAGACAGCGGAAAGAATTGCGGAAAACAGTACCGTCTGCGGCTTCCCCTGAAGAGGCTATTGAAGCTGCAGCCAATATTCAGGCTGAAAAAGAGAATTTATCCTTAAAAAATGTCATTCAATTTTTGCAGCAAATTGAAGGGAATTCTTCCATTGAGGATTACAAGAAAGTGAACAGTGAACTTCTT
The DNA here is from genome assembly GCF_049220665.1 of Chryseobacillus diguaensis. Taxonomy (NCBI): domain Bacteria; kingdom Bacillati; phylum Bacillota; class Bacilli; order Caryophanales; family Bacillaceae; genus Chryseobacillus; species Chryseobacillus diguaensis. The sequence continues at coordinate 259,394 of NZ_JBMKNV010000001.1, forward strand.
GAGAAAGTATCCAAACTTGAACTTCTTGTGAATAAATTGGAACAGGAAAAGAAGACATTGCAAAATAGCCTGCAGCTAGTAGAAGAAGATTACTCGGCTTTAATTGAAATTATGGAACGGGCTCGCAAGATGGTTGTCCTCCAGGATGATGAAAGAAACCGGAAAGTGAAATTTCAGATGGATCGCAATGGAAATCTGGAAAGAATCGAAAAGTAAAGGGTCTGTTCCTAAAAGGTGTTTAAACATAACCTTTTGGGCCAGACCCTTTTCTTGTATAAGTGCTGATTTAGTGATCGCTTGAAACTGGAGGATACCAAATAAGCGGATTTTCCCCTTTATCTCTTTCCATATCATATTTAACCGGTTCAAAGTTCATTTTGGACCAGAATTCGGCTGATTTAACTCTCGGATTGGTTTTAATGGGAAGTTCAAAGGATTTGGCAAATTCCACGAGAGATCTTCCGTATCCTTCTTTTTGGTAGTCGGGCAATACCTCAAGCTTCCAAAGCTCCAAGTAATCCCTTTTTGGTTCGAAATATTGATCAAGCTTTTTATCAACCTTGTATAAACTCATTCGAGCCACCAATTTATCACCAAAGTATATCCCGTAAAAAGGTGATTCGCTGTCATTTTCAATGATATTTTCCTCAAGGTCTTCAAGCATTGATAATTCCTGGAGGCCGTATTCCTTGAACTTTTTAAATTCCTCCAGTGTTTTGTAGTTAATGACCAAACGTTCCACCTTGTGCATCTTATCTCCCCCTCGAAGCAGTTCACTCTCTTTAGATTTAGTAATAAACAAAATCTTATTAAAATTTAAACAATAAGTCTTACTTCATTATATCACGAATATTGGAAGAAGAACAAAAATAGCAAACGCTTACATGTATTTTGAAGGAATATTGAAATTATTGTAGAAAATAATCTAGGAAACAATGAAATGGTATGAGGGATGTGGATTGATCAAATTTCAAAGGGGGTAAGAGCTTGAAAAAAATTTTAATTGCAAACCGGGGTGAAATTGCACTTCGGATTATAAAAACATGCAAACAAATGGGGATTGAAACTATTGCCATTTATTCTGATGCTGATCAAGAGCTTCCTTATGTTAAAGAAGCAACTTTTTCTTTCCGCATTGGAGAAGCGCCTGTTTTAAAATCATATTTAAAAACAGATGCTATCCTCGAATTGGCCGTAAAAGAAAAAGCGGATGCGATTCATCCAGGCTATGGTTTTTTATCAGAAAATGCAGCATTTGCAGCTGCAGTAAGAGAAAAAGGTATTTCATTTATTGGTCCTTCTGCAGAAGTTCTTTCTATTATGGGAGATAAAGTGAAAGCGAGACAGACAATGAAAGAGGCGGGGGTTTCTACTATCCCAGGAAGTGAAGCTGGCATTGATTCCCTGGAGGAAGCCTTCACTTTAGCAAATGAAATCGGTTATCCCGTCATGCTTAAAGCAAGCGGAGGCGGCGGGGGAATCGGCATGCATTTGTGCGAGAGTGAGGCTGAACTCGCGAAAGTATTTCAATCGACTAAAACGAGAGCGAAAACCTACTTCGGAAATGAAGAAGTATTTATTGAAAAGTATGTAGCTAACGCACGGCATGTAGAAATTCAAATTTTTGGAGATTCTCATGGGAACGCCGTTCATCTTTTTGAACGGGATTGTTCCGTGCAGCGAAGAAACCAAAAGGTGATTGAAGAGTCGCCATCCCCGTTTATTTCAGAAAGAACAAGACAGCTTATGTGCGAGGCAGCCGTTCAAGCAGCAAAGCATGTTAAATATGAAAATGCTGGAACACTCGAATTTATTGTAGATGAAAATGAAAAATTTTATTTTTTAGAAATGAATACGAGACTTCAGGTTGAACACAGGGTATCAGAATTTATCACGGGTCTAGATTTTGTAAAGTGGCAAATAATCGCAGCTGACGGAAAACAGCTTCCTTTGCTGCAAAATGACATCCAGCAAAATGGGCATTCCGTTGAATTCCGATTGTATGCAGAAGATCCCGTTAAATTTCTGCCTTCTCCAGGAAAATTAAATGCATTTACATATCCTGATATGCCCGGCGTTTTAATTGATCTGGCTTATGAGCCGGGTAATACGGTAAGTCCATTTTACGATCCTCTTGTAGCAAAAATTATTGTACATGCAGAAACAAGAGAACTCGCTTTAAGTAAGGCTCTGTATTTTTTAGAGGAGACATCTATTGAGGGGATCAAAACCAATCTCCCTCTATTTATCAATATTTTAAAGGATCAGTCTTTTGTCAGAGGAAATTATACGACATCTTATTTGAAAGATCATACATTTATCAGTTAAACACAGGCGTTATGGGTACCAAAATACCCGCTTAACGCATAAAAACAGTCATATACATTAGGGGGATAATATCAGATGAAACAAATTACAGCAAACATGGCAGGTACTGTTTTAAACGTATTAGTGGAGGCGGGTGCTGATGTATCAGCCGGGCAGGAAGTTGTTATGCTTGAATCAATGAAAATGGAAATTCCGATTGAAACGCTTGCTGGAGGAAAAGTGAAAGAAATTTCTGTTCAGCCCGGAGATTTTGTAAATGAAGGCGATCTTTTGCTAACTTTGGAAGACTAAAGGAGGGACAATTATGCTGAAAATTCATGAACTGGAACAGCAGCTGAAAGAGAAGAATGCTGAGATCGAAGCTGGGGGCCAGCCAAAATACCACGAAAAAATGAAGCAGCAAAATAAGTTATTTGTCAGAGACAGACTGAACCGTCTGTTCGATAATGGCCAATACACTGAGGATGGAAAATTCGCGAACAACCAGGCAGGAGATCTGCCGGCAGACGGAGTCGTAACAGCTATTGGAAAGGTCAATGGCCAGACGGTTTGTGTGATGGCGAATGACTCCACGATCAAGGCGGGCTCATGGGGTGCAAGAACCGTAGAAAAGATCATAAGGATTCAGGAGACTGCTGAAAAATTAATGGTTCCGCTTCTTTACCTTGTGGACTCAGCAGGAGCTAGGATAACGGATCAAATTGATATGTTTCCTAACCGCAGAGGAGCAGGGCGTATATTCCATAACCAGGTTAGACTTTCGGGAATGATTCCTCAGGTCTGCCTTTTATTTGGGCCCTCCGCTGCAGGAGGTGCCTACATACCGGCATTTTGCGATATCGTGATTATGGTTGAGGGGAATGCTTCTATGTACCTTGGGTCCCCAAGGATGGCGGAAAAAGTGATTGGCGAAAAAGTTTCACTTGAAGAAATGGGAGGAGCCAGAATGCACTGTACCATTAGCGGATGCGGTGATATTCTTGTTCAGAATGAGGAAGAAGCAATCGTTCAGGCGAGAGATTATCTGACTTACTTCCCTCAGAATTTTAAACATAAGACAAAGCAAACGGAAGCTTTCTCTCCTGTTAATACCAAAAGGCTTTCGGAAATTATCCCTGAAAATCAGAATGCTCCGTTTAATATGTATGATTGCATTGATGCATTAATTGATAAAGGAAGCTTTTTTGAAATCAAGAAGCTTTTTGCCCAGGAGCTGATTACTGGATTTGGCCGCATTGACGGAAAGGCAGTCGGAATTATTGCCAATCAGCCTAAGGTTAAGGGCGGTGTGCTTTTTATTGATTCAGCTGACAAAGCAGCCAAATTTATTACCCTTTGTGACGCTTACCACATTCCGCTCCTTTTCCTTGCGGATGTGCCAGGTTTCATGATCGGCACGAAAGTTGAGAGGGCAGGTATTATCCGGCATGGGGCAAAGATGATTGCTGCCATGAGCTCTGCAACTGTTCCGAAAATATCTGTTATTGTACGTAAAGCATATGGTGCGGGTCTTTATGCAATGGCAGGCCCTGCTTTTGAACCGGATGTCTGCATTGCACTGCCGACTGCCCAAATTGCGGTTATGGGTCCGGAGGCAGCTGTTAACGCAGTGTATTCCAATAAAATTAACGAAATGGAAGATCCTAAGGAAAAAGTCCAATATGTCATGCAAAAACAGCAGGAATATAAAGAGCATATTGATATTTATAAGCTGGCTTCAGAATTAATCGTTGATCACATTGTAGCTGCTGATGAGCTAAGGAATGAACTGGTTCTTCGTCTGGAGCAATTTGAAACGAAAGACGTTTTATACGGCCAGAGAAAGCATCCCGTTTATCCTGTTTAAGAAATAGGCAGTTCCCTGCTTTATAGCCAATCATTAAGAATGACCTGTTTTCGAATAGGTCATTCTTTTTTTAGGCTCTTTTCTTAAACTTTGTTGTTCATGACCCTATATTTAGCCCTTGATACCATTGGGATGGCAAAAACTTTAAGAAAAGATGCCCCGATGCTAGTCTAAATGCGTGATAAAAGCATGTACAAAAAACAACAATTTCTGCGAAAACAGCCTTTTTTTAGGATGTACTGAACTTGAATCAAAGGGTTTAATGAGTGAAAAACATTCATTTTTGATATAGTAAAAATGGAATCATGGCATAGGGGTGCATAAAATGGACATAGGAATTATTGGAGGAGGAGCAATTGGCCTTCTGTTTGCCAGTTATTTATCGAAGCAAGCGAATATAACAGTATATACAAACCGAAAAGAGCAGGCAGATCTGCTCAATAAAGAGGGAATTCTGCTGCTTAATGGTACAGAAAGAAGCCTTCACAGGATACATGCTTCAAATAGCAATCAGTATAAGGAACAGATGATCATCGTAACAGTGAAGCAATATCAGCTTGAACCAGTCGTAATGGCGCTTGCAAGCGAAAAAGGAAAACAGATACTATTTCTTCAGAACGGAATGGGTCATTTAGAAATGCTGCATGCTCTCGAGGGAAATGAAGTTTATGTTGGGACAGTGGAACATGGAGCCAAAAAAGAAGCGGAGGGTGTTGTGAAACATAATGGCTCAGGGGAAACAAGAATCAGTCTTTTTCTCGGGCAGGGTCAAAAAAACATTCACACCATGCTTCCGGAAAATGAAGCTTTTCCAATTGTGCTGAAGGATGACTGGCAGTCTCTATTGGAAAGAAAACTTCTAGTCAATGCCTGTATTAACCCATTGACAGCCCTGCTTAGAGTGCCTAATGGAATGCTGATTGAAAATACATATTATTATCAGCTGATGAAAAGTATTTATGATGAAGCCATTCAAGTGCTTAACAGCAATAAAAGTGATATGAGCTTTAAAGTAGTGGAGCAGGTTTGCATGAGCACCTCTTCCAATCATTCTTCCATGCTTCAAGATATAGAACTAGAACAGGGAAGAAATACGGAAGTAGATGCTATTATCGGTTATCTCCTTGGTGAAGCAGAGAAAAAAAAGATCCACGTTCCGGTGCTTCATTTTTTACTTAAGGCAATAAAAGGAATTTCGGCATAAGAAAAAATTACGGAAGAACTACCGCACCATTTCGGTTCTTCTAATAGAAGCACCTTTTTTTATCATAATGGCTCTTTCAAACTTGACTGTTGATTGCAGCTAGCAGGCACTCAAGCTTTAGCGGGCTTACCTTAGAGCCTCCAGGGGTCTCCCTTGACACGCTCTTCTAAGCAGTAGTCTTTAGCACCCTCTCCAATCAACAAGGTGTAAAAATCAAAGCTTTAACTGAGCCATCATAATAAAGAGGAAGCGGGAACACTTTCTTTAACAAAGCTTGCGAGAAATGCTATACTCTTCTCGGGACTTATCTTAGACGGAGAAAGGAAGTACATATATGGAGATTTTAGAACTCTCCCTGCCATCCTCTAATTTGTTTGTACAAACTCTTTTGAACAAGCAATTACATACAGATTTTTATTTTCACTATGACATACATAATCAAAAAGCGTATTCTCACAGGGTGGAGGAATTGAAAAGCCGCTCTTTTAAACGGGAGGAACTCGTTAACTGCCTACTTCAGTACAATGAGCGTTTTCAATCCCAAACCGTTAACAATAACATTGAAAAATTGAGAGACCCAGAAAGTACGGCTGTTATAGGCGGACAGCAGGCTGGTCTATTGACAGGGCCTCTTTACACAATTCATAAAATTCTGTCTGTTCTATCCCTGGCCAAACAGCAGGAGAAGGCATTAAACAAACCGGTTGTTCCAGTTTTCTGGATTGCTGGAGAAGACCATGATTTTGCAGAGATCAACCATTTATTCATTCAGGATAAGTACAGGGTTAAAAAGAAGAGTATTTCTCAAATGCCCTTTCAAAAAAGCTCTGTTTCAAACTTAGCTATTGATTCAGCTAAATGCCGCCAATGGATTGATGACATTTTTGAGTCTTTCGGAGAAACAAATTTTACGAATGAAATAAAAGCGCAGGTTCTTCTTTCGCTCGAAAAATCTGAAACATTTGTTGATTTTTTTGAGTGGCTTATAATGGACCTTTTTAAAAACCAAGGCCTTATTCTTGTAAATTCTGCTCATCCAGAACTTAGAAAGCTCGAAATCGACTATTTCCAGCAGCTCATTCAGCATAATGAATCAATTGAAAAGGCTGTCCGTGAACAGCAGGATGTTATGAAGAAAAATGGTTTTTCTCCAATTATAGAAATGACGGAAAACAGCGCCAATCTTTTTTATGAGCACGAGGGGGAAAGACTTCTTTTACAAAAAGAAAATGGCAGTTTTGTCCATAAAGACACGGGTCTGTGTATTGAGGAGAGCGAGATTTTCGACTTGCTCTCCATTCATCCTGAAAGATTCTCAAATAATGTTGTTACACGCCCGATTATGCAGGAATGCCTTTTTCCGACGCTTGCCTTTATAGCAGGACCAGGTGAGCTTACTTATTGGGGTGAATTAAAAAAAGCATTTGAAGTTTTAAACCTAAAAATGTCACCTGTTGTTCCCCGCTTAAATATTACATTGCTTGAGCGAGCAATTGAATCAGAAATTAATGAGATGAATCTTGATTTATTAACGGTTATGACGGAAGATCTTGAGGAAATGAAAGAAGCGTGGGTAGATAAGAGAAGGACGGTAGCATTTCAGCCGCTTGCTGAAGAAATCAAAAAAGAGATTGACAACCTTCACGCGAGGTTAAGAGAAGCAGCTATTGCGGTGGACGGAAGTCTTGAAGGTTACGTGCAAAAGAATGCAGGCTTTATTCAGAGTCAGATAGCGCTTCTGGAGAAAACTGTCGAAAAAAGCATAAGACTTCAGAACTACAATGGAATAAGCAAATTTGAAAGAATAGCGAACTCAATCAAACCGAACAGACAGCCTCAAGAACGGATATGGAACATTTATTACTATTTGAATAAATATGGGAGCAATATTCTGCAAGATCTTACAGAACTGCCATATTCCTTTAATTATCAACATAAGGTTGTCAAAATTTAAATGAATTTTTTTAAAAATCCTGTGCAAAACAGGGTTTTTTTTTATGAACAAAACATGTAATATAGGAAGTGGAGATAAGTGGGGGAAAGTGGTGAGTTAGGGAAAGAAAGTGGGGCAACCTTATGTTCATGGGAGAATACTATCATACGATTGACATAAAAGGCCGCATGATTGTCCCTTCCAAATTCCGGGAAGGGCTTGGGGAAGTCTTTGTTCTAACAAGAGGCCTTGATCAATGTTTGTTTGGATATCCTATGAGCGAATGGACAATCCTTGAAGAAAAACTCAAAACCCTTCCGCTTACAAAAAAAGATGCACGCGCCTTTACCCGTTTTTTCTTTTCGGGTGCCACAGAATGTGAATTGGACAAGCAAGGCCGTGTTAATATTGCTGCTCCGCTCCTGAACTATGCAAAGCTGGAGAAAGAATGTGTAGTCATCGGCGTTTCAAATCGAATTGAACTTTGGAGCAAGCCAGTGTGGGAACAGTATGTTGCACAGCAGGAAGATTCCTTTGAGGAAATTGCTGAAAATATGATCGATTTTGATATATAATAAACTATTGTGCAAAAACTGTTACTCCCATAAATTCGATTTATTGACAAAGGTGGTTACTGCAAATGTTTCAACATACAACTGTGTTGCTGAAAGAAACGGTAGATGGATTAGAAATAAAAGAAAATGGTACATATGTAGATTGCACCCTGGGCGGAGCGGGGCATAGTTCATATCTCTTGTCTAAGCTTTCATCAGAAGGCAAGCTATATGCATTTGATCAGGATGACACCGCGCTTAAAAATGCGAAAGAAATCCTGGCGCCGTTTCAGGCTCAAGTAACATTGATTAAGTCAAACTTTCAGTATTTAAAAGAAGAGCTGAATGAAAGAGGCGTTGAAAAAGTGGACGGTATCCTATTTGATCTTGGGGTTTCCTCTCCGCAGCTTGACACTCCTGAAAGAGGCTTCAGCTATCATCATGATGCCCCTCTTGATATGAGGATGGATCTTGAATCTGATCTATCTGCATATGAAGTTGTTAACCATTGGCCTTATGAAGAACTGGTAAAAATCTTTTTCCGTTATGGTGAAGAAAAGTTTTCCAAGCAAGTTGCAAGAAAAATTGAGGCAAAACGTGCCCAATCACCTATTAAAACTACAGGTGAACTCGTTGAAATTATTAAAGAAGGCATACCTGCGGCTGCAAGGCGAACAGGGGGACATCCTGCAAAGCGTATTTTTCAGGCTATCCGTATTGCTGTTAACAACGAATTAAAGGTTTTTGAAAAAGCGATTGAACAGGCAATTGAGCTATTAAATCCTGGTGGCAGAATCAGCGTCATTACATTCCATTCTCTGGAAGACCGCATTTGCAAATCTGCCTTCAAAAAAGCTGCAGAGCTTCCGCAGCTGCCGCCTAATTTGCCAGTTATACCTAAAGAATTCGAGCCGATAATCAAACTGGTTACAAGAAAACCAATTCTTCCATCTGTGGAAGAATTGAATGCCAATAACCGTGCAAGATCAGCAAAATTGCGCATTGCAGAAAAAATTTAGTGCGGTTTGCATGAAGGTATTTTAATTGAAACATCAAGAAAGAAAAAAATAGAAAATCCAGAGAGGACGAGGAGGGTTCGTACATGAGCAACCTGGCATATAAAGTTCAGCAGCGGCGCCAGCAACAGCAGCATCAAACTCATGAAAGACAGCATTCTAATGAGCAGAAAACAGTCGTTACGAAAAGAAGATCCACCATTACTGCAGGGGAAAAATTGCTTTTAATTCTATTTACTGCAGCAATATTGATCAGTGCAATTAAAATCGTAACAAACAGTTTTCAAGTTTATCAATCAAACATTGACATTCAAAAGCTTCAAGCAAGCGTTGATTCCCAAACAAAAGCAAACAGCGACCTCCAAGTTCAAGTTAAAGAGCTCAGCAACTATGAAAGAATCTGGAGCAAGGCAAAAGAAATGGGACTCACTTTGGACAAAAACAACGTAAAATCAGTGCAGGATTGATTTTTATGAAAAAAAATAAAGGAATGAACAGAGGAGCAGCCCTATTAAGCGTTATCTTTGCGCTGCTCTTCTTTATCGTTGCAGCCAGATTCTTATACATACAAATTACGGGTTCTGCAGACGGGGAAGCCCTTGCTGTCAGAGCTGAAGAGAAGTACAAGCATATTCGTCCCATTGAAGCAGAACGGGGCTCCATTTTGGACCAGCGAGGAGAGGCCATCGCACAGGATACTTCTTCTTTTACAATGGCAGCTATTCTTGACCCGAGTTTAACAATTAATCCTGAAAAACCTCAGCACGTTGTTGATAAGCAGATGACAGCAGAGAAGCTTGCACCATTTTTAAATATGGGACCATCAGAGGTAGAAAGGTATCTTAATAAAAAGGCAAAACAAGTGGAATTTGGACCTAAGGGAAAAAATATCAGCCAGGCAAATAAATTAAAGATCGAAAAGCTGCACCTTCCTGGAATTGCCTTTTCTAGAGAGAAAAAGAGATTCTACCCCAATGGCATGTTTGCATCCTATATAACAGGTTATGCTGGAGTGAAGGATGTTAATGGAATTCAGAAGATCTCTGGAGTCATGGGTCTAGAGAAAAGCCTGAATTCATTGCTTCAGGAAAAGGATGGCTACATTCAATATGAAAGCGATCATTACGGCTGGAAGCTGCCGAATAGCAAGGATCAAATAAAGCCTCCGAAAAATGGCAGCAATGTCTATCTGACAATTGACCAGAAAATCCAAACCTTTCTGGAAGATGCTATGAATCAGGCTGCCAAAAAATATGAGCCTCAGAAAATGATAGCGATAGTGGCAGATCCGAAAACAGGTAAAATCCTTGCAATGACCCAAAGGCCGAGCTTTGATCCGAACAAGCGGGACATCACCAACTATAACAATGATGCGATAGGATACGCTTTTGAGCCTGGTTCTACAATGAAGATTTATACAGTTGCCGCGGCGATGGAAGAAGGCGTCTATAACGGCAATGAAAAGTACAAATCAGGTACGTATAAAGTTGGGAGCAATACCATTCATGATCATAATGATTCTGGATGGGGCACCATTACATTTGATGAAGGGGTTCAGCATTCTTCAAACGTAGCCATGGCCTATTTGGAAGATAAAATATTGGGTCCTGAGCGATTCAGAAGCTACTTGTCAAAATTTGGATTTGATCAGAAAACAGGTATTGATCTTCCTGGAGAAGCAGGAAGCAAAATCAATTTCAAATCTCAATTATCACAAATAAGTGCAGCTTTTGGACAGGGATCAGCCTTTACAGCAATCCAGCAGATCCAGGCAGCATCAGCTATTGCCAACAATGGAACAATGATGAAGCCTTATATGATTGACCGTATTGTGCAGCCGGACTCTGGTAAAGTGATCAAAGAAAACAAACCAGTTGTTGCTGGAAAGCCTGTATCAGCTGAAACGTCCAAAAAGGTAAGGGAACTTTTATACAAAGTCGTTAATTCAAAAATCGGTACGGGGCGGCCATATCAAATACCGGGATACGATATTGCCGGTAAGACTGGGACTGCTCAGGTAGCAGGTCCAAACGGGAAATACTTGCACGGCAAAGAAAATTATCTATTTTCGTTCATGGGCATGGCGCCTGCAAATGATCCTAAGCTGCTTGTTTATGTGGGAGTGCAGCAGCCGAAGCTGAAACCAACGGAAGCTGGCAGCATGCCGGTTTCAGATGTCTTTAAAACAGTAATGAAAAACAGTCTGCAGTATTTGCAGATCCGACCAGATCAAGAACCAAAGGAAAAACGGGAGGTAACCAAAAAAGACCTGGGAGAACCGTTTAAATCCTATATCGGAGAAGATTTGAAAGCTGCTAAGGAAGAAATACAGCCAAAAGGCCTCAACCCAATCGTTCTCGGCACAGGTTCAAAAATCACAGCACAGTATCCTGTTGAAGGAACGGTTGTGACACCTAATGAACGGGTCATACTTCAAACAAATGGAGAATTGAGGATGCCAGATCTGACTGGCTGGTCAAAGAGGGATGTACTAAAGCTTGCTGATCACTTAAATCTTCGGCTTTCTGCTGAGGGAAATGGGTTTGTCACATCACAAAGCATTCCAAAAGGAAGCATTATTAAAAGAGATTTCCTTCTGAATGTTACATTTATGAGCCAATCAGAAATGGCGAAAAATAATAATTAGAACTAGAGGCTGCCCCAGGCAGTCTCTTTTTTGTCTGCATTGTAAGCTTGTTCTATTAAGCGTAGTACAAGCATATAGTTGAACGATGAAAGACAAGGAGTGATTATAAACATGCGTCGTGTATCTCATGTAACGGTCAGAAAACGCCTGGCCCTTGTCCTGTTGATCGGTTTTTTAACTTTTTTGGTCATTGATGCAAGACTCGGTTTTGTTCAATTTATCCTTGGCGGCAAGCTGACAGCCGGCGCTAAGGATCTGTGGAGCAGGAATATTCCGTTTGAACCTGAAAGAGGAGAAATTTTGGACCGGAATGGGGTAAAGCTTGCCACCAATAAAAGCGCACCAACCGTATATGTTGTACCAAGGCAAATAGAGAATCCGGCTGAAGCAGCCGATAAGCTTGCCTCCGTTTTGAATATGCCGAGGGAGAAGGCTTATTCATTTTTAACAAAAAAAGCATCTATGGTAAAAATTAATCCTGAAGGAAGAAAAATTTCTCATGAAAAAGCGAAAGAAATCAGAACACTCGGTATAAAAGGAGTTTATATAGCAGAAGACAGCAAACGGTATTATCCTTTTGGAAGCTATTTATCTCATGTTCTTGGATTTGCAGGGATTGATAATCAGGGGCTGCTTGGCTTAGAGGCATATTATGATAAAGAACTGAGCGGTCAAAAAGGGTATGTGAAATTTTATTCAGATGCAAAGGGGAAGCGGATGCCAGGGGAAGCAGATGACTATAAAGCACCTGTTGACGGGAACTCGCTTGAGCTGACGATTGATTCAAAGGTACAGACGATCGTGGAACGTGAACTGAATCTTGCCCAGGCTGAATACAACCCTGATGGAATGATTGCCATTGCAATGAATCCTAATACAGGAGAAATTTTGGCAATGTCTTCAAGGCCAAATTTTGATCCGGCCAACTACAGAGAAGTGGATCCGAAGGTTTATAACAGGAATCTGCCTGTTTGGAGCAACTACGAGCCAGGATCAACTTTTAAGATTATAACGCTTGCTGCTGCTTTAGAAGAAAAGAAGGTCGACCTTGAGCATGATCATTTTTATGATTCAGGAGCAGTGGAAGTGGCAGGGGCAAGGTTGAGGTGCTGGAAAAGGGGAGGGCATGGATCCGAAACCTTTCTTGAAGTTGTGCAAAATTCCTGTAACCCTGGATTTGTTGCGCTTGGAGACCGGCTTGGGAAAGATAAGTTATTTAAATACATCCGTGATTTTGGTTTTGGACAAAAAACAGGGATTGATTTGCAGGGAGAAGGCAAGGGTATCCTATTTAATTTGAATCGTGTCGGTCCTGTGGAACAGGCTACAACTGCTTTTGGCCAGGGTGTATCAGTAACGCCGATTCAGCAGGTAGCAGCAGTATCTGCAGCAGTAAACGGCGGAATTCTCTATACCCCTTATGTTGCAAAGGAATGGATCAATCCTGCTACAGGGGCAGTTGTTTCCAAAAAGAATCCTGAAGCTAAAAGAAGGGTCATTTCAGAGTCCACCTCAAAACAGATACGCTATGCCCTTGAAAGTGTCGTTGCTCAAGGGACAGGGGGTAAGGCATTTGTGGAAGGCTACAGGGTAGGAGGTAAAACAGGTACTGCGCAAAAGGTGCAAAATGGTGCTTATATGAAAAATAATTTTATTGTTTCCTTTATTGGTTTTGCTCCAGCGGATAATCCTCAGCTCGTTGTGTATGTGGCTGTTGACAATCCAAAGGGTACTGTTCAATTTGGGGGAACTGTCGCAGCTCCTATTGTAGGTCACATTATGAGGGACAGTCTTCCGGAAATAGGTGTAAAACCTAGTAAAAATCAGATTGAAAAAGAATACAAATATCCAGACATAAAAACAGTGAAAATCCCGAATCTTTTAGGGCTCTCAAAGGAGGAGCTATCAGAACAGCTCGAAAATCTGAAGCTTGATGTTGCCGGACAGGGAGATATTGTCCTTCAGCAAGCTCCAAAGGCAGGAGTGAAGGTGAAGGAAGGATCCACAGTTAGGATATTTATGGGCAAGGATCCGGAAGGAAATGCAAAGAAAGATAATTAGAATTCGGAAACATTCAACCTTGTCATCAGCCCTCCTTTTTCCTCTGATTGAAAGAGATGGAAAAAAAGGGAGCTGATCCTTGCATCAATGAAAAAATAGCGCATTAAAAATGCTTCAAAACCCGATAAAACCTCACATTTTCAATGAATAGGATGGCTCTTTTTCTATAATTGTTATAAAATATGTACTGTATGCAAAAATCATTGCTCCTTAGAATCGTACATATGAGCGTAAATTGAGAGGTTTGATAATAATGAAACTGAAAAAGCTGCTATCCTATTTGCACAATTCCGCAATAGAGGTTCATGAGGATCTAGATATTTCTTCTGTTGAAATGGACTCCAGAAAAGCCTCAGAAGGAAGCTTGTTTGTTTGTATCAGCGGCTACACTGTAGATGGCCATGATTATGCCGCAAAGGCAGCTGAGAGTGGCGCTGCTGCCGTATTAGCTGAAAGAGAGCTGGATTTGCCTGTACCAGTCTATGTCGTTTCTGATACAAAGAGAGCCTTGGCAGTATTATCAGATGCTTTTTACGGCCAGCCCACACACCATCTCCATCTTATTGGTGTGACAGGCACAAATGGAAAAACCACAACGACACATTTGATTGAAAAAGTACTTGATGCCGCTGAAAAACAAACTGGCCTGATCGGGACCATGTATATTAAAATCGGCGAAAAAACGGAAGAGGTTAAAAACACCACCCCTGATAGCCTGACGCTTCAGCAAACTTTCAGAAAAATGATCGATCACAATGTAGAAAACGCCATTATGGAAGTTTCGAGTCATGCCCTTCATATGGGACGTGTCCACGGCTGTGATTTTGATGTTGCCGTTTTTACAAATCTTTCACAGGATCATTTGGATTATCATAAAACAATGGATGCTTATAAACAGGCAAAAGGGCTATTATTTGCCCAGCTTGGTAATAAATTTGATTTGGAAAAGCCTAAATATGCCGTATTAAATCAGGATGATTCAGCTTCTGAGACATATAAGCACATGACTTCTGCTCATGTATTGACATACGGAATAGATGAGCCAGCTGATATTATGGCGAAAAACATTAAAATGACCTCTTCTGGAACGTCTTTTGATTTGGTCACAGCTGGAGAAACGGTTTCTCTTAATGTGAAGCTCATAGGAAAATTCAGTGTGTACAATATTCTTGCATGTACTGGTGCATGTCTTGCATCCGGTATTCCTCTTGCTGTCATAAAAGATGCTCTGGAAGAGATGGAAGGCGTAAGAGGCCGTTTTGAAGTCGTTGACGGCGGACAGCCTTTTACAGTGATCGTTGACTACGCCCACACTCCTGACAGTCTTGAAAATGTTCTGAAAACAGTCAAGCAATTCGCAGGCGGAAAAACGTTTGTTGTTGTAGGCTGCGGAGGAGACAGGGACAAAACGAAACGCCCGATTATGGCAGGAGTTGCAGTTGAATATGCTGATGAGCCCATATTTACATCCGATAATCCTAGAAGCGAATCCCCTAAAGAGATTCTGGCCGATATGGAAAAAGGTGTTCAAGGCGAATATTATCATTCCATTTCTAATAGAGAGCAGGCCATCTTTTTTGCCATTGCGAATGCTAAGGAAAATGATGTTGTCCTGATTGCAGGCAAAGGCCATGAAACCTATCAGATTATTGGAAAAGAAGTTTTTGATTTTGATGATCGGGAAGCTGCCTTAAGAGCGATTAAAGAGTATGGTGCAGCGAAATAACAAAAGGCTGTTTTCGCAAAGATTGTTGCTATTCGTATGGATGTGAAAACGCATGTAGATAGCCTCGTGGCATCTTTTCTTAAAATTTCCGTCTAACTTGCAGGGATATTCATGAAAAAGAGATAGGAAAACAACAAAGTTTAAGAAAAGAGCCTAACAAAATAACTTTCCGTCTTATATAGAAAAGGCGGAACCCTTATTTAATGGAATCCAGGATTATAGAAAACGCAGGAAAGAGTTGTGGAAAGTAATGGAATTGTTAAGTTTGAGTAAACATATTCACTGGAATCATACATATGATGAGCATGTTAAAACGGCTTATTGGAAGGAAGGAGGCAGATAATATGCTGCAGCAGGTCATTTTATTTACAATCATAATGGGATTTTTGATTAGCGTATTACTCTCTCCTATTCTAATTCCGTTTTTGAGAAGGCTGAAATTCGGGCAAAGCATAAGAGATGAAGGGCCCAAATCTCATCAGAAAAAATCAGGGACTCCCACAATGGGCGGCGTTATGATCATTCTCTCCATCATTATCACAACCCTGGTCATGACAGGAAAATTCTCAAAGCCGGGGGTAGAAACCTGGCTGCTGATTTTTGTTATGTTCGGTTATGGACTTCTTGGTTTTTTAGATGATTTTATCAAAGTAGTGATGAAAAGGAACCTTGGTTTAACGTCTAAGCAAAAGCTGATCGGCCAAATTATTATTGCTGTGATTTTCTACCTTGTGTTCAGACAATATGGTTTTTCAACAGCTATTCACATACCTGGAACTGATTTTTCCTTTGATCTTGGCTATATTTATGTGATTTTAATTGTTTTCATGCTTGTGGGCGGATCCAATGCTGTTAACCTTACGGATGGACTTGACGGACTTTTGTCAGGTACAGCAGCAATTGCGTTTGGTGCTTTTGCGGTTCTTGCCTGGAACCAGTCTCAATATGATGTTGCCATCTTTTGCGTTGCTGTAGTGGGGTCAGTACTTGGATTCCTTGTGTTTAATGCCCATCCAGCAAAAGTTTTCATGGGAGACACTGGATCACTTGCTCTCGGAGGAGCGATCGTAACAGTCGCTATTCTGACAAAGCTTGAGATTCTGTTAGTGCTTGTCGGAGGGGTTTTTGTCATAGAAACTCTTTCCGTTATCATTCAGGTTATTTCTTTTAAAACGACAGGGAAGCGGGTTTTCAAAATGAGCCCTCTTCATCACCATTATGAATTGATCGGCTGGTCGGAATGGCGCGTTGTCGTGACGTTCTGGGCGGTTGGTTTACTTTTTGCCGTACTTGGAATCTATATTGAGGTGTGGATGTAAGTGAAACAGATCGATACGTACAAAGGAAAAAATATATTAGTTATAGGACTTGCAAAAAGCGGCCTGGCAGCAGCCAAACTGCTCCATTCACTTGGAGCAAAGGTGACAGTGAATGACATGAAGCCCTACGAAGAGAATGAGGCCGCACAGGAGCTCGCTTCCATCGGCATCAGGGTGATCTGCGGCAGTCATCCCCTTGAACTTATTAAGGACGAGCACGTTGACGCAGTAGTGAAAAATCCGGGTATACCGTATAAAAATCCTCTGCTGCAGCTTGCTTTAGAAAAAAAACTGCCGATTATCACAGAGGTGGAACTTGCCTATCAAATTTCCGAAGCTGAAATCATCGGAATAACAGGCTCGAACGGAAAGACAACCACAACGACTCTTGTTTATGAAATGCTTAAAGAGGATGGACAGCGTCCGTTAATTGCCGGAAACATTGGTACAGTAGCCTGTGAGGTTGCCCAGAATGCAAAACCTGAAAATGTAATTGTGATGGAGCTTTCTTCCTTTCAGCTGCAAGGAACAGAAACGTTTAAACCAAAGGTTGCTGTGATATTGAACATCTTTGATGCTCACCTGGACTATCATGGCACGAGAAAAGAATATGCTGCTGCTAAAGGGAAAATATATGCTAACCAGACAGCAGATGAAATCGGAATTGTCAATTTGGATGACAAGGAAGTATGTGAACTGGCTGAGCTATCACATGCTTCAAAAGTTTATTTCTCTGTTCACAGGAAATTGGAAAAAGGGGCATACATATTTTCTGAGGCTATTTGGTACGATGATGAAAAAATTATTGAGATAAAAGATATCGTTCTTCCAGGAAAACATAACCTTGAAAATATCCTTGCAGCTTTATTAGCGGTAAAAACACAAAATTGCTCCAATGAGGCTATTCGCAAGGTCCTCACTGCTTTCAGCGGAGTAAAACACCGCCTTCAGTTTGTTGCATCAATTGAAGGAAGAAAGTTTTACAACGACTCAAAGGCAACTAATCTACTGGCAACAAGCAAGGCTCTGCAAGCCTTTGAGCAGCCTACAGTCCTTCTGGCCGGAGGTCTTGACAGGGGAAATGAATTTGATGAACTGAAGCCCTTCCTTTCCAATGTAAAAGCTCTCATAACATTTGGAGAAACAGCGCCTAAATTAGAGCGAATCGCAAGGGAAGCTGGAATAGAAGTCATAAAACGCGTCGATAATGTGGATACAGCGGCATCTGTGGCGTTTGATGAGTCTGAACAGGGAGATGTTATTCTTCTATCACCAGCTTGTGCAAGCTGGGATCAATACAAAACATTTGAACAAAGAGGAGACATTTTTGCAAACGCCGTGCATAAGCTAAAATAAGGGCTTGTACGAAAAAGGATGCCAAGCGATCCTTCAGCCCTAATATCTGAATATTGGGGTGTTTGGCATTGACCGCAAAAAAGTCTTCTCCAGACTTAATATTAGTTATTGTAACGCTGCTTTTGCTGACCATCGGATTAATTATGGTCTACAGTGCCAGTGCAGTATGGGCTGATTATAAATTTGAAGACTCCTTTTTCTTTGCTAAACGGCAGCTGCTGTTTGCCGGAATTGGAGTAGCAGGCATGTTTTTTATCATGAACGTGGATTATTGGACGTGGAGAACCTGGGCAAAGCTTTTGATTATCATCTGCTTTGTGCTGTTAATCGGCGTATTAGTTCCTGGAGTAGGAATGGTCAGGAATGGTTCCCGCAGCTGGATTGGCGTGGGGGCCTTTTCCATTCAGCCATCCGAATTTATGAAATTTGCGATGATCGCTTTTTTGGCAAAGTTTTTATCTGAGCACCAGAAAAAAATTACGTCCTTTCGAAAGGGATTGGTTCCTTCACTCGGTCTTGTTTTTTTGGCTTTTGGCATGATCATGCTTCAGCCGGATCTTGGAACTGGGACAGTAATGGTCGGAACGTGTATTGTGATGATTTTTGTAGCCGGTGCCAGGATAAGTCATTTTGCAGGACTTGGGCTCCTGGGCCTGACAGGATTCATTGGTCTTGTATTGTCTGCTCCATACCGGATAAAGAGGATCACCTCCTTTTTAGATCCATGGCAGGATCCGCTTGGCAGCGGATTTCAGATTATCCAATCCTTATATGCTATCGGACCTGGCGGTTTGTTTGGACTTGGACTTGGTCAAAGCAGGCAGAAATTCTTTTATTTGCCGGAGCCGCAAACGGATTTTATTTTTGCAATTCTATCGGAGGAGCTGGGTTTTATCGGAGGTTCTCTTATTCTTTTGCTTTTCAGTTTGCTTTTATGGCGGGGAATCAGAATTGCTCTTGGGGCGCCTGACTTATATGGAAGCTTTCTTGCCCTTGGCATCATCTCAATGGTTGCGATTCAGGTAATGATTAATGTAGGGGTTGTAACAGGCTTAATGCCGGTTACAGGCATCACGCTGCCTTTTTTAAGCTATGGCGGTTCGTCCCTTACGTTAATGCTGATGGCGATCGGAGTTCTTCTTAATATCAGCCGGTATGCCAAATATTAAAATATATTTCGTTATTAAATTGAATACAGGATAAACAATCCTTTCAGTAAGGCGTGGATATCCGTTATAATAAAACCCGGATGACCCTGTTGATGAAACAGGGTTTGTCCCATTTTAACAGTTGATTGGAACGGATACGGTAGACTCCTGCGGGAGTGCGAGTGAAGGGAGACCTAAGAGCAGGAGCATTGCTGCGAGGAGGCTTCCGAACCGCCCGCGGAAAGCGTACGCCTGCTAGCTGCAATCAACAGACAAATTTAACAGAGCTTAAAATTTAGTTACTGAGCGTCAAGCCATATTGTTAAATGGAGGATATCATATGAAAATAGCTGTAAGCGGCGGAGGTACTGGGGGCCATATCTATCCAGCACTTGCCCTGATCAATGAAATCAAAAAACAGGATGCACAAGCAGAATTTTTATACATAGGTACTGAAGCAGGACTTGAACAAAAAATTGTGACAGGCAGCAATATTCCATTTAAATCAATCGAAATAACTGGCTTCAAACGAAAGCTGTCGATGGAAAATGTGCGGACAGTGATGAGATTCCTTAAAGGGGTACAGGACAGTAAAAAATATTTGAAAGAGTTTAAACCGGATGTTGTGATAGGTACAGGCGGCTATGTTTGCGGGCCTGTCGTTTATGCGGCAGCAAAGCTTGGAATACCTACTGTTATCCATGAACAAAACAGCCTGCCGGGGTTAACGAATAAATTTCTTGCGAGATATGTTGATAAGGTTGCCATTTGTTTTGAAGAAGCACGGTCCTATTTCCCTGACACAAAAGTTGTCCTGACTGGCAATCCAAGAGCTTCAGAAGTTATTGGGATCAATAGTGATAAAGCGAAAGATGAATTGGGACTGAAGCCTGGGAAAAGAACGGTACTGATTGTAGGCGGAAGCAGAGGAGCTAAGCCTATTAACCAGGCTGTGATCGACATGCTTCCAGTCCTTAAGGAAAAAGATTACCAGATACTTTATGTCACGGGTGAAGTGCATCACGAGTCAGTATTAAAAGAAGTGGCGAAAATCGGAAATCCTTTCAATGTGATTATTAAGCCATTTATTTCGAATATGCCCGAAGTACTGGGCGGCATTGATTTAATTGTCGGCAGGGCAGGGGCAACCTCCCTGGCAGAAATAACAGCGCTCGGATTGCCGAGCATACTGATTCCAAGCCCTTATGTGACCGCGAATCATCAAGAAGTAAATGCCAGATCCCTCAGTGACCATGGCGCTGCTGTATTATTGCTTGAAAGTGAATTGAATGGCGCGGTGCTGCAGAAAGAGATAGATAGTATCATGGAGGAAAAAGGGCGCTTATTTGAAATGAGAGCAGCTTCTAAAAAACTGGGCATGCCAGATGCAGCTGCCCGTCTGTATGACGAAATGAAAAAACTATCCAAATAAAAGATCTAAATTGCTTGCAGCAGCTTTGAGGAGGGTATTATGGAAAATCTATTGAATGAATTAAAACAAGCAGAAATCGGCAAAGTTCTTGAGAATGAGCCGCTTGCAAAATACACAACCATTAAAATTGGAGGACCTGCGGATATCCTTGTCCAGCCTAAAGATATAAAAGCAATAGAGAAAACATTTGAGATTATAAAAAAGCAAGGTTCAAGCTGGAGAGCGATCGGACGGGGGTCCAACCTGCTAGTTTCGGATAATGGTATTGAAGGTGTCGTCATTAAACTGGGAGATGGTTTAGATCAGCTTGAAGTTGAAGGGGAGACAGTAAGAGTCGGCGGAGGTTTTTCCATCGTGAAGCTTTCAACGATGCTTAGCAAACAAGGACTGTCAGGACTTGAGTTTGCAAGCGGGATACCTGGATCAATTGGCGGAGCGGTTTATATGAATGCAGGAGCACATGGTTCTGATATGTCTAAAATACTTGTAAAATCACATGTGCTCTTTGAAGATGGAACAATGGAATGGCTTACTGCCGATGAGATGGAATATTCGTACCGAACCTCTGTCCTTCAGAAAAAGAGACCTGGAATCTGCCTAGAAGCAGTATTAAAGCTAAAGGCTGGCAAGAGAGAAGATATAACTGCTGAAATGCTGAAAAACAAAGATTACCGCAGGGAAACCCAGCCATGGAATTTCCCGTGTGCTGGAAGTATTTTCCGCAATCCGCTGCCTGAATATGCAGGCCAGCTTGTTGAAAAAGCAGGCTTAAAAGGGCATCAAATTGGCGGAGCGCAAATTTCTGAAATGCACGGCAATTTTATCGTGAACGCCGGGAATGCAACGGCTAAGGATGTACTTGATCTAATTGAATTTGTTAAAAAGACGATATTGGAAAAATACGGCGTAACGATGGAAACAGAAGTAGAAATTATTGGACGAAACCATTAGAAACCATCTCTATTTTTTCAGTACCTGTGATATAATGACCAATAAAGAAAGGATTAACGGCATCTAGTATGCCGTTTCTCTTTATGGAATTTTCTTCCTCGGGAAAGTGCTGATTGAAATGCTTATAAAAGATTACGTTATCACAATAAATCGGCTATCAAAGTCATTTCTAACATCACATAAGCCTTAAAAAAGTTTCGTATGGGTACATATATGAATTCTAGATATCAATTATATCTAGATGAGGTGAAATCAGATTGAATAATAGAGACGGACATGAAAATATTGTTCCTATTGATGAGAGGATTCCCAAACTCAAGGAACAGCGAAAGCAAAAGGCGAATAGAAGGCTGGTTTTCTTTTTATCCGTTTTTTTTATACTTCTGCTGATGGTGATTTATTTTCAGTCACCCTTAAGCAAAGTGGCTTCAATTGAGGTAAAGGGAAACCGGATCGTTTCTTCGAAAGATGTCATGAAACTTAGCGGAATTTCTACTTCTACTGGTTTTTGGAATATACAGAATGACAAGGTGATTGCCTCCATTTCAAAGCTGAAAGAAGTTAAAAATGTTCATATTTCTAAATCATTCCCTAATAAAGTGACGATCTCTATCGAAGAATATGATCGTATTGCTTATGCCGAGAAAAACGGAAAATACTATCCGATCCTTGAAAATGGCCAAGTTCTGGACTCACTGACTGCGCATTTGCCTTCAGACGCTCCATTGCTGATGAATTGGAAGGATGCTGACCAGATTCAGGAGATGGGGGCTGAACTGTCAAAGCTTCCCTTAGGGATTGTCAATTCTATCTCTGAAATATATCTTCAGCCCGAAAAAACAGATCCGGGCCACTTGACATTATATATGACGGAAGGCTATGAAGTAAGTGCGAGTATGAGGAATTTTGCAGAAAAAATGGAATCATATCCAGCAATCATTAAACAGCTGAACCCTGGTGCCAAAGGAGTTATCCATATGGAAGTCGGCACATATTTTGAATCCTTTGACAAGAAAGATGAAAACAAAGATAAAAAAGGCAGGTAAGAAGGATGAAACCAAGAGTTAAGTACATCATCCTCTCTTTAGTAATGCTTGTTTTGGGATTCCTTATTTCATTCTCATATCAGCTTACGAATGAAAGAAAGCAAGGGCACAATCTTTCTTCTGATCAATGGAAAGAAGAATATAAAGCACGGGAACAGCTAATTGGACAGGAAGACCAAAACAAGAAATTTCAAAGAGAACTATTTGAAAAGCAAGAAAAAGCCCGCGAGATTGAAGATAACTTAAAGAATGAAAAGAAGAGCTATTCATCATTAGTAGAAAACGTAAACAAATACCGGATGTATACCGGGGAAACCGGTGTTAAAGGACAAGGTGTACAAGTTACCCTTGATGATGCCTCTTATGTACCTGAAGGTGAGAATGTTAACAATTATATTGTGCATGAAGGTCATGTTTTTAAGGTAATTAACGAATTGCTGATATCGGGTGCATCTGCAGTATCAATTAACGGGCAAAGAATTTTCAGTGATTCTTATATCTTTTGCAACGGACCGGTTATAACGGTAGACGGCAGCCAATACCCGGCTCCATTCGTCATTTCCGCTATCGGGGATCCGGATACCCTGACAAAGGCTCTCAATATTTCAGGCGGAGTAGTTGAACAGCTGGCTTATGATAATGTCGTTGTCACCGTTCAGCATAAAGACATTAATATGGAACCAGTCCTTCAGGAGGACCGTTCTTCATAATGCCTTTTGATCATTGCAAGAAAGGTGATGCAGGTGTTTTTTAAGAAACCTCGTAAAAATTTGGGCTTTATCATTTTGTCTGCTGTATTTGGATTTATGCTTGCTATCCAGTTCCAGTCAATTAAAGAACCTGTTGAAAGAGATACGCGTGATATGTGGCAGCTCCGCGATGATCTTAAAAAAGAACAGGAAACACAATCGAATCTTCTTACCGAAATCCGTAAATATGATCAGATCCTTGAAACTTATAAAACCCAGCAAAATAAAAATCCTGAAACTGCTCTTGAACGCACCCTTGGAGACCTAAAAAAGGAAGCAGGACAGACCGATGTTAAAGGTGAGGGCATAACAATCACCATTGACACGCTCTTTAAGGATGAACTTCCTGGACAGGAAATCAAGCCAATTTCCCCTGAACTGCTGAGAAGGCTTATTAATGAGCTGAACTCTTATGATGCAGACTATATTTCAGTTGCCGGGAGAAGAGTGGTCAATACCACTGTGATAAGGGATATTAACGGGATTACAAAAATGGACGGGTACAGCCTAAGGGAGTATCCGATTGAAATTAAAGTTATTTCGAAAAATGCTGCAAAGCTTCATAACCGAATGAAAGCATCCAGCACAGACGAGAATTTTGCCATTGACAATCTAAGTCTTAAAATTTCCGATACTCAAAAAAACATTACGATTCCTGCCTATGATGAGGAGATCAGGACAAACTATTTACACCCGCTTAATATGGATAAAGGAGGAATGAAGTAATGTGGCTTCCTGTCCTTGGCTTAATACTTGGTGTAGTACTTGGTCTTTTTACTGAATTCAGAATACCGGCCGAATACTCAAATTATTTATCGATTGCCATATTGGCTGCTCTTGACACCCTTTTTGGAGGAATCAGAGCCCAGCTTCAGAATATTTATGACGAACTTGTTTTTGTTTCAGGTTTCTTTTTTAATATTCTTTTGGCAACAGGTTTGGCTTTTCTCGGAGTGTATCTTGGTGTAGACTTATATTTAGTTGCTATTTTTGCCTTTGGAGTAAGATTGTTCCAGAACATTGCGGTTATTAGGAGAATCTTAATTTCCAAATGGAGTTCTTCCAGAGAAAAACTCAAAAAAAATTGAATTTCTTAAAGGGAATAAAAAGGTATATGACGAATAATCTTTTTATTGCTATCTAACCTGCAAATAAAAGATAAGCGTATATCCTATAAAAGTCCTGTTAATAATTGGGGACTTTAGCTGTAATGTGACTGTAATACAAGTAATATTGTATTGTTGTTCATCTAATAATAGAATAGAAATGATAGAGAGATAGGAGGTGCCATAGAATGAACAGCAGTGAAATCTTCGTTAGTCTTGACATCGGTACATCCAGTGTTAAAGTGATTATTGGTGAGATGGCCGATGAGAGCCTTAATATTATCGGTGTCGGAAATGTGAAATCTGAAGGATTGAAAAAAGGTTCTATAGTTGATATAGACGAAACAGTTCATTCTATCCGCAAAGCGGTAGAACAGGCTGAAAGAATGGTGGGAATTCCTCTTAAACGTGTGGTAGTAGGTGTAACAGGCAATCATGTACACCTGCAGGAATGCCATGGTGTAGTGGCAGTTTCCAGTGAAAACAGGGAAATTTCCAATGAAGACATCCACCGTGTTATAGAAGCAGCTCAAGTGGTTTCTGTTCCACCGGAAAGAGAAATTATTGATGTCATTCCAAGGCAATTTATTGTGGACGGTCTTGATGAGATCAATGATCCAAGAGGCATGCTTGGAGTAAGGCTTGAAATGGAAGGCACACTTATTACAGGCTCTAAAACCATCTTACATAATTTGCTCCGCTGTGTAGAGCGGGCAGGTCTTGAAATTACTGACATATGTCTTCAGCCCCTTGCAGCCGGCTCTGTTGCCCTTTCTAAAGATGAAAAGAACCTTGGAGTAGCCCTTGTTGATATTGGGGGAGGCTCAACAACAGTAGCTGTATTTGAACAAGGACATCTAGTATCAACAAGTGTTCTTCCAATTGGCGGGGAACATATTACAAAAGATTTGTCTATTGGTTTGCGGGCCACTACGGAAGAAGCAGAACGCATTAAATTAAAATATGGGCATGCCTACTACGATCATGCTTCCAGCGAAGAAGTTTTTGAGGTTTCCATAATTGGAACAGATCAAAAGCAGGCATTTTCACAGCTGGAAATTTCAGATATTATAGAAGCAAGACTTGAAGAATTATTTGAAATGCTTCAGCATGAGTTAAACAGGCTTGGCATACGCGAGCTTCCAGGAGGATTTGTGCTGACTGGCGGTACTGTCAGTCTGCCGGGAGTCCTTGAACTCTCTCACGCCATTTTGGAAAGCAATGTCCGTATAGCAAGCCCTGACTATATTGGAGTCAGGGAGCCGAAATACATGACAGGAGTTGGACTTATCCAATTTGCCTTTAAAAATGCAAAAATTCAAGGCAGAAAAATTGGTTCCAATGTTTCGGCTGAATTTTATCCTGAAACTGCTGCAGCAAGAGAAGAAGCACCGCCGCAGCGTGTAAAGCCAAAAGTTAAACCAAATGAAGATGAGAAGAAAACCAGCAAAATGAAAAAGTTTTTTGGGTACTTCTTCGAGTGAGACGATTGTCTAAAACTTTGCTATTTGGTATGCGTCCCGGTTTTATTTCCGGGTTTTCAGTGGAGAGCTAAGCAGTGCCGCGTTTATCCAGACGATAAGCGAAGGGCCGCCATACAAACAGTTTTTTCAAAGAAAAGCGCCTGAGTAAGTGGGTTCAACCAGAAGTGATTTAATGGATTAGGAGGATTTTGCATGTTGGAGTTTGATACAAATATCGATGGTTTAGCAACCATAAAGGTAATAGGTGTTGGCGGCGGCGGAAACAATGCTGTTAACCGCATGATCGAGCATGGAGTTCAAGGGGTAGAATTCATTGCAGTCAATACAGATGCACAAGCTTTGAATCTATCAAAAGCAGAAATTAAAATGCAGATTGGCTCAAAGCTTACTAGAGGGCTTGGCGCTGGAGCTAATCCTGAAGTAGGAAAAAAAGCTGCAGAAGAAAGCAAAGAACAAATTGAAGAAGCGCTTAGAGGAGCTGACATGGTATTTGTAACCGCAGGTATGGGTGGCGGAACAGGTACTGGAGCAGCCCCTGTCATTGCCCAAATCGCAAAAGACCTCGGTGCTTTGACAGTCGGCGTTGTAACAAGACCGTTCACTTTTGAAGGCAGAAAACGTGCAATGCAAGCATCAGGCGGAATTTCTTCGATGAAGGAAGCAGTAGATACCCTTATCGTCATTCCAAATGACCGTTTGCTTGAGATTGTTGATAAAAACACACCAATGCTAGAAGCATTCCGTGAAGCTGATAATGTTCTGAGACAAGGTGTACAAGGTATTTCAGATCTAATCGCTGTTCCTGGTTTAATCAATCTGGACTTTGCAGATGTAAAAACTATTATGTCCAACAGAGGCTCTTCTCTAATGGGTATTGGTGTGGCTACTGGGGAAAACCGTGCAGCTGAAGCGGCTAAAAAAGCGATTTCCAGCCCGCTTCTTGAAACATCCATCGATGGAGCTCAAGGTGTACTTATGAATATTACCGGCGGCACAAACCTTAGCCTTTATGAGGTTCAGGAGGCAGCTGATATTGTAGCTTCAGCTTCTGACCAGGAAGTTAATATGATTTTCGGTTCTGTTATTAACGAAAATCTGAAAGATGAAATTATAGTAACTGTTATTGCTACTGGTTTTAACGAACAGGAAGTTAACCCGACAAAACCTTCCCGTCCTTTCGGAAGCTCTAAACAGAATCCAATTCCATCTCAGTCTCAGCCGCAAAGAAGAGAAATAAAAAGGGACGAGCCAGTTCAAGAACCTCACCGCAATACTCAGCAAGGGGAAGATACGCTCGACATTCCGACTTTCCTTAGAAATAGAAATAAAAGACGGTAATGAAATGAAAAACACGGCCATCGGCCGTGTTTTTTATTTCATCCCCTAATATGACATTCCGCCTATACAGTTCTTGCATACCCGTGTTTTAATGGAGAGGTGAAGGAAAAGAGATGGGAGGAAAACATGTTTTGGGATGCAGGGGACCACGTATTTGAGGTATTCTCATTTGGACACTTGATGGCGATTGGTTTCTTAGCAATAAATGTTCTGCTTTTATATAGTTTAAAAAATAAAAAGAAAGACGGTCTCTCAAGATCAATTGAAATAGGTGTTGCTGTATTGCTCCTCCTGCTTGAATGTCTGTACCATATTTGGCAGCTGCAATATGGGAAATGGAAGGTTTCTCATTCTCTGCCGCTTGAACAATGCAGTATCAGTTTGCTGTTAACCATTATTCTGTTGTTTACCGGGAGCAGAAGATTGTATGATATTGTTTTCTTTACAGGAATAGCAGGTGCTCTGCAGGCGATCAGTACTCCAGTCCTCTTTGTCAATTTCCCTCATTTCAGATACTTTCATTTTTTCCTCACGCACATAGGAATTATATGGACTTCACTGTATTTCACCTGGATGAAAGGCTATAAGCCTACCTTTTTTTCTCTTTTAAAAGCAATGCTTTTTCTAAATATTCTCCTGCCTTTTATCCTCCTAGTGAATAAGATGGTAAACGGAAATTATATGTTTTTATCAAGAAAACCCGCTACCGGAAGCATTTTAGATTTTCTTGGTCCCTATCCATGGTATATCGTATCACTGGAAGCAGTTGCTTTCATTATGTTCTTTGTTTTATGGCTTCTTTTCAGAGAAAGAAAGCATAACCAGGGGAAATCAAAGAATTATCCTGGTCAAACTCCAGTATAAAAACAAGAAAGAGGTTCCTTTCTCCTTTGAAAGAAACCTCTTTTTTTGATTCTCTTTCCGACAAAATTCCTCTAAAAAACTCTCTTTTATTATACGCCAAATGACAGACTTCACCGGACTGCCTGCTTTATACTTGATGCTATACAAAGGAAAAACTTGGAGAATAATAAGAAGTTAAAACAGGGGCGGGGATTTCGTTTGACCGTTTACTTAGATGTTATTTGGATCCTCAATCTAAGTTTTGATCTTTTGCTGCTGCTGCTTACTGCTATAATTTTAAAGCGTTCCCTTAAAATATGGCGCTTGGCAGCTGGAGCGCTGATTGGATCTTCCATTATTCTTCTCATGTTCACCCCTCTCGGACCAGTTGTTTCAGAACCAGCCGGTAAAGCTGTCATTTCCATCTTAATGGTTCTTCTATCATTTGGATTTAAACGGTTTCGGTATTTTTTTCAAAACCTTCTCATGCTGTATTTTGTCACATTTATGCTAGGTGGAGGCATTATCGGAGTTCATTACTTCCTCCAATCTGAAGCAACTTATGCAAATGGAATTGTCATGACCCATTCGAAAGGAATGGGCGACCCTGTAAGCTGGATGTTTGTGGTTATTGGCTTTCCGGCTATATGGTTATTCTCTAAGAAACGGATGGAGGAAGCAGAGACTAAGAAAATTCAATATGAAGAAATTGTTACGGTGCACATTGCCATTGAGCAGCAATTTTTTGAACTCAAGGGATTGGTGGATAGCGGAAATCAGCTTACTGATCCTTTAACAAAAATACCAGTTATGATTTTAGATACAAAAAAAGCTGCTGACCGTTTGCCTAAAGAGCTGGCAGAAAAGGTATTGAAAGGGGATATACTGGAGGACTTCTCAAATGGAGATTTTCCTTGGCTTTCCAGGATGAGAATTATTCCATACAGAGGAGTTGGACAAAGCCATCAGTTTCTCATTGGAATCAAACCTGATGAAGTAACAATTCTTACCGAAAATGACCGAATATCTGTGAAAAAAGTGATTATTGGACTAAGCTCGTCTACTCTCTCAACTGATGGAGATTTTGATTGTATCGTTCACCCGCATATGCTGAAAAACGGTGAAGCTGAAAACGTTTCTTGACCAATTAGCTTCAGGGATCAGAAATACAGCCAATTATTTTTATGATACTCAGAGGAAAAAGATATTAGAAGGGGGAGAATCATGAAAAAGTGGAAATTGCGTCTTACCTTACTTTGGTACAAATTATTAATGAAATTGGGAATCAAGACAGATGAGATCTATTATATTGGCGGAAGTGAAGCATTGCCGCCCCCGCTTTCAAAAGAAGAGGAAGAAGTCCTGCTCAAAAAACTGCCGAATGGAGATCAAGCAGCACGTTCTATATTGATTGAAAGGAATCTAAGGCTTGTTGTCTACATTGCACGAAAATTTGAGAACACAGGAATTAATATCGAGGATTTAATCAGTATTGGCACAATTGGTCTCATCAAAGCGGTTAATACGTTTAATCCGGAAAAGAAAATCAAGCTGGCTACATATGCTTCCCGCTGCATTGAAAATGAAATCCTCATGTATTTAAGAAGAAACAATAAAATCCGTTCCGAGGTTTCATTTGATGAGCCTCTGAATATTGACTGGGATGGAAATGAACTCCTTCTATCTGACGTACTTGGAACAGAGGACGACATCATTACAAAAGATCTTGAAGCCAATGTGGACCGCAAACTCCTGCTTAAAGCACTTCAGCAGCTGAATGACAGAGAAAAGCAAATTATGGAGCTGCGTTTCGGACTGCAAGGGGGAGAAGAAAAAACCCAAAAAGATGTCGCAGATATGCTCGGCATATCCCAGTCTTATATTTCGAGACTGGAAAAGAGAATTATTAAGCGGCTTAGAAAGGAATTTAACAAAATGGTTTAAAAAAGGCACTTTTCTTAAACTTTGTTTTTAATCCATATAAGTAAATTCAGAGCTAAAATAAATCTGCGGATTTTAAGATTAGATGCTGCGAAACTAATCTTTATGCATGTTCTAAGCCCATACGAATAGCGACAATTTTTCCAAAACCAGTCTAAAAAATAGAGGTTTCTTAAAGGGGTGCTGCGGTCTAATTCGCGGCCTCTTTTTTCATTCCATATTTTTAATGACACTAAAAACAGGTCTAAAAAACTTCATAAAAATATTTTTGTTAAAGGAGTGCTTGAAACACCTGGTTTTGACAAAAAGAGGAAGAGTTCCCTCTTTTTAAATGTGCATATTTTTCCATCCCGGGGAGATACTGAACTCTGTACAGCAACTCCTGCAGGGAGGGAAAGAATTGACACGAAATAAAGTTGAGATTTGCGGAGTAGATACATCTAAGCTTCCAGTACTAAAGAACGATGTGATGCGGAAATTATTCACAGAAATGCAAAGCGGAGATACTTCTGCAAGAGAAAAACTGGTCAATGGCAATCTCAGGCTGGTTTTAAGTGTTATTCAACGATTTAACAATAGAGGCGAATTTGTAGATGATCTTTTTCAAGTCGGCTGTATTGGTTTGATGAAGTCTATCGACAATTTCGATCTCGGTCAAAATGTTAAATTCTCTACATATGCTGTTCCAATGATTATAGGAGAGATCCGGCGCTATCTGAGGGATAACAATCCGATAAGAGTATCCAGATCACTCAGGGACATAGCATACAAAGCTCTTCAGGTAAGGGAAAGGCTTATAAGCGAAACATCAAAAGAACCTACAGCAGAGGAAATTGCCCGTGTTCTGGAAGTGCCCCATGAAGAAATTGTATTTGCTTTAGATGCTATACAGGATCCAGTTTCTCTTTTTGAGCCCATCTACAATGATGGCGGTGATCCGATCTATGTAATGGACCAGTTGAGTGATGAACGTAACAGGGATACTCATTGGATTGAAGAGATTGCTTTAAAAGAGGGAATGCGCAGATTAAATGACAGGGAGAAAATGATTTTGCGGAAACGATTCTTCCAGGGAAAAACTCAAATGGAAGTAGCAGATGAAATTGGCATCTCACAGGCTCAAGTCTCAAGGCTTGAAAAAGCGGCCATCAGGCAAATGAACAAAAACATTCAGCAATGATATACTCCATGAAAAGACAGCCTGCTAGATAAGGCTGTTTTTTCTGCTTTAACAAGAAATTCACTTGCCCTATCAATAATGGCAAATTGTTATATCTTCGAATACAAACCGTTTGTGGTTCATAAGTTGATAGAAGAAAACTTATGTCTGGAGGGTTGTTTGAATGATGAATATTTCTGAATTTCAAACGAAAGACGTTGTAAATGTTTCGGACGGCAAAAAACTCGGTAACATTGGTGACTTTGATATTAATGTGACATCAGGTAAAATACAGGCGATTATCATTAGCGGTCATGGGAGAGTTTTAGGATTTTTCGGAAAAGATGAGGAATTTGTCATCCCTTGGAGGAATATCGTGAAAATTGGCGAAGATGTTATCTTAGTAAGAATCAACCGCAATCAGGAGCAAATTACGGAATAAAAATGCTGATTCTTCTAAACGTTATGGAAAAGATGTGGTAAAATGTGTACTATGAAGTCTTGCAATCATTCAAGTAAGGACTGGTAAAATGAGCAATGAAATTTTTCAGCAGCAGGAAATAGCATACTTAACCATTCCTTTAATGGATAAGCTTCATCCTTCATTAATTATAGGTTTTACAGCCTCTGGCGGAGGCACAAGCACTGATTGCTACTCCAGTTTAAATATGGGTCTCCATGTTGGCGATGATCCGGAAGGTGTCAGAGAAAATCGTCGCATAATGGCGGAAAAGCTGGACCTGCCGCTTCAAAATTGGGTCTATGCAGACCAAGTGCATGATAACAAAATTTATAAAGCAGCTTCACCTGATAAAAGCAAGGGTACCATTGATTACAGCAGTGCAATTCCTGCTACTGACGGTCTTTATACGAAAGATAAGAACCTTATGCTTGCCCTTTGTTATGCGGACTGTGTTCCTCTCTATTTTTTTGATAAAGAACAGTCTATGATTGGAACAGCACACGCAGGGTGGAAGGGAACTGTCAAAAATATTGCAGGAGAAATGGTTAAGTGCTGGGTAAACGCGGAGAAATCAAATCCTGCTAACATTGCTGCTGCAATTGGACCATCAATAGGTCCATGCTGCTATACAGTAGATGACAGAGTCATTCAGCAAATTGAATTGTTACATCTGGATGGCAAAAAAACATACGATAAATCTGCTGAAGGCCAGTATTCCTTGAATCTAAAGGAATTAAACAGGCAGCTTCTTATTAAAGCTGGATTAAAGGAAGAAAATATTTATGTATCCTCTTATTGTACAAGCTGCGAAAAAGACCTGTTTTTCTCACACCGCAGGGATACTGGGAAAACAGGAAGAATGATTGGCTTTATTGGCATGAAAGAGGAGGAAGCATCCGGTTGAATGTAGCTGAAAATCTTGAAATAATTAAAAACCGTATAAATGAAGCATGTAAAAGAGCAAATAGAAATTCAAAAGAAGTAACCATTATTGCTGTTACGAAATATGTATCAGTAGACAAAGCAGTTGAGGCGCTTGAAGCAGGGGCTTTTCATCTTGGTGAAAACCGAGATGAAGGCCTTACACATAAATTTGATTGCATAGGGAACAAGGCAGTATGGCATTTTATTGGTTCTCTGCAATCCCGAAAAGTCAAAAATGTAATTGATAAAATTACATATATTCATTCTCTGGACAGGCTGTCATTGGCAAGCGAAATAGACAAACGTTCAGTAAAGCCAGTAAAATGCTTTGTTCAAGTGAATGTCTCAGGAGAGGAATCTAAGCATGGAATAGAGCCGGAAAAAGTCATTCCGTTCGTAAAGGAATTGACAGGCTTTACAAATATTCAAGTTATCGGGCTTATGACGATGGCTCCAAATACGGATGATGCATCTGTTATCAGGAGCTGTTTCAAACGCTTGAAAAGCCTGCAAAAAGAAATTAAGGATTTAAATCTCGCAAGGATCCCTTGCAGTGAGCTGTCAATGGGCATGTCCAATGACTATGAAATCGCCATTGAGGAAGGTGCTACATTTATACGCATCGGTTCTTCGTTGGTAGGAAATGAAACAGGAGGTGTTTAGAATGAGTATTAAAAACCGGTTTAAAAACTTTTTCGCACTAGACGAAGAGGATGAATACGAGTATGTTGAAACGGATACTTATCCGGAAGAAAATGTTCAGCATGATCCTGCATCTGTAAAACGTGAAGGAAAGCAAAATGTTGTTAGTTTGCAAAGTGTTCAAAAATCCTCTAAAGTTGTGCTATGTGAGCCAAGAGTATACGCAGAAGCCCAGGATATTGCGGATCAGCTTAAAAATCGCCGTGCTGTTGTAGTAAATCTGCAGCGGATCACTCACGACCAGGCAAAGCGGATTGTAGATTTTCTGAGCGGTACTGTTTATGCCATTGGAGGCGACATCCAGCGGGTCGGGATGAATATCTTTTTATGTACACCTGATAACGTAGATGTATCGGGAGCTATATCCGAGTTCACAACAGAAGATGAACCTCAAAGGTGGTAATGTTGAATGGGAGTGCTTTACACTGTTTTAAGCTATTTGCTTGAATTTTATTCAATTGCGATTATTATTTATTTGCTGATGTCGTGGATTCCAAATGCAAGAGAATCAGCCATTGGCTTATTTTTAGCAAGAATATGCGAGCCTTTTCTTGAACCATTTCGCAGAATAATTCCACCTATCGGAATGATTGATATTTCCCCGATCGTAGCTCTTTTTGCTTTGAATTTAGCAAAGTCCGGTTTGCTTGCAATATTTAGGATGATTGGGTAAAAGGAACTTCTAAAGGTTCCTTTTTTTTAATGGCTGTTTTCGCAAAGATTCTTTCTGTTCGTAAATGCTTTTATCACGCATTTTGACTTGCTTCGGGGCATCTTTTCTTAAGGCTGTTTTCTCAGAGATTGTTGCTACTCGTACTATCCTTGAACACGTATTAAGACTTACTGCGTGGCATCTTTTCTTAAAATTCACAACGGTATATTGGTTCGCATTCATCTAAGATAGATGAGAAAGCAACAAAGTTTAAGAAAAGAGCCTTTTTAATTCAATGTAAATTTATAAAAAGGAATTTGGTGATGCAAGATGGATCAGCTTTTTCAGCATTTCCGCGAGGAAGAAAGAATATTTTTGGAAAAGGTTTTAGGCTGGAAACAGCAGGTTGAAGAAACCTACAGCCACAAATTAACTGATTTTTTGGACCCGAGAGAACAGGATATGACAGAAGCTGTTATTGGCAGCAGCCAAGAAGTGAAGGTAATGTTTTTTGGAGGACATCCAAATGTGGAAAGAAAGAGAGCGATTCTCTATCCTGATTATTTCAATCCGGAAGAAGATGATTTTCAGGTATCCTTGTTCAAAATTCAGTACCCGGACAAATTCATTTCTATTGAACACAGGCAGGTTTTAGGGTCACTTTTGTCACTTGGGCTAGATAGGGCCAAATTTGGTGATATTCTGTTTCATGAAAATCAGGTTCAGCTCGCAGCCGCAAAAGAATACGAACCATTTTTATTAATGAACTTTCATGAAATCGGAAAATCAAAAATCTCTTTGATTCCAATTGCGTTTTCTGAAATCATTGAACCGAAGGAAGAAATACAGGAAATGTCATCTACAGTATCTTCTTTAAGGCTGGATGCAGTAGCCGCAGCTATCTACAATCTGTCAAGGCAAAAAGTGCAATCACTTATTTCCGGAGGAGCAGTAAAAGTAAACTTTCGGGTAGTGGAGCAAACTTCTTTTCTCTGCAGAGAAGGAGATACTTTATCAATAAGGGGCTATGGAAGAAGCAAACTGGTGTCCATAGAAGGGAAAACAAAAAAGGAGAAAATCCGTATTATTGCTGGCAGGCAAAAATAATTTGCCGAAATAGCAGGATAATGACCAAATCTGTAGAAATATGCTTTATAATGGTCTATAGATCGGATTTTTTCTCTAAACATTATGGCAAATACCATTTTTAAAAGGTTTATTTTATACATATGGAGGTGGCCTCAGTGCCTTTAACACCGTTAGATATTCATAACAAGGAATTTAATAAAGGATTTCGCGGTTATGATGAAGACGAAGTCAATGGTTTTCTTGATCAGGTGATCAAGGATTATGAAATAACTATCCGCGAAAAGAAAGAACTTGAATCCAAAGTGCTTGAAATGGATGATAAGCTCAGTCACTTCATAAACATCGAAGATACACTCAATAAATCAATTCTTATTGCACAGGAAGCTGCAGAAGAAGTGAAACGTAATGCCCAAAAAGAGGCAAAGCTGATTATTAAAGAAGCTGAGAAAAATGCTGACAGAATCATTAATGAATCACTTTCGAAATCCAGAAAAATTGCTATGGAAATTGAAGAATTGAAAAAGCAGTCAAAAGTTTTCAGAACAAGATTCCAGATGCTGATTGAAGCACAGCTGGATTTGCTTAAAAATGATGATTGGGATCACCTTCTTGAATATGAAGTAGAATCCATTTACGATAATGAGGAATCAAAATATTAAAAGAGCGGCGGTAGTCTATCGCGGCAAGCACAAGTGAAGCTTGGCTTGTGAACTAGAGCCGATGGCGCTGGAGCTAGATGCAATGCGCAAACTGAGTTACTTATTATTATCTGTTTTCGCAAAGATTGTTGCTAATCGTATGGGATAAGAATGCGCATAAAGACTAGTCTCTGTGGCATCTTTTCTTAAAATTCTAAGGTGTATTTATGCTTTAAATTCACATGAATGAAAAAAATAAAATTTAAAACTTGACTGAACGGTACTGAGTCGCATATAATACGTACATTATTTAAGAATATTGGTTAATAGGACTGTGACAGGGACAGTAAGTTTCCAGCGGTTTATTTTAAGCGATCCGGTGATGGTGCAAGACCGGAATAAACAGGAAAACGAAAATCACCCTTGAGTTTCTTTCTGAAAACAGAAGTAGGAAAGACGGTTTATTCACGTTACGAATGAATCGAGTGGACAAAAATGCAAGTATTTTGTCTATAAGGGTGGTAACGCGGGAAAACCTTCTCGTCCCTTTCTATAGGGATGAGGAGGTTTTTTGTTTTTCTTGCCAAGGCTGACCAAGAATTATTGGAGGGAATTACATGGAGTACAAAGACACTTTATTAATGCCGAATACTGAGTTTCCCATGAGAGGAAATCTTCCTAAACGAGAACCTGAAATGCAGAAAAAGTGGGAAGAAGCAAATATTTATAAAAGAGTTCAAGAACGCACAGAAGGACGCCCGCTTTTTGTTCTTCATGACGGTCCTCCTTATGCAAACGGCGATCTTCACATGGGCCATGCGCTTAATAAGGTATTAAAGGATTTTATCGTCCGCTACAAGTCAATGAGCGGATATCAAGCACCATATGTTCCAGGCTGGGACACTCATGGACTGCCAATTGAAACAGCCTTGACGAAAAACAAAAAAGTGAACAGAAAAGAAATGTCCGTAGCTGAATTCCGCAAGCTTTGTGAAGAATACGCATGGACACAAATCGAGAATCAGCGTACACAATTCAAAAGTCTAGGCGTTCGCGGAGACTGGGAAAATCCTTATGTAACCTTGAAGCCTGAATATGAAGCTGAACAAATTAAGGTCTTCGGAGAGATGGCGAAAAAAGGCTACATCTATAAAGGGAAAAAACCTGTTTATTGGTCTCCATCAAGTGAATCAGCTCTTGCAGAGGCTGAAATCGAATATCAGGATAAGCGATCACCATCCATCTATGTAGCATTTGAAGTAACAGACGGAAAAGAAGCCTTGGATAACGGTGATAAAATCATTATCTGGACAACAACACCATGGACAATTCCGGCAAACCTCGGCATTTCCGTGCATCCTGCACTTGATTATTCAGTTGTAAATGTGGACGGAAACCGGTATGTTGTTGCTGCTGAATTATTGGAGTCTGTTGCTAAAACACTTGAGTGGGAGGACTTTGAAGTAGTCCGGACGGTTAAAGGACAGAGTCTTGACCGTGTGATTGCCAAACATCCTATCTATAACCGTGAATCATTAGTAATGCTTGGTGAGCATGTAACAACAGATGCAGGTACAGGCTGTGTTCACACGGCTCCTGGACATGGGGAAGATGACTTCATTGTAGGCCAATCCTATGGTCTTGATGTTCTTTGCCCTGTAGATGAAAAAGGGTATATGACAAATGAAGCTCCTGGCTTTGAAGGGATTTTCTATGACAAAGCGAACAAGCCGATTACGGAAAAACTCCAGGAAAATGGCGCTTTGCTTAAACTCAGTTTTATCACTCACTCTTATCCGCATGATTGGAGAACGAAAAAACCAACCATTTTCCGTGCCACTGCACAGTGGTTTGCTTCCATCAAGGATTTCCGCAGTGAGCTTTTGACTGCTGTAAAAGAAACGAAATGGGTGCCTGCGTGGGGTGAAACCCGTTTGTACAATATGGTTCGCGACCGGGGAGACTGGTGTATTTCCCGTCAAAGAGCATGGGGTGTTCCAATTCCTGTTTTTTATGCTGAAAACGGTGAACCGATTATTACGAATGAAACAATTGACCACGTATCTGCCTTATTCAGAGAGCACGGGTCTAACATTTGGTTTGAAAAGACTGCGAAAGAATTGCTGCCTGAAGGGTTTACTCACAAAGACAGCCCGAATGGCCAATTTACAAAAGAGAACGATATTATGGATGTTTGGTTTGACTCTGGATCATCTCACCAGGCTGTACTTCATGCAAGGGAAGATTTGCAGCGTCCTGCTGATCTTTATCTTGAAGGCTCTGACCAATACCGCGGCTGGTTTAACTCATCCTTGTCCACAGCTGTTGCCGTTACAGGAAAAGCACCTTATAAAGGCGTTTTGAGCCATGGTTTTGCACTGGATGGAGAAGGACGGAAAATGAGTAAATCTCTAGGGAATGTCGTCTTGCCTTCAAAAGTAATGAATCAGCTTGGAGCAGATATCCTTCGTCTCTGGGTTGCTTCTGTCGACTATCAGGCTGACGTTCGCGTTTCTGATGCCATCTTAAAGCAAGTGGCAGAGGTTTACCGTAAAATCCGCAATACGTTCCGTTTCTTGCTTGGAAATCTTTCAGATTTCAATCCTGAGAAGGATGCAATCGGGACTGCTGAATTAAGAGAAGTGGACCGTTACATGCTCGTGAAGCTGAACAAGCTGATTGATAAAGTGAGGGATGCTTACGAAAATTATGAATTCGCTGTGATTTACCATAACATCCACAACTTTTTTACGATTGAACTCAGCTCCTTCTACTTAGATTTTGCAAAAGATGTTCTGTATATTGAAGCTGCAGACAACAAAGAAAGAAGAGCCATTCAGACTGTTCTTTATGAAACACTTCTTACAGCAGTAAAATTGACTGCTCCGATTCTTCCGCATACGGCTGATGAAGTATGGGAAAAAATCGATTCTGTTCAAGAAGAAAGTGTTCAGCTTGTTGATATGCCTGAAAGCACGACACTTGAGAATGCGGACCAAATCGAGAAAAAATGGGATGCATTTATGGCACTCCGCGATGACGTCTTAAAGGCGCTTGAGGTAGCAAGAAATGAAAAGGTGATCGGTAAATCACTTACAGCTGATGTAAAGCTTTATCCGTCTCAAAAAGCAAAAGAGCTTCTCGAATCTGTTCAAGAAGATCTGAAGCAGCTGTTTATCGTTTCAAGCTTCAGCATTGCAGGGTCCTATGAAGAAGCACCTGAATCTGCCCAAACATTTGATCAGGCTAAGATTATAATCGAAAAAGCTGAAGGTGAAACGTGTGAGCGCTGCTGGATTGTGACGAAGGAAGTAGGAGAAAATCCTGAGCACCCGACGCTTTGCCATCGCTGTGCTTCCATTGTCGAAAAATACTATACAGAAAAGTAATAAATATAACCGCTGTCAAGCTGCAGCGGTTTTTTTATTGCAAAAAACGCTCTTCTGCTTCAATCATATTCCAGTGGCAGGAAAGGAAAAAAATGAACAGGGTGAAGAGACGGATTAGGGACAAACTATTTTTACAATCAAGCCGACATAGGAGATGACAGCATTGGACGATCATTATGAAGCAATCCGTTATGAGCTGGAATTGATGCGGGAAGAATTGAAAACCAGGTTGTTTGAGCTATGCTGTTTTGAATCTCCCTCTCTTGATCCTGGCAAACATTTTTGCAGAAAAAGCGATCTCCTATTTCACATTAAAGAAGAATTGTATGATGTGGAATATTCCTTGTCCAGAATTGAAGCAGGCACCTATGGATTCTGTGAACTGACAGGAACACCTATATCATTTGAAAAACTAAGGATTTTGCCGACCGCTCGAACACTTCAAGACTTTTCCTATAAGGAACAATATGAGAAAAAATCACTTCCTTACATGTACAGCCCTGTTTCATCCTCACCAGAAATTAATCTTCCGTAGCACGAAAAGCAAATTTGAAAACTGCCCGGAATTTCAAAAGGGCGGTTTTCTTTCCCTAGGAAGCTTTTGCATAAAAAATTATCCCCTGCTAGTTAAATGACTGTGCTATTCAACTGCAAAACAGCTTTACTCCAGTCTTTTTCAATGATAAAATTCTACTCGTACCTATTTTGAATGCTGGGGGAACACGAGTGCGTTTGTTTAGTTATTTGCTGGCGATTTTTATCATATTAATGGATCAACTGACAAAGTGGGCTATTGTAGCAAAGATGAATATAGGGGATGAATTTCCCGTTATAGACAACGTCTTATATATTACTTCTCACAGGAATAGAGGAGCGGCCTGGGGGATACTCCAAGGGAAAATGTGGTTCTTTTATTTAGTGACAATCGCTGTAATAGTGGGAATCGTTTATTACATACAAAAGTTCGGCAGAAGTTCAAAACTGTTTGCAGTCTCCCTTGGCTTGATGCTTGGAGGCGCAATAGGCAACTTTGTTGACCGTGCCAGAACGGGAGAAGTAGTGGATTTTATCCATGCGTATGTTTTTTCATACAATTTCCCGGTATTTA
This sequence comes from Chryseobacillus diguaensis, assembly GCF_049220665.1. Taxonomy (NCBI): domain Bacteria; kingdom Bacillati; phylum Bacillota; class Bacilli; order Caryophanales; family Bacillaceae; genus Chryseobacillus; species Chryseobacillus diguaensis. The sequence goes on from NZ_JBMKNV010000001.1 coordinate 299,546, forward strand.
ATATCGCGGATTCATCGCTTTGCGTCGGAGTAGCTTTGCTGTTTGTCCAAATGCTGCTGGATGGAAAAAAGGCGAATGAAGGAGAGAAAAATAGTTAATGGATATATTGGAATTTGTCATTGCACCTGAACAGCAAAATGAGCGTATTGATAAGGCGGCAGCCTCTTTTGGAGAGGACTGGTCGAGAACACAGGTGCAGCAGTGGATTAAAGAGGGGCTTCTGACTGTAAATGATGCCCCAGTTAAAACCAATTATAAATGCCAGGCAAACGATAAAATTGAAATTACGCTGCCTGAACCGGAAGAACTGGATGTTGTTCCGGAGGAAATGAATCTTGAAATTTATTATGAAGACAGCGATGTTCTTGTCGTGAATAAACCCCGGGGAATGGTCGTGCATCCGGCTCCAGGACATTTAACAGGCACACTAGTGAACGGCCTGATGGCTCATTGCACGGATTTATCAGGTATTAATGGGGTACTCCGTCCTGGAATCGTCCATCGAATCGACAAGGATACTTCTGGCCTGTTAATGGTTGCTAAAAACGACATGGCTCACGAGTCCTTAGTGAATCAGCTGGTTGAAAAAACAGTAACAAGAAGATATAAAGCGATTGTCCACGGAGTGATTCAGCATGATCAGGGCACAATTGATGCCCCAATCGGACGGGATAAACAGGACAGGCAAAGCATGACGGTTACAAAAGCTGGCGGAAAGGATGCTGTGACTCACTTTAAGGTGCTGGAACGCTTCAAGGATTTCTCTTATATTGAATGCCAGCTTGAGACTGGAAGAACTCACCAAATAAGAGTTCATATGAAATATATCGGCTTTCCGCTTGCAGGGGACCCGAAATACGGACCAAGAAAAACATTGGAAATTGGCGGGCAGGCTCTTCATGCCGGTATTTTAGGCTTCGTACACCCCCGTACTGGTGAATATCTGGAGTTTGAGGCCCCACTTCCTGAGGAATTCACCACATTGTTAGAACAGCTGAAAAATAATCGTTGACACCACGTTCTAATTTTGAAATAATATTTACAGTTATATAGCGATCCTTTAATACGGTCCCGTGAGGCTGAGAAGGAAGTCATCAACGGCTGATTTGGCCGCTGATTTCTGTTAGCATAAATGATTATGCCCTCTCTCCTCAAAAAGGATGAGAGGGCTTTTTATTTGTCGAAAATTGCTATTGAAATGAGGGTTTCAAATGTCACAAAAAGCAATTGTCCTGGACGAACAGGCAATCAGGAGGGCACTAACAAGGATTGCCCACGAAATAATCGAAAGAAACAAAGGGATTGAAAATACCGTTCTCGTTGGCATAAAAACGAGAGGCATTTACTTGGCAAAACGGCTTGCTGAAAGAATTAAGCAAATAGAGGGGAAATCGGTTATGATCGGTGACCTGGATATTACTCTTTATAGGGACGATTTGTCATTGAAAACAGAGAATAAAGAACCTCTTGTCAAAGGGTCAGACATACCGCTCGACATTACAAATCAAAAAGTCATTTTAATTGATGATGTGCTCTATACAGGAAGAACGGTCCGGGCTGCAATGGATGCCTTGATCGATATCGGGAGGCCATCTCAGATTCAGCTGGCTGTCCTTGTGGACAGAGGGCATAGAGAGCTTCCGATCAGAGCTGATTATGTAGGTAAAAATATCCCAACATCAAGTTCTGAAAAGATTGTTGTAGAGTTGAATGAAATAGATGAAATCGATCAGGTAGCCATATTTGAAAGAACAGAATAGTTCCCTTTAAACGCATTCCAGAGAGTCTGCAAAGGGGTTAAAAAACAGCGCAGGAATAAGCAGTATGCCTATGCTCTGTTTTAAAAAACCTCTTTGCAGCAATGCAGAGAGGTTTTTTTGTTTGGCAGGAACCTAAATAAGGAGGAAAAAAAATGAACCATACTAACAATCAAGTTATTTTAGATGTAGAAGAAAAACCAAAAGCCCTTAAATGGCTGGCACTTAGCTTTCAGCATTTGTTTGCCATGTTTGGAGCAACAGTGCTCGTTCCCTTTCTTGTTAAGCTCGATCCGTCCGTAGCACTGATTTCAAGCGGAATTGGCACCATTACCTTTTTGCTCATCACACGCGGGAAGGTTCCGGCTTATCTTGGCTCCTCATTTGCTTTCATTGCTCCTTTAATAGCGGCAAAAGCTGCAGCCGGGCCGGGAGCTGCAATGGTTGGAAGCTTTCTTGCTGGTGTTGTATACGCGATTGTGGCGTTGCTCATAAAATTCTCGGGTTACAAATGGATTTTAAGAGTGCTCCCGCCCATTGTAGTTGGGCCGGTTATCATGGTTATTGGACTAAGCCTTGCTGGAACTGCCGTTAATATGGCTATGAACGATGCAAAAGGACATTATAGCCTGCTTTCATTTTCAGCAGCTCTCTTGACCCTTGCCGTCACGATCATATGCTCCATCTACTTTAAAGGATTTTTTAATCTGATTCCGGTACTGATTGGAATCGCAGCAGGCTATATTTATTCACTCTCTGTAGGACTTGTAGATTTCGCGAAAGTAACAAGTGCCCCTTTATTGAAGCTTCCTGATTTTATCATCCCATTTGCTGATTACACACCTGCTCTGACACCGGATATCATTTTCTTAATTGTACCGATCGCAGTTGTGACAATCTCTGAACACATCGGACATCAGCTTGTGCTGAGCAAAGTAGTGGGAAGAAATTATATTAAAGATCCAGGGCTGCACTCATCTCTTTTTGGAGATGGAGTCGCTACAATGATTGCAGCTTGCCTTGGCGGCCCTCCAAGCACAACTTATGGTGAAAATATCGGAGTACTCGCCATAACAAGAGTTTACAGTGTGTTTGTCATAGCGGGAGCAGCCATATTTGCGATCCTGTTTGGTTTTGTGGGCACCATATCTGCTTTCATCAGTTCCATTCCTCAGCCTGTAATGGGTGGTGTCTCTATCTTGTTGTTTGGAATCATCGCTTCATCTGGTCTTAGAATGATGATCGACAGCAAAATCGATATTGGAGATAAACGGAATCTGATCATTTCTTCCGTCATCCTGGTTATCGGAATAGGAGGAGCCGCCCTGAAATTCAGTGATAAATTTGAGCTTCAAGGCATGGCGCTTGCTGCCATTATCGGTGTCATCCTTAACTTGGTGCTCCCTGGGAGGAGCAAGGAAGAAATTATTGTACTTGAAGAAGATTCAGCTAAAAAACATACAGTAGCATAACCACCTTTTAATGTAAGTCCTGAGAGGCTTTCAAGGGTGTTTGCCTAAAAAAGAGGATAGAGTTACTTCCCTCTTTTCTTGCCTGCACCCTGTAGCTTATAAAAGCTTGGGTGCATTTTTTTAGGCTCATTTCTGGGGTGACAAACAAAAAGTACATGATAAAAACGTTTACGAAAGGAAGGGATTGGAAATGAAACATCTGCTCGCAATGAATGAACTAACTGCGGAAGAAATCCATGGAATTTTGGAGGATGCCGAAAATTTTAAAAGCGGTATGAAATTCTTTAAAAAGCAAGAGCCGATTTTTGTAGCCAATCTGTTCTTTGAACCAAGCACCAGAACTAGGCTTAGCTTTGAAGTAGCAGAAAAAAGGCTCGGACTAGAAGTTCTGAACTTTGAGCATGAGGGGTCAAGCATTCAAAAAGGAGAATCTCTTTACGATACAGTAAAAACCCTTGAAGCCATTGGAGCGCGTGCATGTGTGATCCGGCATCCGGATGATAGCTATTTTCAGGAACTTGTAGGAAAAGTCAATCTTTCCATCATAAATGCCGGAGACGGATGCGGCCATCATCCAACTCAATCACTGCTTGATCTAATGACCATTAAGGAAGAATTCGGGTGCTTTGAGGGTTTAACCATTTCAATTCATGGAGACATCCGTCACAGCCGGGTAGCACGCTCGAACGCCGAGATTCTTAGCAGGCTTGGAGCAACGGTTCTTTTCAGCGGTCCAGAAGAATGGGCAGACCCAGGAAACAGCTATGGAACGTATACAGAGGTAGATGACGCCATTGAAAACTCTGACATTGTTATGCTTCTTCGAATCCAGCACGAGCGTCATCTTGAGAAAAAAGAAGTAAACAGTGCCTATCTTGAGAGATTCGGCTTAACGGCTGCAAGGGAGAAAAGAATGAAGGATTCCGCGATCATTATGCATCCTGCTCCTTTCAACCGGAATGTTGAGATTGCAAGCGGGCTTGTAGAGTGTGAACGATCCAGAATTTTTAAGCAAATGGAAAATGGTGTATTTGTAAGAATGGCTGTGCTAAAGCATTCTCTTGAAGCTGAGAAATGGGAAGGAGAAAAAAATCATGTCTTATGTTCTTAAAAATATATTTATTTTAAATGAAGAGGGTAAGCAGCAAAAAGCAGATATATTTATCGAAAATAACAGAATTGCAAAAATCGCGGAAGAAATAGGCGAAATCGGTGCAGAAACGATTGATATGAATGGTTGTCTGGCTGCACCTGGGTTTGTTGATCTCCATGTGCATTTAAGGGAACCTGGAGGCGAGCACAAAGAGACAATTGAAACTGGTTCACTGGCTGCTGCAAAAGGCGGTTTTACAACAATAGCGGCCATGCCGAATACAAGGCCAGTTCCGGACACGAAAGAACAGCTTGAGTGGCTTCAGGAGAGAATCAAAGAAAAAGCCAGTATTAACGTTCTTCCCTATGCGTCTATAACAGTCAGACAAACGGGTAAAGAACTGACAAACTTTCAAGAATTAAAAGCGGCAGGCGCTTTTGCTTTTACAGATGATGGTGTTGGCGTTCAATCAGCTGCCATGATGTATGAAGCCATGCAGTCTGCAGCTAAGTTAGACATGGCGATTGTAGCCCATTGCGAAGACAACACGCTTATTTATAAAGGAGCAGTTCATAAAGGCGAGTTTTCAGAAAAGCATCAGCTAAGAGGCATACCTTCCATTTGTGAATCAGTTCAAATTGCAAGAGATGTACTGCTGGCTGAAGCAGCAGGATGCCATTATCATGTTTGTCATATCAGCACAAAAGAGTCTGTGCGGGTTGTAAGAGATGCAAAAAAAGCTGGAATAAAAGTTACGGCAGAAGTAACGCCGCACCACCTTTTATTGAGTGATGAAGACATCCCTGGGCTGGATCCAAACTATAAAATGAACCCGCCACTCAGAAGCGGGGAAGACCGTGATGCTTTGATAGAAGGACTCTTAGATGGAACCATTGACTTTATCGCAACGGATCATGCGCCTCACACAGAGGATGAAAAAGGCCAGGGAATGGAGCTTTCACCATTTGGTATTGTTGGATTAGAAACAGCCTTCCCGCTCCTTTATACTCATTTGGTTGAAAAAGAAATTATGACATTGAATCAGCTTCTTTATTTATTAACGGAAGCCCCATCCAAAAGCTTTCAGCTTCCTTATGGAAAATTGGAGGAGGGAGCTTTAGCTGACATCGTCCTGATCGATTTGCATATGGAAAGAAAAATTGATAAATCAGCCTTTGTATCTAAAGGTCATAATACACCTTTCGATCAATGGAGCTGTAAAGGCTGGCCAGTTTTAACCATACATAACGGCAAAATTGTTTTTGAAGAAGGGAATGTTCTGGCATGAAAAGACTGCTTGTATTAGAAGATGGAACTATTTTTGAAGGTGAAGGCTTTGGAAGTACACAGGATATCACCGGTGAGGTAGTTTTTCACACTGGGATGACAGGTTATCAGGAAATATTGTCAGACCCGTCTTACTGCGGCCAGATTGTCATGCTTACCTACCCTTTAATTGGCAATTACGGAATTAACCGAGACGATTTTGAAACAATCCGCCCATTTATTAACGGGTTGATTGTAAAAGAATTATGTCAACAACCTTCAAACTGGAGAAATGAAAAATCTCTAAACGAGTATTTCAAAGAAAAAAAGATCCCTGGAATTTCAGGAATTGATACAAGGAAACTGACAAGGATCATCCGCAGCCATGGAACCCTTAAAGGAATGATTTGTTCCATTGAGAAGAGAGAAGACGCTCTTGCAGCTGTAAGAAGTACAAAGCATATTGTTAATCAGGTAGAAACGGTTTCAACTAAAACAGCTTATGCAAGTCCGGGAAGAGGCCATAGGGTTGTTCTGGTCGATTATGGTATGAAGCACGGAATTCTCAGGGAGTTAAATAAAAGGCAGTGCGATGTTGTAGTAGTCCCTCACAATACCTCTGCGAAAGAGATTCTTTCTCTCAGCCCTGATGGAATTATGCTTTCTAACGGACCTGGGGATCCAAAAGATGTGCCGCATGCCCTCGCAATGATCCAAGATCTTTTAGGCAAGGTTCCGCTGTTCGGCATTTGTCTCGGGCATCAGCTGTTTGCCCTTGCATCAGGTGCTGACACAAAAAAAATGAAATTCGGCCACAGAGGAGCAAACCATCCTGTTAAGGATCTTGCTTCCCAAAAGGTAGCCATTACTTCACAAAATCATGGTTATACGGTTAAAGAGGATTCCCTGAAAGGGACAAGGCTTAAAGTGACACATTTGGCACTAAACGATGGCACAATCGAAGGATTAAAACACCTCGATTATCCTGCATTTACTGTGCAGTATCATCCTGAAGCATCTCCAGGACCAGAAGATGCCAATTCTTTATTTGATCAATTTCTTGAAATGATTGAAAACAACACCAGAGAGGGAGTTGTCTTATGACAAAACGAACAGATATCAAGAAAATTCTTGTAATAGGTTCCGGCCCGATTATTATTGGACAGGCAGCTGAATTTGATTATGCGGGAACCCAAGCTTGTTTGGCTCTTAAAGAAGAAGGCTTTGAAGTAATACTTGTTAATTCAAACCCGGCAACAATCATGACAGATACAAAAATTGCAGATAAAGTTTATCTCGAACCGCTGACAGTTGAATTTCTATCAACGATTATCCGCAAGGAACGGCCTGACGCTATGCTTGCTACGCTAGGAGGCCAGACTGGCTTGAACCTGGCTGTTGAGCTTTCTGAATCAGGTGTACTGGAAGAATGCGGAGTGGAGATTTTAGGAACAAAGCTTTCTGCCATTCAAAAAGCAGAAGATCGTGATTTATTCAGAAATTTGATGTATGAACTGAACGAGCCAGTTCCGGATAGTGAAATTGTCCGTTCTGTCAGTGAAGCTCTTCTCTTTGCAGAAAAAATCGGCTACCCGGTTATTGTTCGGCCAGCCTATACTTTAGGCGGAACTGGCGGCGGAATCTGCAATGATGAAAGTGAGCTCCTGGAAATTGTGGAAAACGGGTTAAAAAATAGTCCAGTTCATCAATGTCTGCTTGAAAGAAGCATAGCAGGCTTTAAAGAAATCGAATATGAAGTGATGCGCGACAAAAACGATAATGCCATAGTGGTCTGCAATATGGAAAATATAGATCCTGTGGGCATACACACCGGGGACTCGATTGTAACAGCCCCTTCCCAAACACTTAGCGACAGAGAATACCAGCTTTTAAGAAATGTTTCATTAAAAATTATCCGGGCTCTTGAGATTGAAGGAGGATGTAATGTCCAGCTCGCACTTGATCCAGAAAGCTTTCAGTATTACATCATTGAAGTAAATCCCAGGGTAAGCCGTTCTTCTGCCCTTGCATCAAAAGCAACTGGATATCCTATTGCAAAGCTTGCGGCTAAAATTGCTGTCGGACTGACTCTTGATGAAATGAAAAATCCAGTAACAGGAAAAACCTATGCCTGCTTTGAACCGGCACTTGATTATGTAATCACGAAGATTCCGCGCTTTCCATTTGATAAATTTGAATCTGCCAACCGAAGACTAGGAACTCAGATGAAGGCAACAGGTGAAGTAATGGCAATCGGAAGAACGTTTGAAGAAGCCCTGCTGAAGGCTGTCCGTTCACTTGAATCAGATGTTATGCACCTTGAACTCAAAAATGCGGATCAAATGAGTTTTGAACATATCAAAAAAAGAATCTGCAAAGCGGGTGATGAAAGGCTTTTGTATATTGCAGAAGCGATAAGAAGAGGTGTATCTGTAATCGAACTGCACAGCTGGAGCCAAATTGATCCTTATTATCTTCAGGGAATAGAAAAAATCGTTCAGTTTGAAAAAGAATTAAAGAACAATTCCTTCGATCTGGATTGCCTGAAAAAAGCTAAAAAGCTCGGGTTTTCGGATGCAGCTGTGTCAGTCCTTTGGAATTGTAATGAAAGGGAAGTATATGAATTCCGAAAAAATTCAGGACTTATGCCCGTATATAAAATGGTTGATACATGTGCAGCAGAATTTGAATCAGAAACACCGTATTTTTACGGCACATATGAAGAAGAAAACGAATCAAAAGTTTCAAATAGGACAAGTGTGCTTGTTCTTGGATCAGGACCTATCAGGATCGGTCAGGGGATAGAATTCGATTATGCGACTGTCCATTCCGTATGGGCGATAAAAGAAGCAGGCTGCGAAGCGATCATTATGAATAACAATCCTGAGACGGTTTCGACGGACTTCAGCATCTCAGATAAACTATACTTTGAGCCATTGACGATTGAAGATGTGATGCATGTGATCGATCTTGAGAATCCTGCTGGGGTCATTGTCCAGTTCGGAGGACAAACAGCTATCAATCTTGCAGCAGAGCTAAAAGCCCGAGGTGTGAAGATTCTTGGCACAAGCTTGGAAAATATGGACATGGCTGAAAATCGGGATAAATTTGAGCAAACATTGCGGGGGCTTTCCATTCCTCAGCCGCTCGGCAAGACTGCCTTTTCTGCTGCTGAGGCAACCGTTATTGCAGCTGAAATCGGGTATCCTGTATTAGTTCGCCCTTCTTATGTGCTCGGGGGAAGAGCGATGGAGATTGTTTATCAGGAAAGAGAGCTGCTCCACTACATGGAAAATGCTGTCCGAATCAATCCTGACCACCCAGTTCTGATCGATAAATATCTGACTGGAAAAGAAGTAGAAGTAGATGCCGTTTCAGATGGAGAAACGGTTCTGATTCCAGGAATTATGGAGCATATTGAACGGGCTGGTGTGCATTCAGGCGACTCAATTGCTGTTTATCCTCCTCAATCTCTTTCTCAAGCTGTGAAGCAGAAAATCATAGACTACACAATGAAACTGGCGAAGGGACTAAACATCATCGGGCTTTTGAATATACAATTTGTTGTTTCAGGTGATGACGTTCACGTACTGGAAGTGAATCCGCGTTCAAGCAGAACAGTTCCTTTCCTGAGCAAAATTACTGGAGTGCCAATGGCCAATATTGCAACGAAAGCGATCTTGGGCAATTCCCTTCAAAGCCTCGGATACAGCAGCGGATTACTGTCAGAAAAACCAGGAGTTTTTGTTAAAGTACCGGTATTCTCTTTCGCCAAGCTTAGAAATGTCGATATTACACTCGGGCCTGAGATGAAATCGACAGGTGAAGTAATGGGGAAAGATTGGACTCTTGAAAAAGCACTGTATAAGGGTCTTGTCGCTTCCGGAATACACATTCAAAATCATGGTGCTGTTTTATTGACGGTCGCTGATAAAGACAAAGAAGAAGGTGCTGAACTGGCAAGGCGTTTTCACCAGATCGGCTATCAAATCATTGCTACAAGCGGAACGGCAGACTACTTGCATGCAAATGGTGTTCCATCGAGGCTTGTAAATAAAATAGGGGAAGAGCCCGATTTGTTAGATGTTATTCGAAATGGGGAAGCTCAATTTGTTATTAATACATTAACAAAAGGGAAGCAGCCTGAACGGGATGGATTCAGAATCAGGAGGGAATCAGTTGAGAACGGTGTACCATGTCTGACTTCACTAGATACAGCTAAAGCCATCGTCAGAGTCCTTGAATCTATGAATTTTTCAAGCGAACCGATGCCAAAAGAGGAAGAGCTCCAAGAGGTGAGCCTCGCATGATTATAAATGAAAAAATGCTCGTTGTTTCTCATTCCGAAATTGCACTGAATATTTATGAGCTGCGTCTCAGGGGTGAACTGGTATCAAACATTACCAATCCTGGCCAGTTTGTACATGTGAAGGTTTCTGATGGCTATGCACCGCTTTTAAGAAGACCAATTAGCATTGCAAAAGCAGATAAACTGGAAAATGAAATGGTGCTGATCTACAGGAAAGAAGGGGAAGGAACGGCTTTGTTATCCCAAAAAACAAAAGGCCAGCTTATCGATGTGCTGGGACCTCTTGGCAATGGGTTTAAGGTTGGTTCTGAATATAATGGCAAACAGGTGCTGCTTACTGGAGGGGGCATCGGTGTACCTCCTCTTTATGAGCTGTCACTGCAGCTAAAGAAATACGGTGCAAACCCGATCCATGTACTTGGTTTTCAAACGGAATCCGCCAGTTTTTACGAGGAAAACTTCAAGGCAGCAGGCGAGACTTATCTGGCCACCGCTGATGGATCAACTGGCATAAAAGGATTCGTAACAGATGTCATTGAGGCTAGACAGCTTGAATTTGATGTTCTTTTCGCTTGCGGTCCTTCTTCGATGCTCAGGGCACTGAAAGAAAAGTTCAATCATAAAGAGGTTTACTTGTCGCTTGAAGAGAGGATGGGCTGCGGAATTGGAGCATGTTTCGCCTGTGTTTGCCACATTCCCGATAGTCCTGAAGGGTATGTAAAGGTTTGCTCGGACGGACCAGTATTTCATGCAAAAGAGGTGGTCATCTGATGCTCGATATAATGCTTCCAGGCCTTAATTTAAAAAATCCGGTAATGCCAGCCTCAGGCTGCTTTGGATTCGGAAAAGAATTCGCGAATCTCTATTCTCTCGAAGAGCTTGGCGCTATTATGATTAAAGCAACTACAGAAAGCCCCAGATTTGGCAACGAAACGCCGAGAGTAGCGGAAACACCTGCAGGAATGCTTAATGCCATTGGCCTGCAAAATCCTGGACTTGAGGCAGTGATTGAAACAGAATTGCCGCGCCTTGCCGAATACAATGTTCCGATTATAGCCAATGTTGCAGGATCAACGATTGAGGAATATGCAGAAGTAGCAAAGGCCATTTCGAAAGTACCGAATGTCTATGCCATTGAGCTGAATATCTCATGCCCCAATGTCAAAACAGGAGGAATTGCTTTTGGAACAGATCCAGTTATTGCGGCAAAACTGACGAAGACGGTAAAAGAGGTTTCAGAAGTCCCCGTTTACGTTAAGCTTTCGCCAAACGTATCAAGTATCGTTCCCATAGCGAAGGCGATTGAAATGGCAGGTGCAGATGGCCTGACTATGATTAACACACTTCTTGGCATGAGATTAGATCTTAAAACCGGAAAACCGGTTCTTGCCAATAAAACAGGGGGTCTTTCCGGTCCAGCTATTAAACCCGTGGCGATCCGAATGATCTATGAGGTGAAAAAAGCAGTCAATATCCCGATTATCGGGATGGGAGGAATTCAGACAGCAGAGGATGTTCTTGAATACTTTTATGCTGGAGCAAGCGCAGTGGCAGTGGGTACAGCCAATTTCGCTAATCCGTTTGTATGCCCGGAAATCATTAAGGCGCTTCCTGAGCTGCTTGAAAGACATGGATTCAGCCATATTTCAGAATGCATAGGAAGGAGCCACAGAAATGATCGAGAAGCCGTTTATTATCGCTCTTGATTTTCCAAATAAAAAAGAAACGATGGAATTTCTTAATAAAATGGGACCTGAATCCCTTTACATAAAAGTCGGTTTGGAACTGTTTTATCAGGAAGGTCCTTCTATCCTTTATGAATTAAAAGAAAAAGGGCATCGTTTGTTCCTTGATCTAAAACTGCATGACATCCCGAATACTGTCATGCAGGCAATGAGGCGCCTCGCCGGCTTTTCGCCGGACATGGTAAATGTTCATGCTGCAGGAGGAAAAAGAATGATGGAAGCAGCTATTGAAGGACTGGACGCTGGAACCTGTTCAGGTTCAGACCGTCCGCTTTGTATAGCTGTGACTCAACTAACAAGTACCTCACCTTCACAGCTGAAAAATGAGCTTCTCATTGAAAAGACGATGGAACAGACTGTGCTGCAATATGCCCGATTAGCGGAAGAAAGCGGAATGAATGGAGTCGTTTGTTCCGTGCATGAAGCTGATGGTATTTATCGCAGGTCAAGCTCCTCTTTTCTAACTGTAACACCTGGGATCAGGCAGAAAGATGATACCTTAAATGACCAAATTCGGGTGGCTGATCCAGAAACAGCCAGGAGGAAAAATGTTTCAGCAATAGTGGTAGGCAGAAGTATCACCAAATCAGCGGATCCGCTTGAAGCCTATAAACAGATGAAAAATCAATGGGAGGGCATTACGGTATGAAAAAAAAGCTAGCCGAGGAATTATTGAGAATAGAGGCAGTCTTCTTGAGACCAGATGAACCATTTATTTGGTCAAGCGGAATCGCCTCTCCTATATATTGCGACAACAGGCTGACCCTTTCCTATCCGGAAATACGAAAAATGATTGCCGAGGAAATGGCAAACAAAATTATGGAGAAATATCCTGAAGCAGAACTGATTGCAGGGACGGCAACAGCCGGCATCCCCCATGCTGCATGGGTGAGCGATCTGCTGAATCTCCCGATGTGCTATGTAAGAGGAAAGGCGAAGGAACATGGGAAAGGAAACCAAATTGAAGGGAAAGTCGCCACCGGACAAAAAACAGTCGTTATTGAGGATCTTATCTCAACCGGCGGAAGCTCTATAAAAGCGGCAGAGGCCCTAATGAATGCAGGAGCAGAGGTTCTTGGAGTAATCGCTATTTTCAGTTATGAACTGGAAAAATCGATTCAAATGTTCAGGGAGGCAAAGCTTGAGGAAGCTGTTTTAACAGACTACACTACCCTTATTGAAACGGCTAAAGAACAAGGTTACATTAATGCGGAAGAACTCGAAAAGCTAAAAAAGTGGCGCGAAAATCCAGAAACACTTGCCTGGCAGGAAAACGGATGATTATTGAGATTAAAATGAAAGAACCGGTGCATCACCGGCTCTTTTTAATGGATTAAAAAAATATTAGATGTATTTTGTATATATATAATAAAATAGTTTTAAACGGTGCTGAAGGATGATGAAGCAGTTTATTCGGAAAACGCCAAAAATTGCTGGTGCAAACGGCAGTGAGAACCTAGAACAGATGAAAGCCAATTGCCTGACCAGTATATTTGTTTATCAAAAGGAAGAACCGGATTTTATTGGTAATGAAGTAATCCTATTGTAAAACAAGGAATTTAATGAATGTTTGCATTGTAAAAAGAAAGAAATTGTAATATAGTTTAATAGCAAAAATTTTTAGAAATATCCAAATGAGGTAATTCCATGAAAGACAATTTTGAACAGAAACTTGAATCTCTGAAAAAAGAAAATCTTATGCTGCGGGAGCACTTATTATCTTTATATCATAATGGAACAAGTCATTTACCTATTGATAAACTAAGGATTGCTGAAAATGAAAAAGACAGCATTTATCATATTTCAGAATGGCAATTCCTTTTAGCGGAACCATTTTTCTCGCCATTCATGGATCTTTCGCCAAATCATCTTGTAATGATCAACTCTGAAGGCATTATAACGTTCATGAATGCCCAGACTGCAAAAGATTTTCATGTTGATCCGAAGGATATGATCGGAAGGCATATAAGAGAATTGCTGAAAATACCTGATGATCAGATTATGCTGCTAAAAACGTTACATACTGGCCGGCCCATTAAAAGAAAGGAAGTTCTGGACAGAAATTATGGCATTAATTCAACCAGTATTTTTCGGAATGAAAAAGGAGATATTTTTAGAGTGCTCGGCTATTTTCAATTTTTAAATAGCTTTCGGGATGCTGAAAAGGATGCCTTATCAGGAAGAATAGCTGCAGGTATTGCTCATGAAATCAGAAATCCTCTTACAACCGTCAAAGGCTTTCTTCAAATTTTAAAAGATCAGATTCAACCTGAATATGCTGCTATATTAGAAACTCTTTTACTGCCGGAAATAGACCGGGCTAATAAAATTATCAGCGATTTTCTCGCTGTTGCTAAACCAGCTGAGACAGCAACTGAACTTTTGCCTGTAAGCGGGTTTCTTATCAATTTTATCGGAAACTTTTTAAACAGCGAAGCACACCTCCATAACGCTTTGATCCATTACCATATTGAAAAAGAAGCTGAAGACTGCATCATCAAGGGAAACAAGGAAGAGCTTCTTCAAGTATTCATAAATCTGATGAGAAATTCCATTCAGGCAAGAAAAGACATCCCTTTAGAAATCAATCTTTCTGTTAAGAGGGAAAACCATAAGATCAGTTTTTCTTTTTCTGACAATGGAAGAGGCATCCCCAACGAAATGCTGCCTCACATTTTTGATCCGTTTTTTACAACGAAAGATGAAGGTACAGGCCTTGGGTTATCTTTATCAAGAAAAATTATTGAAAACCATAAGGGAAGTATGAAAGTTAAAAGCAGTACCAATGGAACTGTCTTCACTCTTGTATTTCCCATTTACAGTGAATAAAAGTTATCCTTCTGCCTTGTCCAATTCAGGACGGGCTTTTTTGTATTCAGAAAAAGCTATTTTTATTGTTCAATTTCAGGTTATGTTTAAGTGCGTGAAGCTCTTTTTTCATTAAATGGGAAGCCTGTTTTTGGTCCTTTAAATGACAGTACATTTTAGCGCTTGATTCATTCTTGGCATGCAGTGTTTCTTTTATTTTTTCAAAGTGGCTTTTAGCTTTTATCTTTTTTTTATCCCTTTCCGTGATCTTCTTAGTATAATCAGAGTTTTTAGATAACAAAGTGTCTTTAACTGAAGAGTAAAAGGTTTCCTTCAAATGATTCCCTTCCTTCGTAATTTGTTATCTATATTTTTATGCAAAACCCATTTTATTGATAATTCATTTGGTGAAAATATAGGTATTTTGAATGATTATTTAAAAAATATTAATCCAATCAGTTAACTCGGGTTGACTATTACCTGAATTATGCTAAAATTTAAAAACATGATAGTTGATGAACTACTTATCAAGAGCGGCGAAGGGAACTGGCCCTGTGAAGCCCGGCAACCTGCAGAAATGTAAGGTGCTAACTCCAGCAAAATGGAAACCATTTTGGAAGATAAGGTAATAGGTATTACCTCACTAGTCTTTCCGAAGTGGAAGGATTTTTTTACATTTATAAAGGAGGGACATCTTAGAGTGGGGGAACAAGACCAAATCCATGGATTGATTGGCAAAATAAGGGATATGCTCAATGCGATGAAATATCCATTACCTTGGTGATCCAGGATTTGAAAAGTGATTCAGCTTGAAAAAAATGAAAAAGTCCGCCTGAAATGACGGTGCTTAAACGAAACAAATTGCGGATACAGATTGCTGACTAGACAAACTTAAGGCGGTCCCGGCCTTTCAACTGGGAAGCAAAGACCATCTATTTTGTATGGAGGAATAATCATGCTCACTTACCAAAATTGGATAGAACCGGATGCTCAATTCGAGGATCAGGATGTCAAAACGGAAGCATTAAATGTTTTACGCTGGGCTTATGAGACATACGGAGAGGACCTTGTGTATGCATGCAGTTTCGGAATCGAAGGAATTGTATTGATTGATCTGATTGCACAGGTGAAGCCAGATGCTGAAATCATTTTTCTGGATACCGATGTCCATTTTAAAGAGACTTATAAACTGATAGAGGATGTGAAAAAAGACTATCCATCTTTAAATATCAAAATGAAAAAACCTGATTTAACTTTAGAAGAACAGGCAGAAAAGCATGGAGAAAAGCTTTGGGAGACCAATCCTAACCTTTGCTGCAAAATACGGAAGGTCATTCCGCTGCATTCTGAACTGACAACAAAAAAGGCTTGGATTTCTGGTCTTCGGCAGGAACAGTCTACTTCCCGCAAAAATGTTCAGTTTTTGAACAAAGATGAAAAATTTGCAAATATAAAAATTTGTCCGCTTATTCATTGGACATGGAAGGATGTATGGCGCTATGCCCATAAAAACAATCTTAAATACAATGTCCTCCATGACAGAGGCTTTCCAAGCATCGGATGCGAGCCTTGCACACAGCCAGCATTTAATGAAGAAGACCTCCGTGCAGGAAGATGGACCGGATCTCAGAAAACAGAATGCGGGCTTCATGGGTAAGGGAACATTATGATGGCGTCCATCGCAATTATCATCAGCCTGTTCTTTGCACTGAATATCGGAGCGAGCGGGGCAGCTGCTTCAATGGGAGTTGCCTATGGAGCAGGTGTTATCAAAAATAGAATCATAGCTCTTTTGCTCTGTGCTGCGGGGGTTATCACTGGCGCTGTGATAGGCGGAGGCGAAGTAGTTAAAACGATCAGTTCAGGAATCGTTCCCAAGGACCTGATCACTGTAAATATTGTCATAATCATTATCAGTTCAGCAGCTCTTTCTTTATTTTTAGCTAACATTATGGCTATTCCGCTTTCTACAAGCGAAGTAACGGTTGGAGCCGTTGTAGGGGTCGGGGTTGCCTTTCATGTCCTTTACATCAAATCCATTTTTGTGATTGTATCCTTCTGGATTATCATTCCGTTTGTGGCCTTTTTGATCACTTACTGGCTGTGCAAGCTGCTTCACAAAATAGCAGGGAAGAGAGGAGCAGCCTTCGGCGGTATAATGAGCATTCTTCTGATTATTGCTGGGTTCTTTGAAGCATTCTCAGCTGGTATGAACAACGTAGCGAATGCAGTTGGACCTCTTGTAGCTGCCAATATTCTATCTGCAGACCAGGGCATTTGGATTGGAGCTCTTTTCGTCGGGCTGGGAGCTATATTCCTTGGAGGACGGGTGCTTGAGACAAATGGCAAGAAAATAACGAAGCTGTCTAACTCAGAAGGAATTGTTATTTCGGGAACAGGAGCTCTTCTTGTTATAGTGAGTTCTATTTTTGGACTGCCAGTCCCTCTGACCCAAGTAACTTCCACTGCTATTATGGCATCAGGGGCTGCAAAAAATGGAAAAATGGTGTTTCAAAAAAATATTGTGAAACGCATTGTCAAGGTATGGATCGTTTCACCGCTTGTTTCGCTTACAATTTCTTATATGCTGGTGAAGCTGTTTATCCAGAATGATTTTTACTCCAGTTTTTTTGCAGTTTTGGTTGTGGTGGCTACAATAGGCATCCTTTCTTTGACAAATACCGTTAAAAAAGAAAAACGGGCTATTCACGAATCAGGCGGAGGCATTTAAGCTTCTAAGATTCACAAATGATCAGATTCATATGGTTAAATTCTATCTTTTAAAAACAGGCTGTTTTCATAAAAGGTCTGAAAACAGCCTGTAATTAATCAGGAGGGATTATTCATGAGTTTAAAACCGCATGGCGGCAAATTAGTAAACCAAGTTGATTTAGAGTATCCAGTCCACGAGGTTCATTCAAAAATAGAAATTGATATGACCGCTTTATGCGATCTTGAATTGATTGGAATTGGAGGGTACAGCCCGCTTACAGGATTTCTTACAAAAAAAGATTATTCAAGAGTTGTAGAAGAAATGAGACTGGCAGACGGTACGGTTTGGTCAATCCCTGTTACTCTTCCAGTTAGTAAAGAAGAGGCAGAGAAGCTTGAGATCGGAGAAAAAGTCCGTCTTGAGTATCAAGGTGATACATACGGGGTGTTAACTGTAGCTGACAAGTTTACTCCTGATAAAAATAAAGAAGCAAGAAAAGTTTATTTAACAGATGATTCTGCTCATCCAGGCGTCCAAAAGATGTTCTCGCGGGGAGACGTTTACATAGGAGGAGAAATCGTCCTGACGAAAAGGAAAGCACCTGAACATGAGAAGTATACCTTTACTCCGCTTGAGACAAGGGATCACTTCAAAGTAAAGGGATGGGAAACAATTGTTGGTTTCCAAACAAGAAATCCTGTTCACAGAGCACATGAATACATCCAAAAAGCAGCCTTGGAAACAGTAGACGGGTTATTTTTAAATCCGCTTGTAGGTGAAACAAAATCGGATGATATTTCGGCTGAAATCCGCATGAAAAGCTATGAAGTGCTATTGAAGGACTACTATCCTGAAAATCGTGTGTTCCTTGGTGTTTTTCCTGCTGCAATGCGCTATGCAGGCCCGCGTGAAGCAATCTTTCATGCAATTGTCAGAAAAAATTACGGCTGCACTCATTTCATTGTCGGGCGCGACCATGCCGGTGTTGGTGACTATTATGGAACATATGACGCTCAGAAAATCTTTCAGAACTTCACAAAAGAAGAAATCGGCATTCACCCGTTATTATTTGAACACAGCTTCTACTGCACTAAATGTGAAGGTATGGCTACAACAAAAACCTGTCCGCATGACGCTTCTCACAGGGTCATTCTGTCAGGCACTAAGGTAAGGGAAATGCTTCGCAATGGCGAAGTGCCGCCAGTAACGTTTTCAAGACCTGAAGTGGTCAAAATTTTAATTGAAGGCATGAGAGAAAAAACAACAACCTGAGGGAGGGTTATATTTGGCGCAATCATCCAATACTGTATGGCATGATCATGCAGTAACAAAAGAACAAAGAAGAAGCAAAAACGGACATCATAGCTTTGTCATCTGGCTCACTGGATTATCAGGATCCGGAAAATCAACTATTGCTAATCAGCTGGCAAGTGAGCTGTTTAACAGAGATACACAAGTCTATGTTCTTGATGGGGACAATGTCAGGCAGGGACTGAATGGGGACCTCGGATTTTCTGAACAGGACCGGGTGGAAAACATCCGAAGAATCGGAGAAGTTTCAAAGCTCTTTGTAGACAGCGGTTCTGTCGTTGTCACTGCATTTATTTCCCCGTTTAAACAAGACAGAGAGCAAGTAAGAAATTTGCTTGCCGACAAAGAATTTATAGAGGTATATGTAAAGTGTCCGCTTGAAGAGTGTGAAAACCGGGATCCCAAGGGATTATATAAAAAGGCCCGCAACGGAGAGATCCGAAACTTTACTGGGCTTGATTCACCTTATGAAGAACCTGTCAATCCAGAATTCACGATTGAAACAGATGAAAAATCAGTTTCTGAATGTGTCGATGATCTGCTGGATTATTTAGAAAAGAACCAATATATCAGCAAAAATGCTTAACCTATATAGTGCAGGTTTACCAGTAAAAGACCCGCTATGGTAAGATAGTAAATGAACATCATATCTATTTGAAATCAGGCAATAGTGCACCTAGGAGGAGAAGCATGGGGAAAGTTTATCTTGTCGGAGCGGGTCCCGGTGACCCTGAACTTATCACAATAAAAGCCCTTCGCTGTATCCAGGAGGCAGACGTCATCTTATATGACCGGCTTGTTAACAAAGAGCTATTGGAGCATGCTAAAGAAGGAGCAGACCTGATCTACTGCGGTAAGCTCCCTGATTATCATACAATGAAGCAGGAAACCATAAACCATTTCCTAGTCCGATATGCTAAAAAAGGGAAGGTTGTGACCCGTCTCAAGGGCGGTGATCCTTTTGTTTTTGGCAGAGGCGGGGAAGAAGCTGAAGAACTGGTCAAAAATAATCTTCCTTTTGAAATTGTGCCTGGTGTAACCTCGGGAATAGCAGCTGCAGCCTATGCGGGAATTCCTGTCACACACAGGGATGCAAGCGGAAGCGTCGCTTTCGTTACAGGCCACCGTAAAGAAGGCCAAGAAGAAGAAGATCGCTGGAAAAGCTTAGCCAAAGGCATCGATACACTTGCCATTTATATGGGGGTAAGCCAGCTTCCTTACATTCAGAAGAAACTGATCCAATACGGAAAAAAGGCAGACACTCCCGTTGCAGTCATACATTGGGGGACAATTTCTGATCAAAAAACGGTAACTGGGACGCTTGAAACGATTCATGAAGAAGTAAACAAGCACCAAATCAAAAATCCCAGCATGATTATTATTGGGCAGGTTGTTCATTATCGGAAGCAGCTGAAATGGTTTGGTGAGGATCTTGCAGCAGCTGCAGTAAGCGAGGCCCTTTAACATGCCACAAGCCATTTTATATATATGCCACGGAAGCAGAGTCAAAAAGGCAAGGGACGAAGCAGTGGATTTTATACAAGAATGCCAAAAAACGATTTCTGTTCCGATTCAAGAAATCAGTTTTTTAGAACTTGCAGAACCTTCCATAGCAGAGGGCTTTGAAACATGCATCCAAAAAGGAGCGACTCAAATTGCGGTCGTTCCTTTGCTTCTGCTTACAGCTGTTCATGCTAAAAAAGATATTCCTCGGGAAATTGCGAAGCTTCATAAGAAATACCCAGACATCTCGATTACCTATGGAAAACCGATCGGTGTCCAAGAAAGCATGGCAGATGCCGTATATGAACAAATGAATGATGCCATGACAGACAAGCAGGATACAAGGGTGCTTTTAATCGGCAGGGGCAGCTCAGATCCGGATGTCAAGCGCGACATGATGATTTTAGCTGAATTACTAAAAGAGCGGTATGAATTATCTGCTGTAGATGTGTGTTTTTTAACAGCAGCAGAGCCTTCTTTTGAGACTAAGCTTGCTGAAATGAACCATGTCTCTGAGTCCAATATACTTGTGGTGCCTTATTTACTGTTCACTGGCCTTTTAATGAAAGGGATAGAAAAAGAGATCAAACAAATGAAAACAGATAAAAATATCATGCTTTGCTCTTATATCGGCTATTCTCATCATGTAAGGCAGGCCTTTTCAAAAAGGGTACATGAAGCATTGAACGGCGAATATGGATTCTTCACCTTTGAGGAGGCGGGACAGTGATTCCCCTTTTGATTGATCTGAAAAATGAATCTGTCTTAATTGCAGGAGGTGGAGGCGTGGCTAAAAGGCGTCTTGAGCTGCTCCTTGCTGAAGAGGCATCTATTACCCTCGTAAGCCCTGAAATCGATTCTGACATTAAGGAATGGATATCTCAAGAAAGGCTAACCTGGCTCCCTAGAAAAATAGAGGAAAAAGATCTTTCCGGCTACCGGCTCATTGTCGCAGCGACTAATGACAGCGAGGTAAACCGCTGGATTTCCGAAACAGCCGGTAAACATACTCTTGTGAACGTAGTTAGCAAAGCATCTGAAGGAAACGTACAAGTCCCGAAAATTTTAAAAAAGGGCAGGCTCACGATTTCTATCTCTACAGGCGGGGCAAGTCCTAAGGTATCCAAAGAGCTCGGGAATAAAATAATGCAGCTGCTTGATGATGATCTAGCTGAAAAACTGGATTTGCTTTGGGACGAAAGAAATAATAGAAAATGACATGCCTCTCTGAACTTGGATTCAGGGAGGCATTTTTATTTTATTGAACTTGATTTACCCTCATGTAAAAGGTACTCGGCAGTAAGAATACCCTTTTCGTTCGTAAGAAAGGGAGTCCTCCAATCAATGAGTTTGCCCTCTGAGGGGAAATATAAATACTGCGAATACGATCTAACTAACCACAGATCCACACATTGATCTTCTTGCATTTTGACCATCCATTCATTACGCTTATTAGGAATAATATTAAGAAAATGGGGTTGTGACATGAAAGCACTAGTATTTGATCAATTTGGATCACCAGATGTACTGGAATACAGAGAAATTCCAAGTCCTGAAATTGGACCTGATGAGATACTTGTTAACATGAAAGCAGCCGGCTTGAATTTTGCCGATGTCTACAGAAGAAAGGGCAATTACCATTTGTCCGGAGAACCGCCATACATATTAGGTTATGAAGGTTCTGGCGTTGCCGAAAAAGTCGGCTCTAATATTAAAGACATCAAGCCTTGTGACAGGATTGCGTTTGCTGATGTGCCTTTTGCCAATGCGGAACTTGTAGCTGTACCTTACGAAAAAGCAATTCCTGTTCCTGAAGGCATTTCTCATGAAATGGCAGCTTCTGTTCTTTTACAGGGGTTAACAGCCCATTATCTAACGAAAGACAGTTATCAGGTAAAACAGGGTGACCGTGTACTGATTCACGCCGCAGCTGGGGGAGTAGGGCAGATCCTCCTTCAAATCGTCAAGCTGCTCGGGGGAAAAGCAATCGGATTAACTTCCTCTGACTCTAAACGGGAAATTGCACTCAAAGCAGGTGCTGATGAAGTTTATTTATACAGCGAGCCATGGCTTGAAAAAATCGCCGGCCTCACAGAAGGCCGCGGGCTTGACGCTGCATATGAATCAGTCGGTGTGACGCTTCCGGATAGCTTTGCTGCAGTAAGGACAGGCGGAACAGTCGTCTTTTACGGTATGGCCGGAGGCGACCCTGCTTTAGTTGATCCCCGTATGCTGATGGATACCTCGAAAACACTGACTGGCGGTGACCTTTGGAATGTTCTGACTTCACGCGAGGAACGCCTTACCCGTTCAAGTGAGTTATTCGGATGGATTAAACAAGGGAAAATAGAAATAGCTGAGCCAGCCGTTTTTATGCTTAAGGACGGTGCAGAGGCCCACCGATTGCTGGAAAGCCGCAAAAGCACAGGAAAGATTTTGCTGACACCATAAGCGCAAAAATGCCTCTGAAAGTTATTCAGAGGCATTTTTGATTTCTTTTAGCGGTGGTCTTTGTGATGCCGTTTTACATCATCTATCCCAATCGCAGCTCCATTCCTGCTGGAATCAGCGACTCCTTTAAACCTTCCTTCCTTTCCGTTTATCTCAATGCTCTGGACATTGCCAATCTCTTCAGATGGTTTTGTAAAGTGATGGCCCATGCTGTTCAGTTTTTCAATAACGTCCTTTGGAATCCCGTCTTCCTGAGTGTAGGATGAAAGACTGTTGGTATAAATTCTCGGCTCTTCAACAGCAGCTTTTAATTTCATACCATATTCAAGTTTATTTAAAATAGTTTGAAGCACAGATGCGATGATGGTTGGACCTCCAGGAGACCCAACAGATAGGGCCGGCTTTCCGTCTTTAAAAACAATGGTCGGGCTCATGCTGCTCAATGGACGCTTGTTCGGCTGCACTTCATTTGCACCGCCAGGTACAGCATCAAAGTCTGTCAGTTCATTGTTCAGCATAAATCCATAGCCGGGAACCATAATGCCCGTTCCGAATACTTGTTCAATTGTGGTCGTATAGGAAACAACATTTCCCCATTTATCAGCTACAGTAAAATGGGTTGTCTGACCGATGGCCTTTTTATCCTGTTTTGCTTTCTGATCATAGTTCGCTTGGCCATTTTCATATTTCCAAGGATCACCAGCTTTTGGAGAAGGGTTAACCGTATTTAATGAAATCAGTTTTTGTCTGTCAGAAATATAGCTTGGATCAAGAAGCCCTTTTTCAGGAACCTTAACGAATTCAGGATCGCCTGCATAGACGGCACGATCTGCATAGGACAGATGCATCGCTTCTGATAATAAATGATATTTTTGCCATGATTTAACCGGATATTGTGATAAATGGAAGTCATCCAGCGTCTTTAGCATTTGCAGAAGGAAGATCCCGCCAGAGCTTGGAGGAGGCATGCTGGCAATTTGATAGCCTTTGTAATCTCCCCAGATTGGCTTATCCCATGTGATGTTATATTTTTTTAAGTCATTTGTATTTAATGTTCCTCCAAACCTTTGTACCTCTGCTGCAAGAGCTGCTCCTGCTACTCCTCTGTATAGAACATCCGGTCCTTTTTTCTGGATCAGTTTAAAGGTTTTGGCAAGATCCTTTTGGACAAGCCGGTCACCTTCTTTTAGCGGAACACCATTCGGGACAAATACTTTCCCTGCAGCAGAACGCGAAAGCTTATCTTTGTTGTCGCTGATCGCTTTTGCTAAAACTGAATCGATTGGAAAGCCATGTTCTGCAAGTTTAACTGAGGGAGAAATCAATTTGCTCATTGGGACGGTTCCCCACCTTTTTAATGCCCCGTCAAGCCCTTTCAATGTACCAGGAACCCCTACCGCATTACCTTGAATGTGCCTTTTCTCAAAAGGAATCGGTTTTCCGTCTTGATCCAAAAACATCGTTGGTTTTGCGCCATTAGGAGCCCGTTCTCTGCTGTCAACAATCGAGGTTTTCTTTGTTTTGGCATCATACACCATCATAAATCCTCCGCCGCCTATCCCTGACATCATAGGCTCTGTTGTATTAAGAGCAAATTGAATGGCTACTGCAGCATCGACAGCATTACCGCCTTTTCTTAATACATCGGCTCCGATTTTTGAGGCATAAGGAGTAGCTGTGGCAACCATACCTTTATTTCCGACAGCAACCTGCGAGATTTTCTCATGAATGCTTTCTTTAGGAGCTGCATCAGCCAATAGAGGAGCAGTGCCCAAAAGAAAAGAGAAACAAATTAAAAGTGAAAATGCCTTTTTAACCATGCTAGCCATGAACCTTCCTCCCTTAGTCAGTATCTTTTCCTTTTAACCTTAGAAAGAAATAAGCGCAATTTCAACCAATATGTCCTCATATTCTGAATTTTGTGTATATTTACACATCATTATGATTTTTTTATGGGTATTTTTTCCTTGAAAGATTTAATAAATGCAAATAACGTGGTAATATTTGGGTTAATATGGTATGGAGGGATTTTTATGATTCTTCTCAGAAAGGAAAATTTCAGCGAATACATGAAAAGCTATCCAGTTACTAGTATCCTGCTTTTCTTCATTCTTCTTACAATGATTTATACTTCTTTCATTGGCGGCCTTAGAGATTCATCTGTACTGAATAGGGCAGGAGGAATAGATCCCGTTAAATAAGGCAGGGTGAATACTTCCGGTTGTTTGGAATATTATTCGGCTGGATTCTAATAAAGAAGCCATTTATCGACAGCGATTCGAAGACGGCTATTATCGTATTTATCATAGGGGGCTGGATTGCCACTTTTACCATGCCAAATGTCTCTATTTTAGGCCATGCAGCGGGTTTTGCAGCAGGCATTCTCCTGAGTATTGGTTTGATGGCCAAAGCTATTCAATAACAAATAAGGAACATATATAAAGACTGAATTCAACAAAACGGTTGCTGTTTGTATTAAACAAAACAATAAAAGGTAAAAAAATCGGCAGCCTTTATATGGCTCCCGATTTTTCATCATAAACCTAAAACAGCAGAATGATCGCTGCAATCACAGGTGTCAGAATCAAAGAGCTTTTCAGTATTGGCTTAGGGGCGACATTGGTGAATTTTGCGCCAATATAGGCACCCGCCGTTGTTCCAATTAATACATAAACGAGAAGAAGGGGATCGACAAATCCTTCCGAAAAGTAGCCAATGCCTCCGCCAATCGCAATTGGAAGAATAACAAGCATCGTCGTCCCTACAGATTCTCTGATCGTTAAATTCAGCAAGATCAGTAATCCAAGCTGAATGAAGGGGGCGGAGCCGATACCAAAAGTGCCAGATAGAACTCCAGATACAAGCCCAAGTATTATAGACCTTACCCATATTTCCCCGTTTTTTTCTTGTCCGGTTATTTCTGGCCGATCTTTCAAGATAAAGAGTTTTATCAGCATGAGAATAGCTGATAAGAACAGCATACCAGATGTCAGGTAATGCAAATAACTTCCGGGAATGAACGCTGAGAGCTTAGCTCCAGCAAAAGATCCTGCAGCTGCAAAAATTCCCACTATCAGTCCTATTTTCAGCCGCATGTTTTTTTCCCGGAAGTGACTGTAGGCTCCTGAAAGACTTGTAAAAGCCATTGCAGCGAGGGAGGTTCCAAGAGCAGTGTGAATGGGGGTGTGAAAAAGAACCGTCAAAAGGGCTATGACAAATCCTGCCCCTCCGGCTCCGACGAATCCAAGTAAAATGCCAAGAATAAACATAACTAAGATGACTAGCAAGTAATGACCTCCATTAAAAATGAATACTGTATACAATTTTAGACGAAAGAGAAAAAATAGCAAAGAAATGTGCCTTGTTTCACATTTCCCCGTTTTCCTTTTTCAATATGGGGGTAAAAAAATAAGTGTTCTTAAAAAAGAGCTAGAATCAGGAGGTAACAAACCATGCAGGTACAGCAAGTCTCAAATGAAACACTAATGAAATTTAAAAGAATACGGGCGATTTCAGAAAAAATCGTCGAGCCGCTTCATACAGAGGATTTTGTTATTCAGGCAATTGATGATGTAAGCCCTCCAAAGTGGCATCTTGCTCATACAACATGGTTTTTTGAAAGATTTATCTTAAAGCCTTATCTTGCCTCTTATGAAGAACTGAATAGTGAGTTTGATTATCTTTTTAACTCTTATTATGAAACTATAGGGCCGTTCCATCCGAGAAACAGCAGAGGGCTGCTTACTAGGCCTTCCATTGAAGAGGTTTTTGCTTATAGAGAGCATGTGAATCAGCATATTGAACAGCTGATAGAGGATGAAGATTTTACTGAAAAGGAAAAGGTACTGGAGCTGATGCAAATTGGACTTCAGCATGAACAGCAGCATCAGGAGCTTCTTATAACAGATATTAAATATAATTTTTCCTGCAATCCTTTATTGCCTGTCTATAAGAACAGGGTGGAAATAAAGGAATCAGAAATTTTACATACAGGTTTTGTTAGTTTGAACGGCGGACTAGTAGAAATTGGCACAGATGAAGAAAGTGGATTTTCATTTGACAATGAAAGACCAAGGCACAAAGTTTGGCTTGAGCCATTTTCCCTTGCAGAAAATCCGGTTACGAACGGAGAATATTTGGAATTTATGAAAGATGGCGGATATGAAAAGCCCGAATATTGGCTTTCAGATGGATGGGCCACAACAAAAAAAGAAAAATGGAACGGTCCGCTTTACTGGTTCCAGGAAGAAGGAGAATGGAAGTATTTCACCTTAAGCGGTGTCCGCAAGATTAACCTTTCTGAACCAGTTTGCCATGTAAGCTACTATGAAGCAGATGCCTATGCACGATGGGCAGGCAAAAGGCTGCCGACTGAAGCGGAATGGGAACATGCAATGGAAAAAAGCAGGCTTGAAGGGAATTTTGTTGAACAGGCCAATTTTCATCCTGATTGTGGAGAAAAAACAGATGGGCACTTCCAAAAAGCATTTGGTGATGTATGGGAATGGACAATGAGTCCATATGTTCCATATCCAAAAAGCAAGCCTCTTGAGGGAGCGCTCGGAGAGTACAACGCCAAATTTATGTGCAATCAAATGGTTTTAAGAGGAGGCTCTTGCGCAACATCCTCTACTCATATCCGTCCGAGTTACAGAAACTTCTTCCAGCCAGATAAGCGCTGGCAGTTCAGCGGTTTCAGATTAGCTGGGGAGAGTTTATGACAGTAACAGAAAGAAGGATATCTTATACGGAGTTTCCAAGCCAATCAGCTAATTTTCTGGAAGATGTTTTAAATGGACTGAAGGCGGCAAAAAAACATTGCCATCTAAGTACTTTTATGACAAAAAAGGTTCTGAGCTTTTTGAAGAAATAACAAATACCGAAGAATATTATCCTACAAGAACAGAAATCTCTCTTCTCGAAACGTATCATACGCGGCCCCATTCTTTTTACTTGTTTCTCGACAATTCAAGTATAAAGAGAATTGGTGGCTGCGTGTTTTTTTATGTCGAAATTGTTTCTTAACCCCAACAAATATTATAGAACCAATAAAAAAGCTGCTATAAAGGATTTCCCACCTCATAGCAGCTTTTTTCGATTATTAGATAGAGCAGTTGATTAATTAATGCCCTGCATAAGCTTTTTAATGGCAGGGGATACGGCGAAAAGCACTAATCCTAGTCCTACAGCAATGATCCCAATGACTCCGAAATAAACGATCTCGGTTTTCTCATTGTAAAGCTGTACTATCTGGGCATTGATCCCTTGTGCTGCAGCATTGGATAAAAACCACAGGCTCATTGTTTGAGCAGAAAATGCTGCAGGTGCCAGTTTTGTCGTAGCTGAAAGTCCGACAGGGGACAAACATAGCTCTCCAAGTACACAAAGAAGGAAGCTAAGTACAAGCCAGATCGGATTTACTAAACTTTCTGTGCCGTTCAAAATAGCTGGGAACAGCATGATTAGAAATGAAAGTCCTGCAAAAATCAATCCGAAAGAAAACTTTTTAGGAGTTGATGGCTGGCGATTGCCAAGCTTCATCCAAATCCACGCAAAAACAGGTGCAAGAACGATAATAAACAGCGGGTTGACAGACTGGAACCATGAGGATTCAATTTTTAATCCGCCAAAGTTTAAGTCAGTTCGTTTATCAGCGAAAACCGCAAGAATAGTCGATCCTTGCTCTTGAATGGACCAAAAGATCACCGAAGCAATAAATAACGGAATATATGCAAGCAGTCTCGATCTTTCTACTTCTGACGTTTTATTGCTGAAATACATCACAATAAAGTATAGGATAGGAATGGCAATAGATAAAATGGTTACCAAATTAATAAAGCTGTCAATGGTTAGAATACCAACATTTGCAAAGATGACTCCCACCACAATGATCAGCACTGCGGCTATACCAATTCCAAGGTATATTTTCCCTTTTTGATCATTCGGAAGAGGATTCGGAACTTCCACTCCGGCATTTCCAATATTCTTTTTCTTAGTTGCCATAAAAACGACAAGACCGAGGAACATTCCGATAGCTGCCAATCCGAAGCCGAGGTGGAAATTATATTTCTGGCCTATGGTTCCGACAACTAGAGGTGCAACAAAGGCACCAAGGTTTACACCCATGTAAAAAATACTGAACCCTGAATCCCGGCGGTTATCTGTTTTAGAATAGAGGCTTCCTACAACGTTTGATACGTTTGGTTTAAGTAAACCTGTACCTAAAACGATCAGCACCATTGAGGCAAACAAGCCTGAAATCCCAAATGGCAAAGCAAGTGCAATATGCCCGAGCATAATAAGGACACCGCCAAGAAAAACCGTTCTCGTGCTTCCGGCTAAACGGTCTGCGATCCACCCGCCGATAATTCCAGACATATAAACAAGCGATCCGTAAATGGATACAATTGCAGTAGCGGTGGTTTCATCAATTCCCAGTCCGCCTTTTGTTACTTGAGTGTACATGTAATAAACTAAAATAGCTTTCATTCCATAGTAAGAAAAACGTTCCCAAAACTCTGTGAAAAATAGTGTGAATAATCCCATAGGGTGTCCAAAAAACCCTTTGTTGTTAACGCTTTCATTTGTCAATGGTTCTCTTTTTGCCATTAGCATACGCCTCCTTTTTTCCATGTCTTATCATACTATTATTATATTAATATTGTCAAAAAATTTCGCGAAATTTCTCGAAAAATATTTTTTGAAATAATAAACCTAATTTCATTTCGTGGTTCTGTAGCATAGAAGAGGGCATTTACAGTCAAGCGAATACAGTTCTTTTCGATATAGTCAGCTTTTTTATTTTTTTAAAATAAGTTATGGTGCTATTTTTTAGAAACTCCAAAAAAAGATGCCGTTTTCTCACGGCATCTTTCACTGTCTTAATTTTTCTTTAAACTTTTAACGAGATCTTCGTCAGGAGTTACATAAACGGTCTGCTGCTGGTCATAAATCACATACCCTGGTTTCGACCCATTAGGTTTTTTGACATGCCGTACTAATGTGTAATCTACCGGAACAGATCCGGAATTTCTGGCTTTGCTAAAATAGGCAGATAGATTGGCAGCCTCAAGGATCGTTTTTTCACTTGGCGTTTTGCTCCTGATTACGACATGAGAGCCAGGAATATCCTTTGTATGAAGCCAAACATCATCTCTTGCTGCAGCTTTTGTTGTCAGGTATTCGTTCTGCTTATTATTTTTCCCTACCCATATTTCAGTTCCGTCCCGAGCTTCATACTTTTCCAAAAGAGGGGGCTGGTTCTTTTTCTTCTTTTGCTGTTTGCTTTGACGTTTTTTCAGGTAGCCTCCATCGGTTAATTCTTCTCTTATTTCCTCAATATCTCTTGGTGAGGCCGTTTCAAGCTG
Source organism: Chryseobacillus diguaensis (assembly GCF_049220665.1). Lineage (NCBI taxonomy): Bacteria > Bacillati > Bacillota > Bacilli > Caryophanales > Bacillaceae > Chryseobacillus > Chryseobacillus diguaensis. Next base: position 329,341 of record NZ_JBMKNV010000001.1, read on the forward strand.
CTGCAGCAGCCCATCAAAATAATCGATTTCGAGACTGGCAAGGCGAATTTGTTCCTCTACAAAAGCAACCGATTTTTTTGCTTTTTGATATTTGCTGAAGTAACTTTGGGCATTTTCAGATGGCGTCTTTTGAGGATGAAGGGGAATCTCTATTTCTGGCTGTTCCTCATCATAGTAATTAAGAACAATTGCTTTTTCATCTCCCTTTTTTAAAGTAAAAAGATTTGCTGTTAAAAGCTCCCCGTACAGCTTAAATACTTCTGCGTTTTCCGCATCTTTAAGGGATAATTCAAGTTTTTTAATTTTTGATTTATTTTTCTTAAGCTCGTTCCCGATAAACCTTTCAAGATCATTTCCCTGCTGTTTAACCCTGTCACGGTCAGCTTTTCCAAAATAAAAACGGTCTAGCAATTGACTTAAGGACTCGCAGAATTTCCTTTCTCCCTTTAAATGGGTTAAGTCCATCATGTAAAATGAATCTTTTTTTTCACCTTTAATAATGGTCGGTTGAAGATCCGCTGATTGAATGGATGAAACAAATTCTGAAAATGCCTTTGGAAGTGATATTCTATTGGCCATTCCAGCCCTATGGATCACCTCTTTAGCAGCTAGCGGAGAAAAACCCATGAAATTCTGAACAATTTGCTGGTCAAGCTTGCCTGCCATAAAATCAATCTTGCGGCTCACATCCTCTTCAGTGCTTATAAAAGGATTTAGCTTTTCCTGAGATGGCGGATAAATATATTCGTGCCCAGGCAAAACGGTTCTGTAGCTGTTAACCGACGGAGGAAGATGTTTGACGCTGTCCAATATGATGTTTTTTTCTTTATCTATCAGAATAATATTTGAATGTTTTCCCATTATTTCTACGATTAATTGTTTATACGTAACGTCTCCTAATTCGTTTCTTCCTCTGATATGAAATACAATAATCCGTTCCATTCCTGATTGTTCAATTTTGTCAATGACTCCGCCTTCAATGTGTTTTCTGAGCAGCATACAAAACATCGGCGGTTCACTTGGGTTTTCATAGCTTTCCTCCGTTAAGTGAATACGGGAATAACTTGGATGCGCTGAAATGAGCAATTTATGATTTTTCCCCATCGCCCTGATCGATAGTATTAATTCATTTTTATATGGCTGATGTATCCTTGTTATTTTACCGTTCTCAAGCTTTTCTTTTAATTCTTTTGACATTGTATATGTGAACAAACCATCGAATGACATGACGTTATACACCTTCTCTATCTTTTTGAGCGTTATTGGTACGATACCGATTAAGCAGGCATCACTAATAATCATAGCATTTTTTTGGACGAGTCTGAATAAGTTGACTTTAGAAAGAGGGAGAAACCAAAAATCGGGGCAAGGGGTGTAGATGATTTCATGAAATGGCATGAGATGGGATCCCAGGATGTCATAAACGCATTAAATACTAGCCATGAGACAGGGCTGACTGAAAAGGAGGCACAAAACAGACAAGCCCAAATTGGCTTTAATGAATTAAAAGAAGCGGAAAAAACGCCGGCCATCCTCATTTTTTTAGCTCAATTTAAGGATTTTATGGTTCTGGTACTGCTTGGTGCGACACTCATCTCCGGATTTCTTGGAGAATATATTGATGCTGTAGCTATTGTAGCGATCATATTATTGAACGGAATCATGGGATTTATTCAAGAAAGGAAAGCTGAGAAATCCCTTCAGGCGTTAAAGGAATTATCAGCACCGCAAGTGACTTGTCTAAGAGAAGGAGAATGGGTCCGCATTCCTTCAAAGGAACTTGTTCCTGGAGATTATATAAAATTTACGAGCGGTGATAGAATCGGTGCAGATCTCAGGCTGGTTGAAACCAAAAGCCTTGAAATGGAAGAGTCCGCATTAACAGGAGAATCGCTTCCTGTTCAGAAAACTTCAGACAAGATTAATAAAGATGGGGCTGGACTTGGCGATCTTGTGAATATGGCCTTTATGGGCACTCTTGTAACGAGAGGTTCAGGAACTGGTATTGTCGTAGCTACAGGAATGAAAACAGCAATGGGCAGAATAGCGGATCTTTTGCAATCGGCTGAGACAATGATTACACCTCTCCAAAGAAGGCTTGAACAGCTTGGGAAGATATTAATCATTGTTGCGCTGCTATTGACTGTTCTTGTTGTAACGGTTGGAGTCTGGCATGGACAAGAGCTGTACAACATGTTTCTTGCTGGGGTTTCCCTTGCTGTAGCTGCTATTCCTGAAGGTCTGCCGGCCATTGTAACCGTGGCTTTATCCCTTGGAGTACAGCGTATGATTAAGCAGCATTCTATAGTCAGAAAGCTTCCTGCAGTAGAAACTCTCGGTTGTGCATCAGTCATTTGTTCCGATAAGACAGGAACCCTTACACAGAATAAAATGACTGTAACAGATATTTGGGCTGGGGGTAAGGCGTGGAAAGTAAGCGGAACAGGATTTGATATTAGAGGGGAATTTTCCCTAAAGGAAAAAGCGGTATCTCCCAGAAATGATAAAACGCTGCAGCAAATCCTTACTTTCGGAATGTTTTGCAATACAGCGGAATTTACTGAAAAAGACGGGGAAACAAGGCTTGATGGAGACCCTACAGAAGGAGCTTTGCTTGTTGCCGCTATGAAAGCGGGGCTGACAAGAGATTCTTTAAGGAACAGCTTTACTGTTGTAGAAGAATTTCCATTTGATTCAACACGAAAAATGATGAGTGTCATTATAGAAGACAAGGCAGGAAAAAGGTTTGTTGTTACAAAAGGAGCACCTGATGTTCTGATGAACATCTCTAAACAGGTATTATGGGAGGAGCGCCAGGAACAGCTGACTTCGTCTCATGAAAAAAGAATTTACGAAGCGATTGAGAATATGGCATCTAAAGCTCTGAGAACGATCGCCGTAGCTTTTAAGCCAATCGTGAACCATAAAATTCAAAATCAGCAAGATGCTGAAAAAGATCTAGTTTTCGTCGGGCTGCAGGGTATGATTGATCCGCCGCGGCCGGAAGTCAAACAGGCCATCAAGGAATGCCGGGATGCCGGAATCAAAACGGTCATGATTACGGGAGATCACGTGGCAACTGCCAAAGCCATTGCCAAACAGCTGAACTTGCTCCCTGCCAATGGAAAAGTAATGGATGGCAAAAAACTCTCTGCCATGTCAGTCGAAGAGCTTGAGACAGTGGTGGATGACATTTATGTATTTGCCAGAGTATCACCTGAGCACAAGCTGAAAATTGTAAAAGCGTTTCAAAAGAAAGGTCATATCGTTGCCATGACAGGAGATGGAGTCAATGACGCTCCTGCTATAAAAGCTGCAGACATAGGTATTTCTATGGGGATTACTGGTACAGATGTAGCAAAAGAAGCTTCAGCACTTGTCCTTGTTGATGATAATTTTGCCACAATTAAATCGGCTATTAAAGAAGGAAGAAATATTTATGAAAATATAAGGAAGTTTATCAGGTACCTGCTTGCTTCAAATGTTGGGGAAATATTAGTTATGCTTTTTGCTATGCTCCTTGGTCTTCCGCTTCCGCTTATACCTATCCAAATCCTTTGGGTAAATCTAGTAACTGATGGATTGCCTGCTATGGCGCTTGGATTGGATCAGCCGGAAGGAGATTTGATGAGCAGAAAGCCAAGACATCCAAAAGAAGGCGTGTTTGCAAGAAGTCTTGGATGGAAGGTTATATCACGCGGATTTTTAATAGGATCCGTTACCCTTGCAGCGTTTATGTTCATCTATTACAAAAATCCTGAAAATCTGGCCTACGCCCAGACCATTGCTTTTGCTACCCTTGTTATGGCACAGCTGATTCACGTATTTGACTGCAGAAGCGAGAGGTCTATTTTTGATAGAAATCCGTTTGGGAATATCTATTTGATCGGAGCCGTCCTTTCATCAATCTTTTTAATGCTTATTGTTATCTATTACCCGCCGCTCCAGCCGGTGTTTAAAACGATTGCGATTGAACCCCGTGACTGGATGCTGATCCTTGGCATGGCTTCACTGCCTACATTTTTACTGGCAGGTTCACTTTTAACAAGAAAAAGATCTTAAGATATGATATAATTCACAAGGTAATAGAGTCATCTATTACCTTTTCTATTCTTTTGACATACATTAACGGGTGTGATGAGGAATGCTTAAAAGCATGACAGGGTATGGAAGAGCTGTTCTGACCCTTGGAAATAATAAGGCAGCGGTTGAATTAAAATCGGTTAACCACCGATTTTTTGAAGTCAGCATGAAAATTCCTAGACAATTGATGCCGATTGAGGATAAAATCAAAAAAGTGATTTCTGACTATGTCCAAAGAGGACGGGTAGAAGCATACATATCTGTGGATGGCGAGCCCCTAAGCTCGAAATTCATTAAAATTGATTGGAATCTGATGGATCAATATGTTGAATCCATTCAAATGATGAAAGATAGATACGGCCTTAATGACTCCATTAGCCTGACAGAGCTCCTTAGGCTGGAACAGGCATTCGACTTAAAAGAAGAAGCTTCCAGAAATGATGAAAAAGAAAGCTTGATCTTACAGGCAGTGAAGCAGGCAGCTGAAAACCTTCTTGAAATGAGAAGAAAAGAGGGCAGCCATTTGTCTGAAGATTTTACAAACCGGCTGTCAGAGCTTGAAAAACAGCTGACGGCCATCGAAGAATATGCTCCTCAAGTACTTGAAGCCTATCGCAGGCGCCTTAGCCAGCGGGTCGCAGAATTTACAGAGGGAAATTATGATGAAGGAAGAATACTGACCGAAGCAGCGGTTTTTGCTGATAAAGCAGATATTTCTGAAGAAGTTCTCCGTATAAAAAGCCATATTGCACAATTCCGCGATGCAATGCTTGATGAAGAGCCAGTAGGCAGGAAGCTTGATTTTCTTGTTCAGGAATTGAACAGGGAGGCTAATACAATTGGCTCCAAAGCAAATGACAGCAAGATTTCCTCAATCGTTGTTCATTCAAAAAGCCTTATCGAAAAATTGAAAGAGCAGGTTCAAAATATCGAATAAGAGCCATGTTTGTTTAGCTTCATTTCTTTAAGGCTAAAATAGAGTTGTTCATTATTTAGGGGGAGCTTCATACATGAGTATTAAATTAATTAATATTGGCTTTGGGAATATTGTTTCAGCTAACCGGATTATCTCGATTGTCAGTCCTGAATCAGCTCCGATCAAACGGATTATCCAGGATGCAAGGGATAGAGGAATGCTGATTGATGCTACATACGGACGGAGAACTAGAGCTGTTGTGATTATGGACAGCGATCATATCATACTTTCTGCTGTGCAGCCTGAAACTGTAGCGCACAGGCTTTCAAATAAAGAAGAGTTAACGGATGAAGGGTAGGTTTTAACGCAATTATGATTGAAAGAGGCTTGCTGATTGTCCTTTCTGGTCCCTCCGGAGTTGGCAAAGGAACTGTGAGGAAAGAAATTTTTTCTCAAGAAGATACAAATTTTGAATACTCTATTTCCGTTACAACGAGAAAACCCCGTGCAGGCGAAGTAGATGGAATAGACTATTTTTTCCGTACAAGAGAAGAATTCGAAGAGATGATTGCGAATAATCAGCTCCTTGAATGGGCTGAATTCGTAGGAAACTACTATGGAACGCCTGTTGACTATGTAGAAAAAACGCTGAGCGAAGGCAAGGATGTTTTTCTCGAAATTGAAGTTCAGGGAGCGGTGCAGGTAAGAAATGCTTTTCCTGAAGGGCTGTTCATTTTCCTCATGCCGCCAAGTTTATCTGAACTAAAAAACCGCATTGTAACACGGGGAACGGAAACCATTGAAATCATTGAAAATCGCATGAAGGCGGCAAAAGAGGAAATTTTTCTGATGGATGCCTACGATTATGTGGTTGAAAATGATCATGTTGAAAAAGCTTGCGAGCGGATTAAGGCTATTGTGGTTGCAGAGCATTGCCGAAGAGAGCGCATCGCTTTAAGATATAAAAAAATGCTGGAGGTTGACTAACTTTATGCTGGATCCATCAATTGATTCATTAATGAAAAAATTAGATTCTAAATACACACTTGTATCTGTTGCTTCTAAAAGAGCGCGTGAGATGCAGAATAAACATGACCAACAAATTGTGAAACCTAAGTCACATAAGTTTGTCGGTAAAGCTCTGGAAGAAATTGAAGCTGGTCTGCTTACTTTTGAATCAGGGGAAGAAGAATAAGTGATGAAATAACAGCCTGAAAAGAGGTTGTTATTTTTTATTTACCGCGATCACGATGAAAAAAGTGATTTTTATGAAATAACAAGAGCTCATTACTTGAATTTTTACACGTGCTGCTATCAAAATAGCATTTAGCAAACACTATTAATGGCCATTTCTCAGAGAGAGTAAGCATTTTCATATTCAATATAATCAATTAGCCGTTTTTTTGAGGAAATTTATGAATCAAGCAGGGGGGAACTTCACATGCTTCAGGGAAAAAAAATCTTATTATGTGTTTCTGGCGGAATTGCTGTATATAAAGCTGCCGCATTAACCAGCAAACTTTCACAGGCTGGACATGAAGTGAAAGTCATTATGAGCAGATCAGCAATGGAATTTGTCGCTCCTTTGACTTTTCAGACACTTTCCAGAAATGATGTTTATTTTGATACATTTGATGAAAAAAATTCAAAAGTCATTGCCCATATCGACTTAGCTGACTGGGCTGACCTCATTTTGGTGGCGCCTGCAACAGCGAACATCATCGGCAAAATGGCGAACGGCATTGCCGATAACATGCTGACGACAACGCTGCTTGCAGCAACAGCGCCAGTATGGATTGCTCCTGCGATGAATGTGCACATGTATGATCATCCTGCAGTGAAGAAAAATATTCAGACTCTCCATGAATACGGCTATCAATTTATAGAGCCAAGTGAAGGTTTTCTTGCCTGCGGCTATGTGGGCAAAGGCAGACTGGAAGAACCTGAAAAGATTGTTCAGCTTATTTCTTCTTTTTTTCAAAAGGAGAAAGATGCGTCTTTACAAGGAATAAACGTTTTAGTTACCGCTGGTCCAACGATTGAAAAACTCGACCCTGTCAGGTATTTTTCGAATAAATCTACTGGTAAAATGGGCTATGCAATAGCGGAAGAAGCTGTGCATATGGGAGCAAAGGTAACACTTGTTTCAGGTCCTTCCCATTTGCCTGTTCCTTATGGTGTTGAGGTTATAAAAGTAGAGACAGCTGAAGAGATGTTTCAGGCAGTAACTGATCGATATGATGAGCAGGATCTGGTAATCAAATCAGCTGCAGTAGCAGATTATCGCCCTGCTGAAATATATGGGCACAAAGTAAAAAAACAGGACGGGCCATTATCTGTTGAAATGGAGCGGACGAAAGACATTTTAAAGGAACTTGGAAAGAGAAAGACAAACCAGGTGCTAGTGGGATTTGCGGCAGAAACGGAAAATGTTGCCGAATATGCAAAGAGTAAGCTTCAGGCTAAAAACCTCGATATGATCGTTTCCAATAATGTCAATATGGAAGGCTCTGGGTTTGGGACAGATACAAACCGTGTTGCCTTCCACTTTAAAGATGGCTCTGTTATGGAGCTGCCAATGCTTTCAAAAAAAGAAGTAGCAAAAGAAATTTTACTGAAAGCGGAGCATCTTCTAAAGGAGTGATTGTGCGTGAGCATTGCCAGTATTATTGTTGATGTCCCAGCTATGCAGACGGATCGTCCTTTTGATTATAAAATACCGGAGAAATGGGAGGAGGTTGTCAAACCGGGAATGAGAGTTGTTGTGCCTTTTGGACCTAGAAAGGTTCAGGGATTCGTTCTCGAAATTAAGGAACATTCCGAGCATAACCGCCTGAAATCCATAGCTGAATTATTCGATTTAACTCCTTCATTGACTCCTGAACTTCTTCACCTGGGAAATTGGTTGACGGAAAAAACATTGTGTTTTAAGGTATCAGCTTTTCAGGCGATGCTTCCTGCCGCTTTGAAAGCGAAATACGAGAAAATCATCCGTTTGACAGAATCCTGCATAAAGGAAGATCTGCCTGAAATTCTTAAAAGCACCTTTGTCAGCAATGATCAAATCGACTGGAAAGAGGCGGAACAGAGGGGGATTTTTAAAGCTGTTCAAAAGGAAATAGAAAAAGGGACACTTGAGCTGATCTATCAAGTTTCACAAAAAGGGAAACAAAAAAAAGCGAGATACCTTGCTTGGAATGGTTCAGCTTCAGAACTTCAGGAAGCGATCGAAAATATTCCTCCGAATGCGGGCAAGCAAAAAGCCGTGCTGGAATGTTTTTTAGAAAATACAGAAAAACGTTATACGAGTAAAGAGCTGGTCCTTCTTACGGGATCCTCTGATGCTGTAATACGGACTCTTGTTAATAAAGGTTTACTCAAGGAAACCTACATAGAAATTTACCGGGATCCATATGCAGACAGGGAATTCAGGAAAACTTCTCCTTTGGAATTAACAGATGAGCAGACTGCTGCTATCGGGCCGATTTTAAACAGTGTTGAGGAGAACAGGCATGAGGTTTTCTTAATGTATGGGGTTACTGGCAGCGGTAAAACGGAAGTATACCTCCAGTCTATTGAACAAGTGCTTAACAAAGGGAAGGAAGCTATTGTCCTTGTTCCGGAAATTTCTCTGACCCCCCAGATGGTAAACCGTTTCAAAGGCAGATTCGGATCACTGGTTGCAGTCCTCCACAGCGGGCTGTCCATAGGAGAAAAATATGATGAATGGCGAAAGATTCAGCGAAAAGAAGTAAAGCTTGTTGTTGGTGCGCGTTCAGCTGTTTTTGCTCCATTTGAAAATCTGGGTATGATTATTATTGATGAAGAACATGAAACGAGCTATAAGCAAGAGGAGAATCCCCGCTACCATGCAAGAGATGCCGCTATTTACAGGGCAGAAAAGCATCAATGCCCTGTCGTTTTAGGGAGTGCTACCCCATCTCTTGAATCATTCGCCAGGGCTCAAAAAGGAGTTTATACCCTTCTGCCACTGGCAGAGCGCGTGAATAAACGGGCTCTTCCAAATGTTGAATTGGTTGATATGAGAGAAGAGCTGAGAAGCGGCAATAGAAGCATGTTTTCTGTAAGTCTGCTGGAAAAGCTAAAAAACAGGCTTGAGAAAGGGCATCAGACGGTTCTTTTCCTAAACAAACGGGGGTACTCTTCATTTGTCATGTGCAGAGATTGCGGATATGTTATTCAATGTCCGCATTGTGACATTTCCCTTACCTATCACAGAAAAGGCCAAGCCATGAAGTGTCATTATTGCGGATATGATCAATTAGCGCCAAATTCATGTCCTGAGTGCAAAAGTGAACATATCCGCTTTTTTGGAACGGGGACCCAGAGAGTGGAAGAGGAACTGACAAATGTCCTTCCTGAAGCAAGGGTGCTTCGGATGGATGTGGACACTACTTCCAGAAAAGGAGCGCATGAAAAGCTTCTGACTAGTTTCGGAAATGGAGAAGCAGATATTCTGCTTGGAACGCAGATGATCGCTAAAGGGCTTGATTTTCCAAATGTAACGCTTGTTGGGGTGCTGGCTGCAGATACGATGCTGCATCTTCCTGATTTCAGAGCGGCTGAAAAAACCTTTCAGCTATTAACACAGGTAAGCGGGAGAGCGGGAAGGCACGAGCTATCCGGTGAAGTTGTGATCCAGACCTATACGCCAGGCCATTACAGCATTGAGCTGACAAAACAGCACGATTATCAAGCTTTTTATCAAACGGAAATGATGAATCGCAAGCTGCATTCCTACCCGCCGTTTTATTACCTTGCTGTGATCAATGTTTCTCATCCTGAGCTGACTAAAACGGTTTCTGTTACCGAAAAAATTGTCCATTACCTGAACGGGTCTCTTGGAAAGGATACGATGATCCTTGGACCTGTCTCCTCGCCGATTCCAAGGATCAACAATAGATACAGGTATCAATGCATGATAAAATACAAACGGGAAAAAAATTTATACAGTACATTAAAACAAATAATTGACCGGTTTCAGCAGGAAATGCAGCAGGATGATCTGCTGATCTCCATCGATCTGAACCCGCAAAATATGATGTAGCGCTTAAATTCAACGTAGAGAGAAGGGATAAAAAATGGCAAAATTACCAATTGTCATGCATCCTGCAGATGTTTTGGAAAAGCCTTGTGAAAAGGTATCAGCATTTGATAAGGAACTCATTAAGCTTTTAAAAGACATGCACGAGACAATGCTCGAAGCAGATGGAGTCGGACTTGCAGCGCCGCAGGTCGGCATATCGAAAAGGGTTGCGGTTGTTGACATAGGAGACGAGTTTGGAAGAATTGAACTGATTAATCCGAAAATTATAGAGAAGCGGGGAGAGCAAACCGGGCCAGAAGGGTGTCTGAGTTTCCCCGGCCTTTACGGGGAAGTCAAAAGAGCGGATTATGTGAAGGTACATGCCTACAATCGAAGAGGAAAGCCTTTTACAATCGAAGCGGATGAATTCTTGGCGCGAGCGCTTCAGCACGAAATTGATCACTTGGATGGGATCCTTTTTACCTCAAAAGTGCTGAGATATTATGAAAATGATGAATTGGAAGAAGTGGAAGGGTGAATCAGATGACTAGAATTGTTTTTATGGGAACACCAGATTTCTCAGTGCCTGTTTTAAGACGCCTTATTGATGAAGGATACAATGTAGCTGGTGTCGTAACACAGCCTGACAGACCAAAAGGAAGAAAAAAAGAGCTGACACCTCCACCTGTAAAAGTGGAAGCAGAAAAACACAGCATCCCTGTTATTCAGCCTGAAAAAGTGAAGGATCCAAAAGATTTGGAGCAAGTGCTCGCTCTTAAACCCGATTTAATTGTGACGGCTGCATTCGGGCAAATTCTTCCTAAAGCACTGCTTGATGCGCCTAAACACGGCTGTGTTAATGTTCATGCTTCCCTTCTTCCTGAATTAAGAGGGGGAGCTCCCATTCACTATTCCATCATTCAAGGAAAATCAAAAACAGGCATTACGATTATGTACATGGCTGAAAAACTTGATGCCGGAGATATTTTAACTCAAACAGAGGTTCAAATTGAAGAAAACGATGATGTTGGTTCCTTGCATGATAAATTGAGCAGTGCAGGAGCCGATCTTCTTTCAGAAACCCTGCCAAAGCTACTTAAAGGGGAATTAAAGCCTGTCAAACAGGATGAGTCGAAAGCATCGTTTGCATACAATATAAAGCGGGAGCAAGAGGAAATCGACTGGAAAAAATCCGGCGAAGAAATCTATAACCATATCAGGGGTTTAAGGCCATGGCCTGTCGCTTACACTGTATTAAACGGACAGAATATTAAAATATGGCGCGGAGAAAAAATGGAAAGTGCCCATCCTGCAGCACCTGGAACCATTATTGGCGCAGACAGTGACGGATTTGTGGTAGCAACAGGCTCAAGGATTGCTATTAAAGTAACAGAGCTTCAGCCTGCAGGGAAGAAAAAAATGACCGGCGAGGTTTTTTTAAGAGGAACACAGCTCTCTCCGGGAACAAAGTTGGGAGTATAGATGAATAATAAACCGAATGTTCGTGAGATCGCAGCAGAAGCCCTCCTGACAGTTGAAAAAAACCAGGCGTACAGCAATCTGCTTTTAAACTCATTGATTCAAAAATACAAGCTCGAAGAAAAAGATATTCCGCTTCTAACTGAACTTGTATACGGGACATTGCAAAGAAAAGAAACATTGGACTTCTACCTTGCTCCATTTATCAAAAAGGCCAGTAAGTTAGAGCTGTGGGTGCGGATTTTATTAAGGCTTTCTGTTTACCAGATGGTCTATCTTGACAGAGTGCCTGACAGAGCAGTGGTGCATGAGGCAGTAGAAATTGCAAAAAGGAAAGGCCACCAGGGAATTTCGTCCTTGGTTAACGGGATCCTGCGATCGATTCAAAGAGAAGGCGTTCCTTCTATAGAAGAAATTGCTGATCCTATTGAAAAGCTCGCTTTATCAACAAGCCACCCTGTCTGGATGGTTAGGAAATGGACAGAGCAATATGGCATGGAAAGCACAGCAAAAATGTGCGAAATGAATTTGCAGCCTCCAAAACAGACAGCCAGAGTCAACTCTTCCAAAACTTCAGTTGATGAAATGCTCGGCAAATTGGAGGAAGAAGGCTTTCAGGCCAGAAAAGGCGATCTTTCTATTGATGCCATCAGAATGGAAAAAGGGACACTTACAAAAAGTTCTCTATATAAAGAAGGATTACTGACAGTGCAGGATGAAAGCTCCATGCTTGTAGGACGGGCATTAGGTGTAGAGAAAGGTGACATTGTACTGGATGCTTGTTCTGCCCCTGGAGGCAAAACATCGCACATTCTGGAATTGCTCAATCATACAGGAGAAGTCACTTCCCTAGATCTGCATAAACATAAAGTGAATCTTGTCAAAGAACAGGCAGAGAGACTTCGATTTGCTAATTTGAATGTCATGGCGCTTGATGCCAGAAAAGCTGGTGATGAATTTTCAGAGGAATCATTTGACCGGATCTTGGTGGATGCTCCATGCTCGGGTTTCGGAGTCATCCGAAGAAAGCCTGATTTGAAATATGCGAAATCACTCCAGGATATCCAAAAACTGGCTGAAATTCAATTAGAAATTCTGCGGTCCGTTTCGCCTTTATTAAAAAAAGGTGGTACACTGGTATATAGTACGTGTACAATTGACTGGGAAGAAAATAGCGAGATCACTGAGAAATTCTTAGAACAGCATTCTGATTTTGAATTAGATCAAACATTGCCCGGACGGCTGCCGGAAATGGCGAGGAAATATGCTGAAAATGGACAGCTTCAACTGCTTCCTCATTATTTTGGAACGGACGGATTTTATATTACTAGCTTTAAAAGGAAGGTGTAACCTTGAATCAAACTGAAAAAACAAGAACCAAAAAAGCCATAGCCCCTGAAAAACCATCCATCTACTCACTGGAACTGCACGAATTGAAAGAGTGGGTCGAACAAAAAGGCGAGAAAGGCTTCAGGGCAGGACAGATTTTTGACTGGCTTTATATTAAACGTGCAGCCTCTTTTGAAGAGATGACAAATCTATCAAAAGAACTGCGCCAGCTGCTGGATAAAGAGTTTGTGATGACAACACTGAAGACGCTCATACAGCAGACATCAAGTGATGGCACAATCAAATTCCTCTTTGAGCTTCATGACGGCTATTCCATCGAAACCGTTTTGATGCGTCATGAGTACGGAAATTCTATCTGTGTCACTACTCAGGTAGGGTGCCGGATCGGCTGTACTTTCTGTGCCTCAACCTTAGGAGGATTAAAAAGGAATCTGGAAGCAGGAGAAATCGTATCGCAAGTCGTAAAAGTACAGCAAGCGCTTGATAAAACGGATGAGCGGGTTAGTTCAGTCGTAATCATGGGAATCGGGGAGCCGTTCGACAACTTCGATGAAATGCTGTCATTCCTTAAGATTATTAACCATGATAAAGGGCTAAATATCGGAGCACGCCATATTACTGTTTCAACCAGCGGAATCATTCCTAAAATCTATCAGTTTGCAGATGAAAAAATGCAAATTAATTTTGCTATCTCATTGCATGCGCCAAATAATGAAATCAGAAGCAGGCTAATGCCGATTAATAAAGCTTACAAGCTGCCTGATTTAATGGAAGCTGTCCGCTACTATATTGAGAAAACCGGACGAAGAATCAGCTTTGAATATGGTCTGTTCGGCGGCGTAAATGATCAGGTTGAGCATGCTGAAGAGCTGGCTGACTTAATCAAAGATCTAAAATGCCATGTCAATCTAATACCTGTTAACTATGTGCCGGAAAGAGACTACGTGCGTACACCCAAAGAGCAAATTTTCCGCTTCGAAAAAACCTTAAAAGACCGCGGCATAAATGTAACAATCCGCCGTGAACAAGGCCATGATATTGACGCTGCATGCGGCCAGCTTAGAGCCAAGGAGCGTAAAGAAGAGACGAGGTGACGCTTGTGAAAACAGCTTTTTTAACAGACAGGGGAAAAGTTAGATCACATAATGAAGACTGTGTCGGTGTATTCATCAATAATGCCGGTGCAGTTTTAGCTATTATTGCAGATGGTATGGGAGGTCATCTTGCTGGCGATGTTGCCAGTGAGATGACCGTTTCAGCCTTTAAAAAGCTTTGGAGTGAAACGGGAGATTTCCCAACACCTGATACAGCAGAAAACTGGCTGAGAGAACAGATCCGCACTGTGAATAAAATGATTTTTGAACACGCTCTCACACACCCGGAATGCCAGGGTATGGGAACTACTTTTGTTGGAGCAATATGCACGGGGAATTTTGCAACAATCGGCCATATTGGTGACAGCAGATGCTACCTCTATAATAGCGATGGTTTTAAACAGCTGACAAATGATCATTCTCTTGTACATGAACTCGTTAGGTCAGGACAAATTTCAAAAGAGGATGCGGAGAATCACCCAAGAAAAAATGTTCTTCTAAGAGCGCTTGGTACAGAAAGTGATGTACAAATGGATGCCAGATCAATTTGCGTGGAAAATTCTGATGTTATTCTTCTTTGTTCAGACGGACTGTCAAATAAATTAAGCGATCCTGAGCTTCAGAATATTTTAGTGGAAAATCATTCACTTGAAGATATGGCTGAGAACCTAATTGTGCTTGCTAATGAAAACGGAGGAGAAGACAATATCTCTGTTGCCCTCGTTCAATTGCCGCCAGAACCAAAAGAGGGTGATGAGGCTTGTTAATCGGTAAGAGAATCAACGGCCGCTACCGGGTCCTTGAAGTAGTAGGCGGAGGCGGAATGGCCAACGTTTATCTTGCTAAAGATATGATTCTTGAACGGGAAGTTGCATTAAAGGTGCTGAGATTTGATTTTGCCAATGACGAGGATTTTATCAGACGCTTCAGAAGAGAAGCTCAATCTGCTACAAGCCTTGCACATCCCAATATAGTCAGCATTTATGATGTTGGCGAAGAAGACAGCATTTATTACATAGTGATGGAGTACGTGGAAGGTACAACATTAAAACAATACATACAGCAGCATGGGCCATTGCACCCGAGGGAAGCATTAAACATTATGGAACAGGTGGTCTCAGCCATTGCCTGTGCCCATGAAAACCAAATTGTTCACAGGGATATTAAGCCTCACAATATCCTGATTGACCCGCATGGAAACGTAAAAGTAACAGACTTTGGCATAGCCATGGCTCTCAGTTCCACAACCATTACGCATACCAACTCTGTTCTTGGCTCTGTTCATTATCTTTCACCTGAACAGGCGAGAGGCGGTCTTGCTACAAAAAAATCAGATGTTTATTCACTGGGGATTGTCCTTTTTGAGCTATTAACAGGAAGGGTTCCTTTTGATGGGGAATCTGCGGTTTCGATCGCTTTAAAGCATCTCCAGTCTGAAACACCTTCTGCAAGAAGATGGAATCATAATATTCCGCAAAGTGTGGAAAATATTATCCTCAAAGCAATGGCTAAGGATCCTTTTAACCGTTTTGAATCAGCAGAAGAAATGGAAGAGGATATACGTACTGCTTTTAATCCCGGAAGATTAAACGAACCGAGATACAGTATTCCTAATGATGGCGAAGAAGCGACAAAAGCTATCCCAATTATTACCGACCCGCTGATTACAAATGAAAAAGGCGATACCATTGTCCATAAATTCCAGCCGTTTCCGCAGAATGGAGCAGCGGAAGCAAAGGATGCAAAACCGGAGAAAAAGAAGAAAAAGCGCAACAAATTTGCAACGTTTATCGTCGTTATGTTTATTATTCTAGTTCTGGCAGCTGTTGCAGCATTTACGGTTGTTCCGTCTCTTATGACACCTGGAGATAAAAAGGTGCCTGACGTGAAAGGGAAAGAATATGCAGAAGCTGCAAATTTGCTGCTCGAATCTGGATTTAAAGTGAAAGATCCCGAGAGCATTTCAAGCGATGATATACCTGAAGGCAAAGTTGTAAAAACCGACCCGCAATCCGGTGAATATGAAAAAGACGGAGCCGCTATCACAATCTATCAAAGCACAGGAAAACAAAAAACACCGATGGAAGATTACAGCGGCCAGAATATTGATACCGTTCAAGCGCTTCTCGAAAAGAAAGATTTCAAAAAAATTAAAGTTACGGAAGTTTACGACGATCAGGTTGAGGGAACAATTATCGAGCAAAATCCTTCTTCGGGAACTCTTGTAATACCTGAAGATGATGAAATTACATTTACAGTCAGCAAGGGGCCAGAAAAGATTAAACTGAAGGATCTCGCTGGCTATTCAAGAGAGGCTGTTTACTCTTACCGTGAGGATGCAAAATTCAGTCTAAAGGAAAGCGAAAAGTATTCAGATACTGTTCCGAAAGATCAAATTATTTCCCAAAGTCCAAAGGCGGGAGCCATGCTTGAACAGGGAGATCAAGTTGAAGTTGTATTTTCTCTTGGCCCTGAAGAAAAACCTGTCAAAACGGTCAAGAAAGACGTTGAAATTCCTTACGAGCCTGTTAATTGGGGCGAAGATGTAACGGTGCAAATAGCCATTAATGATGAGGGACATTCCATCGATCAAACGTATGCAACTTATGTGATCAATCAGCCTGAAACAAAAAAAATTGAGTTTAAAATTGCTCCAGGCAGCAGTGCTTACTACCAGATTGTCAGCAATAACAAAGTGCTGAAGAGCGAATCAATTCCTTATCCCGAATAGAATTTTAAAGGAGGGCATGTATGCCACAAGGCAAAATTATTAAAGCTCTAAGCGGTTTCTATTATGTACTCGACAACTCAGAATTAATACAGTGCAGGGGACGCGGCGTCTTCAGGAAAAATAAAGTAACCCCCCTTGTAGGGGATGAGGTAATCTATCAGGCAGAGAATCATAAAGAAGGCTATATACTAGATGTGCTCGAACGGAAAAATGAGCTGGTGCGGCCTCCTATCTCTAATGTTGATCAGGCGATTCTTGTGTTTTCTGCAGTGGAACCTGCATTCAGCACACTGCTGCTTGACCGATTTTTAGTATTAATTGAAGCAAATGATATTAAGCCTGTCATCTGCATCAGTAAAATGGACTTGATTCCAAACGACGCTCTCCGGCTTGAGATTCTGCAATTTGCGAGGGATTACGAAACCATGGGCTATGAGGTTTTGCTGACTTCCACAGCGACCAAGAATGGAATTGAAAGCTTAACACCTCTCTTAGACAACAAGATATCTGTGTTTGCAGGACAGTCAGGAGTGGGAAAATCCTCGCTTTTGAACGCTTTAATGCCTGAACTTGAATTGAAAACAAGCGTTATTTCCAGCCACTTAGGGAGAGGCAAGCATACGACAAGGCATGTTGAGCTTATTCCTGCGGGCGATGGACTTGTTGCTGATACTCCTGGATTCAGTTCACTTGATTTTACGGAAATTGAAGCAGAGGAACTCACCTATTGCTTTCCTGAGATGAAGGAGCTGTCGCAAGACTGTAAATTCAGAGGCTGCACACACGTTTCAGAACCAAAATGTGCTGTAAAAGACGCTGTTCAAAAGGGCAGCATTCCAAAATACCGTTATGAGCACTATTTGAGTTTTCTTGCTGAAATTAAAGACAGAAAACCAAGGTATTAATAGTAAAGCTCTGTTAAAGCTGAAGGTTGATTTTGGCACCATGTTGATTGGAACGGATACGCGAAACTCCTGCTTAGAAAAGCGGATCAAGGGAGTGCCTGCTTGCTGAAATCAACAGCCAAAGTTTACAGAGCCAACAGTAAAGAAAATGGATGTTCATAAATCCTGAAACATATTTTTTGCCCAAATGTCTAATGCTAGTTAGTATTGGAGGGGTTCATATGTATTCTGAAAAAGAAAAAGCTGTCATAGAGCAGGCTATCATTTCAGCGATTGCCTACAGCTCGGATGGGGATGAGATTGAACAATACACCAATCTTTTAAATAGGTTCAGAAACGAGAATGCCCAAATAGATGGCTTTCGATATGATTACGATGATTCATCTTACTGACCAAGGAGATTCTCCTTGGTTTTTCAGGTAGGCAGCATAACGGTTTAAAAGAACAATTTTCAAATGGGTATGCATAGAGTAATAAGAAAATGAGGGAATGAAATGAAAACAATCTGTATTGTTGCGGGAGGGCCGAAAAATCTGCTTCCTGATTTAAATGCCTACCGCGAGGAAAATACACTGTGGGCAGGAGTCGATAGAGGAGTTGTTTATCTTGCCGAAAAAGACTTGGAGATCGAACAGGCTATAGGTGATTTTGATTCTATCAGTTCACAGGAAAGAGAATGGCTTGAGTCAACCGTGAAAGACTTATCCATTTACCCGTCGGAAAAAGACAAAACAGATACTGACCTGGCACTGGATTGGGCTATCGATCAAAAACCTGATAAAATCCTTTTGTTTGGTGCAACTGGCGGCAGATTGGATCATTTATATGCCAACATCTTTTTGCTGATGAGACAATTTCAAACAGGCATCCCCCTGACGTTAATTGATATACATAATGAAATGGAACTCTTTCAGCCGGGCAGCTATACAGCAGAAAAAAAGGAGCAATTCCCTTACCTTTCCTTCATTCCTTTTTCAAGTGACGTTGCTAAACTGACGCTTGAAGGATTCAAATATCCATTGCATAATCGCCATATTCCTTTTGGCTCAACACTATGTGTCAGCAATGAACTTATTCTTTCAAAAGGTACTTTTTCATTTGAGAGTGGCATATTAATGATGATAAGAAGCCGTGATGATTCTCCGCTTCTTTAAGAAAGCCACAATACTTCGGAGGCGCTGACACAGTTATTGAAGCGGAAAAAGCCATTCCGAGTTTAATGATTGAAGGGTTGAGGAGGGGGAAATATGAAGTTTTATACGATTAAACTGCCTAAATTCCTTGGTGGCATCATTCGGGCTATGCTTGGCTCATTTAAAAAGGATTAAAGGGGGTACGGCCCTGAAGCCTATCTTGGCTTTCGGGTAGTGCCCCTTTTTCCTGTTTCTTATTACTCCAGCATTTCTTATTCAATTATGCTTTGCCATGAAAAAAACACCGTGCTATTTGCAGGGTGTTTTTTTAAAATAGCATATTGTTATGCTAAAGGTATTATACGCGTTCAACTTTACCGGATTTCAAAGCGCGAGCGGAAACATATACGCGTTTTGGTTTACCGTTCACAAGGATGCGAACCTTTTGAAGGTTAGCTCCCCAAGTACGTTTAGTAGCGTTCATTGCGTGAGAACGTGCATTTCCAGAACGGCTTTTTTTACCAGTGATTACACATTTACGTGCCATTGTATTCCCTCCTAACCATGCAAAACCTTGGTCTCGAGTCAAGCTTCACAATTTCTAAAAAACGGTGCTGTTTATTTAAAATGTGTGCTATTCTCTGCCTATTTTTTCATACTAACATTCACTGTTCGTGTGAGATACTTTAATAATTTATCATAACTGACAGGGTATTGCAACAATTCTTTTCTATGCTTTCAAGAATTTTACCTTGACAGGGATAATTCCTTCGTGTTCTATAATAATAGGAATAAGCAAACTGCCTAAGTCCGGTATGGCTTTTAAATTAACTGTCCATATAGTACAATTGCTATAGTTTCTTTAGTTTTAGTAAATAAGGGGGAACCAGCATGTCCATTGAATTATCAACAAAGTACGGTCAAATTGATATATCAAACGATGTCATTGCCACAGTTGCGGGCGGAGCTGCAATTGACTGTTATGGCATTGTTGGAATGGCTTCCAAAAATCAGATTAAAGATGGCATTACAGATATTCTTAGAAAAGAAAATTTCAGCAGGGGTATTATCGTGCGGCAGGAGGAAGATCGTATTCATATCGATATGTTTATTATTGTCAGCTACGGAACAAAGATATCAGAAGTAGCAAACAATGTCCAAAACAAAGTGAAATACATACTTGATCATACAGTTGGATTATCTGTCGACTCCGTTAATATTTTTGTGCAGGGAGTTCGTGTAGCGAACCCGTAGTTAGGAGGAAATTCTATTGTCTATTACAACATTGGATGGAAAGCGCTTTGCAGAAATGGTCACTCAAGGAGCAAGTTTATTATCTACTAATGCAAAGGTAGTTGACGCATTAAACGTTTTTCCGGTTCCAGATGGTGATACCGGAACGAATATGAACCTTTCAATGACATCTGGCGCAAGAGAAGTGCAAAATAATGTTCAGGCTCACATCGGAAAGGTCGGTATAGCTTTATCCAGAGGGCTTTTAATGGGTGCCAGAGGCAACTCTGGAGTCATTCTTTCCCAGTTGTTCAGAGGCTTTGCAAAATCAGTGGAAGCGAAAGATTCAATCAGCAGCCAGGATTTTGCAAATGCGCTTCAGGCAGGTGTTGATACAGCATATAAGGCAGTAATGAAGCCCGTAGAAGGGACAATTCTGACCGTTGCCAAAGATGCAGCGAAAAAAGCTGTTTCCGCAGCAAAGGATGAAGATGACCTTGTAAAGCTGATGTCAGCTGTTGTTGAAGAAGCAAAAGCTTCGCTTGCTAGGACCCCTGATCTGCTTCCTGTTTTAAAGGAAGTGGGAGTAGTTGACAGCGGCGGCCAGGGTCTTGTATTCGTATATGAAGGTTTTCTTGCTGAATTAAAGGGAGAAAAAGTTTCAGGAACTCCTTCAATCCCTTCTATGACGGACCTTGTGAGCGCCGAACATCATAAGAGTGCGCAAAGCCATATAAATACAGAAGATATTGAATTCGGCTATTGTACTGAATTTATGGTGAGATTTGAAGAAGGGAAGAAGCCTTTTTCAGAAGAGAAGTTCAGGCAGGAACTTAGTAAACACGGGGATTCTTTACTCGTTGTTTCAGACGAAGACCTTGTGAAGGTGCATATTCATGCCGAATACCCTGGAGACGTTCTATCATACGGCCAGAAATATGGCAGTTTAATCAATATGAAAATTGAAAATATGCGTCAGCAGCATACAAGTATTGTAGGAGAATCACGAAAGCCTGCAAGTACCCAAGAAAAGAAAAAAGAAAAGCAAAAGTTTGGCATTATTACTGTTACAATGGGAAAAGGAATAGGAGAGCTGTTCCGGAGCATTGGAGCTGATGCTGTGATAGAAGGCGGACAAACAATGAATCCGAGCACTGAGGACATTGTTTCTTCCATTCAGAAAGTGAACGCTGAAAATATCATTATTCTGCCAAATAACTCTAATATCGTTATGGCAGCCAGACAGGCAGCATCAGTTGTTGAAGAAAATGTCATTGTTGTTCCTTCAAAAACAGTACCTCAGGGAATGGCCGCCCTTCTTGCCTTCAACTCAGAAGATTCTGCAGAGAAAATAGAGAAAACAATGAACGAAGCTCTTAAAAATGTGAAATCAGGGCAAGTAACATATGCTGTGAGAGATACTCAAATTGACGGGCTCGAGATTTCCAAAAATGACTTCATGGGCATCTCTGAAGGAAAAATCGTTGTGAAGGACAAAAAGCAGCTGGAAGCTGCTAAAAGACTTCTTGCAGAGATGATTTCAGAGGACGATGATATTTTGACCGTTCTTTGCGGAGAGGATGCATCTGAGGAAGAATCCAGCAATCTCATCAGCTTTGTCGAAGAAAAATTTCCCGATATTGAGATTGAAGTTCATCAAGGAGAACAACCCCTTTACTCGTATATTTTTTCAATAGAATAAGATACATAAATAGAAGGGAATTCTCCCTTCTATTTCTTTTTATTCTGTCATTTCTCAAATGGAAGGAAAATCTGTTAAAATGAGTTACGATAAACTGTTTTATAATAGCTTCTAAATCGTTTGTTTTCAACATTTCAGAAGTTATTATATAGAGTCTCCTATGAGTAAAAGCACAACGAGGAGAACTGGACAGTAAGGCAGTTAAGGGGGAGAGGACAAAGTCATGAAATACAGAAGTGTTTTTGATATTATCGGGCCTGTCATGATTGGCCCATCAAGTTCTCATACAGCAGGAGCTGCGAGAATCGGCCGTGTGGCAAGAAGCCTTTTTGGAAGAGAACCAAAGTGGGCAACAATCTCTTTTTACGGCTCCTTTGCAAAAACGTATAAAGGCCACGGCACAGATGTGGCCATTGTTGGCGGCTTGCTTGATTTTGATACATTTGATGAGCAGATTAAAATCTCCCTAAAGCTTGCAGACGAAAAAGGAATGAAAGTTACGTTCCTTGAAGAGGACGCGCTGACAGATCATCCTAACACAGCACGCGTTATTATTGGAGATGATCAAGGGCAATTGGAGCTTGTCGGAATTTCAATCGGCGGCGGTAAAATTGAAATAACGGAACTGAATGGGTTTGAACTGAAGCTTTCCGGCAGCCATCCAGCCATTCTGATTATGCATAATGATCGATTCGGGTCTATTGCAGCTGTTGCGAACGTTTTGGCCAAACATGAAATAAATATTGGACATATGGAAGTATCAAGAAAAGAAGTTGGCAAACTTGCTTTAATGACAATTGAGGTAGACCAGAACATTGAAACACCGGTCATTGAAGAACTGAAAACGCTGCCAAATATATTGCAGGTTACAAAAATAGCCGATTAAAGTATGGGAAAAAGGAGGCTCGTGCCATGTTTCGTAATGTAGCTGAGCTTGTTGAATTGGCCGAAAGCCAAAATATAAAAATTTCCGAAGTCATGATTCGCCAAGAGATGAAGGTTAGAGGGAAAACGAGAGAAGAAGTCATTTCTGTGATGGATCAAAATCTCACTGTTATGGAAGAAGCTATCGAGAAAGGCCTCAAGGGTGTTCACTCTCTTTCTGGCCTGACGGGCGGAGATGCAGTGCTGATGCAGGAATATATTAAGAAGGGCAATTTTCTTTCTGGAGAAACGGTTTTAGATGCAGTAAGCAAAGCGGTCGCAACCAATGAAGTAAATGCTGCGATGGGAACCATTTGTGCCACTCCTACAGCAGGATCAGCCGGGGTCGTTCCTGGAACATTATTTGCGGTTCAAAAAAAGCTGAATCCTTCAAGAGAAGAAATGATTGAGTTTTTGTTTACAGCAGGGGCTTTAGGCTTTGTTGTAGCAAATAACGCGTCTATCTCAGGAGCTGCTGGAGGGTGCCAGGCTGAAGTCGGTTCCGCCAGCGGAATGGCTGCAGGGGCTATTGTTGAAATGGCAGGGGGTACTCCAAGTCAATCCGCTGAAGCAATGGCCATAACATTGAAAAACATGCTTGGTCTCGTCTGTGATCCGGTTGCAGGACTTGTAGAAGTGCCATGTGTAAAAAGAAACGCTATGGGAGCAGCAAATGCAATGGTTGCTGCAGATATGGCGCTAGCTGGAATCACAAGCCGAATCCCTTGTGACGAAGTTATTGATGCCATGTTCAAAATAGGGCAGTCTATGCCTTCTTCTTTAAGAGAAACTGCACAAGGAGGTCTGGCGGCTACTCCAACAGCTCGTGAACTGGAAGCAAAGATCTTTGGGGTATCGCTTAATAACAGTGGTGAGTAGATTATTAGATAGCGTTGATGCCATTAAAGGAATTGGTGAGGAATCAGCTGCCCTTTTAAGAGATATGGGGATACGGACTGTAGGCGATCTTCTGGAATATTTTCCGTACCGCTATGATGATTTCAAGTTAAGAGATCTTGCAGAAGTAAAGCATGACGAGAGAGTCACTGTAGAAGGGAAGGTTCATAGTGAACCTTCTCTTGCCTATTTTGGAAAAAATCGATCCCGTTTAACAGTAAGGCTATTAGTTGGGAATTATTTGATTTCAGCTGTTTTTTTTAATCGTCCTTTTTATAAAAAACAGCTGAATATAAATGATATTATTACCGTTTCTGGAAAATGGGACAAACACAGGCAGACAGTCAGTGTACAGGAAGTGACGTTTGGTCCTCACAAATCAAATCAGGACCTGGAACCTGTTTATTCTGTTAAAGGGAATATGACTGTTAAAAACATGAGAAAATTTGTGAACTTGGCGCTTAAAGGCTACTTGGATGAGATCAAGGACAATCTTCCTGAAAGAATATTGGAAGAATACAAGCTGGTTTCAAGGAGAGAAGCGCTGCGGACAATTCACCTCCCGCTTGATCATGCAGAATTAAAAAAGGCGAGAAGACGATTTGTTTATGAAGAATTTCTTCTATTTCAGCTGAAAATGCAGGCATTACGGAAAATACAAAGAGAGCAGTCAAAGGGAATAGAGCACGCCTTTCAGGAAAATCGTTTAGTGGGTTTTATGGAAAGTCTTCCATTTCCCCTTACAAATGCCCAAGTTAGAGTCGTTCGTGAGATTATGGAAGATATGAAATCGCCATTTCGAATGAACAGGCTTCTTCAGGGAGATGTTGGATCCGGAAAGACGGTCGTGGCATCCATCTCTATGTATGCTGCTATTCTTTCCGGCTATCAGGCAGCTTTAATGGTGCCTACAGAAATATTGGCTGAACAGCATGCGGAATCCCTTACTAATTTATTTGAAGGTTCAGGAGTAAATGTTGCTCTTTTAACTGGTTCTGTAAAAGGGAAGAGAAGAAGAGAGCTAATTGCCCGACTTAAAGATGGAGAGATTCACATTTTAGTTGGAACACATGCCCTTATTCAGGATGATGTTAATTTTTCAAGGCTTGGTCTTGTTATTACAGATGAACAGCACCGATTTGGTGTTGAGCAAAGAAGAGTCTTAAGAGAAAAAGGAGAAAATCCGGATGTTCTCTTTATGACAGCAACACCAATCCCAAGAACTCTGGCGATAACTGTATTTGGTGAAATGGATGTATCTGTTATAGACGAACTGCCTGCAGGGAGAAAAAAAATTGAAACCTATTGGGTAAAGCATGAGATGCTCGATCGCATCCTTCAATTTATTGAAAAAGAAGTCAGGCTTGGACGGCAGGCTTATGTAATTTGCCCTCTAATAGAAGAATCGGATAAGCTGGATGTGCAGAATGCGCTTGATGTCCATGCCATTCTCCATCATCATTTCCAGGGAAAAATGCAAGTGGGACTCATGCACGGCAGACTATCAAGCGAAGAAAAAGATCATGTCATGAGAGAATTTAGTGAAAATACGGTTCAGGTTCTTGTTTCAACAACAGTTGTTGAGGTAGGAGTTAACGTGCCCAATGCTACATTGATGGTTATATACGATGCAGACCGCTTTGGATTATCCCAGCTTCATCAGCTGAGGGGACGTGTCGGCAGGGGAAGTGATCAGTCTTACTGTATCCTTATGGCCGATCCGAAGTCCGAAACAGGAAAAGAACGAATGAAAATAATGACAGAAACGAACGACGGCTTTGCTGTTTCGGAAAAAGATTTGGAACTGAGAGGACCAGGAGATTTTTTTGGCAGAAAACAAAGCGGGCTGCCGGAATTTAAAGTGGCGGATATGGTTCATGATTACAGAGCTCTTGAAACAGCAAGGAATGATGCAGCAAAGCTCGTTCATTCACGTGCTTTTTGGGAAGAAGAGCAATACGGGCCTTTAAGAAACTATCTGGAGAAAACAGGTGTGCTGGTTGGTGAAAAACTTGATTAACAGAATGAAGATTGTTCCTTGCATTACCACACTTAAGAATATATACTACTTTTAGTACCTAGTCTTAAGAGTTCGGTAGGTGTGAGCTGCACATGAAGAGAAATAAAAAAGACCGGCAGGCTTTGCTGAAAGATACAATATTGGCAACTCCTTTTATTACGGATGAAGAATTAGCGGAAAAATTCCAGGTCAGTATCCAGACCATCCGGCTGGATCGCCTTGAATTATCGATTCCTGAACTGAGAGAACGCATTAAACATGTGGCAGAGGCTTCTCTTGAAGATGAAGTGCGGTCACTGCCATTAGAAGAAGTTATTGGGGATATTATTGATCTGGAACTTGATCATTCGGCCATTTCCATTTTAGAAATTAAAAAAGAGCATGTCTTCAGCAGAAACCAGATTGCCAGAGGGCATCATTTATTTGCTCAGGCAAACTCTCTTGCAGTAGCGGTTATAGATGATCAGCTTGCACTTACTGCCAAGGCAAACATTGTTTTTGCAAGTCAGGTAAAGGAATCAGAGCGGGTTGTAGCAAAAGCAAAAGTAAAGAGTGTGGACCGCGAAAAAGGACGAACAATTGTAGAAGTAAAAAGCTATGTTGGAAATGAACTTGTTTTTTCCGGTGAGTTTGAAATGTACCGCTCATAAATTCAGTTTTCTTCACATTAAATAGAACGTAACCTACGAATGAAAAAGGATGAGACTGTTCATGAATATCGCAATAGATGCAATGGGCGGAGATCACGCCCCGAAATCCATAGTCGAAGGTACAATGAAGGCAGTGGAAGCTTTTTCTGACCTCGAGATATCCTTAATTGGCAAAGAAGAAGAAATCAGAAGCTATTTAACAAAAAATAAACGCATTAGCATCATACATACAGATACAGTAATTGAAGCAACAGATGAGCCTGTTCGGGCAGTCCGCAGAAAAAAAGATGCCTCCATGGTGATCATGGCTAATGAAGTGAAGGACGGACGGGCAGAAGCCTGCATTTCAGCAGGCAATACGGGCGCCCTTATGACAGCAGGTCTCTTGATTGTCGGGCGGATTGAAGGAATAGAACGCCCTGCTTTGTCCCCTACACTTCCCACAATGGATGGAAAAGGATTCCTTCTTCTTGATGTGGGAGCGAATGTAGATGCAAAACCTGAGCACTTGCTTCAGTATGGCATTATGGGGTCCGTTTATGCAGAAAAAGTAAGAAGCATAGATTCTCCGCGAATTGGCCTCTTAAATATTGGAACGGAAGAGAAA
Source organism: Chryseobacillus diguaensis (assembly GCF_049220665.1). Lineage (NCBI taxonomy): Bacteria > Bacillati > Bacillota > Bacilli > Caryophanales > Bacillaceae > Chryseobacillus > Chryseobacillus diguaensis. The sequence goes on from NZ_JBMKNV010000001.1 coordinate 356,112, forward strand.
AAAGGGAACGAGCTTGCAAAACAGGCGTTTGAACTTCTGAAAAACTCCGGGCTGAATTTTGCAGGAAACGTGGAAGCAAGAGATTTGCTTGAGGGAGTGGCAGATGTTGTTGTAACAGACGGCTTCAGCGGTAATATTGCCTTAAAGACAATAGAAGGAACAGCCTTATCTGTTTTTGGCATGCTGAAATCTGCATTAACAAGCAGTCTGAAATCCAAGCTTGCCGCTGCCGTGTTAAAGCCTCAGCTGAAAGAAATAAAACAGCAGATGGATTATTCTGAATATGGCGGAGCTGGTTTGTTCGGATTAAAAGCTCCAGTAGTAAAAGCGCACGGATCTTCTGATGCAAATGCTATTTTTAATGCGATTCGCCAAACAAGGGAAATGGTACAGAAAAATGTACCAGAAACCATTCTTAAAACGATAGAACAGCAGAAAGAACAAAAAGATCAAATATAGATGGGAGAATAGAAAAATGGAAAAAATAGCTTTTCTTTTTCCCGGCCAGGGATCTCAAACAGTTGGAATGGGCAGTGATGTATACGAAAACTCTGCAGCTTCCAAGGAAATTATGGATAAGGCGAATGAAACGCTGAATATTGACCTGAAATCACTAATGTTTAACGGGCCTCAAGAAGAACTGACTTTAACTTATAATGCTCAGCCAGCGCTTCTAACTGTCAGTATCGCACTCCTTAGGACTCTTGAAGCTTCAGGGATCAAACCAGACTATGTAGCTGGACACAGTCTTGGAGAGTATTCGGCATTAGTAGCAGCAAATGTTCTGTCTTTTGAAGATGGCGTTTATGCTGTCAGAAAACGCGGAGAATTTATGGAAGAAGCCGTTCCTGCTGGTGTCGGTGCAATGGCTGCCATCATGGGGATGGAAGCATCAGCTCTTGAGGAAGTGACAAAAGAAATTACGGATCAAGGAAATTCAGTTCAGCTTGCCAACTTAAATTGCCCAGGTCAGATTGTCATTTCAGGTACAGCAAAGGGCGTTGAACTGGCTTCAGCACTCGCAAAAGAAAAAGGTGCAAAAAGAGCAATTCAGCTTAATGTAAGCGGCCCTTTCCACTCAGAGCTCATGAAACCCGCCGCTGAAAAGCTCGGCAATGTGCTGGATGGATGCAAAGTAAGTGATGCTTCTGTCCCTGTTATCAGCAATGTATCCGGAAAACCGGTTCAAGATGCGGATGACATTAAGAATAAGCTGATTGAACAGCTGTATTCCCCGGTAAGATGGGAAGAGTCAATCAGAACCCTGCTTGATGAAGGTGTAACTGTCTTCGTTGAAATCGGGCCAGGCAAAGTTCTCTCAGGTCTAGTGAAAAAAATTGACCGGAGCTCCAAAACGATTGCTGTATCAGATATGGAATCCGTTACTGCTGCAGTAACAGAACTTAAGGGGGAGTAAACAATGCTGGAAGAAAAAATTGCCTTAGTCACAGGAGCTTCAAGAGGAATAGGCCGTGCTATAGCGCTTGATCTAGCTGCAAACGGAGCGAAAGTAGCTGTTAACTATGCTGGAAGCGAAGGAAAAGCAAAAGCCGTAGTGGAGGAAATCACAGCTGCAGGAGGAGAAGCGTTTGCCCTGCAGGCAGATGTTTCAGATTCAGGTTCTGTCACCAAAATGATAAAAGAAGTATTGGATCGGTATGGCAGGATTGATATTCTTGTCAACAACGCCGGCATCACCCGTGATAATTTGTTAATGCGCATGAAGGAAGAAGAATGGGATGATGTAGTAAATACCAATCTTAAAGGTGTTTTTCTCTGCACTAAAGCTGTTACAAGGCAGATGATGAAGCAGCGCACTGGGAGAATTATTAATATAGCGTCAATTGTCGGAGTGAGCGGAAATCCTGGGCAGGCCAATTATGTTGCAGCTAAAGCCGGGGTGATCGGTTTAACAAAATCAACTGCAAAAGAGCTTGCCTCAAGAAACATTACAGTAAATGCTGTAGCACCGGGTTTCATTACAACAGACATGACGGATAAACTGGAAGATTCCATGAAAGAAGATATGCTGAAGCAAATCCCGCTTGCGAAACTCGGAGAGCCAACTGATGTGGCTCATCTTGTCACATTTCTTGCTTCAGAAAAAAGCCGCTATATGACAGGCCAGACTTTTCATGTAGACGGCGGCATGGTCATGTAAAAAGCTTATGTAAAATCTTTAAACGAGAACTGGTTTTTTTATGTAAGATCATCTATAATACTCTGAGGGGAGGTGAATTGCTATGGCAGACGTACTAGAACGTGTGACTAAGATCGTTATTGATCGTCTTGGAGTAGAAGAATCTCAAGTGAAACCTGAGGCATCATTTAAAGATGATCTTGGCGCAGATTCCCTTGATGTAGTTGAACTTGTTATGGAACTTGAAGACGAATTCGATATGGAAATTTCTGATGAAGATGCAGAAAAGATCGCAACAGTCGGTGACGCTGTTAACTACATACAAAGCCAACAATAATGGCCATTTGAAGTCCCGTATTTTCTGCGGGGCTTTATCCCTTTATAAACACCATATAAATAGAGACTAGCTTGTGCTGTGCAGATGATGGAGGTTGTTATGCAAAAGCATACAAACAATTTTAAAGAGAGAAGAGCTTTTATGAAAAAAGCAGAGGAATTTAAGCAGTTTCAGAAGCAGATGGACATTATATTTAACAATGAAAAACTGCTTCATCAAGCATTTACACATTCATCCTATGTGAATGAGCATCGGAAAAAGCCTTATGAGGATAACGAAAGGCTTGAATTTTTAGGAGACGCAGTCCTAGAATTGACCGTATCCCAATATTTGTATGCGAAATACCCGACAATGAGCGAAGGGGATCTCACAAAGCTGCGGGCAGCGATTGTGTGCGAGCCGTCATTGGTCTCTTTTGCCAATGAACTTGCCTTCGGGAATTATATTTTATTGGGAAAAGGTGAAGAAATGACGGGCGGCCGTGCAAGACCTGCACTTTTGGCTGACGTCTTTGAAGCTTTCATCGGTGCCTTGTATCTTGATCAAGGTCTTCAGCCTGTAGTCTCCTTTTTGGAAAAAGCTGTTTTTCCAAAAATCATTGGAGGTGCTTTTTCTCATGTGATGGATTTTAAAAGCCAGCTGCAGGAGCTTGTTCAAAGGGATGGCAGAGGACCTCTGGAATATAAGATTCTTCAGGAGAAAGGTCCTGCGCACTCAAGAGAATTTGTAGCCACTGTTTCCTTGCATGGAAGCGTGCTTGGAACCGGCATGGGACGATCGAAAAAAGAGGCAGAGCAGCATGCAGCACAAGAAGCATTAACAGAGCTTCAGCCCAAATAGTCCATTGTAGAAAGCTGATTTCCTAAGGTGCGGACAAGCCCTGGAATCAGCTTTTTTTTACAAAATGAAAACAATGCACCCTTAGCGTCGTACTGCTTTTTTCAAGAAGTTATTTCCAGGGTAGCCTTTTTCTTAAGGCTATGTTAATGAATGGAGTTGTGTTTTGAGCACCTGTTGATTGGAACGGATACTGGAGACTTCCTCGGGAGTGCGAGTGAAGGGAGACCTATGCAGGAGCCTTGCTGTGAGGAGGCTTCCGAACCGCCCGCGGAAAGCGTACGCCTGCCAGCTGCAATCAACAGACAAATTTAACAGAGCCTTTCTTAAAGATCCAAGATGTATCCTTGTTCTGAAATCATCTTGGTGAAAAAGCAAGAAAGTTTTAGGAAAGAGCCTAAATGATTCAGATAATATGTCGGCTATAACAGACAGTGACTTTTGTTGATTATTAGGCTTTGCAAGAAGCCGGGAAACAGTTTGTGAAAGAAAGCCGGCTATACATAAAAATGTGATAAAATATGTACGAATTTATAGAAAGTTAGGAGGATCACGATGTTCCTCAAACGTCTTGACATCTTAGGGTTTAAATCATTCGCAGAGCGGGTGAGTGTTGATTTTGTTAAAGGAGTTACTGCAGTAGTAGGGCCGAATGGCAGCGGGAAAAGCAATATTACCGATGCTGTCAGGTGGGTACTGGGAGAACAGTCTGCAAAATCCCTGCGCGGGGCTAAAATGGAAGATATTATTTTTGCAGGAAGTGACTCCAGAAAAGGGCTTAATATAGCTGAAGTAACATTGACTTTAGATAACGAAGATCATTTCCTGCCGATTGACTATCATGAAGTCAGTGTAACCCGCAGAGTCTACCGATCAGGTGACAGTGAATTTTTAATTAACAATCAATCCTGCCGATTAAAGGATATCATAGATTTGTTTCTTGATTCAGGGCTTGGCAAGGAAGCGTTCTCTATTATCAGCCAAGGAAAAGTGGAAGAAATTCTGAGCAGCAAGCCTGAAGAGAGAAGGAGCATCTTTGAAGAAGCGGCAGGAGTTTTAAAATACAAAAACCGCAAGAAAAAAGCAGAATCCAAGCTAACGGAAACTCAGGATAATTTAAATCGGGTACAGGATATCATCCATGAACTGGAGGGACAAGTGGAACCGCTCCAAATTCAAGCTTCCATCGCAAAGGATTATCTTGAGAAAAAGGAAGAGCTTGAGCAAATTGAAGTAGCCCTTACGGTTTATGAAATAGAAGAACTTCATAAGAAGTGGAAGACGCTTTCTGAAAGCGTAGAAAAAGGAAAAGAGAAAGAGCTTGAACTTGCTGAAGGATTGCATGAAAGAGAAACAAAAATCGATGAAACGAGAAACAGGCTCAGTGCGCTCGATGAGTCCGTTGATGATCTGCAGCAGGTCCTGCTTCTAGCAAGCGAAGAGCTGGAAAAGCTTGAAGGCCGAAAAGAGGTATTAAAAGAGCGAAAGAAAAATGCCCAGCAAAACAGAGAACAGCTGGAAAAGCTGATTATAGAACTGACTCAAAAAATAGAGCTGCAGAAAAAGGAAAAAGCAGAGCTTGAAAAGCAGCTTTTTGAATTAAACCAAGTTGTAAAGAGCCTTAAAAAACAGCTGAAAGAAAATCAGACTGCTTTAGAGGGGCATGAAAGCAACCTTGAAGAGGAAATTGAGAGGCTTAAAAGCGAATATTTTGAGCTTTTGAACAGCCAGACGGCAGCTAAAAATGAGATAAGCTATATTAATGATCAGCTGCTTCAGCAGTCGAAGCGAAACGGCAGAATGGAAGACTCGAACAATAAGTATCTTTTAGAAAGAAAGCGTCTCGAAGAACAAAAAATGAAGCTTAATGCAAAGCATTCCTTAATAGAACAGCAACTATCACAATATATAGCAGCTTTCAGAGAGCTTCAGGCTAAACTTGAAAACAATCAGAATTTATACCGCAAAAGAGAGTCAGCTCTCTATCAGGCGTACCAGTATCTGCAGCAGGCTAAGGCAAGAAAAGAAATGCTTGAGGCCATGCAGGGAGATTATGCTGGCTTCTTCCAGGGTGTAAAGGAGATATTAAAAGCCAGGAACAAAATAGAAGGCATTCACGGTGCCATTGCAGAGCTGCTCTCTACAGATAAAAAATACGAGACAGCCATAGAAATTTCATTAGGTGCTGCAGCTCAGCATATTGTGGTGGAAGATGAACTCTCTGCCAGAAATGCGATTGGATTCTTAAAAAAGAATTCATTCGGCCGTGCAACATTTCTTCCTCTTACCGTAATAAAAAATAGAAAACTGTCAAATTCTGACTTGAAATTAATAGAAAACCACGAGGCGTTCGTTGGAATAGCGGCTGATCTTGCAAGGTTTGATGCAAAATATGGGAATGTCATCAGTAATCTATTAGGTACCGTTTTGGTGACGAAAGATTTAAAGGGTGCAAATGAGCTTGCACGGATATTAAACTACCGCTGCCGCCTTGTTACCCTTGAAGGGGACGTAGTCAATGCTGGTGGCTCGATGACCGGCGGAGCAACGAAACAAAAAAACAATTCCCTTATCGGACGAAACAGGGAGCTTGAAACAGCGCAGCATCAGCTTACAGAAATAGAGCAAAAAACGGCAGAGCTTGAAAAGAATGTTAAAAAACTGAAGGAAACTGTAACAAGTCAGGAAAAGCAGCTGGAAGAAATGCGCCAGAATGGAGAAAAGCTGCGCACTGAAGAAAATGCAGCCAGAAATGAACGGAAGGAATTGGATTGGAACGAAAAAACCGTTAATAACCATCTGGCTATCTACGATTCAGAGAAATCAGCTTTTGAAGAAGAAACAGCGCAAATGGATAAAAGAAAGAATGAGCTTCTTTTTGTTATTGAAGAGACAAAGGGAGCGCTTCAAATGCTTGATGAGCAGATTAAAAGCAAAGCAGAGCTTAAAACAACCCAGCAAAGTTCAAAAGATGAGCTGCAGCAGGCTATTACGGAAAATAAAGTGGTTCTGGCAAGCAAGCAGCAATCTCTTGAAAATCAAACTGAAAAAATGGAAAGAATGAAGAAAGAACTCGAAGATAACACATACAAGCTGAAAGAAACAAAAGAGGATCTTTCCTTCCTGGTGAATGAAGTAACAAGCAATTCCTCCGGTGAAGAACAGCTGGAAGCAGCATCCTTGCAAAAGCAGCAGGATAAGCAAAAAACAATTGAGCTGATTTCAGAAAGGCGCAAACAGCGACTGGAGTGCCATGAATCTCTTGAAGAGCTAGAGCAGAATCTAAAAGAAATGAAACGGATTCATAAACAGAGGGCAGACTGGCTTAAGGATGAAGAAGTGAAGCTCAACAGGCTCGACGTAGAGCTCGATAACAGGCTGAATCATTTAAGAGAGGAATACTTGCTTTCATTTGAAGGGGCAAAAGAAAAATTTGAACTTGCCATACCATCTGATGAAGCAAGGAAAAAAGTAAAGCTGATTAAGCTTGCTATAGAAGAACTTGGCACCGTAAATCTTGGTGCGATTGATGAATATGAGAGGGTTTCCGAGAGGTTTCATTTTCTTACAGAGCAGCAGAATGATCTGCTTGAGGCGAAAAATACCCTTTATCAGGTGATTGATGAAATGGATGAAGAAATGAAACGCAGATTCATTACTTCGTTTAATCAAATCCGTTCTCATTTTGAATCGGTATTCCAGGCACTATTTGGAGGCGGCCGGGCTGAGCTCAGACTGACACATCCCGAAGATCTTTTGAATACCGGAGTAGATATTGTCGCCCAGCCTCCGGGAAAAAAGCTTCAAAACCTTGGACTTCTATCTGGAGGAGAAAGAGCGCTGACAGCTATCGCCCTTTTGTTTTCAATTCTGAAAGTAAGACCTGTTCCTTTTTGTATTCTTGATGAAGTGGAAGCAGCACTGGATGAAGCAAACGTTCACCGTTTTGCCCAGTATTTAAAGCAATTCAGCAAAGAAACCCAGTTTATTGTCATTACACACAGAAAAGGAACAATGGAAGAGGCGGATGTTTTGTATGGCGTAACCATGCAGGAATCAGGTGTTTCGAAACTTGTTTCTGTGAGACTTGAAGAAACAAAGGAAATCATTAACGCATAAACAGAAAGGAAGAGCCGAATGAGCTTTTTTAAAAAGTTAAAAGAAAGTATCACGAAACAGACAGATTCTGTGTCTTCTAAGTTCAGAGATGGCTTAACGAAAACAAGAACGAATTTTTCTGAAAGGGTTAATGATCTTGTTTCAAGGTACAGAAAGGTCGATGAAGATTTTTTCGAAGAGCTCGAGGAAGTGCTCATTGGTGCAGATGTTGGTTTTGACACAGTTATGCAGCTAATTGATGAACTGAAAAATGAAGTGAAACGGAAAAACATTCAGGATCCAATTGAGGTCAGAGATGTCATCAGCGAAAAGCTGGTTGAAATTTATGAGGCTGGACACGAGGATTCATCAAAGCTTGATCTGGAAGAGAACCGTTTAAATGTTATTTTGTTTGTCGGCGTTAACGGGGTAGGAAAAACAACAACTATTGGTAAGCTTGCTCATAAGCTGAACAGTGAAGGAAAAAAGGTTCTGCTTGCAGCGGGAGACACATTCAGAGCAGGGGCTATCGAACAGCTTGAGGTATGGGGAGAAAGGGCAGGCGCAGATGTTATTAAGCATTCCGCAGGTTCAGATCCTGCTGCTGTGATGTTTGATGCTGTACAGTCTGCCAAGGCTAGAGGTGTGGATGTCCTCCTTTGCGACACGGCAGGAAGGCTGCAGAATAAGGTTAATCTGATGAAAGAGCTTGAAAAAGTCAAAAGGGTAATCGAGCGTGAAGTGCCCGGTGCTCCTCAAGAAGTCCTTCTTGTCCTAGATGCCACAACAGGACAGAATGCCATGAGCCAGGCCAAGCAATTTTCAAATGTCACAAATGTTACCGGCATTGTGCTTACTAAGCTTGACGGTACAGCTAAAGGAGGAATTGTCCTTGCAATCAGAAATGAGCTGAAGCTCCCGGTTAAGCTTGTGGGACTGGGTGAAAAAATGGATGATTTGCAGGCGTTTGATGCTGAACAATATGTGTATGGACTGTTTGCGGACCTGGTTGAAGAAGCATAAACAGTCATTTTTCGGTCTTTTATGAGCAGCATTTGAATGATAAATTAGACCTTCAGGCTATGTTAAGAAAAAAACTTGACATTATATTTTTCAACGGGTACACTATGAACTTGTAAAGGCAATTCACTTAACAAAGGGGAGAATGCCGTGATTCTTGAAAAAACAACGAGAATGAACTATCTGTTTGATTTTTATCAGTCGTTGTTAACCCCGAAGCAAAAGAGCTATATGTCTTTCTATTATTTAGATGACTATTCCCTCGGTGAAATTGCTGAAGAATACAACATTAGCCGACAGGCTGTCTATGATAACATCAAACGGACAGAGGCGATGCTGGAACAATATGAGCAGAAGCTTCTATTACTTCAGAAATTTCAGGAGCGCACAGTTCTAATAGAAAAGCTTAAGGCACAGGCAGATACAACTGATCAAAAAGACCAGCTGCTGACTTTGCTTGAAGCGCTTGAGCAATTGGATTAGGGAGGCGATTGTGTATGGCATTTGAAGGATTGGCCGACCGACTGCAGAATACTATTTCCAAAATTCGCGGCAAGGGTAAAGTAAACGAAGCTGATGTAAAAGAAATGATGCGGGACGTTCGCCTTGCGCTTCTTGAGGCTGATGTTAACTTCAAAGTTGTGAAGGATTTTGTGAAACGTGTCAGCGAACGGGCAGTAGGCCAAGAGGTTATGAAGAGCCTTACCCCAGGACAACAGGTCATTAAAGTTGTAAAAGAAGAACTGACTGAGCTTATGGGCGGTGAACAAAGCCAGATCGCAGTTTCCAAAAGACCTCCAACTGTCATTATGATGGTGGGTCTTCAAGGTGCGGGTAAAACAACAACGACTGGGAAACTTGCCAACCTGCTTAGAAAAAAACATAACCGCAAACCTCTGCTTGTGGCAGCAGATATTTACCGGCCGGCAGCTATTCAGCAGCTGGAGACACTTGGCAAACAATTGAGCATGCCTGTGTTTTCACTTGGGGATAAGGTCAGCCCTGTAGAGATCGCGAAACAGGCAATTGAACATGCCAAAGAAGAACATCATGACTATGTTCTGATTGATACGGCAGGACGGCTTCATATTGATGAACAGCTGATGGATGAATTAAAGCAGATAAAAGAGCTTACAAACCCTGATGAAATTTTCCTCGTTGTAGATTCAATGACAGGTCAGGATGCTGTTAATGTGGCTCAAAGCTTTAATGAACAGCTTGGTCTTACAGGGGCAGTACTGACTAAACTTGATGGCGATACCCGCGGCGGTGCAGCCCTTTCTATCCGGGCAGTTACCAATACGCCTGTTAAATTTGTCGGCCTTGGGGAAAAGCTTGATGCATTGGAGCCTTTTCATCCCGAAAGGATGGCCTCAAGGATCCTTGGCATGGGTGACGTGCTTACTCTAATTGAGAAGGCCCAGGCCAATGTAGATGAAGACAAGGCGAAAGAACTTGAACAAAAAATGCGGACGATGAATTTCACTTTTGACGATTTTTTAGAGCAGCTTGGACAAGTTCGAAGCATGGGTCCTTTGGACGAACTTCTGGGCATGTTTCCTGGTGCCGGAAAAATGAAGGGTCTGAAAAATGTACAGGTTGATGAGAAGCAGATCAGTCATGTAGAAGCCATCATTCGTTCTATGACAAAGGCTGAGAAAGAAAGTCCTGAAATCATTAACGCTAATAGAAGAAAAAGGATTGCCAAAGGCAGCGGTACAACTGTGCCTGAAGTAAACCGGCTGCTCAAGCAGTTTGAAGACATGAAAAAAATGATGAAGCAGATGACAAACATGTCTAAGGGCAAGAAAAAAGGGGCTATGAAATTCCCGTTTATGTAAGACTTTTTGCTCTGTTAAGAAAAAACACTTTACAAACACATATAACATTGATAATATACTATCTTGTGAACTATTTTCGGAGGTGCTTTAAATGGCAGTTAAAATTCGCTTAAAACGTATGGGAGCTAAAAAATCTCCTTTCTATCGTATTGTTGTTGCAGATTCCCGTTCTCCACGTGACGGGCGTTTCATTGAAACAGTTGGTACTTACAATCCAGTAGCACAGCCTGCTGAAGTTAAGATCGACGAAGAGCTTGCTCTTAAATGGCTTCAAAACGGCGCTAAACCATCTGACACAGTACGTAACCTTTTCTCTAACGAAGGAATCATGGAAAAATTCCACGTTGCGAAAAACACGAAGTAAGAACAATGGAAAACATTCAGAAGTTAATCGAGACGATTGTAAAAGCCCTTGTTGATCATCCTGACAAAGTGCGCGTAACAGCAGAAGATCGTGATCACCAGATTGCTTATCAGCTGTCTGTTCACGAGAACGATATCGGGAAAGTAATCGGCAAACAGGGAAGGGTTGCGAAAGCAATCAGAACTGTTGTGTATGCAGCAGGAACACAGTCACCAAAGCGAATATTGCTTGAAATAAACGATTAACTTGAAAAAGGGCGGGGGAAACCTCCCCTTTTTTTCATAGGCTAAAAACCCGTTTGAAAGAATATCATCTCTTTTTCTTGGATACGATGGAAAGAACTGCTGTTATTTGCAGGTAATTTTCTGGAAAGTAGAAGTGCTTTTGAAAGAAAACATGTTAAAATGGCAATAGCTGTTTTTAAGTAAAGTCTGTTTTTGCAAAGATTGTTGCTATTCGTATGGTCTTAGAACAGGTATAAAGATTAGCTTCGAGGCATCTTTTCTTAAAATTCACAAAGGTATTCTTGCTTAATATTCATTTAAATGCATGAAAAAACAACTGCGTTTAAGAAAAGAGCCTAAGTAAAATATGCCTCTGCAATGGATAGAATTTTCATTCTTATAAAAAATGCAGCACATAGTTCAAAAAGGCTTTGGAAAAGGAAAGGGTGGCGGGCCTTTGAAAATAATACAGCATGTCACTGTTAAACAAGTTTTGACCGAAAAAAGCAAACAAACGCTTCTCGATAGCTTCTCAGAAAAAATGGAACAGGCAAAAAGAGAATGTGATCAGCTTACTTTTCAATTAAAGAAGCTCGAGAAAACCAATATCAGCAATGAAATGCGGCAGCAGTATAAAAAAGAAATTGAAAAACGAAAAGATAAGCTTAAGATACTAGGCTTTCAAATAGAACAGGTACATACTTTGCCGCTTGGCAGCGAATTAAAAGAGAAAGAGGTTCAAGCTCTGCTGGAGGTCAATGTTGGCGATGATTGGAGCGACTTTCTTGAGGAAAGAACAATTATTGTAACGGATGGTTTTGTTACTGAAATACGCTGAGGTGAAATGAATGGCAGAAAAATGGTTCAACGTAGGAAAAATTGTGAACACTCATGGTGTAAAAGGTGAGGTAAGAGTCGTCTCGATTACTGACTTTGCTGAAGAACGGTATAAAAAAGGAAACAAGCTGTATATTTTCAAAGAAAAATCTTCTGAACCGATGGAAGTGACCATTGCTTCTCACAGATCCCATAAATCGTTTGATCTCCTTACCTTTGAAGGATTTACGAATATCAATCAAGTGGAACCGCTTAAAGGATCAGTTGTTAAAATACCTGATTCTCAGCTTGGAAACTTAGAGGAAGATGAATTTTATTTCCACGAGATTATTGGGTGCAAGGTAGAAACAGCAGAGGGAGAAGAGATTGGAACAGTAAAAGAAATTTTAACTCCTGGTGCTAATGATGTTTGGGTTGTTCAAAGAAGCAGAAAAAAAGACGTTTTGATTCCCTACATTGAACAAATTGTAAATGAGGTTGATATCAAAGCGAAGAAGATTGTGATTTCTCCGATGGAAGGACTATTAGAGGAATGAAAATAGATTTTCTCACGTTATTTCCAGAAATGTTCAGCGGGGTGCTGGGATCCTCCATTTTGAAAAAGGCCCAGGAGAAGAATGCGGTTGATTTCCGGGTAATAAATTTTCGGGAATATGCGGAAGGAAAGCATCAGACTGTGGATGATTATCCCTATGGCGGGGGAGCGGGTATGGTTTTAAAACCTCAGCCGGTCTTTGATGCTGTAGAAGATATCGAGAAAAATGCAGCGTGCAAACCAAAAATAATCCTTGTATGTCCTCAAGGTGAGAGATACTCCCAAAAAAAGGCTGAGGAACTTGCACAGGCAGAGCACCTGGTCTTTATCAGCGGCCATTACGAAGGGTATGATGAGCGGATTCGTGAACACCTTGTAACAGATGAGATTTCCATTGGAGATTTTGTCCTTACAGGCGGTGAACTTGCTTCCATGGTAATTGCGGACAGCGTTGTCAGACTCTTGCCTGGTGTGCTGGGGAACGAAGACTCTCCTGTTCAGGATTCTTTCAGTTCAGGTCTCCTTGAACATCCCCACTACACACGTCCTGCTAATTTCAGAGGAATGGGAGTGCCTGAAACCCTTCTATCCGGCAATCATAAGCTGATCGATGAGTGGAGAATGAAAGAGTCACTCAGAAGAACGTATGCAAGGCGTCCAGATCTCTTAGATCATTATGAACTGAACAAGGATCAAGTAAAATGGCTTGACGAAATTAAAAAAGAAGAAGAGTAGCTATTGCAGTAGCCAACCGGTTATGGTATGATGTCTCTTGTGGCTTGCAGGTTAGTGGTTTTGCCCAATTTGCAGTCCGTTTAAAACGATGTTCCGCTGCATAAAAAATATGTAATGAGCATCTGTTGGAAGGAGTTGAAAACGATGCAAAAATTAATCGAAGATATCACAAAAGAACAGCTAAGAAGCGATCTTCCTTCTTTCCGTCCTGGTGATACTGTCCGTCTTCACGTTAAAGTTGTTGAGGGTACTCGTGAACGTGTTCAGGTATACGAAGGTGTTGTGATTAAGCGTCGTGGTGGTGGAATCAGCGAAACATTCACAGTCCGTAAAGTTTCTTACGGCGTTGGAGTTGAGCGTGCATTCCCTGTGCATACACCAAAAATTGCGAAGCTGGAAGTAATCCGCCGCGGTAAAGTACGCCGTGCGAAGCTTTATTACTTGCGCGAGCTACGTGGTAAAAAAGCACGTATTAAAGAAATCCGATAAAAGCAGAAAAGAGCTTGTTATCTTAACAAGCTCTTTTTTATAGGCTCTTTTTCGGAATGAAGCTGAAATTTTACAAAAGGCTGTTTTCGCATAGATTGCCGCTATTAGCAAATGCCTTTATCACGCATTTTGTCTTGCTTCGTGGCATCTTTTCTTAAAATTCGCAAGTGCATCCTTGCTCTATAATCACTTAAATGGATGAAAAAACAACAAAGTTTAAGAAAAGAGCCTTAAGAAAAGAGCCTTATAAAAAGAATCATGAAAATATTCGATATGGTTATTACACAGAAAGCAGGTGACTCCTGTTGACAATACAATGGTTCCCTGGCCATATGGCAAAAGCGAGAAGACAGGTTACTGAAAAAATTAAACTGATTGATATTGTTCTGGAGCTTGTGGATGCCCGTATTCCAATATCCTCGAGAAACCCAATGATCGACGAGATTGTATCAAGCAAGCCTAGAATCGTTCTCCTTAATAAGGCAGATATGGCAGACCGGGGTATTACAAAAGAATGGATGGCGTATTTTAAAGACCGCGGCATTACTGCTCTGCCGATTGATTCGCAATCAGGAACAGGCATTAAAGATATTCTTCCTGCCTGTAAAACAGCCCTTAAGGAAAAGTTCGACAAAATGGCTTCTAAAGGGATTCGTCCTAGAGCTGTAAGAGCGCTGATCATCGGTATTCCAAATGTAGGAAAATCAACACTTATTAACAGGCTTGCGAAAAAAAATATCACCCAAACGGGAGACAGGCCGGGGGTAACAAAAGCACAGCAGTGGGTTAAAGTAGGGAAAGAAATGGAGCTTCTCGATACTCCTGGGATTTTGTGGCCTAAATTTGAAGACGAGCTTGTCGGGTTGAAGCTTGCAGCAACAGGTGCCATTAAAGATACCATTTTAAACCTGCAGGATGTTGCTGTCTTTGCTCTCCGTTTTTTAAAGGAGCATTATCCTGATAGGCTTATGGAGCGGTATAATCTAGAAGAGATTCCTGAAGATATTGTCCCTCTATTTGATGAAATTGGAAAAAAGAGAGGCTGCATGGTATCTGGAGGCTATATCGACTATGACAAAACAGCAGAATTGGTGCTGAGAGAAATACGTTCCGTGAAACTCGGGCCTTTGTCTCTTGAAAGACCGGAGAAAACTAGTGAAGAATGAAAAGCGGGACTTGCTGTTTTAGCGGGTCTCGCTTTTTCATTTGCTTTGAGGATAAATGACCATTTGATAAAAGATGTACATAAAGATGGATTACATTTTGACCGCGATCCTGACGATAAAGAAGGTAGAGGAATATGAAAAAAACAAGAGAAACGGTGAAAGAGATAAGCAGAATGCTTCAGGAAGTAACTTCTCTTGATGACCCTCTTGTCAAAAGAAGCCTTGAAGATGATAGAAAGGCCGTTCAGCAGCTTGTTAAAGGATGGATCAGAAATTATGAACGAAATAAACAGCTGGAAATGCAATTTAATAGGATGTCTTCTTTTGAAAGAGAAGCCAGAAAAAATGGGCATATCCTGATCGCAGGAATAGATGAAGCTGGCAGGGGGCCGATTGCAGGACCAGTAGTTGCGGCGGCTGTCATATTGAAAGAAGACTTTTTTCTGCTAGGATTAACGGATTCCAAGCAGCTTACGAAGACAAAAAGAGACCTTTATTTTGAAACGATTGTGGAAGAGGCGCTTGCTTTTAGTGTAGGAATTGTGAAAGAGAAGGAAATTGACGAAATCAATATCTATCAGGCTGCCAAAAAAGCAATGATTCAAGCGGTTCAGGGCTTATCTGAAACACCTGACATGCTGCTCATAGATGCAATGGAACTCTCAATCAATATCAAGGAACAGTCTCTTATTAAAGGAGATTCAAGGAGCATTTCTATCGCTGCAGGATCTGTCATTGCAAAGGTGACTAGAGATCGATTAATGGAAGAGATTGCAAGAGAATTTCCAATGTACGGATTTGAAAAGCATATGGGCTATGGCACGAAAGAACATATAGAAGCAATAAAGAAATATGGAATTACCCCTTATCATAGAAAAAGCTTCTCTCCTGTAAAGGAACATCTGCTCATGGAGGATGGTGAATAACAGCAAATGAACGGCATTACAGCATTTCAAACTATGATGTCCGGTGTGAGAGAAACAAGCACCCGTCATGGATTTAAAGAGGGCCAGCTTCTGATTGGAAAAATCCTGCAGCTTTTCCCTGATCAAAAAGCATTGCTCCAAATTGGACAGCTGCAGTTAGTTGCAAAACTTGAAGCTCCTCTTAAGACCTTGCAAAATTACGTGCTTGCTATAGATCATAAATCAGGAGATGACATGATTCTTTTAAAAATGGTTGAAGAAATCCCCGAGCCGAATGCAACAGCTAAAGGGATGGCAGGAGAGATATTGACAGCAGCACGTCTTCAGAAAAGCCCTGGCGCTCTAAAATTGGCTGAATCATTAGTGAGGAATAATATACCTATTCAAGAAAAACAGCTTGTGAGCGCCCTTCATTGGCTACAGGGAGTCTCTCCTGCTCAGAAAGATAAAGCATACCAGTCCATTCAGTTCTCCTTACAGCAGGGATACCCTGCATCTGAGGGAGTCTTCCGCTCAATACTAGAGGCGATGGACGATAAACCAATGATATTGCGGCTTCAGGAATTGGGCCGAGCTCTTACAAAAGAAGACCTGCCAGGAGAGGCTGCCTCCAACCTTTCAAAAGTAATTGAATCAATACTGAAAAAACCTGACGAGATTGCACAAGCGAAGCTCTACAGTGTTATAGATGCTGCAGCAAAAGGGACTGATTCTGAGGAAAAAGAGATTGCAAATGTCATTCTTCAAAAAATGCAAGCTGCTCAAAATAAATTTGATGCTGCCGGCACTATTTTGCAGCAAGGACAGCCTAAAGAACATCAGGAACTTTCAACTGTATTTCCCGTTGTTTTTAAACAAGAAGGGAAGCCTGTTATACGAGAGAGAGCTGGATTGACTGAAATCGAAACCGCATGGCTCCTCAAGCTTGCTGAAAACTCTTCAGGCGGGCTTGAAGAAGGAAGCCATGTAAAACAGCTACTTGCCTTTATTGCAGACAAACTTGGAATGAAAGATGAATTTCATGTATTCCTCTCTTTAAAATCAGATCAGCAGGGAGACTTGGAAAAAGAGTTTCATACCCTTAAACCATTGCTGATCGCAGCATCGAAAGAAACTGAAATTCCTGAAATAAAGGAAAAGGCTGAACAGCTTATTCACCGCTTAAACGGAGTAACCTTTCTTCAGCAGGAGCATGGTCCTCTTCAAACACAATGGATGCAGATTCCTATCCATTCAGAATGGATGAAAAGCGACTTATCCATTCAGTGGAAGCTCAGAAAAAAGGCGAATGGTCAAATTGATCCTGATTTCTGCCGAATTCTATTATATCTCGATCTTACCAGCTTAAAAGAAATGATGGTAGATGTTCAAATACAGGACAGGGTTGCATCCATTACAGTGCATAATAATTCACAGCACCTCAAGCAGCTTGCCTCAAAATTTTCAGGTGAACTTAAAAATCAGCTGCAAGAAATAGGATTAAATCTATCAATTTTTAAAGTAAAATCATTTGAAGATAAATTGTATTCAGGAGATGGAACCGGCCATAAATTCGGAGTGCCGGCAGAACGGGCTTATCAAGGAGTTGACCTGAAAATATGAACATTAAAAAGGCAGTTGCGCTCAGATATAACACAGAAAAGGACAATGCTCCTGTCATTCTTGCAAAAGGATCAGGATCTGCCGCAGAAAAAATAATAGAAAAGGCAGCAGAGAATCATATTCCTGTTCAGGAGGATCCGAATCTTGTTCAACTTCTTCAAAAGCTTGATATACAGCAGGAAATTCCGGAAGAACTTTATGGTGCTGTAGCGGAAATTTTTGCATTTTTATACAAAATGGACCGAATGTCAGAAGAGCTTCAAGAAAAAGGGTAATGGTAAATAAAATGATTCAGAGCCTCTCATTTTCCCTATCAAAGCATTTTGAAAAATAAATTTCAATTTTAACTTAAATCTTTTAGATTTTATATTCTCAAAAAAATATTTCAGGCTGAAATGTGTGAATACTTAGAAGCATTTTACTATTTTTAGCGGAATGCTAGACAATGAATCAACTATTATATAAAATGAAAGCGCAGTCTAATTTTCCGATACATAGGTTAGGAGGATGGGAAATGAATATCCATGAGTACCAGGGGAAAGAACTCCTCAGAAAATACGGGGTTGCTGTACCAAACGGTAAAGTGGCTTTTACAGTAGATGAAGCTGTTGAGGCAGCAAAGGAACTCGGAACAAGCGTAACAGTAGTCAAAGCCCAGATTCATGCTGGGGGCCGAGGCAAGGCTGGTGGGGTAAAAGTAGCGAAAAGCCTTGACGAGGTGCGTATATATGCTGAAGAAATCTTAGGGAAAACACTTGTCACACACCAAACAGGTCCAGAAGGCAAGGAAGTAAAACGTTTGCTGATCGAAGAAGGCTGCGATATCAAAAAAGAATACTATATTGGACTAGTATTAGACCGCGCAACTTCCAAAGTCGTTTTAATGGCATCTGAAGAAGGCGGCACTGAAATTGAAGAAGTAGCTGAAAAAACACCTGAAAAAATCTTCCGTGAAACGATTGATCCAGCTATCGGACTTCAGCCGTTCCAAGCAAGAAGAGTAGCATTTAACATTAACATTCCGCGCGAATTAGTCGGACAAGCAGCAAAATTCATGATGAGCCTTTATACTGCTTTTATTGAAAAAGACTGCTCGATTGCTGAAATCAATCCGCTGGTTGTTACAGGGGATTCTAAAGTAATGGCTTTGGATGCTAAGCTTAACTTTGATGCAAACGCTTTGTACCGTCAAAAAGACGTACTGGAATATCGTGATCTTGAAGAAGAAGATGCAAAAGAAATTGAAGCTTCTAAGTATGACTTGAGCTATATTTCTCTTGATGGAAATATCGGCTGCATGGTTAATGGTGCAGGACTTGCAATGGCTACAATGGACATTATCAAGTACTATGGCGGAGATCCCGCAAACTTCCTTGATGTTGGGGGCGGCGCCACAGCAGAAAAAGTAACAGAAGCATTTAAAATCATTCTTTCTGATCAAAATGTAAAAGGCATATTCGTTAATATCTTCGGCGGAATTATGAAGTGCGATATTATCGCTTCAGGTGTTGTAGAAGCAACGAAACAAGTAGGTCTTGAAATTCCGCTTGTCGTTCGTCTTGAAGGAACGAATGTGGACTTAGGCAAAAAAATTCTTAACGAATCCGGTTTGAACATCACATCAGCTGAATCAATGGCAGACGGTGCTGAAAAAATCGTTTCTTTAGTGAAGTAAGAAAGGCAGGGGACACAAATGAGCGTTTTTATTAATAAGGATACAAAAGTTCTTGTTCAGGGTATTACAGGTTCTACCGCTTTATTCCACACAAAGCAAATGCTTGAATACGGCACTAAAATTGTCGGGGGAACGACTCCGGGTAAAGGCGGTTCAGAGGTCGAGGGCGTTCCTGTATTTAATACAATGCAGGAAGCAGTAGCTTCCACTGGGGCAACAGCATCCGTAATTTACGTTCCTGCTCCTTTCGCTGCTGATGCGATTATTGAAGCAGTTGATGCTGATCTTGATCTCGTCATTTGTATTACAGAGCATATTCCAGTGCTTGATATGGTAAAAGTGAAGCGCTATATGGAAGGCAAAAAGACTAGATTAGTAGGACCGAACTGTCCAGGTGTTATTACTCCTGACGAATGTAAAATTGGCATCATGCCTGGTTATATCCATACGAAAGGCCACGTGGGTGTAGTATCCCGTTCCGGAACCCTTACATATGAAGCGGTTCACCAGCTCTCTCAAGCTGGCGTTGGACAATCATCAGCAGTGGGGATTGGCGGAGACCCTGTAAATGGGACTAATTTCATTGATGTTTTGAAAGCATTTAATGAAGATCCTGAAACATATGGTGTTATTATGATTGGCGAAATAGGCGGAACTGCTGAAGAAGAAGCAGCTCACTGGGTTCGTGAAAATATGACTAAGCCTGTCGTAGGCTTTATCGGAGGGCAAACAGCTCCTCCGGGTAAACGCATGGGCCATGCAGGCGCCATTATTTCAGGCGGTAAAGGCACAGCGGATGAAAAAATCAAAACAATGAACGAATGCGGCATTAAAGTAGCTGAAACTCCTTCTGTAATGGGTGAAACACTAATTTCAGTGTTGAAGGAACAAGGAATCTACGATAAATGCAGAACGCATTAATATAATAGAGGGAACGGGGAATATCCCGTTCCTTTCTATTTGTTTTTAAGCTTTGATAAGTAATTTCAAACTAGAGTAAAGAAAGAAACGGTACCAAAAAAAAGAAAGGTACTATTAGTGCAAATACCTTTAAAAAATCATAAATAATAATGAAGGGATCGATTCAGATAACTCCAGAGGCAAGAGACTATCTATTCAGGCTAACAAACTGCAGAGGTATAACCAATAAGGGCATTCACCGTCTTCTTCAAATAAGTCCAACCCTCTCTCAATTCTTTTCATTAAGTGAAAAGGACCTTCTGAATTACAAAATCATAGAAAAAAGAAACCTTGCTTTTTTTCTCCAGGATTTTTACAACTTCAACCCCATGCCAATTCTTGCAGAATACCTTGAAAAGGGTATATTTTTTATAACTATTGCTGATCCTGAATATCCTGATCTGCTGAGAGAAATCTACAACTGCCCTGTAATTTTGTATGGTATTGGAAATATAGAATTTTTGACTTTTCCCAAAAAAATTAGTATTGTAGGTACCCGAACACCCACTCGAGAAGGGAAACTCGCCATTCAAAAAATTGTTCCAGAGCTAGTTTCATCAGGCTGGCTTGTTGTCAGCGGGCTTGCCAAAGGAATAGACACTTGGGCGCATCAGGCCGCAATGGACTCTTCAGGCAAAACAATTTCCGTCATAGGAAGCGGGTTTGATTATTTGTATCCTGCTTCTAATAAGGAACTGGCAGCAAACATTATGAAAAATCATCTTTTGCTGACTGAATATAAACCAGCTATGAAACCTCAAAAATGGCATTTCCCTGAGAGAAATCGTATTATAGCGGGTCTTTCAGCCGGTACGATCGTCATTCAGGCAAAAATGCGAAGCGGTTCCTTAATAACCGCTCAAATGGCTATGGAAGAAGGCAGGGAAGTTTTTGCTGTACCAGGCCCTATTCATCTTGAAAATGCAGGGGGCACCAACAAACTGATTCAGGATGGCGCTAAATTAGTCATGAGTGCAAGGGATGTTGAAGATGAATTTGCTTCATTTCAGACTCTTCCTTCAATGAAGGAAATGCTCAGAAAATAAGCAATTTAGGAAAGATAGATAAATTACCGTTTGACAAATGATAGATGAATATTTAATAATAGTGGAGATTTAACAACTGAAAAATAAAATGCTTACATTTATGAGGCCTGACTTATTTCAGGTTTTATATATATATATAACCGATGTTCTTTTTATCAGGCTTTTTCAAAAAGTTTTATTCTGAGATCATCTTTTATAAGGGAAATAAAAATTTAATGAATAGATCCTCATTTAATGATAAACAGATAGAAAAGAGAGAGATCACCTCTTAAGGGGGACATTATAAATGTCAGACTACTTAGTCATAGTGGAATCACCAGCTAAGGCAAAAACCATTGAACGGTACCTTGGAAAAAAATATAAAGTAAAAGCATCAATGGGCCATGTGCGTGATCTTCCTAAAAGCCAAATAGGCGTAGATGTTGAAAGAAATTTTGAACCGAAATACATTACCATCAGAGGCAAAGGCTCGGTAATGAAAGAATTGAAATCAGCTGCAAAAAAAGCCAAAAAAGTATTTCTCGCAGCTGACCCGGATCGCGAAGGGGAAGCAATAGCCTGGCATTTGGCTCATAGCCTGGAACTTGATGTAACCTCAGATTGCAGAGTTGTTTTTAATGAAATTACGAAGGATGCCATCAAGGAATCATTCAAGCATCCGAGAACAATAAATATGGATTTAGTTGATGCACAGCAGGCAAGGCGTATTCTCGATCGCCTAGTCGGATACAAAATCAGCCCGATTCTTTGGAAAAAGGTAAAAAAGGGCTTAAGTGCAGGCCGTGTTCAATCTGTGGCAGTCAGACTGATTATTGACAGGGAAAAAGAAATTAAAGAATTTGTTCCTGAAGAATATTGGACAATTGAAGGCCAGTTTTTAAAAGGAAAAGATCAATTTGAAGGCGCTTTTTACGGCTTGAACGGCAAGAAGATGGAATTGAAAACAGAAGAAGACGTTAAAGGCATTCAAAAACAAATCAGCGGCAATTCCTTTCATGTGACATCAGTAACAAAAAAAGAAAGAAAGCGCAATGCTGCCCTTCCTTTCACAACTTCCACTCTTCAGCAGGAAGCAGCTAGAAAATTGAACTTCAGAGCGAAGAAAACGATGATGATCGCTCAGCAATTATATGAAGGAATTGATTTAGCCAAAGATGGAACGGTTGGTTTAATCACTTATATGAGAACAGATTCAACCAGAATTTCAGAAACAGCTCAAAGTGAAGCGTCCTCTTGGATCGAAGAAAAATACGGTAAAGAATTCGTGTCTCCGACAAAGAAAACCGTAAAGAAAAATACAAATACCCAGGATGCCCATGAAGCGATTCGCCCAACATCAACTCTTCGTGAACCAGCTTCAATGAAAGAACATTTGAGCAGAGACCAGCTCAGATTATATAAATTAATTTGGGAACGTTTTGTTGCTAGCCAAATGGCTCCTGCCATTCTTGATACAATGAGTGTTGATCTCGATAACAGCGGGGTTACGTTCAGAGCAACTGGTTCTAAAGTAAAGTTTTCAGGATTTATGAAAGTTTACGTCGAAGGAACGGATGATCAAAAGGAAGAAAAAGATAAAATGCTTCCTGATTTACAGGAAGGCGATGAAGTTTTCTCAAAAGATATCGAGCCTGCCCAGCACTTTACACAGCCGCCTCCGCGATACACTGAGGCAAGACTTGTTAAGACGCTTGAAGAACTTGGAATAGGCAGACCGTCTACTTATGCTCCAACTCTTGATACCATTCAAAAAAGAGGCTATGTCGCTCTTGATAATAAACGTTTCATTCCGACCGAGCTTGGTGAAATTGTTCTTGAATTGATCGTTGAGTTTTTCCCTGAAATTATCGATGTTGAATTTACAGCAAAAATGGAAAACAGCCTTGATGAAGTGGAAGACGGGAAAATCCAATGGGTAAATATCATTGATGATTTTTATAAAGACTTTGCAGTCCGCCTTTCAAAAGCAGAGGAAGAAATGCAAGAAATCGAAATCAAAGATGAGCCTGCGGGGGTTGACTGTGAAGAATGCGGAAATCCCATGGTCATCAAAATGGGGCGCTTCGGAAAATTTATGGCTTGTTCCAATTTTCCAGATTGCCGCAATACGAAGCCAATTACGAAGGAAATCGGCGTCAAATGCCCGAAATGCCATGAGGGCAACGTTGTTGAAAGAAAAACGAAAAAACGACGCGTTTTTTATGGCTGTGACCGTTTTCCGGAATGTGATTTTCTGTCTTGGGATAAACCGATTGCAAGGAGCTGCCCTCGCTGTGACTCTATGCTAGTAGAGAAAAAGCTGAAAAAGGGCAATCAGATCCAATGTGTCAATTGTGAATACAAGGAAGAACAGCAAAAGTAATAACGGTGGGCGAATTTGCTCACCCTTTTTTATTGAGGCTCTATTCTTAATCGTTGTTCTTATTTATCTTACTAAAGCTTCAAAAAAGGGATCTATTAAAAGCGGTTAAGAATAAATGGAGCGAAGACAAATGATCAGCGTATTAAAAACCGTTAAAATTGAAGATCAACTTTAAAAATTCCAATTTATTAAGCCAAAAGTAAAACGGGAGGAAATGCAAATGACAGAACTAACAGTGAACGTAGTGGGTGCAGGCCTTGCAGGGAGCGAAGCAGCTTGGCAGCTTTCGAAAAGAAATATTAAAGTAAACCTTTATGAGATGAGGCCTGTTAAGCAAACACCTGCACACCATACGGATAAGTTTGCTGAACTCGTATGTTCGAATTCATTGAGGGCAAACGGGCTTACGAATGCGGTAGGTGTATTAAAGGAAGAAATGAGAACTCTTGATTCTGTCATTATCCGCTCTGCAGATGATTGCTCCGTTCCAGCAGGTGGAGCACTTGCAGTAGACAGGCACGAATTTGCAGCTAAAGTGACGGACAGAGTGAAAAATCATCCGAATGTTACGGTATTTAATGAAGAAGTTTCTGATTTTCCGGAAGGACCGACGATCATTGCGACGGGACCTCTTACTTCCAAAGCCCTGTCAGAAAAACTGCAGGCTTTAACGGGTGAGGATTACCTCTATTTTTATGATGCAGCTGCACCTATACTCGAAAAAGAAAGTATTGATATGAACAAGGTTTATTTGAAATCGAGATATGACAAAGGAGAAGCCGCTTACTTAAATTGTCCTATGACAGAAGAGGAATTCAACATGTTCTACGATGCCCTTATAACTGCTGAAACAGTTCCTCTTAAGGAATTTGAAAAAGAAGTTTATTTTGAAGGCTGCATGCCAATTGAGGTTATGGGACAGCGCGGCAGAAAAACGATGCTGTTTGGACCAATGAAGCCAGTTGGACTTGAAGATCCTAAAACAGGGAAACGTCCTTTTGCAGTTGTTCAATTAAGACAAGATGATGCCGCAGGAACGCTTTATAATATTGTAGGTTTTCAAACTCATTTAAAATGGGGAGCTCAAAAAGAAGTGATTAAATTGATCCCTGGACTTGAAAATGCTGAAATCGTCCGGTACGGGGTTATGCACCGGAATACATTTGTAAACTCACCAAGGCTCCTTTTTCCAACTTATCAATACAAAGAACGCAAGGATCTATTTTTCGCTGGACAAATGACTGGTGTTGAAGGATATGTTGAATCAGCTGCTTCCGGTCTGCTTGCAGGGATCAACGCAGCACATTACTTGCTTGGCAAGGAACTGGTAACTCTTCCAGCAGAAACAGCGATGGGAAGCATGGCGCGATATATCACATCAGCCAATCCAGATAACTTCCAGCCTATGAATGCCAATTTCGGTATCTTTGCAGAGCTTCCAGAACGGATTAAAAGCAAAAAGGAACGTTATGAAGCATACGCTAATAGAGCGTTGGAAACAATTCAAAAAATTTCGAAAAAACTATAGAAATAATTTGCAAGGGCTGCTGAAGGTGTGATACCATTTAGTAGCCCTTGTGAGGTGTTGAAATGGAAAATGTTAAGAATTATTTAAATTTGTTCGTAGATTATTTACAAATTGAAAAAAATTACTCACAATATACTATTGTGAATTATGTTGCTGACATTGAGGATTTAGCAGCTTTTTTAATGGAAGAAGGAATACAGGGGTTTGAGAATGTAACGTATCAGGATACTCGATTGTACTTAACGAAATTACATAAAAAACATTTTGCCAGAAAAACAATTTCAAGGAAAATTTCTTCTATAAGAAGTTTCTACAAATTCCTTAACAGGGAAAAACTTTTAAACGAAAATCCTTTTGCACTTGTTTCGCTTCCAAAAAAGGAATATCGAATTCCTAAGTTTTTATTTCCGGAGGATATCAGTACCCTTTTTGAGCAGGCAAATGTGGAAACGCCTTTGGGCCAAAGAAATCAGGCGCTTCTTGAAATGCTTTATGCAACAGGCATGAGGGTAAGTGAATGCTGCGGTCTGAAGCTTTCTGATGTTGATCTGTATATGGGCACGCTACTTTTAACAGGCAAAGGCTCAAAGCAGCGTTATGTTCCTTTTGGCAGTTATGCACAGGATGCTTTGGAAGTATATTTAGGTGATGGAAGAAAAAGATTAATGGAGCGTTCATCCCTTGAACATGGTGCTGTTTTTGTAAACCATAGGGGAGGCCCTCTTACAGCAAGAGGCATTAGACATATCTTAAATGAGCTAATCAAACAGTCGTCTCTTACCCTAAAGCTTCATCCTCACATGTTTCGCCATACATTTGCTACACATCTTCTGAACGAAGGTGCTGATCTGAGAAGTGTACAGGAGCTGCTGGGACATGAACACCTATCCTCGACGCAGGTTTATACACACGTGTCAAAGGAGCAGCTTAGAAAAACCTATATGTCCCACCATCCTCGAGCATAAATTAGAAGGAGAGAAAATATATGTCCGAGACACAAGCTCAATTTCATGCTACTACGATATTTGCCATCCAGCATAAAGATGGCTTTGCGATGGCTGGAGACGGCCAGGTAACTTTCGGAAATGCTGTTGTTATGAAGCATACAGCTAAAAAAGTAAGAAAAATTTTCAATGGCAAGGTTGTAGCTGGCTTTGCTGGTTCGGTAGCTGATGCATTTACTCTTTTTGAAATGTTTGAAGGAAGGCTTGAGGAATACAATGGCAACCTTCAGCGTGCAGCAGTTGAACTTGCTAAGGAATGGCGCAGTGACAAAGTGCTGAGAAGGCTTGAAGCCATGCTGATTGTGATGAATAAAGAGCATTTGCTGCTCGTTTCCGGTACAGGAGAAGTTATTGAGCCGGATGATGGGATTCTTGCTATTGGTTCCGGAGGCAATTATGCCTTGTCAGCCGGCAGAGCCCTTAAAAAATACAGCGGTGAGCAGCTTTCCGCTAAGGAAATTGCCAGAGCAGCTCTGGAGATAGCTGGAGAGATCTGTGTATATACCAATTCAAATATTATTGTTGAAGAGCTGTAAAGAAAGGAAGGTGCCATATGAATACTCAATTAACTCCGCGCCAAATAGTTGAGCGGCTTGATCAATATATAGTAGGTCAGACTGATGCCAAAAAGGCTGTTGCAGTTGCTTTAAGAAACCGTTATCGCAGAACGCTTCTTGAGGGATCATTAAAAGATGAAGTTGTACCCAAAAATATTTTAATGATTGGCCCTACAGGTGTCGGTAAAACGGAAATCGCCAGAAGAATGGCTAAACTTGCAGGCGCTCCTTTCGTAAAAGTGGAAGCAACAAAGTTCACTGAAATGGGCTATGTAGGCCGTGATGTAGAATCAATGGTGCGTGATTTAGCAGAAACCTCTGTAAGACTGGTGAAAGAGGAAAAAATGAATGAGGTAAAAGGCACTGCAGAGGAAAATGCCAACAGACGCCTTGTTGAATTGCTTGTACCAGGCAGAAAGAAGACTCAAAGCTATAAAAATCCTCTTGAAATGCTTTTTGGCGGAGCCCAAAATCAGGAACAGGATGAACCTAAAGAAGAAGAACCATCTATAGAGGAAGACCGAAAACGCATTGCTCAAAAGCTTGCACTTGGAGAACTGGAAGATCATTACGTAACAGTGGAAGTGGAAGAGCAGCAGCCATCCATGTTTGATATGCTACAAGGCTCGGGTATGGAACAGATGGGCATGAACATGCAGGATGCGCTAGGCGGATTAATGCCTAAAAAGAAGAAAAAACGAAAGCTTACTGTAAGAGAAGCAAGAAAAGTGCTAACAAATGAAGAAGCCCAAAAGCTGATTGATATGGAAGATGTAACGCAGGAGGCTGTTTTCCGCGCTGAGCAGACCGGCATTATCTTTGTAGACGAAATAGACAAAGTGGCTAAAAAGAATAGCGGCGGCAGCGCCGATGTTTCAAGAGAAGGAGTACAAAGAGATATCCTCCCGATCGTAGAAGGTTCCACTGTTGTTACAAAGTACGGCAGTGTCAGAACAGACCATGTGCTATTTATCGCAGCTGGTGCATTTCATATGGCAAAACCGTCTGATTTAATTCCGGAATTGCAGGGAAGATTTCCGATTCGCGTTGAGCTTACAAAACTAAGCACTGAGGATTTTGTCAGGATTTTAGTTGAACCCGATAATGCGCTTTTAAAACAATATCAGGCCCTCCTTGAAACAGAAGGTATAAATCTCGAATTTTCTGACGATGCTATTCGCAGGATAGCAGAGGTAGCTTTTCAGGTGAACCAGGATACAGATAACATTGGAGCCAGAAGATTACATACTATTCTTGAACGTCTATTAGAAGATTTATCATTCGAGGCACCTGACATTACGATGGATAAAATAACCATTACACCGCAATATGTTGATGATAAACTTGGCAAAATTGCTACCAACAAGGACTTAAGTCAATTTATACTATAAGAACTGATTAGTTATAGGAGGAAACACACAATGGCTTTATTAGAAAAAACACGAAAAATTAATGCAATGCTTCAAAAAGCAGCAGGAAAACCGGTTAACTTTAAAGAGATGGCTGAAACGCTGAGGGATGTTATTGAAGCAAATATCTTTGTCGTCTCAAGAAGAGGAAAATTGCTTGGGTTTGCGATCAACCAGCAAATTGAAAATGAGCGGATGAAAAAAATGCTGGAAGACAGACAATTCCCTGAAGAGTATACTCAGAACTTGTTTAACATTCTTGAAACGTCATCCAACTTGGATGTAGAAAGTGAATATACAGCTTTCCCGGTAGAAAACCGCGAGTTGTTCACAAACAGCCTTACAACCATTGTACCGATTATTGGAGGAGGAGAACGTCTTGGCACATTGATTCTTGGCCGTTTGGAAGAACAGTTTGAAGATGATGATCTAATCCTTGCTGAATACGGTGCAACAGTTGTCGGAATGGAAATACTGCGAGAAAAAGCAGAAGAAATTGAAGTTGAAGCAAGAAGCAAAGCGGTAGTGCAGATGGCAATCAGCTCGCTTTCATATAGTGAACTTGAAGCCATTGAGCATATTTTCGAAGAATTAAACGGGAACGAAGGCCTGCTTGTTGCAAGTAAAATTGCTGACAGGGTAGGAATTACCCGGTCTGTTATCGTTAATGCTCTTCGTAAGCTTGAGAGTGCCGGAGTCATTGAATCAAGATCTCTTGGTATGAAAGGCACATATATCAAGGTATTAAACAATAAATTCTTAGTAGAACTTGATAAATTAAAATCAAACTAACAAAAAAGCACTTCCTTTGGAAGTGCTTTTTTTATTATTTATAAAATTATGGGTGAATTTTATAATAGGTAATATGTCACGGATAAAAAATAGATAAATAATACGACTTTTTTTTACACTTACTTCATAGACTTTGAGCCTATTATTTTTTACAATTATAGATGAGATTTAACATAATTCGACACTAATAAGATTCGTTTTGCATAGAACTTTAGTGGGGGTCAAGGATGAACATTTTTGCAAACAGCACAATGCAATCTCTGGAAAAAGCGGTTGATTATTCCTCTTTAAAACAAAAAGTGATTTCTAACAATATTGCCAATGTGGATACCCCGAACTTCAAAGCACAGGAAGTGAATTTCAGGGAAGCACTATCAAGTGAAGTAGATAAACTGCAAGCAAACAGAACGGATTCAAAGCATTTTGAGTTTACCGGAGGAACTGGAGAGCCTTTTGTTTTTTCTAATACAAACTCTTCTTATCAGCAAAATGGAAACAATGTTGATATTGATTCAGAGATGTCTGAAATGGCTAAAAATCAAATTTACTATAATGCATTAATCGATCGGCTGAATGGACAGTTTCAATCACTGAAAACTGTCATCAGAGGAGGGAAATAAGATGATCTTCGGCGGATTGGATACAACTGCTTCAGCTTTGACCACACAGCGTTTGCGAATGGATGTCGTTTCTTCCAATATGGCTAATGCAGATACGACAAGAGCGGAATATGTCAATGGGAAGTGGCAGCCTTATCGAAGGAAAATGGTTGAAACACAGCCTTTGGATGGGAATTTTTCCTCTTTTCTTGATAAAGCGATGAACAATGGAGAAGGAATGGGCGGCGTTAAAGCAACTGGTATTGTAGAAGATCAAACGCCATTTAAAATGGTATATGATCCTGAAAATCCAGATGCTAATCAGCAAGGCTATGCTGCAATGCCAAATGTTGATCCGCTAAAAGAGATGGTGGATCTTATCAGCAGTACAAGATCATATGAAGCCAATGTAACAGTATTTAATGCTTCCAAAGGAATGCTCATGAAAGCTCTAGAAATCGGAAAGTAAGGTGAGGCAATTGATTAACGGAATATCGCCTTTTCAAATACAAACACCGGCTGCTCTACAGGGACAAAGTTCCGGAGCTGTTCAGCAGCAAGGCAAATCAGGATTTGGAGAAATGCTTAAAGAGGCAATAATGGATGTAAATGACGCTCAAATTCAATCCGGCAATATGACGGAAGCCCTTGCTCAAGGAAAAAATGTGGAACTTCAGGATGTTATGATAACGGCAGAAAAAGCAAATGTTTCTCTTATGTCTGCAGTAGAACTGAGAAACAAAGCTGTTGAAGCTTATCAAGAAATTATGCGCATGCAAATGTAATGCAGTGCTATGCTGCACATTTTAAGCCATACTTGAGCGCATCGTTATTTAGACCGGGGGATAAGAAAGAATGAAACAAAGACTTATTGAAGTAAGAGACAGGGCCATTCAGTTTTGGAGAAGCAGGTCTAAAGGCCAAAAAGGGCTGCTGATATTCGGTCCTCTCCTTTTTATTATACTTGTGACTGTGCTGGCAATCTTTCTGAATACACCAAATATGGTTCCGCTGTACAATAACCTTTCTCCTGCAGAAGCAGGCCAAATTAAGCAAACGCTTGATGCGAGGGGAGTGAAGTCAGCTCTGTCAGACAATGGCACAACGATTGATGTTCCGCAGGAAATGGCTGACTCTCTTAAAGTAGATCTCGCTGCACAAGGGATACCTAATACAGGGTCCATTGATTATTCCTATTTCAGCAAAAACGCCGGATTTGGTATGACAGACCAGGAATTTAATGTTTTGAAGCTGAAAGCAACCCAAACAGAATTGACTAATTTAATTAAGGGTATCGATGGAGTACAGGATGCCAAAGTGATGATTAACATCCCGCAAGATACCGTTTTTGTAGGGGAACAGGCAGAGCCTGGTTCCGCTTCGATTGTTGTGCAAATGAAACCTGGATATCAGCTTGATCAAAATAAAGTGAATGGATTATATCACTTGGTTTCAAAAAGTGTACCAAACTTATCTACTGATAATATCGTCATTATGGATCAGAATTTTCAGTATTATGATTATAAAAATGGAGGATCTTCTCCGCTTGTATCAGATTTTTCGACACAGCAGGATGTTAAAACAAAAATTGAACGCGATCTTCAAATGCAGGTTCAGCGCATGCTCGGTACAATGATGGGACAGGATAAAGTGGTTGTGTCCGTAACGGCTGATCTGGATTTCACTCAGGAAAAGAGAGAAGAAAATCTGGTTGAACCGGTTGATAAGAAGAATATGGCCGGCATTACTGTCAGCGCTGAACGAATCAATGAAACCTACACCGGAAAAGGCGCAAAAGCAGGCGGTGTTAACGGCTCTGGCGCTAGCGATGTTCCAGGTTATCAGTCTTCTTCCGCTTCAGGGGACGGAAATTACGATAAGACTGAGGAAAGATTAAACTATGAAGTTAACCGAATCAAAAAGCAGATTGTTGAAAGTCCTTATAAAATAAGAGATTTGGGAATTCAGGTTATGGTAGAACCGCCTAATGCAAATTCGGCTTCGTCCCTGCCGCAAGGAAGGGTAAATGATATAAAACAAATTCTTTCTACTATTGTAAGAACATCTATCGATAAAAAAGAGATCGCACAGCCGCTGACAAATACAGATCTTGCAAATAAAATTGTCGTTTCAGTGCAGCCGTTCTCTGGCAAAACAGTACTCAATACAACCCAGACACAGGGTGTCCCATTATGGGTTTATATTGCAGGCGGAGTGCTGGTCGTTATCATCATTCTTCTATTAATCCTTCTCCTTCGCAGAAGAAATAAAGATAACAGCGAGTATTACGAAGAAGAGATTGTTCAGGAAATTCCGCTGACTGTTCCGGATCTTGATAAAGATACTGAGACAGAAGGGACTTTGAGAAGAAAGCAGCTGGAAAAAATGGCAAAAGAAAAGCCGGAGGATTTTGCCAAATTGCTTCGGACTTGGCTGTCGGAAGATTAGGAGGAAATGGTATTGGCGAAAAAAGATACAAGCACAAAATTGACGGGGAAACAAAAAGCCGCCATTCTATTAATCTCGATGGGCCCGGACGTTTCAGCTTCTGTATATAAACACCTCTCAGAGGAAGAAATTGAGAGGCTGACATTGGAAATTTCAGGTGTCAGATCAGTAGATTCTGTAAAAAAAGAGGAAATTATTGAAGAATTTCATGATATAGCGATTGCCCAGGATTACATTTCACAGGGAGGCATATCTTACGCCAAGCAAGTTTTGGAAAAAGCTCTAGGAGAAGAAAGAGCCGCTAATATTATTAACAGGCTGACGTCAACATTGCAAGTTAGGCCGTTTGATTTTGCGAGAAAAGCGGATCCTTCTCAAATTCTTAATTTTATTCAAAATGAGCATCCTCAAACAATTGCATTGATTCTTTCTTACTTGGATGCTGTACAGGCAGGGCAAATTCTTTCAGAGCTTCCTCAGGAAGTACAAGCTGATATAGCCAGAAGGATTGCCATGATGGATCGGACTTCACCTGAAATTATCAATGAAGTGGAACAAATTCTGGAACGGAAGCTCACATCTACCCTTACGCAGGATTATACCCAGACAGGCGGGATTGAAGCAGTCGTTGAAGTGCTTAATGGTGTAGACCGGAGTACGGAAAAAACAATTCTGGATGCTCTTGAAATTCAGGATCCTGAATTAGCAGAAGAAATTAAAAAGCGCATGTTTGTCTTTGAAGACATTGTGACACTTGATAACCGTGCTATTCAGCGCGTAATCAGAGAAGTAGAAAATGATGACCTGATGTATTCTCTCAAGGTTGCTAGCGAAGAAGTGAAACAAATCGTTTTCAAAAATATGTCCCAGCGTATGGTAGAAACGTTTAAAGAGGAAATGGAATATATGGGACCTGTGAGACTCAGGGATGTTGAAGAATCTCAATCCCGTATTGTAGCAGTAATACGAAGACTGGAAGAAGCAGGTGAAATCGTCATAGCCCGCGGCGGAGGAGATGATATTATTGTCTAATATTATCAAGTCCAGAAATACAGCATTAGAAATGGGAGAAAAAAAGCCGATTGAAGTCTTTCCGGTGAAAACTCCTGAGCCCCCTGAAGATGAAGAATCTAAATTTTATGCAGCAAGTTTAATAGAGAAGGCAAGAACTGAAGCGGAATCCATCTTACAAGAAGCGAAAAATCAGCAGGCTGCATTTGCTGATGCCGTCGCTCAAGATCAGGAAAACTGGTTAAATGAAATGCAGGCTTTATCAGAACAGGCATTTCAAGAAGGCTATGCTGAAGGTATGGAGCAAGGCAGGCGTGAAGGACTTCTTCAATATCATTCACAACTTGAAGAGGCAAGGCAGACAACTGCTCTTTCGAAACTTGACTATCTTGAAAAAATAGATTCTTCACAAGGTTTGATCGTCGATCTTGCAGTCAAGCTTGCCGAGAAGATTATTTCACAAGAATTGGCTTCAAACAAAGAGAGCTTCACAGTACTTGTTAAACAGTTAATTAAAGAAGTAAAAGAATACAAAGAAATAAAACTTTTTGTTCATCCTGAACAATTAAGTATGCTTCTTCAACAAAAAGACGAATTGAAGCAGCTTCTCACCTCTAACAGTGATTTATATATTTATGCTGATGAAGAATTGATATCAGGCGGCTGCTTTGTTGAAACCTCCTTTGGCAGAATTGATGCAAGTATTGATACACAGCTTCAACAGCTTAAAAAACAGCTGATAGAAATGCTTGGAGAGGATGAATAAGTCATGAATGCTGCTGATCTTTTAAACCAGGTTGAACGTCTCGATCCATATAAGCGGTTCGGTAAAGTCAAAAAAGTTGTCGGCCTGATGATTGAATCAAGAGGACCTGAAAGCTCGATCGGTGATTTGTGCTATATTCTGACAGGCGTCTCAAAGCAAACAAGAATACCGGCAGAAGTGGTTGGTTTTAGAGATGAGAACGTTCTTTTAATGCCATTTTCACATCTTTCTGAAATTGCGCCGGGAAGCATTGTAGAAGCTACATCTGAGCCGCTTCGTGTTAAAGCAGGTGCAGGAATGGCAGGGAAAGTACTTGATGCTCTTGGGAATCCGCTTGATGAGTCAAGCTTGCCAAAGGGACTTACCTATGTACCTTCTGATCAGTCACCGCCAAATCCATTAAAAAGGCCTCCAATTCATGAGCCGATGGAAGTCGGGGTCAGAGTGATTGACAGCCTGCTGACAGTCGGAAAAGGCCAAAGGGTTGGGATTTTCGCAGGAAGCGGTGTCGGTAAAAGCACTCTGATGGGGATGATTGCAAGAAATACGAAAGCAGATCTCAACGTCATTGCACTAGTGGGTGAAAGAGGACGGGAAGTTAGAGAATTTATTGAAAAAGATCTGGGACCAGATGGTTTAAAAAGATCGGTTGTAGTAGCAGCGACCTCTGATCAGCCAGCACTTATGAGAATCAAAGCAGCCTATACGGCAACTGCAATTGCTGAATATTTTCGCGATAAAGGGATCAATGTCATGTTTATGATGGATTCTGTAACGCGGGTGGCAATGGCTCAGCGGGAGGTAGGGCTTGCAATAGGTGAGCCGCCTACTACAAAA
The DNA here is from genome assembly GCF_049220665.1 of Chryseobacillus diguaensis. NCBI lineage: Bacteria > Bacillati > Bacillota > Bacilli > Caryophanales > Bacillaceae > Chryseobacillus > Chryseobacillus diguaensis. Next base: position 390,257 of record NZ_JBMKNV010000001.1, read on the forward strand.
GGATATACACCATCTGTTTTCGCTATCCTTCCGAAGCTTCTTGAGCGGACCGGAACCAATGAGAACGGAACAATCACCGCCTTTTATACCGTTCTTGTTGACGGTGATGATATGAATGAGCCGATTGCTGACACAGTAAGAGGGATTCTCGATGGACATATCGTTCTTGATCGGGCTTTGGCAAATAAGGGGCAGTTTCCTGCCATTAATGTACTGAAGAGCATTAGCCGGGTTATGAACCAGATTGTCTCGAAAGAACAGCGGGATCATGCTGCACAGCTCAGGAATTATCTCTCAACCTATTTAAATTCAGAAGATCTGATCAATATAGGGGCTTATAAACGTGGTGCTTCAAAAGAAATTGATGAAGCAATCGATTACTATCCGAAAATCATCCAGTATCTGAAACAGCAGGTCGATGAGAAGCCTTCAATGGAGAAGAGTTATGCAGCCCTTAGAAATCTAATTGAAAAAGGTGAAAGTCAGATATAATGAGCTACGCATACCGATTTCAAAAAGTACTCGAAATAAAAGAGAACGAAAAAGAAAAATCTTTGGCTGATTACAATCATTCTGTTAACGAATTCGAAAAAGCTGCCGAAAAACTCTATGAATGCCTTAAAAAAAAGGAACTCTTAGAAGAAAAGGCTCTTACAAAGCTTTCAGGCGGAATGTCTGTTAATGAAATGAGACATATCCAGCAATTTGTCATCAATCTGGATAAAACGATTGAACATTTTCAAAAACTTGTGATGCTGTCCAGAAATCAAATGCAGGAGAAACAGTACATTCTGATGGAAAAGAATGTCGAAGTTAAAAAGTACGAAAAAATGAAAGAAAAGCATTATCAAACGTATTCTGAAAACCTGAAGGCTTCAGAGAACCGATTTATGGATGACCTTTCTATTCAAAGCTATATGTATAAAGGAAATTAAGGTGACGCATGTGGATAACACTAAAAAGGAAGACGGCAAGCTTCAATGGTTTTTGTTCGTTATAGTTATTCCGGTTTTTTTCACAGCAGTTCTGGCGATTATTATTTTAACGATTGCAGGCTTTGATGTTACTGGCCCGTTTAAACAGATTTCAAACAATGTCCCTTTTATTTCTGCAATGACCGGCGCAGAAAAGACAGGTGCACAAAAGCAAGAGACATCTGATGCAAAAAGCCATGGCAATGACAGCAGACAAATAGAGATTGCTGATCAGAAAAAGACGATCAGTATGCAAAAACAAGATATAAAAGCGCTGGAAAATGATGCTGCACTGAAACAGTTTAAAGTTCAGCAGCTGAGCCAGCAGGTTCTAGAACTGCAGCACCAGCTTGATGATGCTGCAAAAAAAGATCAGCAATCACAGCAAAAAGACATGTCTTCCATTTATACAAAGATGACAAGTAAAAAAACAGCTGAAATTCTGCCAGTTCTAGGTGATAAGGAAGCTGTAAAAATCCTTTCAGCATTGAATGATGATCAGATTGCTGGAATTCTTGAAAAAATGTCAGCCCAGGATGCAGCTAAATATACGAAGCTGATGGCAGGCCAAAAATGAAAGGAGGTGAAAATTTGATCAGCGTTGACAATCAAATAAGTCCATCCATTCAAACTCCTCCAAAAGGCTGGAAGGAGAGTATTTCAAATAATAAGCAGTTTGCAAACTCTCTTCTGTTTTTTCAAGGTGCAGGACTTGTAAGGGGAAATGCTGCAGTCTCAGGTCAGGACCAGCTGGCAGCCGATCTGGCAAAATTATTTTCTTTGCTGCAAAACCTTTCAGGAAAAGCTCTTACTGAACTGATGGATAATCTCAAGAAGTTGAAAAATCCAGGCACCGGCGGCAGTGAAATAGCATTGTCCGAAGATTTGGAGCAGATTAAGGAGCTGACCGATCATCTGGATCCAGCTATTTTTACTAAATTGGCCGAATTTTTATTTTCACTAACGAGTCAAAATCCCGTCAAAACAGAAACGGGGCAAAACCCTGCCAAAACAGAAAAGATGCAAAACCCGATAAAAACAGAAATTCTTGCTTCACCTAAAATAAGTCAGGATATATTACAAGTTATAAGCATTGCTGTCAGTCATGCAGGCACTCAAAATCATAGTTTGCAAGAAATAGGCCAGCTTCTAAAAAATATATTATATAATATCCAAAAAACGGACCAGAGTCATCAAGTAAATAATGCCATTTTAACTTTATTGGAAAGAAATTCTCCTCAAGGAAAGAAAGAGAATTATTTATTTGCAAAAACCAACTTGCAGCCATCTATTCAGATAAACAAGATGCAGCAGGAGAATCCAAAGCCTATTACTCAAAAATTCATTTTGCCTATACCAACATCTTCAGAGAAAATTGGTCAGAATGAACAAATACAGCGGGATTTCGTACCTCAGCAAGCATTAACCAAGGTTGAGCAATTTCATTTATTTGTGAAAACACAGCCTTCTGCCGGGAAAGTGGATGAGCAGGAATTTTTAAAGCAATTTCAGCAGCTGCTTTCTAAAAGCGTTGTAACCAATTCTAATGGGACTCAGCGGCTTATGATCAGACTTTACCCTGAACGGCTTGGTCAAATTCAAGTAGAAATCAGCCAGCATGATGGAAAGCTTACAGCCAAAATTACTGCTATGAACAGTGCAGTGAAGGACTTAATTGAATCAAATCTTCATCAGCTAAAACAAAGCTTTACATCCCAGCAGATGCAAATCGATAAGATTGATGTTTCTCAATCATTTACAGGAAATCAAAAGCAGGATTTTTTGAAGGACGGTTCTGGGGGCAGTATGCCACAAGGAAGACAGCCAAACAAAGAACAAGAGAGAAAAGAATCCCATTCCTTTGAAGATTCGCTGATTGAAGAATTATCAGAAGTGGAGGTGCAAGTATAGGTATGGTGAACAGTTTAGATCCCAACTTATATATCTCAAATTTGCAGAAAACACAGCGTCAGCCGACTGATATTTTAGGGAAAGATGATTTCCTCAAAATTTTGATGGTACAGCTGCAAAATCAAGACCCATTAAACCCGATGCAGGATAAAGATTACATTGCCCAAATGGCGACTTTTTCATCCCTTGAGCAAATGACAAACATGAACAGCACAATGCAGCAGCTTGTTACTGCAGAGACGAGTGATGTACTGCTCAAATACAACAATTTACTTGGTAAAGATGTGAATTACACATATTCAGAAACAAATGACAATGGTGTTTCAGAAAATAAAGAAGCATCAAGCATTGTTAAATCAATAACACGCAAAGGAAACAATGCAGAATTTGAATTAGCCGACGGAAGAACGATCACAAGCGATCAAATAACCAAAATGACAAATCCTCAGAATGGATAATAAGGAGTGAGCAAATGGATTATCGTATACACCAACTCCAGCATCATCCATTAACCCTTACTGCTGCAAAAAAAACAAGCAAGCCGGCAGCAAGTTTTCAGCAGATTCTTGAGAAAGAATCCAGCCTTAAAATCAGCAAACATGCAGAAAAAAGACTGAAAGACAGAAACATTACTTTTAATGATGATAAATGGGCGCTAATTAAAGATAAAGTGCTTGAAGCTAAGCAAAAAGGTATGGATGAAACACTGATCCTTTCAAATGAAGCTGCCCTGATCATCAGTGCCAAAAATGATACCGTCATTACGGCATTAGATCGAAAAGAGGCAACTTCACAGATTTTCACTAACATAAACGGAACAATTATTATTGATTAATAAGTTAAATTAAAAGGCTGGACCTTAAAAGGAAGCCTAGGCTGTGGAATGACAGAAGCAGCCACTTAACTCAGGAGGAGAAAAATAACATGCTTCGTTCAATGTACTCTGGTATAGGCGGAATGAAAAACTTCCAAACAAAGCTTGACGTTATCGGCAACAATATTGCGAATGTTAACACTTACGGTTTTAAAAAGGGAAGAGTTGTTTTTCAGGATCTTTACAGCCAGTCAATCTCAGGAGCAAGTGCACCGGGAGGAACAAAAGGCGGGACAAACCCTCGCCAGGTTGGTTTAGGTTCACAATTAGCCACAATTGATACGATTCAAAATGGCGGAAGTTTGCAAACAACAGGCAGAACTTTAGACCTTGCAATCTCGGGAGATGGGTTTTTCCAAGTTGCCCAAAGTGATGCATCCCATGCAAGCTTTAATAATACTGCCTATACTAGAGCGGGGAATTTCTACATGGATAAAGACGGATATCTTGTAAACTCTGAAGGACTGTATCTAGTGGGTTATGCAAACCCGACCGGTTCAACTACTCCTTTAACTTATACACATACTGGAGGAAATTTATCTGGAGTATCCGGAAGTACGAAAAGCCCGATTAAAATTCCTACAGATGCTAAAAGCATGAGTATAGGCCAAGACGGCTCAGTAAGTTATGTGGATAATACAGGAACTTTAAAGTATGCCGGTGTAATTGAATTAGCGAAATTCCCTAATGCTGGAGGCCTTGAAAAAGCAGGAGCTAATCTTTTTAAAGACACATCAAATTCAGGTACTCCGATATTAGATGTTGCAGGACTGTCAGGAAATGGTTCAATTCAATCAGGCTCCCTGGAAATGTCGAACGTAGACCTCTCAGAAGAATTCACTGAAATGATTGTTGCTCAGCGCGGTTTCCAGGCCAACACGAAAATCATTACAACCTCTGATGAAATTCTTCAGGAACTAGTAAACTTAAAACGATAGAATGGGGGCTGGGGGCAGGCTGATGATGCCTCCCCCTTACTAAAAAAGTGATTAACGTTACAAGATTAAATGGAAAACAGTTTCTGTTAAATGCCCTTTATATTGAAATAGTAGAATCCTTTCCTGATACTACGATCACCTTAACCAACGGAAATAAATATGTAGTGAGAGAAAAAGAGTCAGAAGTCCGGATCCTTGTTGAAGAATTCTTCAGCAAAATCCAGCCTCTTGCACCATCTCAGCATCTGGAGGCATTTAAAGATGAATAAAAAACTGATTACTGTAATGCTGGTTATCATAACGTCTGTCACATTAATTGGAATTACTGCACTTTTAGTATTTATGAATGTTTTTAACCAAAACGAAGGCGGGCCTCCGACAATTGACCAGGTTATTCAAATGTCAGTTGATGTCCCGGAAATTACAACGAATGTCGAGAATGAGAATATTGTCCGAATCGCCTTAAAGCTTCAGACAAATTCGAAAAAAGGCAAAGAAGAGCTGGACAAAAGACTATTTCAGGTTAATGATCTTGTGATATCTGAGCTTTCCAATATGAAAGTGGGACAGCTGGAAGGCAAAAAAGGGATGGATCATTTAAAAGCGCTGATCAAACAGCGAACAAATGGATTGATGAAGGATGGCAAAGTTGAAAAGGTTTATGTGACTTCCTTTATCATGCAATAACCTTCTAACAGTCACATGGTTTAGAGAGGTGAGAACAGTGTCGGGGGAAATATTATCCCAAAGTGAAATAGATGCCCTGCTGTCAGCCATTTCAACAGGTGAAATGGATGCAGAGGAATTAAAAAAGGAAGATACAGAACGAAAAGTCAGAGTTTATGATTTTAAAAGAGCCCTTCGCTTTTCGAAGGACCAGATTCGAAGCCTTACTAGAATACATGAGAATTTCGCAAGGCTGCTTACGACCTTTTTTTCAGCTCAGCTAAGAACCTATATTCAAATTTCAGTTGCTTCAGTTGACCAGCTTCCTTATGAAGAGTTTATCAGGTCCATTCCTAAAATGACGGTACTCAACATTTTTGAAGTAATGCCGCTTGAAGGAAGGGTTGTAATGGAAGTAAATCCGAATATAGCTTATGCCATGATGGACAGGGTTATGGGAGGTATTGGAACAGGAGTTAACAAAAAAGAGAGTTTAACTGAAATTGAAACAAAAATTATGTCTAACTTATTTGAAAAATCGTTAGACAGCTATCAGGAAGCATGGAGCTCCATTGAAGAAATAGAACCGATGATGAGTGAATTTGAAGTAAATCCGCAATTTATTCAAATGGTTTCACCAAACGAAACCGTCATTGTTATTTCTCTTAACACACAAGTTGGAGAAACAAGCGGGATGATCAATTTATGTATACCGCATGTAGTACTGGAGCCGATTATGCCTAAATTATCGGTCCACTACTGGATGCAATCAGACCGCAAGGAGCCTAACCCTGAAGAAATACAGGCTCTGGAGGATCGAATTAAATTGGCAAAAATTCCAGTGCTCGCAGAACTCGGCAGCTCAGAAATTACGTTTAGTGAATTTATGGAATTACAAATAGGCGATGTAATACAAATGGACCAAACAATAAAGGATCCGCTGGTGGTCAAAATCGGTGAAAAAGCTAAATTTATCGGACAGCCTGGTAAACTCAATAAAAAATTAGCGGTGCAAATCATTGACCACTACTATAGGGGTGATGAAGATGGTGAGTAACGAAATGTTATCACAGGATGAAATAGATGCATTATTAAAAGGAACAAGTGATGATTCACATAAACCTGATACGGAAATTCAGCAATATTTGGATGATATGGAGCAAGATGCGATTGGAGAAATAGGAAACATTTCCTTTGGCAGTTCAGCGACAGCCCTATCAACATTGCTGAATCAAAAAGTAGAGATTACAACTCCTAAAGTTGCCGTTATTTCTAAAAAGGACCTTACTAAGGAATTTCCGCAGCCATATGTTGCCATTGAAGTGACATATACAGAAGGATTTACCGGAAGCAATATGCTGGTTATCCAGCAAAGTGATGCAGCCATCATTGCAGACTTAATGATAGGCGGAGATGGTTCGAGCCCTGATGAAAGCATGGGTGAAATTCAGCTGAGTGCAGTTCAGGAAGCCATGAATCAGATGATGGGTTCAGCTGCGACTTCCATGTCAACTGTCTTTAATAAAAAAGTAGATATATCTCCTCCCCGTTTGGAACTTCTTGATTTAAAAGAGGGAGAGGGAACCGAAACGCTTGAGAGAGAAGATTTATTAATCAAAGTCTCTTTTCAGCTGAAGGTAGGAAGCCTAATTGATTCTAATATCATGCAGCTTTTGCCTATTCATTTTGCCAAAGAATTAATTGATGAATTAATGAATCCGAAAGAACAGGCTGCGGCAGTTGAAGCACCTGTCCGAGAAGAGAAGACACAAGCTCCATACGAGCCTGAAAGAAACATGTATTAAGAACCGGCAGTGAGAGCAATGCCAGCTGTTCAACCCGAAAAAAAGAGAACTGAACCTGCTAAACAAACGCCATTTGAAGTAAAGCCAGCAGAGTTTACTTCCTTTGAACCTCAAGCCTATTACGCACAAGAAAACAATAATCTGGATATGCTGATGGACATTCCTCTTCAAGTAACAGTTGAACTCGGAAGAACCAGACGATCTGTTAAAGAAATCCTTGAGCTTTCAGCAGGGTCGATCATAGAACTGGATAAGCTGGCCGGTGAACCGGTTGATATTTTAATTAATCAAAAAATAGTTGCTAAAGGTGAAGTTGTTGTTATCGATGAAAACTTTGGAGTGAGGGTCACTGACATTATCAGCCAAAGAGATCGTCTTTCAAAAATAAATTAACTGGAGTGAAGTCAAATGGCACACAAAATTCTTATCGTTGATGATGCAGCATTTATGAGAATGATGATTAAAGATATCCTCACAAAAAATGGCTATAATGTAGTGGCTGAAGCAGCAGACGGCATGCAGGCTGTTGAAAAATATAAAGAGCATCAGCCTGATCTTGTCACAATGGATATCACAATGCCCGAAATGGATGGAATCAGTGCATTGAAAGAAATCAAAAAACTTAACCCGAATTCAAAAGTTATTATGTGTTCAGCAATGGGACAGCAAGCTATGGTAATCGATGCCATTCAAGCAGGCGCAAAAGATTTTATTGTTAAACCATTTCAGGCTGATCGTGTCCTTGAAGCGATTCAAAAAACATTAAGCTAAAGGGTGCTCACATTGTTTAGAAAATATCTAATATTAAGCCTTCTTTTCGCTATCATTACAAGTTTCTTAATTGTAAGCAGCCCAGAAAGAGCTGCGGCGAAAGAAGGCGATAAAAGTGTACAGGAATGGATGAACGATAACGGGAAGCCTGCTGGGACAAATAGCAAAGACACGAAAGTTACTGATAATAGCGGAAGCGATAACAGCCAATCTGCCAGCCTGACTTTTATGGATTTTGTGAAAATGATATTTGCTACACTTCTAGTCGTTGCCTTGATCTACTTTCTTCTTAAATGGATTAACCGAAAGAACCGCCTGGTTCATTCGGTTCATTATTTGGAAAATATGGGCGGGACAAGCCTAGGAACAAACCGTTCCATTCAGCTTGTTAAAGTTGGTGAAAGGATCCTTGTCGTAGGTGTTGGGGAAAACATCCAGCTGATAAAAGAAATCAGCGACCAAGAGGAAGTTGCAAAAATCATGGAGATGCACGGAGAAAAAGAAAGTCAGCTTCCAGATATGAAAAATGTTCTAAAAAGATTTACAAGCCTTCAAAAACCCGAACAGCAAGCATCTCATTCTTCATTTGCTGTTTCATTGAAAAAGCAGATTGAACAAATGAAACAGGAACGGAAGGATAAAACGGAGGTTCTTAAAAAGAAGGGGAAAGGCCTATAATGAACGAATTTGTCCAGTTGTTTGGAAACAGTGCACCTCAAAATGTCAGCACATCTGTTCAATTATTGCTTGTATTGACAGTCCTGTCACTGGCGCCAAGCATATTAATTTTAATGACATGCTTTACCCGGATTGTTATTGTCTTATCCTTTGTAAGAACTTCTTTAGGCACCCAGCAAATGCCGCCCAATCAAGTACTGATGGGGCTAGCGCTGTTTATGACATTCTTTATCATGAATCCGACCTTTACCGAAGTGAATCAGAAAGCTTTAACACCGCTTATCAATGAAAAAATAAGCATTAACGAAGCATACACAAATGCAGAAAAACCTTTTAAAGAGTTTATGAGCAAGCATACAAGACAAAAAGACCTGGAACTTTTCCTCGGATATGCAAAGATCGATAAACCGAAATCTGTTGATAAAATTCCATTATCAGCACTCGTCCCTGCTTATGCCATTAGCGAAATAAAAACCGCTTTTCAGATTGGTTTTATGATTTTTATTCCATTTCTGGTCATTGATATGGTTGTTGCAAGTGTTTTAATGTCGATGGGGATGATGATGCTGCCGCCAGTGATGATTTCATTGCCATTTAAAATTCTGCTGTTTGTTATGGTCGACGGCTGGTATCTTGTTGTGAAATCTTTGCTGCAAAGCTTTTAAGGAGGGGAAATAATGAGTTCAGAATTCGTCATATCTATAGCTGAAAAAGCAGTTTATACAACCTTGATGGTATGCGGCCCTCTATTGATCCTGGCTCTTGTTATTGGTCTTATAGTCAGCATTTTTCAGGCAACCACTCAAATTCAGGAACAAACTCTTGCTTTTGTGCCAAAAATAGTCGCAGTAATGGTTGGACTGATCTTTTTTGGTCCATGGATGCTTTCAACCCTTATTTCTTATGCAGCTCAGATTTTAGGGAATTTAAATAGGTTCGTAGGGTAAGAGATGAATATAATCACCCATTATCCTTTCTTTTTATTAATCTTTGTGAGAATTACTTCTTTCTTTCTCATATTGCCTGTGTATTCATATAAAAATATACCTGTGTTTCATAAGATCGGATTTTCCTTCTTTCTGTCCTGGATTATTTTTTTAACACTTCATCCTAAAGTTTTGGAAATCAATGGCTTGTATTTTGGGATATTGATTAAAGAAATGCTGACAGGCTTATTTATTGGATTTATTGCGTACATGATCCTGTCTGCTATACAAATTGCTGGCAGCTTCATAGACTTTCAGCTTGGTTTTGGTATTGCAAATGTAATTGATCCTATGACAGGGGCTCAGAGTCCTCTTACGGGTCAATTTTTATATACTTTTGCCCTTTTATTTATGCTTAGCGTTAATGCCCATCATATGCTGCTGGATGGTGTTTATTATAGTTTTCAATTTATTCCGGCAGATCAGGTATCTCTTCCGTTTGACAGGCATCAAATTCTCCTGTTTCTGCTTAAATCATTCAGCTCTATGTTCCTGATTGCCTTTCAAATGGCGATACCTGTTGTCGGTTCTTTGTTTATAGTGGATGTTGCTTTAGGAATTGTAGCAAGAACTGTACCCCAAATGAATGTTTTTGTTATCGGGCTTCCTCTAAAACTTGGAGTAGGATTTATTATTCTTATCGTCGTAATGGGAGCAATGTTTATGCTCATCAATGGACTTTTTGAAACGATGACACAGATGATGAAGACTTTAATGGAAATGCTCGGAGGTGGGACCCGTGGAGCAGGTTAGGTTAGACCTTCAGTTTTTCGCAGGAGAAAAAACGGAAAAGGCAACTCCTAAAAAGCGCCAGGAAGCTAGAAAAAAAGGGCAGGTTGCCAAGAGTGCAGACGTGAATACAGCAATCAATCTGATTGCCGTCTTTCTCTGTCTGATGATGCTTGGGCCTTATATGGCACAGCATACTAAAGGAATGATGAGAGCTGTATTTCAGAACTACATGCTCATGGATTTAACGGAGAACAATCTTCAAATGCTGATGGTAAAAATATCCTATGAAGCGGGAATGCTGCTTGTCCCGGTATTAATCGTTGCTGTAGCTGCAGGTGTTCTCGGTAACTTTCTGCAGGTTGGGGTGCTTTTTTCAACTGAATCGATTCAGCCTAAGCTTGATAAGATTAATTCTTTACAAGGATTCAAACGGATTTATTCCATCAGAGCGCTTGTGGAACTATGCAAATCTCTGCTTAAAATCGGGGTTATCGGCGGCGTCACATTTGCGGTGATCTGGTCTAAGCTTGATGGCATTTTGAGGCTTCCGCATTTAACTGTTGAACAATCAGTAGGATTTTTAGGGGGGCTTACTCTGCAAATGGGGCTCAGTGCCTCAATTGCTCTCCTCTTTTTAGCTCTGCTTGATTACTTTTATCAGAAATTTGATTTCGAAAAAAATATCAGAATGTCTAAACAGGATATTAAAGATGAATATAAAAAGTCAGAGGGCGACCCGCTGATTAAATCAAAAATTAAACAAAGGCAAAGAGAAATGGCTATGCGGCGGATGATGCAGGAAGTCCCGCAGGCAGATGTCATTATTACAAATCCTACTCACTTTGCCATCGCCTTAAAATATGATGAAGATAAAATGGATGCTCCCTATGTGGTGGCAAAAGGCGTTGATTTTGTCGCTCAAAAAATCAAAGAAACAGCCAAGGCGAATGAAGTGGCAATGGTTGAAAACAGGCCGCTTGCACGTGCTCTTTACGATCAGGTAGAGATTGGAAAAGCAGTCCCAGAAGAATTCTTTAAAGCTGTTGCTGAAATTTTAGCGTATGTTTACCGTCTTAAAAAGAAAATCTAGCAATTCATTGAAAGTGAGGAATCCGCATGTCAGCCAGAGATTTATCTGTTCTGCTAAGTGTCATTTTGATAGTAGCCATGCTGATTATCCCTTTTCCGTCATGGTTATTAAGTTTACTCATCATATCCAATATTTCATTGGCACTTCTTGTTCTTCTGACTTCCATGAATATGCGGGAGCCTCTGGAGTTTTCTATTTTTCCATCTCTTCTTTTGCTGCTCACTCTTTTCCGCCTGGGTTTGAATGTTTCCACAACTCGTTCCATTCTATCTAATGGAGAAGCGGGAAAAGTTGTTGAAACGTTCGGAACATTTGTAGTCGGAGGGAATGTCCTCGTTGGATTTGTCGTTTTCTTAATCCTTATTATTATTCAGTTTGTTGTTATAACAAAAGGTGCAGAGCGTGTATCCGAAGTTGCTGCACGCTTTACTCTTGATGCGATGCCGGGCAAGCAAATGAGCATTGATGCTGATTTGAATGCCGGGATGATATCAGAGCACGAAGCAAGGCATCGCCGGGAAAAGGTTGCCAGGGAATCTGACTTTTACGGGGCAATGGACGGGGCCAGCAAATTTGTAAAAGGGGACGCTATTGCAGGTATTATTATCGTTATCATTAACTTGATATTCGGATTGATTGTGGGAATGCTGCAGCAGGGAATGGATATAGCTACAGCTGCTTCTCATTTCACAATGCTTTCTGTGGGTGACGGAATCGTCAGTCAAATACCTGCCCTGCTGATTTCAACAGCAACAGGTATTGTAGTAACGAGAGCGGCTTCTGATGGGAATTTAGGAAAAGACATTGCGTCACAGCTTTTTGCCTATCCTCAAATGATGTATGTAGCAGCCGCTACTATGCTTTTGCTCGGCGTATTTACCCCAATTGGGCTTCTTATTACAGCGCCCATTGGAGGAGCACTTGCAGCAGGAGCCTATGTCATGTCCAGAAACCGGATAAAAGAGAATCAGGCAGAAGTGATGCAGGAGGATGAAATTGAGGCGGAAGAACTGAAAAGTCCAGAAAGCGTTGTGCAGCTTCTGAATATGGATCCAATTGAGTTTGAATTTGGCTATGGATTAATTCCTCTTGCGGATACGAACCAGGGAGGGGATCTGCTTGATCGGATTGTCATGATCCGCAGGCAGCTTGCTATAGAACTCGGACTTGTTATTCCTGTCGTTCGGATAAGGGATAACATTCAGCTTCAGCCAAATGAATACAGGCTGAAAATTAAAGGGAATGAAGCAGCAAGAGGAGAACTGCTGCTGGATCATTATTTAGCGATGGCTCCGGGTGTTGAAGATGATTCCATTGAAGGAATTGATACAATTGAGCCGTCTTTCGGACTTCCTGCCAAGTGGATCACTGAAGATATGAAAGATCAGGCAGAACTGTTTGGGTACACAGTAGTGGATCCGCCTTCTGTCGTATCCACCCAGATTACTGAAATGATTAAATCAAATGCTCATGAATTGCTCGGAAGACAGGAAACAAAGCAGCTGGTTGATCATCTAAAAGAATCTTATCCGATTTTAATAGAAGAGGTGACACCATCTCCTTTATCCATCGGTGATATTCAAAAAGTGCTGGCTAAGCTTTTGAAAGAGAAGGTTTCGATAAGAAATCTGCCTATCATTTTTGAAACGCTTGCCGATTATGGAAAAATGACATCTGACCCTGATATCCTGGCAGAGTATGTCCGTCAGTCACTGGCGAAGCAAATTACGAGCCAATTTTCATCAGGCGGGCAAACGATGAAGGTTATTACTCTATCTGGAAGAGTTGAAAAAGCTGTCGCAGAAGGTGTGCAGCAGACAGAGCACGGTAACTTTCTTTCGCTGGATCCTGATTTATCACAGTCTATTATTGAAGCAATCGCAAGAGAAGTTGAGCAATTGTCGCTTCAGGAGCAATCACCGGTTTTATTGTGTTCTCCCGCAGTCAGAATGTATGTCAGACAATTGATCGAACGTTATTTTCCTCAGCTTCCGGTACTTTCTTATAATGAATTGGAAGCAAATGTAGAAGTACAAAGTGTCGGGGTGGTGAATGTAGCATGAAGGTAAAGAAATTTATGGCTCCAACTATGCAGGATGCAATGAAAAAAATCAGGATGGAGCTTGGCCAGGACGCTGTTATTTTAAATTCTAAAGTTGTTCATATCGGCGGTTTTATGGGTATGTTTTCCAAAAAAAGAATTGAAGTTATTGCCGCAGCAGATCAAGATGAAACGTCCAATATTAGCGCAAAAAGCAAAATTCCGATCCATACTCCAACCATAAACACGATGAAGGCAGAATGGGAAACAAAACCAGAGACAAATGAAAGCTTTTCAAAAGAGATAGCAGAACTGAAAACTATGATTAAAGATCTGAAAGGACAGGATCAAAACCTGATCCTTCCGGAACCGGTTAAAAAGGTGAACGAAATCCTGCATAATCAGGAGATTCATGCTGCTTTAAGAGGGAAATTAATAACAAAGCTCATGGAAAATTGGTATACCGGCAGCAAACTCTCCTCCTCCGAAATTTTCTCATTAACACATGATTTTCTTAAGAATGAATTGGAAGGCATTCCATTTGGTCCTGCTCCAATAAACAAGAAATTCATTTACGTGACAGGACCTACAGGGGTAGGAAAAACAACAACGCTTGCAAAGCTTGCAGCAGATTATATGCTTAAAAACAATAAAAAAGTAGCTTTTATTACAACAGATACATACCGTATTGCAGCAATTGAGCAATTAAAAACCTATGCAGGCATATTGGATGTGCCGATTGAAGTTTGCTACACGATGGAAGATTTTCAAAAAGCTAAGGAGCAATTTGAGTCGCTTGATACAGTGTTTGTGGATACGGCAGGACGTAACTTCAGAAATGCCCAGTATGTTCATGACCTTAAAGAAGTAATGGATTTTAAAGAGGATGCTGAAACTTATTTAGTCCTCTCCGCTACTGCCAAGCTCCAGGATATGAAAGAAATATATGAGCAATTTCAGCTGATTCCAATAAAACAGGCCATCTTCACAAAACTTGACGAAACATCTGTTACGGGAACCATATTTGAATTTATTCAATTCACCAAGCTTGGCGCTGCCTATTTTACAACTGGCCAAAATGTTCCGGATGATATGGAGGCAGCTTCAAAAGAAAACCTCATTGAAAGGATTTTGAGGGAAGAGAAATGACGGATCAAGCAGAACAACTAAGAAAAAGGCTTTTGGCATTGCAAAATGGCAAAAATCATGCCAAAACTTTTGCTGTGGCGAGCGGCAAGGGAGGAGTTGGGAAATCAAATTTTATCCTCAATTTCTCCTTGTCGCTTGCAATGCAAAACAAGAAGGTATTGCTCTTTGACCTGGACATCGGGATGGGGAATATTGAAATTCTTTTAGGAGAATCTGCAGGAAAAAATATTGTAGATTTTTTTGAAAAAGATGTTCCTTTAGAGGAAGTGATACAAACAGGCCCTGAAGGATTGTCTTACATTTCTGGAGGAAGCGGATTATCCGTCTTGTTTGAACTTGGGGAAGAGAAATTTCATTATTTCTTATCAGAACTGGAAACTGTTTTTGATCGTTATGACTATATCATTTTCGATATGGGAGCTGGAATTTCTGAAGACAGTTTAAAATTTCTTTTATCGGCAGATGAAATTTTTCTTATTACAACAGAAGAACCAACGTCACTAACTGACGCTTATGCTGTCGTTAAATATATCACCCAAAGAAACAGCGGAATTCCTATTTCAATGATTGTAAACAGAGTATATAGCGAGCAGGATGGTTACGGTGTCTATCAGAGATTTTCCAGCGCATTAAATAGGTTTCTTAGCATAGAGATTAAACTGCTCGCGATTTTGCCTGATGACGATATAGTCCGCAAATCAGTCGTGAGGCAAATCCCATTTGTCATAGAGTATCCTAAATCGAAAATCAGCAAGGCAGTGCTTCAAACGGCATTTGAATTTCTGGAATCAAGAGAAGGAGTTTTAAAAAATAACAGTTCTATTCCTTTTCTAGCGAAGCTAAAGTCGTTTTTTGGAAAGGGCGGAAGAATGAATGGATAAAACCAGTGTTCTTATCGTAGATGACTCCGCTTTTATGAGAAAGCTGATTTCTGATTTCCTTTCTGAGCATCCCCTTATTGAGGTAGCTGGAACAGCAAGAAATGGGGAAGATGCTTTAAAAAAAATAGAAAAGCTCGATCCGGATGTTATTACCCTTGACGTTGAAATGCCTGTAATGGACGGATTAGAAACCCTGAAAAGAATTATGGATCTTTATCCGAGACCAGTCATCATGCTTTCGAGCACCACACAAAAAGGAGCAGAAAATACAATGCTCTCACTAGAAATGGGTGCCATTGATTTTATTCCGAAGCCTTCAGGATCTATATCACTTGATCTTCACATGATTAAGGAAGAAATGAAACAGAAGGTGCTTCAGGCGAAATCAGTGAAGGTAAGAATTTTCGCGCCAGAAATCGACAAAAATAAACTGCCAAACATAGGGATATATAGTAAAATAGCCCTAAATAAGAAAAATAATCCTATTTTGACGGGAGACCATCTTAAATTTCCGAAAATCGTGTGCATCGGGACTTCAACTGGCGGCCCCAGAGCTTTGCAAAAAGTTCTCACATCGCTCCCGAAAGAAATTGAAGCGCCCCTATTTATTGTTCAGCACATGCCTAAAGGATTTACGCAGTCACTTGCTTTAAGGCTTAACCATTTATCTAAAATAACAGTTAAAGAAGCGGAGAATGGTGAAGAGGCCCAAATAGGAACAGCATACATTGCTCCAGGCGGGAGTCATATGAAGATTGGAAAAAATGGGCGTGCATTAAAAATAGAACTTGATCAATCTCCGCCTATTAGCAGCCATCGTCCATCTGTAGATGTTATGTTTCATTCTTTATCTGGGTTAGAGAGCTATCATAAGATCGCAGTCATCATGACAGGAATGGGATCTGATGGAACGGAGGGGCTGGTGGAATTAAAGAAGTCAGGAAATACCCATGCCATTGCAGAATCTCAAGCCACATCAGCGGTTTTCGGAATGCCGAAATCAGCCATCTCTACCAGCCTCGTTGATTCTGTAGAGGACATAGACAAGATTGCAGAAAGTATTATGTATTTTATTCGTAGCTAAGGGGCGTGACCTTAATGGAGATGAACCAGTATCTTGAAATATTTTTAGAAGAGAGCAAAGAACATTTGCAGGCATGCAATGACAAACTGCTCCAGTTGGAAAAAGACCCAAAGGATCTGTCGATCGTCAATGATATTTTCAGATCAGCTCATACCCTTAAAGGAATGAGCGCAACAATGGGCTATGAGGATCTGGCAAATTTAACGCATCAAATGGAAAATGTGCTGGATGAAATCAGAAATGAAAAGCTTCAGGTTACCCCTGAAATTCTGGATGTTGTGTTTTTATCCGTTGATTATTTAGAAGAAATGATTGTTTCCGTTGAAAGCGGAGGAGATGGTAAGAAGGACGTATCGGATGCTGTTGAAAAATTAAAGCGGATTGAACAGGGCCAAGCAGAACTCCTTGCCAAAGAAAAGCCATACAATCCAAAAGAGCCTATTAAGCCTTCACAGCAATATGATGACTTTGAGCTGACCATATTTAATCAGTCGAAAGAGCAAGGTTTTTTTGCTTATGAAATTTCCGTTGCATTGAGACATGATTGTTTACTGAAAGCAGCAAGAGTATATATGGTTTTTGAATTATTGGATGGAATGGGTGAAGTGATTAAGTCTACTCCTTCCGTTGATTTGCTGGAAGAAGAAAAGTTTGATCATGAGTTTACTATTGCCTTTGTATCAAAAGAAACAGCAGAAAATATTAAAGGGAGTATTTTTAAAGTATCTGAAATTGAAAAAGTTGAAGTTCAGATGATTCATCCTGAAGCTCTGAGCTATTCAGAAAGTAGGACATTTGAACAAAATTCTTTTGAAGCAATGACAGAAACGGCTGCTGCTGTTCAAAAAGAGGCTGCAGAGGGAGCACAAGCAGCAAAACAGCCTGCTGCCTCGAAAACGATCAGGGTTAATATTGAGCGGCTTGACAGCCTGATGAATTTGTTTGAAGAGCTTGTTATTGACAGAGGAAGACTCGAGTCTATTTCTAGAGAACTCGAAAATACAGAATTGAATGAAACGGTTGAAAGAATGTCCCGTATTTCTGGAGACTTACAGACTATTATTCTGAATATGAGAATGGTTCCTGTTGAAACAGTTTTTAATCGTTTTCCAAGAATGGTGCGCCAGCTTGCGAAAGATCTTAATAAAAAAGTGGATCTTCATATCATCGGTGCTGAAACGGAGCTTGATCGAACCGTAATTGACGAAATCGGCGACCCGCTTGTCCATTTGCTCAGAAACGCTCTTGATCATGGAATTGAAACCCCTGATGCAAGAGTGAAAAAAGGAAAATCAGAAGAAGGAAATCTGTTTTTAAGAGCTTACCATAGCGGAAACCATGTGTTCATCGAAGTGGAAGAAGACGGTGCCGGAATCAATCCTCATAAAATATTAAAAAGAGCTGTTGAAAAAGGGATTCTAACTGAACAGGCCGGAGCAGCATTAACAGATAAACAAATATATGAATTAATGTTTGCACCAGGTTTCTCAACTGCAGAAAAAATATCTGATATATCCGGAAGAGGCGTAGGCCTGGATGTTGTAAAAAGTACGATTGAATCACTTGGAGGAACAGTTACCATTAATTCTGAGGAAGGAAAAGGGACGATTTTCTCAGTACAGCTTCCATTAACTCTATCTATTATTTCTGTCATGCTTGTTGAATTGGAAAAAGAGAAATACGGAATTCCGATTTCTTCCATTATTGAAACAGCAGTCATTAAAAAAGAGGATATATTATATGCCCATAATCAAAAGGTTATTGATTTCAGAGGAAAAATCGTGCCGCTTGTGTTTTTGAAACAAATTTTTGAAGTGCCAGAAGAGGAAACGGAAGAAGCGTTGTACTCTATCATTGTTGTTCGGAAAGGTGAAAAAATGGCTGCACTCGCTGTAGATTCGTTTATTGGACAGCAAGAGGTTGTTCTCAAATCACTGGGAAATTATCTGAATGAAATTTATGCAATTTCCGGAGCTACTATTCTGGGAGATGGACAAGTAGCATTAATAATAGACTGTAATGCTTTAATCAATTAAAAAATGCTCTTTTCTTAAATTTTGCTGTTTTTTTATCATAGAGCAAGAATACAGTTCGAATTTTAAGGAAAGATGCCACGAAGCTAATCTTTATGCGTTTTCTAAGACTATTCGATAAGCACCAATCTTTGCGAAAACAGCCACTAAAAATAGTTGGATAGGAGGATTTGCAGCTGATGGAATCATTAAAAGAAGAAAGAAAAATCATTGTGTTTCAACTGGATAAAGAAGAATACGGGATTCCGGTCGAACAGGTCCAATCTATCGAAAAAATGCAGCAGATCACAAGAGTGCCCCACACGAAAAAGTTTATTAAAGGCGTGCTGAATATGAGGGGGGTCATTACCCCGATTGCTGACTTAAGGATTCGTTTTGGTTTGGAGGAATTGCCTGTCAGCGAACAGACGAGGATGATTATTGTTTCCCTGGATAATATAGAAGTTGGATTTATCGTAGACGCTGCTAACGATGTAGTTGACATCTCTGCAGATGATATTGAACAGCCTCCTGAAGCAGCAGGTTCTGTACCGGCCGATTATATTATTGGAGTAGTAAAGCTGAACAAACGCCTGATTACTTTGCTTGATTTAAAGACCATTCTTACAGAAGAACTGCTGCCTTCTAAAGAAGCTGTTCAAGGATAGAGATGGAGAGCATAGACAGGTTAACGAAATATCAATTTGATATTTTAAAAGAAATTGGAAATATAGGAGCCGGCCATTCTGCAACAGCCCTTTCAAGGCTTCTTGATAAAAAAATTTCGATGAATGTTCCGAGTGTCAAACCTGTCTCGTTTAATGAGCTGGTAGATCTATACGGAGGGCCGGAAGAAGTTGTTGCCTGCGTGTATTTAAAGATTGATGGAGAGTTTCAAGGATCCATGTTCTTTATTATGTCAGTGGCTCAGGCAGAAAAATTTATTAAAATTCTTACTTTAAATGAAGAATTTTCATTGGATTCTAATGAACTTACAGGTATTGGGTATTCCGTTATTCAGGAATTAGGGAACATCCTGACGGGCTCATATTTATCAGCTATGGCTGATATAACTGGACTTATTATCTATCCTTCTGTTCCCGATGTTACGATTGACATGTTTGGCGCGGTCATGGTTCAGGGTCTTGTAGCCCTTTCCTATGCAGGCGACCATGCCATCTTAATTGATACAAAAATAAAGGAAGAAACAGAGCACGGAGAAAATGTAGTAGAAGGCCATTTTTTTCTGCTTCCTGATCCAGAAACAATTGGGCGTTTCTTTCAAAGCTTAGGTGCAGATGATGAGAACAGAGGATTTTAGCATTATAAAAGTGGGTATTGCTGACCTGAAAGTTGCCAAGGGTTCTGACCGGCTCCGTACCTCGGGACTCGGGTCCTGTGTAGGGCTTGTCCTATATGACTCTTTTAAGAAAACAGCAGGTCTCGCTCACATTATGCTCCCGCTGTCGGCCCTCGCAAAAAACGGTATACTAAATCCTGCAAAATATGCTGATACAGCTGTAGAGGACCTGTTAAAACAGCTGAAATCGGCAGGTGTTCAAATAAACGGGCTAAAAGCCAAAATAGCCGGAGGCGCTCAAATGTTTCTGGTTCATAAAGAAAATGAAATGATGAGAATTGGTCCAAGGAATGTAGAAGCTGTAAAAGAAATGCTTCTCCGTTACAGAATTCCTCTTGTAGCTGAGGATGTGGGGGGTTCAAACGGAAGAACGATCGAATTTGATCCTGTGACAGGTTTTCTTGCTGTTAAAACAGTCAATAAGGGAACAAAGTGGATATAGCAGCATACAGAAATCAAGAAGGCCATGCAGAGGGGGAGGCACAATGACTCGTTCAACAACACAAGAGGACCAGATCATTTGGCAGCGGTGGATTGATTCAAGGGATACACGCGCTGGTGATGCGCTTATTAAACGATATATGCCGCTTGTTTCCTATCATGTTCAAAGAATTTCATCCGGTCTGCCAAGAACAGTGAATAAAGACGATTTAGTAAGCCTCGGAATGATCGGACTTTACGATGCCCTGGAAAAATTTGATCCTTCAAGAGATCTTAAATTTGATACGTACGCTTCTTTTCGGATCAGAGGCGCCATCATTGACGGATTGAGAAAAGAAGATTGGCTTCCAAGAAGTTCAAGAGAAAAGGCAAAGAAGGTTGAAGCTGCCGTCGAAAGACTTGAACAAAGGTATTTAAGGAATGTATCGCCTGAAGAAATAGCGAGAGAACTTGGCCTTCCCTCTGAAGAGGTTCTTAACATCATGAGCGAAGGGTTCTTTGCGAACATTCTTTCCATTGATGACCAGCTGCAGGATCATGAAGATGGTGATAATTCAGGTATTGTTATTAAGGATGAAAAAAACGAAACACCAGAAGAAAAAATGCTGAAGGATGAACTGGTTCAGCAGCTTGCAAAGGTTGTGGGCCAGCTTTCTGAAAAAGAGCAGCTTGTGGTGAGCTTATTTTATAAAGAAGAGCTGACACTGACTGAAATCGGACAAGTGATCGGCTTGTCTACATCAAGAATTTCACAAATTCATTCTAAAGCCTTGCTGAAGCTTAAACATATTTTGGAGAAGTTTGTCCATTAAATGTTGCAAAAGATGCTTTCGGGGCAGGAAGCGGGGGAATAGATGCAAACTGTGCTAGTGCTAATCAGCCTTATGCTTCATGCTGCTGCTTTTTATTTTATTCTTCTTTTATTTACGAGGTATTCAAACGTCAAAAACCTGGAACAGGAACAGCGTAAATTACTCGAAGAAACCGAGCAGGTTTTGACTGGATATATACTGGAGATGAAGGAAGAAAACGAAAGGTTGTTAAAAGAATTAACCGAAGGGAATAATCCTCATAGTACTTCTGGTGAAGAAAAGCGGTATGCTGTTGAGAAAGAGATTCCGGAAATAGAGTCAGATGAGCTTCCTTCACATCTTGAAGCGCTCGCTGATATAAATGATACAATTGAGATCTCTTCCTCAATCCCTAAAAAAGAAAAACTTCTTAAAGATCATGTGCTTGAGCTGTTCAATGAAGGTTTAACAGCAGAAGAAATTGCCAAGGAGCTTGGCCGGGGGAAAACTGAAATAGAACTAATCTTGAAATTTCGGCAAAAGTAGCCAATTTGCGCTTGATAACGGTCTTTGATTGTGGTATATTTCTTGTTGGTGTTAATACACACGCTTATAGATTCCGGCATTGGTGCTGTTCATAACAGTTATGCCTTGAAAATGAAATAAGCGGAGGAAAACAAACCATTAGGAGGAAAATAGTATGTCAGTAATTTCAATGAAACAATTGCTTGAAGCTGGTGTTCACTTCGGTCACCAAACACGCCGCTGGAACCCAAAAATGAAACGTTACATCTTCACAGAGCGTAACGGCATCTACATCATTGACCTTCAAAAAACAGTTAAAAAGGTTGAGGAAGCTTACAACGTAACGAAAGAAATCGCTTCAAACGGCGGTAAAATTCTTTTCGTTGGCACTAAAAAACAAGCTCAGGATTCTGTTAAAGAAGAAGCAGAACGTTCTGGCATGTACTTTGTTAACCAACGCTGGCTTGGCGGTACATTAACAAACTTCGAAACAATTCAAAAACGTATTAAGCGTTTGAAGGATATCGAAAGAATGCGTGAAGACGGAACTTTCGAAGTTCTTCCGAAGAAAGAAGTAGTACAGCTTAATAAAGAACTTGAGCGTCTTGAAAAATTCCTAGGCGGAATTAAAGACATGAAAGGTCTTCCAGATGCACTTTTCATTATCGACCCTCGCAAAGAGCGTATCGCTGTTGCCGAAGCACGCAAATTGAATATTCCGATCATCGGTATCGTTGATACAAACTGTGACCCGGATGAAATAGATCATGTTATCCCAGCGAATGATGATGCTATTCGTGCAGTTAAACTTTTGACTTCAAAAATGGCTGATGCGATTCTTGAAGCAAAACAAGGTGAAGAAACAACAGAAACGACTACTGCTTAATGCTTAATGCAAAAAGGTGATAAGAGGGGACTGCCTTTTATCACCTTTTTTTAAAAAAGACTGTTTTCGCATAGGTTGTTGCTAACCGTATGAATTCCGAAAAAGTATGAAGATAGGCTTCGTGGCATCTTTTCTTAAAATTCGCAGATGTATACTTGTTCAGAATTCTTTTATTAAGCAACAAAGATTAAGAAAATAGCCATAAAAAATGACTAATACATAGTGACTAAAAGCAGCATATAAAAGGAGGAAATTAAAATGGCAGTTACTGCTCAAATGGTAAAAGAATTGCGTGAAAAAACCGGTGCAGGTATGATGGATTGCAAAAAAGCTCTTACAGAAACTTCTGGTGACATGGAGAAAGCAATTGATTATCTTCGCGAAAAAGGTATTGCTAAAGCAGCTAAAAAAGCAGACCGCATTGCAGCAGAAGGTTCAGCTGTTATTAAAACAGAAGGAAATGAAGCTGTTATTCTTGAAGTGAATTCCGAGACTGACTTCGTAGCAAAAAATGAAGGATTTCAGGAATTGCTGAACAGCCTTGCAGCACACCTTCTAGCAAAAAAACCGGCTAACATTGAAGAAGCATTAGCTTCAACAATGGACAGCGGCGTATCTGTTCAAGACAGCATCAACACTGCTATCGCTAAAATCGGAGAAAAAATCACTCTTCGCCGTTTCGAAGTTGTCACTAAATCAGACAACGGTGCTTTTGGCGCTTACCTTCATATGGGAGGCCGCATTGCTGTATTGACTGTAGTTGAAGGCACAACTGACGAAACTGTTGCAAAAGATGTTGCAATGCATATTGCAGCCGTTAATCCGAAATATATCTCTCGTGACCAGGTTTCTGAAGAAGAAACTGCTCATGAGCGCGAAGTATTGACTCAACAAGCACTAAATGAAGGCAAGCCTGAAAATATCGTAGCTAAAATGGTTGAAGGACGTTTAAGCAAATTCTTTGAAGATATTTGTCTTCTAGATCAGTCTTTCGTTAAAAACCCTGATGAAAAAGTGAAGCAATATGTTGCATCTAAAGGTGCTACTGTCGAAGCTTTTGTTCGATATGAAGTTGGAGAAGGCATTGAAAAACGCCAAGACAACTTTGCTGAAGAAGTAATGAACCAAGTAAGAAAATAATTTTCTCACTTAGTAAATTGAAGATTTATATTCTGGGGACACAGAACCGTGTTCCCCTTTTTTCGAAATAAAGGTATATACCCGGTGTAAAACTGTTTCATAAAAAGGAAAACACTTGGAGGTCATTATGAGCAAGCCGAAATACAATCGCATTGTTTTAAAATTAAGCGGAGAAGCCCTGGCAGGTGACCATGGCTTTGGTATTAACCCTTCTGTTATCAAATCAGTTGCTGAGCAAGTCAAAGAGATTGCAGAATTAGAAGTAGAAGTAGCAGTGGTAGTTGGCGGCGGAAATATCTGGCGCGGCAAGACCGGAAGCGAAATGGGAATGGACAGAGCAACTGCTGATTATATGGGCATGCTTGCTACCGTTATGAATTCTCTTGCACTTCAGGACAGTCTTGAGAATCAGGGGATTCAGACGCGTGTTCAAACATCTATAGAAATGCGTCAAGTCGCAGAACCGTACATAAGAAGAAAAGCGATACGCCATCTTGAGAAAAAGCGTGTTGTCATTTTTGCAGCAGGAACCGGCAATCCTTATTTCTCGACAGATACTACTGCAGCTTTGCGTGCAGCAGAAATTGAAGCGGATGTCATCCTGATGGCGAAAAACAATGTTGATGGCGTATATAATGCAGATCCAGCTATTGATGCGAATGCTGTTAAATATGAAGAGCTTTCTTATCTCGATGTATTAAAAGAGGGACTCGCTGTTATGGATTCCACGGCATCATCACTATGCATGGATAATGACATTCCACTGATTGTCTTCTCAATCATGGAAGAAGGAAACATTAAGCGCGCTGTATTAGGCGACAATATCGGAACAATTGTGAGGGGGAAATAATTTGTCTAATCAAATTTTAACTCAGTCAAAAGAGCGTATGGAAAAAGCTGTTTCATCTTACCAGCGCGAACTTGCAACTGTCAGAGCTGGCAGGGCAAGTGCATCTTTGCTGGATAAAGTTGTTCTTGATTATTACGGTGCTCCAACACCTGTTAATCAATTAGCCTCTATAAACGTTCCTGAAGCACGTATGCTGATTATTCAGCCTTATGATAAGTCTGTCCTCGGAGATATTGAAAAAGCCATTCAAAAATCGGATCTTGGTCTTACACCATCCAATGACGGTACAATCATCCGAATCAGCATTCCTCCTCTAACAGAGGAAAGAAGACGCGAACTCGTTAAATTAGTGAAAAAGTATGCTGAAGAAGCGAAGGTCGCTGTGAGAAATATTCGCCGAGACGGCAATGATGATTTGAAAAAAGCAGAGAAAAACGGCGAGCTTACAGAAGATGAATTGCGCGGTTTAACTGAAAATGTTCAAAAGCTTACTGATGAGTACATTATGAACATTGATAAAGTTTCAAAAGATAAAGAAAAAGAAATCATGGAAGTTTAATTAAATTCTATGTACAATAGAATTGAGCAAAAGACCCTCTAATGTTTACAGGGGGTTTTTTTGTTAATAATGTTAACACAGTTATCGATTGAGAAAATGGCTTCGGTAGCTTCCGGGTTATGGAGGAATCTCATGCTCAACTTTTTAAAAAGAACAAGGGACTCAAAAAAGTCTTCTGATACGGCTATTTCAGCTAAAGATGATATCATGAAAGGCACGATCCCAAGCCATATTGCGATTATTATGGACGGCAATGGGCGCTGGGCCAATAAGCGGTCTCTTCCGCGTATGGCCGGGCATCATGAAGGCATGAAAGTCGTCCGGAAAATAACGAAATTGGCTAATGAACTGGGTGTACAAGCTTTAACGCTGTATGCTTTTTCAACAGAAAATTGGAAGCGCCCCAAAATTGAAGTCGATTTTCTTATGAAGCTTCCTGAAGAATTTCTCGCAACCTATTTGCCTGAGCTGGTAGAAAAAAACGTTCAAGTGAGAGTAATGGGCGATAAAGACAGGCTTCCGCGCCATACACTTTCGGCAGTCAATAAAGCAATTAAGGAAACAGAAAAGAATACTGGATTAATTTTAAATTTTGCTTTGAACTACGGCAGCAGGACAGAAATAATTCAGGCTATTAAAAAAATAGCAGACGACGCAAAAGAGCATAAGCTGAACATTGATCAAATTGATGAAAGCGTGCTTTCAGACTATTTGATGACTAACGCGCTTCAAGACCCGGATTTGCTGATCAGAACCAGTGGAGAGATACGTCTTAGTAATTTTATGCTCTGGCAGCTTGCTTACACGGAGCTATGGTTCACAGATGTGCTTTGGCCAGATTTCAAAGAAGTTGACTTTTTACAGGCTATTGCAGATTATCAGCAGCGAGGGCGAAGATTCGGCGGAATATAGAAGGTGATGACGCAAGATGGTTAAACGGATCGTTACAGCAGTCATAGCAGCAGCTTTATTTTTACCCTTCGTAATATTCGGCAATATCCCGTTTGCAGTTTTTATTTATCTGTTAAGCACAATTGCCTTATATGAATTATTTAATATGAAAAAAATTCATTTAACCAGTTTCCCTGGAGTCATCAGTTTATTTCTATTATGGGTATTGCTTATCCCTTCGAATCATATTATTGTTTTAAGCAATCTCGCCATTTCCAAAATCGAATGTTCTCTTTTGGCCGTTTTATTGCTTCTCAGTTACACGGTTGTAACAAAAAACAGGTTTTCTTTTAATGATGCAGGTTTTGCCATCTTGGCTATTATGTATGTGGGAATCGGCTTTTTTTACTTTATCGAAACAAGAAGCTTAGGGCTTGAATATTTGATTTATGGCCTTATCTTAGTATGGACTACAGACAGCGGGGCTTATTTTATCGGAAAATCTTTTGGTAAAAGGAAACTTTGGCCCGAAATCAGCCCGAACAAAACAGTTGAAGGTTTCATAGGAGGAATACTATCCGCTCTTTTAGCAGCTATGATTTTTCAGGCTTTTACGGGTATAGCTGATTCTTACGTAAAACTAGGGATCATTACCATTATTTTATCCATATTCGGACAACTGGGGGATCTTGTAGAATCTGCATTAAAAAGGCAATACAATGTGAAGGATTCCGGCCACATTCTTCCTGGCCACGGCGGTATTTTGGACCGGTTTGACAGTCTTTTATTCGTCTTGCCGATTCTTCATTTTTTGTTTAAGCTCCTGTAATGAATCCGAGTTTATAAGCAGCAGCCGTTTTCGAAATAGGGAGTGAACATATGAAAAAGATTAGTTTATTAGGAGCTACCGGTTCAATTGGCATACAGACACTTCAGGTTATTCAGGAACACCCCGGGGAATTTGAACTTGTTGCTATGACATTCGGGAAAAATATTGAGGCCGGAGCTAAGGCGATTCAAGACTTTTCTCCAAAGTTCGTTTCAGTAAAAGATAAAAATACGTATGAAAAGCTTGTCATTCAATTTGCCGGGAGAGGCATTCAGTTTTCCTGCGGCGATGAAGGAAACATTGAAGCGGCAGTTTATCCCGAAGCTGATTTTGTCGTAAATGCTTTGCTTGGAAGCGTCGGCCTGCTTCCGACACTAAAGGCTATTGAAAGCAGAAAAACCGTAGCGATCGCCAATAAAGAAACACTTGTAACGGCAGGGCATCTTGTGACAGAGCATGCTGAAAAATACGGTGTTCAGCTGCTTCCTGTAGACAGTGAACATTCTGCTATTTTTCAATGCCTGCAGGGAGAAAGCAGGGAAAATATCTCAAGGCTGATTGTTACGGCTTCAGGCGGCAGCTTTAGGGACAAAAAACGGGACGAACTGAAAAATGTTTCAGTGGAAGATGCTTTAAAGCACCCAAACTGGTCTATGGGGGCAAAAATCACGATAGACTCAGCAACAATGATGAATAAAGGGCTCGAAGTTATTGAAGCGTTCTGGCTTTTCAATATCCCTTACGAGCGGATTGATGTTCTGCTGCATAAGGAAAGCATCATCCATTCATTAGTTGAATTTCATGATGGAAGTGTAAAAGCACAGCTGGGGACTCCGGATATGAAGGTGCCCATTCAATATGCGCTCACTTATCCGGACCGGCTTCCTCTTCCTTCAACACAGCGGCTGAATTTGTGGGATTCAGAAAAACTTCACTTTTCCAGGGCAGACTTCAAGCGCTATCGCTGCTTACAATTTGCCTATGAATCAGGTAAAATAGGCGGTACAATGCCGACGGTCTTAAACGCAGCCAATGAAGAAGCTGTAGCCGCTTTTCTTGATGGGAAAATAGGTTTTCTGCAGATTGAAGATCTGATTGAACAAGCTCTGGAAAAGCATCAGGTTCTACATAAGCCGGATCTTGGAACGATTCAGGAAATTGACAAGCAAACGAGAAGCTTTGTGAAGTCATTACTTATATAAAGGTGGTAGTGTCTAGTGAACACTGTGATCGCATTTGTTTTAATTTTTGGTGCTCTCGTTTTCTTTCATGAGCTGGGCCATCTCCTTTTGGCAAAAAGAGCGGGCATTCTTTGCCGGGAATTTGCGATCGGCTTTGGACCAAAAATACTTTCTTTTAAAAAGAATGAAACAATCTATACCATCAGGCTTCTTCCTATAGGCGGCTTTGTAAGAATGGCTGGGGAAGATCCCGAAATGATTGAAGTTAAACCGGGATATCATGTCGGTTTGCTGCCTGGCAAAGACGGAAAAATTGAAAAAATCATTATCAATAATAAAGAGAAGTATCCCGAAGCGAGAATAGTGGAAGTAGAAAAGGCAGATCTTGAGCATGGCATGTTCATCACTGGCTTTGAAGAAGGGGAAGAAGAGGCTCTTCAGCGTTTTGAGATATCTGAACATTCCTTTTTTATAATGGATGGCCAGGAAGTTCAAATTGCCCCTTATAACAGGCAATTTGCTTCGAAAACACTTGGACAGAGGGCAGCTGCTATTTTCGCAGGTCCGTTCATGAATTTTATTCTCGCATTTGTCGTACTCTTTTTCCTGGGACTGTTTCAAGGCTCCCCGGTCGATGAGCCGAAGCTTGGCGAATTGACGAAAAACGGGACAGCCATTCATTCCGGACTTAAAGAAGGAGACGTTGTTGAGTCTATAAATGGGAAAACCGTTTCTTCTTGGAAAGATGTAGTGGATATTATCAGATCAAGTCCTGACAAGGAATTGTCCTTTAAAATTAACAGAAGCGGGAAGGATCTTTCTGTAAAAGTTGTTCCTGAAAGCTTTAAAGCAGGGGATCAGACGATAGGAAGAATCGGGGCTTATAACCCAGTAGAAAAAGGCTTTTTTACTGCCGTGAAATATGGGGCAACAGAAACATTCAATGTAACAAAAGAAATTATACTGGGACTTGGCAAGCTGATCACCGGTCAATTTTCCATTAAGATGCTTTCAGGGCCTGTTGGAATTTACGATGTAACAGACAAAGTAGCACAGTCAGGTATTGAAAACCTGTTTCGCTGGGCTGCTATGCTCAGCATTAACCTTGGTATTGTTAACCTTCTTCCTTTACCGGCTCTTGATGGAGGACGTTTATTGTTCTTTGCAGTCGAAGCAGTAAGAGGACGACCGATTGACCGTCAAAAAGAGGGAATGGTTCACTTTATCGGATTCGCCTTGCTGATGCTTTTAATGCTGGTTGTTACATGGAATGATATACAGCGGCTTTTCCTTTTAAAATAAGGCTGTTTTCGCATAGATTGTTGCTATTCGCAAATTCCCTTATCACGCATTTTGTCTTGCTTCGTGGCATCATTTTTTAAAGTTCCTGCCAAGCAAGGATCTTGTAAAAGATATTTATTGTGAAAAGCAACAAAGTTTAAGAAAAGAGCCTAAAATAATGAATTCCTAAATTTACGAGAAATAGATTAGAACGAGGTGCTTTAAGATGAAACAAAGTATGACTTTTATTCCTACCCTTCGTGAAGTTCCCGCTGATGCGGATATTAAAAGCCACCAGCTTTTGCTCCGTGCGGGTTACATCCGTCAAAATACAAGCGGAATATACAGCTATATGCCGCTGGCTGCAAAAGTGCTGCAAAAAATTCAAAATATCATCCGCGAAGAAATGGAAAATGCAGGAGCTGCTGAGCTGCTTATGCCGGCTCTTCAGCAATCAGAGCTATGGCAGGAATCAGGCAGATGGTACTCATACGGTCCTGAACTAATGCGTTTTCGAGACAGGCATAACAGGGAATTCGCTCTTGGTGCTACCCATGAAGAAGTCATTACGAGCCTTTTGCGTGATGAGGTGAAATCGTACAAAAGGCTTCCGCTTACCCTTTATCAAATTCAGTCAAAATTCCGTGATGAAAAACGTCCTCGCTTTGGTCTTTTAAGAGGAAGAGAATTCATTATGAAGGATGCTTATTCTTTTCATTCTTCACAAGAAAGTCTTGATGAGGTATATGACAAGATTTTTCAGGCCTACAGCAATATCTTTTCCCGCTGCGGTCTTGACTTCAGAGCGGTTATCGCTGACTCTGGTGCAATGGGCGGTAAAGATACTCATGAATTTATGGTGTTATCTGAAGTGGGTGAGGATACCATTGCATATTCTGATACGTCCAAATACGCTGCCAATATTGAAATGGCGCCTGCACCAATGGAATATGAGAAATCCAATGAAGAGCCAAAAGACATTGAAAAAGTGGAGACACCTAATCAGAAAACCATAGAAGAGGTTGCTGCTTTCTTAAACGTTGAGAAAGAAAAATGCATTAAAACACTGCTGTTTAAAGCAGATGATTCTTTTGTTCTGGTTCTCGTACGCGGAGATTATGAAATAAACGATATCAAGGTGAAAAACCTGGTCGAAGCAAGAACCGCAGAACTTGCCGCACAGGAAGAAACGAAAGAAGTGCTGAATTGTGTTACAGGGTATGTTGGACCATTAAACATACCAACTGACGTTAAAGTGATTGCCGATTATTCTGTCCAGTCTGTTGTGAATGGAGTTTGCGGAGCAAATGAAGAAAACTTTCATTATGTAAATATTAACCCTGATCGGGACATTCCTTCCATTCAATATGCTGATCTTCGTTTCATCGAAGAAGGCGATGCATCTCCTGATGGAGAAGGCAGCATAAAGTTTGCAAGAGGAATTGAAGTTGGACATGTTTTCAAACTTGGAACAAGGTATTCAGTAGATATGAATGCTATGTATCTTGATGAGAACGGAAGATCACAGCCAATGATTATGGGCTGCTATGGGATTGGAGTGTCCAGAACAATGGCTTCCATTGTAGAGCAGTATAATGACGAGAAAGGCATTATCTGGCCGCTTTCTGTTACACCGTTTGATGTTCATGTGATTCCGGTTAATGTGAAAAGTGATGATCAGGTTGCACTTTCTGATAAGCTCTATAAAGATCTGAAAGCAAAAGGGTACGATGTTCTGTATGATGACAGAGCAGAACGTGCAGGAGTGAAATTTGCAGATGCCGATTTAATCGGGCTTCCTGTAAGAATTACTGTCGGCAAGCGTGCGGGAGAAGGAATTGTCGAAGTGAAATTCCGCCGTAATGGAGAGAGCCAGGAGATCCACGCTGATGAACTTCCAGGTTTGCTCAATGATTTATTTTTGAGGTAGGCTCTATTCTTAAGGCTCTTTTCTTAAACTTTGTTGCTCATGACCCTATATTGCGTTCAAAAGGTAAGATTCTATAAGAAAAGATGCCCCGAAGTTAGGCTGAATGCGGTATAAGAGCTTGTACGAGCAACAATCTTTGCGAAGACAGCCTTAGGTAAAATCCTTTAGAATTCCAATCATTTTTTTAAAAAAACTGGCTTATTCATGTTATGATATTACTAAATAAACGGTAAATTAGGGGCTGACCCCAAAACAAAGTGCATTGCACATTCGTACAAATGAAGAGACAAGAAGAAAAATTTCATGTCTCTTGTTGTACAGATGGTGAGCAGAGTACTTATGGGTCAGCCCCTTCCATTTTGGAAAGAGGGGAAAGTTCGATCATGGAAGAGAGAATTATGGATCAAATCGAACGATTTCAGCTCCTGCTTCAGCAGCTGCAATTAACAGATGACCAAGTTGTTTCACATTTTCATAATGGAGCCATCTCGAAATTGACGGTGCACAAAAATGAAAGAAAATGGCATTTTGAGTTTCTATTCGAAAAATTGCTCCCGATCGAAATTTATCAGCTTTTACATGGAAGGCTTACGAAGGCCTTTTCTCATATAGCCTCTGTTACATTTTCAATTAAAGTGAAGCAAGAGAAGCATCCGAGCGAAAAAATGCTGCAGGATTACTGGCCTTTTTGTATTCAGGAGATAGAAGGCATATCCCCGCCAATGCTTTCGCTTCTAAGCGAACAGCTTCCATCTGTTCAGGGAATCAAAATGCTGATTAAAACCAGAAATGATACGGAAGCTGTGTCCTTGAAGAAAAAATACGGCTCTCTCATAATTGACAGCCTACAAGAATTCGGTTTTCCGCTCCTTCAGCTTGAAACAGAAGTGAATCATTCAGAAGAAGATATGATGAAGTTCAATGAATTGAAGCTGCAGGAGGACAAAGCAAGAGCTCTGGAAGCTGTGTCAGAAATGGAAAAAAAAGAACGGGAGTCTTCCGATCAGCCTGAAATCACAGGGCCTGTCACAATTGGATATCCGATCAAAGCCGACGAAGAGATTCGACTCCTTCATACGATTGAAGACGAAGAGCGCCGCACGGTGGTTCAAGGCTATGTCTTTTTTGCTGAAACGAAGGAATTAAGAAGCGGAAGAACCCTTCTTACATTGAAAATAACAGATTATACGAGCTCTATCCTTGTTAAGATGTTTGCAAGAGACAAAGAGGATGCGGGCATCATGCAGGCGATTAAGAAAGGGATGTGGCTAAAAGTCAGAGGAAGCATCCAAAACGATACATTTGTCAGAGATCTTGTTATGATTGCCAACGATATCAATGAAGTTAAAGCGATCGAAAGACTCGACTCAGAACCGGAGGATCAAAAACGGGTTGAACTTCACCTTCACTCCCCAATGAGCCAGATGGATGCTGTATCTTCTGTATCAAGTCTTGTCGGACAAGCAAAGAAGTGGGGCCATAAGGCTATCGCAATAACAGATCATGCAATCGCACAGTCTTTTCCTGAAGCCTATTCAGCAGGAAAAAAAAATGGCGTCAAAATACTGTATGGAATAGAAGCCAATCTCGTTGATGACGGAGTTCCAATTGCCTACAATGATGCCCACTTGCTGCTTTCAGAAGGAACCTTCGTTGTATTTGACGTAGAAACAACTGGCTTATCTGCTGTATATGACACGGTGATTGAGCTTGCGGCAGTAAAGATTCATGATGGTGAAATAATTGATAGATTCGAATCTTTTGCAAATCCCCATCATCCTCTTTCTGCAACTACGATTAACCTTACCGGTATTACCGATGATATGGTGCAGGATGCTCCGGAAGTAAAAGAGGTCTTTCAGCGGTTTAAAGACTGGATTGGAAACGACATTCTTGTTGCCCATAATGCAAGTTTTGATATGGGATTTTTAAATGATGGGTATAAAAATCAGCTGCAGACCTCAAAAGCATCTAATCCGGTCATTGATACGCTTGAACTTGGCAGATTTTTGTATCCTGAAATGAAAAATCACCGCCTGAATACGCTCTGTAAAAAATTTGATATTGAATTGACACAGCATCACCGCGCTATTTACGATGCGGAGGCTACAGGGTATCTGCTTGTAAAAATGCTGAAGGATGCCGCTGAAAAAGGAATTTTGTATCATGATCATCTTAACGATAATATGGGTCAAAGCAATGCGTATCAAAGATCCAGGCCTTTTCATGCTACACTGCTTGCAAAAACGGACGAAGGTTTAAAAAACCTGTTTAAACTCATATCCCTTTCTCATATAGACTATTTCTATAGAGTGCCTCGAATCCCGAGATCTGTATTGAAAAAGTACCGGTCGGGGCTTTTGATTGGCTCAGGCTGCGAAAAAGGCGAGGTATTTGAAGGCATGATGCAGAAGTCTCCTGAAGAGACCGAAGAAATTGCAGGGTTTTATGACTATATTGAAGTTCATCCTCCAGTCGTTTATAAGCATTTGATTGATCAGGAGTATATAAAGGATGAAACAGCCTTAAAGGAAATCATCTCAAACTTAGTAAAGGTTGGAGATAAGCTCGGCATTCCTGTTGCCGCAACCGGCAACGTGCACTATCTGAATCCTGATGATAAAATCTACAGAAAAATTCTCGTCAGTTCTCAAGGAGGAGCCAATCCTCTTAACAGGCATGAGCTGCCTGATGTTCATTTCCGTTCAACAACTGAAATGCTTGAGTGCTTTCAGTTTTTAGGAGAAGAAAAGGCGCGGGAAATTGTTATTCAAAACACTCAAGCTATTGCTGGTTTGATTGATGAGATAAAACCGATTAAAGATGATCTCTACACCCCGAAAATTGAAGGTGCAGAGGATGAGATCAGGGAAATGAGCTACACCATGGCTAAAAGCATATATGGGGACACACTTCCTGAAATCGTTGAGGCGAGGCTTGAGAAAGAACTGAAAAGCATTATCGGCCATGGATTTGCAGTTATCTATCTGATTTCCCATAAGCTTGTTAAAAAATCTCTGGATGATGGCTATCTAGTTGGTTCAAGGGGATCAGTCGGATCATCCTTAGTCGCTACGATGACTGAGATCACAGAAGTTAACCCGCTTCCTCCGCATTATGTATGCCCTAATTGCAAGCTTTCAGAATTTTTTAATGACGGGTCAGTCGGTTCAGGGTTTGACTTGCCTGATAAGGACTGTCCGAAGTGCGGAGCTGTATACAGAAAAGACGGCCACGATATTCCATTTGAAACCTTCCTTGGATTTAAAGGAGATAAAGTACCCGATATCGATTTAAACTTCTCAGGAGAATATCAGCCAAAAGCCCATAACTATACAAAGGTTCTGTTTGGCGAAGATAACGTTTATCGTGCGGGAACGATCGGAACAGTCGCAGAAAAAACAGCATACGGGTATGTAAAAGGTTATGCAGGCGACCATAACCTGAACCTTCGGGGAGCAGAAGTAGACAGACTTGTACAAGGGTGTACAGGGGTTAAGAGAACAACTGGTCAGCATCCCGGCGGAATTATTGTTGTCCCGGATTATATGGATATTTTTGATTTTTCACCGATTCAGTATCCTGCCGATGCGACAGGATCTGAGTGGAAAACAACGCATTTTGATTTTCATTCCATTCATGATAACTTGCTGAAGCTCGATATACTTGGCCACGATGATCCGACGGTCATTCGTATGCTGCAGGATTTGAGCGGAATCGATCCGAAGACAATACCGACAGATGATCCTGAGGTTATGAAAATATTCAGCGGAACGGCATCCCTCGGGGTAACACAGGATCAGATTATGTGCAAAACCGGAACACTCGGAATACCTGAGTTTGGAACCCGATTTGTGCGGCAGATGCTTGAGGATACAAAGCCGACTACTTTTTCTGAACTCGTACAGATCTCAGGACTTTCCCACGGAACAGATGTATGGCTTGGAAATGCCCAGGAGCTGATACACAATAATACGTGCAATCTTAGTGAGGTAATCGGCTGCCGTGATGACATCATGGTATACTTGATCTATCAAGGCCTTGAACCTTCATTTGCTTTCAAAATTATGGAATCAGTTCGTAAAGGGAAAGGCCTCACCCCTGAAATGGAAGAGGAAATGAGAAACAATAATGTGCCTGAGTGGTATATTGATTCCTGTCTGAAAATAAAATACATGTTCCCGAAAGCCCATGCGGCAGCATATGTACTGATGGCTGTTCGTATTGCCTATTTTAAAGTGCATCATGCCCTGTTATATTATGCAGCCTATTTTACCGTTCGGGCAGATGATTTTGATATTGAAACACAAGTAAAAGGTTCTACAGCTATTAAAGCAAAAATTGAAGAGATTAACAGCAAAGGGCTTGATGCTTCACCTAAGGAAAAAAGTTTGCTGACTGTAATGGAACTTGCTTTGGAAATGTGCGAAAGAGGGTATTCCTTCCAAAAGGTAGATCTGTACCGTTCCAGTGCTTCTGAATTCATTATTGACGGTGATTCTTTGATACCCCCGTTTAATTCCATTCCTGGTCTTGGAACAAATGCAGCCATCAACATTGTTAATGCAAGGAAGGACGGAGAGTTTCTTTCCAAGGAAGATCTTCAGCAGCGCGGTAAAGTTTCAAAAACGATTTTAGAGTATTTGGACAAGCAAGGCTGCCTTGACGCACTGCCGGATCAGAACCAGTTATCTCTGTTCTAAACAGGCCAGAGCTTTTTAGGAACAAAATCTCTTTTACAAACGGTTTATGAACAGAAAAAAAAGAGTTGAAATGCTTATTAAAGAAGGGCTTCAGATATCAATGATTTAAGTGAACAGCTATTTGCAAAAAAATACAGGTTATGGTATAGTTTTATTGGAAATGCTAGCGATACCTGAGGCGAAGAGAGTGGGGCAACCCGCTCTTTTGTATTGAGTAGGACCTCTTTCGATAGTGAATTACAAAAATTCCCTGCTAAATTAGCAGGGTTTTTCATCAGCTATAGGAGCTATTTTGCTTGGAATACAAGGAGGAAAAGAATGAGTAAAAAAGTAACCGATGTTGTCGCTGACCTTGCTGCGCCAATAGTAAATGAACTAGGGCTTGAACTGGTAGATATCGAATATGTGAAAGAAGGAAAAAACTGGTTTCTTCGCGTATTTATAGATTCAGATGACGGCGTAGATATTGAAGAGTGCGGAATTGTCAGTGAACGGCTGAGTGAAAAACTTGACCCGTTGGATCCTATACCTCACAACTACTTTTTAGAAGTTTCTTCTCCTGGAGCAGAGCGTCCGCTAAAAAAAGAGGCTGATTTTCAAAAAGCAATCGGCAAGCATGTGAATATTAAAACGTACGAACCAATAGACGGAGAAAAAGTATTCGAAGGTATCCTTGAGTCATTTGATGGAAAAACCGTTACTGTAACCGTTACAATCAAAACAAGAAAAAAACAAGTAGAAATTCCTTACGAAAAAGTTGCCGGTGCAAGACTGGCTGTAATTTTCGGATAAACGGGAAAGAAAGATCTTTTTAAGCTATCCTAACAAGCTTGAGAAGAATGAGTGCATGAATGTATAAGGGGGAAACAGTAAAAATGAGTAGTGAACTTTTGGATGCCTTAACGATCCTTGAAAGAGAAAAAGGCATCAGCAAAGAAGTGATCATTGAAGCGATTGAAGCAGCGCTGATATCTGCCTACAAACGAAATTTCAATCAGGCACAGAATGTTCGCGTTGATTTGAACCGCGACACAGGCACAATGCGCGTGTTTGCCCGCAAAGACGTTGTAGACCAGGTGTTTGATCCGCGCCTTGAATTGTCAGAGGATGAAGCTCATTCCATAAATCCGAACTATGTGGTCGGAGATATTGTGGAAATTGAAGTAACACCTAAAAATTTCGGCCGTATTGCTGCACAAACAGCAAAGCAGGTTGTTACCCAAAGAGTTCGTGAAGCAGAACGAGGAGTTATTTATTCTGAGTTTATTGACCGCGAAGAAGATATCATGACAGGAATCGTTCAAAGAATAGATTCTAAATTCATTTATGTCAGCCTTGGTAAAATTGAGGCTTTGCTTCCAGTAAATGAGCAAATGCCAAACGAACAATATAAACCGCATGACCGCATTAAGGTCTTTATTACAAAAGTTGAAAAAACGACAAAAGGGCCGCAAATTTTTGTTTCCAGAACACATCCTGGGCTGCTTAAACGCCTATTTGAAATTGAAGTGCCGGAAATTTTTGATGGTACTGTTGAGATTAAATCGGTTGCAAGGGAAGCAGGGGACCGTTCGAAAATTTCTGTTTATGCAGAACAGGTTGAGATTGACCCTGTTGGATCCTGTGTAGGTCCTAAAGGACAAAGGGTACAGGCTATAGTTAATGAGCTGAAAGGCGAAAAAATTGACATCGTTCGCTGGTCAAGCGATCCGGTGGATTTTGTAGCAAATGCTCTAAGCCCTTCTAAAGTAGTAGAAGTCCTTGTAAATGAAGAAGAAAAAGCTACAACTGTCATTGTTCCGGATTATCAGCTGTCTTTAGCCATCGGTAAAAGAGGGCAAAATGCCCGCCTTGCTGCGAAACTGACAGGCTGGAAAATTGATATTAAAAGCGAATCTGATGCTGAAAAGCTCGGTATGCTTTCCCAAAAAGCACCAGCAAGTGATGAAGCAAAAGAAGATTATGATGCATATGAAGAACAGGGCGAATAAGAGGTGATACCGCGTGAACAATCGTAAGAAAATTCCTTTACGAAAATGCGTGGCTACCGGAGAAATGAGACCTAAAAAAGAAATGGTCCGCATCGTAAAGTCTTCTGAAGGCGATGTCTCCATTGACTTAACAGGGAAGAAAAATGGTCGCGGAGCCTACTTAACTTTGGATAAGGAATGTGTTTTACTGGCCAAAAAAAAGAACATTCTATCCAGCCAGTTAAAGGCCCATATTGACCCATCATTGTACGAAGAACTGCTGGAACTTGCAGAAGCGGAAAAACAGTCTTGAATCAGCAGTGGATGTCTTTATTAGGACTGGCCAATCGAGCGCGAAAAGTCATTTCAGGTGAGGAACTTGTCGTTAAAGAAGTGAGAAAAGGAGGGGCAAAGCTTGTCCTGCTCTCAAATGATGCTTCTTTTAATACCCAAAAAAAAGTAACAGACAAATGCAAAACCTATCAGGTTCCGGTTGCATACGTAGCAGACCGTCTTCTCCTCGGCCATGCCATCGGAAAAGAAGCAAGAGTGGTCGTAGCCATTACGGAAGCTGGATTTGCCTCAAAATTAAAAGACTTGCTCGATTAAATAACTCGGGGGTGAACACATGGCAAAAATGAGAGTATATGAATACGCAAAACAGCACAATGTGTCTAGCAAAGATGTAATTAATGCATTAAAAGATTTAAACTTTGAAGTGAGCAATCATATGGGTATGATTGAAGACAAATTTTTGCAGCCATTAGATAATAAATTTGCAAAAAAATCTGCTCCCAGCCAAAAGCCTGCTCAAAATACAGGGGCAGCACCTGCTAAAAATAATTCCGCTCAAGGAAAAACAGCAAAGCCGGAACGTGCTGTTTCCATTAAAGAAAACAGCGGAAATTCTAACACTTCCCTAAAGAAAACTCCTGGTAATGGCGGAGGAAATAAAAAAGGCACCCAAAAACCAGGCGGCGGCAATCAGCCATTCAATAAAAATAAAAAGAATAACAATAAAAAAGGCAAGCCGGCTAATCAAAACAGCCGCACTTTCCAGCCTCAGCCAGAAAAGCCTAAAAAAGAACTTCCAAGCAAAATTACATTTACTGGATCTTTGACTGTAGGCGAATTAGCTCAAAAATTGTACAAAGAGCCATCTGAAATTATTAAGAAGCTTCTGCAATTGGGTGTTATGGCTACGATTAACCAGGAACTCGACAAAGATTCCATTGAGCTGATCGCAGGCGAATTCGGTGTGGAAGTGGAAGAAGAAATTCTGTTTGATGTAACAGAATTTGAAGGATATGAGCAGGAAGACAAAGAAGAAAACCTTGCTGTACGTCCTCCGGTTGTAACGATTATGGGTCATGTTGACCATGGTAAAACAACGCTTCTTGACTCTATTCGAAATACAAAAGTAACTGAGGGAGAAGCAGGCGGGATCACTCAGCACATTGGTGCTTACCAAATCGAAACGAATGGTAAGAAAATCACGTTCCTTGATACTCCAGGGCATGCTGCCTTTACAACGATGCGCGCACGCGGAGCTCAAGTAACAGATATTACAATCCTTGTAGTTGCAGCTGATGACGGAGTTATGCCTCAGACAATTGAAGCCATTAACCATGCAAAAGCGGCAGAAGTGCCGATTATTGTTGCTGTTAATAAAATGGATAAACCATCTGCCAATCCTGACCGTGTTATGCAGGAATTAACAGAGCACAATCTGGTTCCTGAAGATTGGGGCGGAGATACTATTTTTGTATCGGTATCTGCTTTAAAAGGTGATGGAATAGATGACCTTCTTGAAA
The DNA here is from genome assembly GCF_049220665.1 of Chryseobacillus diguaensis. Classification (NCBI taxonomy): domain Bacteria; kingdom Bacillati; phylum Bacillota; class Bacilli; order Caryophanales; family Bacillaceae; genus Chryseobacillus; species Chryseobacillus diguaensis. The sequence goes on from NZ_JBMKNV010000001.1 coordinate 430,000, forward strand.
TGATCCTATTGGTCAGTGAAGTAGAGGAACTGAAAGCAAATGCCGCAAGACGCGCAACAGGTACTGTTATTGAAGCGCAGCTTGATAAAGGCCGCGGATCTGTTGCAACACTTCTTGTCCAAAACGGTACGCTTCGCGTAGGCGACCCGATTGTAGTAGGAAATACGTTCGGCCGTGTGCGTGCTTTGGTCAACGACCTTGGCCGCCGCGTAAAAGAGGCTGGCCCTTCAACACCTGTCGAAATCACAGGTTTAAATGATGTTCCTCTTGCAGGAGATCAGTTTATGGTATTTGAAGATGAGAAAAAAGCCCGCCAGGTTGGGGAAGCAAGAGCTTCAAAACAGCTTGTTGAACAGCGCGGCGAAAAATCAAAACTCAGCCTTGATGATTTATTTGAACAAATCAAGCAAGGCGAAGTGAAGGATATTAACCTGATTGTAAAAGCTGACGTTCAAGGTTCAGTAGAAGCATTGGCATCTTCCCTTCAGAAAATTGAAGTTGAAGGTGTTAAGGTTAAAATTATCCATACTGGCGTAGGTGCCATTACTGAATACGATATTATGCTTGCTTCCGCATCGAATGGTATCGTAATCGGATTTAACGTTAGACCTGATACAAATGCGAAACGTGCTGCAGAGGCAGAAAACGTTGATATTCGTCTTCACCGCATCATCTATAAAGTGATTGAAGAAATAGAAGCGGCAATGAAAGGGATGCTTGATCCCGAATTCCAGGAAAAAATTATCGGCCAGGTTGAAGTTCGTCAAACGTTCAAAGTTTCCAAAATCGGTACGATTGCAGGAGGCTATGTCACAGACGGAAAAATCACCCGTGACAGCGGAATCCGCCTGATTCGTGACGGCATTGTCATTTTTGAAGGCGAAGTCGACGTTCTGAAACGCTTTAAGGACGATGTGAAGGAAGTTTCACAAGGCTATGAATGTGGTATTACCATTAAGAACTTTAATGACATTAAAGAGGCTGATGTTATTGAAGCGTATGTAATGGAAGAAATTGAACGAAAATGATTGGCTGTGTCGAATGTGATTGCTTGATTTATGATGCAGGGTCTTTGAAAGAGAAACGTTCTGTTTTGCAAAGAATCATTATAAGGGTACGCCAGAAATTTAATGTTTCTATTGCAGAAATCGATCATCAGGATTTGTGGCAGCGAACCCGATTTGGGATTGTTGCTATCACCTCGAGTAAGATAAGCACAGAACGTGAGCTGCACAATGTATTGCAGTTTATAGATTCTTTTCCTGAAATCGAGCGCACAGTTACATCTTTTGAGTGGTTTTAAGAATGAGGTGATGTAATGAGCATGAGAGCTACTCGTGTCGGCGAACAGATGAAAAAGGAATTAAGTGATATCATCGGCCGAAAAATGAAGGATCCGAGAATAGGGTTCGTAACCGTTACGGATGTTAGAGTAACCGGCGACCTGCAAATCGCCAAGGTTTATATTTCTGTACTTGGCGGAGAGGAACAGCGGGAAAACACCCTTAAAGGACTTGCGAAGGCAAAAGGTTTTATCCGTTCTGAAATAGGCCAGCGCATCCGTCTAAGAAAAACACCGGAAATTCAGTTCGAATTCGACGAATCAATTGATTACGGAAACCGGATTGAAACACTCATCCACGAAATTAACGAGTCTGATCACAAAGACGAACAATAGGACGGAGTGCTTTGAGTAAAAAGGATAGACACGATGTCTATCCTTTTTATTTTGGCTCTATCCTATTTGTTGGGATTGAGAAACAATTCCTGAAAATATGCAAAAAGAAATTGTGAAAATAAACTATTATAAGTTGAAAGGAAGGGAAGCATGGAAGGTGTTTTATTGCTGAATAAACCTGCAGGTATGACCTCTCACGATTGTGTTTCAAGAATCAGAAGGCTTTTCAAAACAAAAAAAGTGGGGCATACTGGAACTCTTGATCCTGATGTAACAGGAGTGCTGCCGATTTGCATTGGAAGAGCAACTAAAATTGTTGAATATTTAACAGCTTCCGTTAAAACGTATGAAGCTGAAGTGACTCTCGGATTTTCCACTGCCACAGAAGATGCATCAGGAGAAATAGTGGAAAGAATGAAAGTGGAGCGCAAAATTACAGAGAAAGAAGTCCAGGAAGTTTTCCAGGCAATGATTGGGGAAATTGAGCAAACCCCTCCCATGTATTCGGCAGTAAAGATAAACGGCAAAAAGCTTTATGAATACGCCCGGGAAGGAATAATAATTGACCGTCCAAGCAGAACGATTACCATTCATGAACTGGATCTGATCAGCCCTGTTGAGGAAAATGTAATGGATTATACGGTTTCTTTCAAGCTCAGGACATCATGCTCAAAAGGTACCTATATCCGGACACTTGCTGTAATGATCGGGGAACGCCTCGGTTATCCTGCGCATATGTCTTATTTGATCAGAACCCGTTCTGGTCATTTTGATCTGGAAGAGTGCGAAACATTTGAAGAAATTGAAGAAAAACTTGAAAATAACAGTATGCAGCTGATCCCTATTGGAGAAGCTTTAAACCATTTGCCCAAATGGGTGATAAATGATACATTAGCAGGGAAAGTGAAAAATGGCGCAGTGCTTGAAGTGCCAGACAGGCTGAAAGATTTGCCTATGGAGGCATCTGTCGCCGTTTTTAATGAACAGGAAGAATGTTTGGCTATTTATCAAAAACATACAGATAAGGCAGGCCTAATGAAGCCCGCCAAAGTTCTTTATCAAAGGAGCTAATTTAACTCTCGTCAGAAAAGGTGAAATACGTGCAGACGATAAGGCTTTCTCATCCTAATACTTTTACACATACAATTCCGGGCGGCCTATCAATGGCTTTAGGCTATTTTGACGGCGTACACCGAGGGCATAAAGAGGTCATTTTAACAGCAAAAAAATGGGCTGAAAATAATGGGGCAAAATGCGCTGTAATGACTTTTTATCCTCATCCCTCCAAGGTTCTTAGGAAAAACGTCAAACCAGTCGAACCGATAACGCCTCTTTCAGACAAAATAGAATTAATAGAAGAGCTTGGCGCAGATTACTTGTTTGTAGTTGATTTTACAGAAGAATTTGCAGCACTTGAACCGCAGGAATTCATTGATCAATATATGATTTCTCTAAATGTCAAACATGTGACTGCAGGATTCGATTTTACATACGGTAAGCTTGGAAAGGGTACGATGGAAGCGATGCCTTTTCATTCCAGGGGGCAATTTACCATTACCACCGTTTCAAAACAGACAGATCATGACAGAAAGATCAGCTCAACATTAATTCGGGAAGTAGTCCGAAACGGAGATGTCTCATATGCCGCTCTATTATTGGGACGTCCGCATTTTGCTAAAGGTGTGGTCATCCATGGAGATAAAAGAGGAAGAACCATCGGTTTCCCGACGGCAAATGTTGAATTGAAAGAAGACTGTCTCATACCTCCGACAGGAGTTTATGCCGTTTCCCTGCTCCTTAATGGCAAGGAATACAATGGTGTTTGCAACATTGGCTATAAACCGACTTTTTATGATGAAAAAAGCCTGAAACCGAGTATAGAGGTTCATATATTTGATTTTAATCAGGAAATTTATGATCAAAGTGTTAACGTATTTTGGCATAAAAGAATCCGGAGTGAACAGAAATTCAGCGGCGTAGAAGAGCTTATCGCACAAATCGCATTGGATAAAAAAGCGGCTGAAGATTATTTTCATAATAAATAACGAATACCTTGCTTTTTAATCATGAAAATAGTATTCTTATACTTGTAACTTTTAAACCATTGCTTGGCAAGTCGAGTCTCCGACGCTTGCTCGGTAATTGGGGATATTAAAATAATAGGAGGTGAATAGGATGGCAATGACGCAAGAGCGTAAAAACGAAATTATCAGCGAGTACAGAACTCATGATACTGACACTGGTTCACCAGAGGTTCAGATCGCTATCCTAACTGAACAAATCAACACTTTGAATGATCATTTGCGTACTCACAAGAAAGACCACCATTCACGTCGCGGTCTTTTGAAAATGGTAGGTAAGCGCCGTAACTTGTTAACTTACCTTCGTAACAACGATGTACCACGTTACCGTGAGTTAATCAACAAACTTGGCTTACGCCGATAATCTTACTTAAAAGCGGGAGAATTCCCGCTTTTTTAGTGTAAGAAAAAAGATGCTTGAAAGCCTGTTTTCGAGGGTTTTTATAGATAAGAAAGATATATTTCTACTTAATGAACTACGGTTGTATAAGTTGAATTGTCCAGCTCCAGCGCCTAGCCCCTCGAGGTCACTTCAGAAAAAATCAAAAAGTCAAAACCAGACTATTCGATTTTTTCTGTAAGTAGCTGTCGGGGCTGAACAAGGCGCTTGCGCTTTTCTTTCTATTCAGCTATTTACATATACAACTAACATTGATATGTTGAATTTAATTAGTCCATACTAATACATAATGTATTTTAATGCATATGAAGAGAGGAGCACTAACATTTATGGGACAAGATAAACAAGTCTTTTCCATTGACTGGGCCGGAAGAACACTTACCGTAGAAATTGGCCAGCTTGCCAAACAGGCGAACGGTGCCGTCCTTGTCCGTTATGGAGATACAGCAGTACTCAGTACTGCTACAGCTTCAAAAGAACCAAAGACCGTTGATTTCTTTCCGCTGACAGTTAACTATGAGGAAAGACTGTATGCAGTAGGTAAGATCCCAGGCGGATTTATCAAACGCGAGGGAAGACCGAGTGAAAAAGCTATTCTTGCAAGCAGGCTAATTGACCGTCCAATCCGTCCGCTGTTTGCTGATGGTTTCCGTAATGAAGTTCAAGTTGTCAGTATTGTGATGAGTGTGGATCAAAACTGTTCCTCTGAAATGGGAGCGATGTTTGGTTCATCACTTGCCCTCACCATTTCGGATATTCCTTTTGAAGGGCCGATCGCAGGGGTGGTTGTAGGCAGAATTGATGGCGAATTTGTCATTAACCCGAATGTTGAGCAAATGGATAAAAGCGATATCAACCTTATTGTAGCTGGTACGAAGGATGCCATTAACATGGTTGAAGCAGGCGCAGACGAAGTGCCTGAGGATATCATGCTTGAAGCCATTATGTTCGGCCACGAAGAAATTAAGCGCTTGATTGCATTCCAGGAAGAAATTGCAGCAAAAGTCGGCAAGCAAAAACTTGAAATTTCACTATATGAAATTGATGCTGAACTTGAAAGAGAAGTAAGAGAAGCTGCAGAAGCAGATTTGCTTAATGCCATTCAAGTACAGGAAAAGCATGCCCGTGAAGATGCGATCAATGAAGTGAAAAAAGCGGTCCTTTCCAAGTATGAGGAAAATGAAGCTGAACAGGACGTTCTGAAGCAAGTAAAGGAAATATTATCGAAACTTGTGAAAGAAGAAGTCCGCCGTTTAATTACTGAAGAAAAAATCCGTCCTGACGGAAGAAAGATTGATGAAATCCGTCCTCTTTCCTCAAGCACAGGCATTCTTTCAAGAACGCACGGATCAGGACTTTTCACAAGAGGACAGACCCAGGCTTTAAGCATCTGTACACTCGGTGCTCTTGGTGATGTGCAGATTCTTGACGGACTTGGAATTGAAGAATCCAAACGTTTCATGCACCATTACAACTTTCCTCAGTTCAGTGTAGGGGAAACAGGTCCTATGCGCGGTCCTGGCCGACGTGAAATTGGACATGGAGCTCTTGGCGAACGAGCTTTGGAACCGATTATTCCTTCTGAAAAGACATTCCCCTATACGATTCGTCTAGTTTCAGAAGTTCTTGAATCCAACGGATCTACATCTCAGGCAAGTATTTGTGCAAGCACGCTTGCAATGATGGATGCAGGAGTTCCGATAAAAGCGCCTGTAGCAGGGATTGCCATGGGGCTTGTTAAATCTGGAGATCATTACTCTGTATTGACAGATATTCAGGGTATGGAGGATCATCTTGGAGACATGGATTTCAAAGTTGCTGGAACATCCAAGGGTGTAACTGCTCTTCAAATGGATATTAAAATCGAAGGATTATCAAGAGAAATCCTTGAAGAAGCACTTCAGCAGGCGAAAAAAGGAAGAATGGATATTCTGGATTCCATGATGGCTACCATTTCAGAACCAAGAGCAGAACTATCCCAGTATGCTCCTAAAATTCTGATCATGAATATCAATCCTGACAAAATTCGTGATGTTATTGGGCCAAGCGGAAAACAAATTAACAAGATTATTGAAGAAACAGGCGTCAAAATTGATATCGAGCAGGATGGAACAGTCTTCATTTCATCAATAAATGAAGAGATGAACCAAAAAGCGAAGAAAATCATTGAAGATATTGTACGTGAAGTTGAAGTAGGGCAAATGTATCTAGGAAAAGTGAAGAGAATTGAAAAATTCGGTGCTTTCGTTGAATTGTTCACTGGCAAGGATGGCTTAGTCCATATTTCAGAACTCGCTGAAGAGCGTGTCGGAAAAGTGGAAGATGTTGTAGCTCTTGGCGATGAAATTCTTGTGAAAGTAACGGAAATTGATAAGCAGGGCCGTGTAAACCTTTCTAGGAAGGCTGTACTTCGTGAACAAAAAGAGAAGGAAGCTTCCAATGAATCGTAAACCATGAAGCCAGGGCAACCCGGCTTCTTTGTTTTAGATTTCAAATAAAAACGGTACAAGTTCTACCTTGTCCCCCTTTTACATATTTTTTAATAAGGCTGTTTTCTAAGAAGCGCAGGTTAGTGATTTTAGAATCTATAATAGAGGTACTGAGCTAGCTGAAAAGTGCTTCCATCATGAATGAATCACAACCAGTTTTAAGAAAAAAGCCCTTTATTAAAAAGGGGGATCCTAATATGAAAAAAAACACGGCACGTTTTTCTTTTCTAGCCATGCTTGCTGCGGCAATTATTATAAATCCTTTTACAGCAAGTTATTTTGAAAGCTTTAAAATGGCTGTTCCTGCAGGAAACATGACAAACAGCCTTTATGATGAAATTGCTGCAAAGTCAAAATCCTACGAGGCAGCACCTCAAAATGCAGAAATACATAAAATATGGAAAGCTACTCCTGGTTATAATGGGCTAACAGTGGATGTGAACGCTTCCTACGAAAAGATGAAAAAAGGCGGCAAGTTTGACGATAGTTTGCTTGTGTTTAAGCAGGTCCCCCCTGTCATTCATCTTAAAGATCTTCCTCCTTCCCCTATATACCGCGGAAATCCGGAAAAACCGATGGTGTCATTTTTGATAAATGTTGCCTGGGGCAATGAATATATTCCCAAAATGCTTGACACATTAACTAAATACCATGTGAAAGCTACTTTTTTCCTTGAAGGAAGATGGGTGAAGGAGAATCCAGAGCTTGCCAAAATGATAGCTGATGCGGGACAGGAAATTGGAAATCATTCATATACTCATCCGGATATGAGCCGTCTCTCATCTGACGCAATCAGAAGCCAGATTCAAAAGACAAATGAGGTTATTCAAGCGGCAACGGGCAAAAAAACAGTTTGGTTTGGACCTCCGAGCGGAAGTTTCAGGGATGAGGTTACAAAGGTATCGCGGCAAATGAATATGGGGATGGTACTATGGAGCGTTGATACGATAGATTGGCAAAAGCCTTCTCCAGAGGTGCTTTTTGCAAGGGTTATGAAAAAAGTGCATAATGGGGCTATGATTCTTATGCATCCAACAGATTCAACAGAAAAAAGCCTGGAAAAGCTGATACTTTCCATTAGGAAAAAGGGATTGATGCTCGGAACGGTTACCTCTTTAATGAGTGAAGAGCGGATTATCACCCATCCTGGTCAAGAAACAGTTCAGGACCAGCAATAGAATAGGAGGAATCCCCATTGATTAGAAAATATACGTGTCAAAACGGAGTAAGAATCGTACTTGAAAATATTCCGACAGTCCGTTCCGTTGCAATCGGTATTTGGATTGGCACAGGATCAAGAAGTGAGGATCCTTCAACAAACGGTGTTTCGCATTTTCTTGAGCATATGTTTTTTAAAGGCACTAAATCGAGAAGTGCCAGAGATATTGCAGAATCCTTTGACAGCATCGGCGGTCAGGTAAACGCCTTCACATCTAAAGAATATACCTGCTATTATGCCAAAGTTCTTGATGAGCATGCAGGCTATGCGCTCGACATCCTGTCTGATATGTTCTTCCATTCCACTTTTGATGAAGAAGAATTGAAAAAAGAAAAAAATGTGGTTTATGAAGAAATTAAAATGTATGAAGACACTCCGGATGATATTGTTCACGACCTTTTAAGCAAGGCTACTTACGGCAGCCATCCGCTTGGTTACCCGATTCTCGGTACAGAAGAAACCCTTAATTCGTTCAATGGAAATTCACTAAGGGAATATATGGATCAATTTTATATTCCTGAAAATGTGGTGATTTCTGTTGCAGGAAATATACAAGAGGATTTCATTAAAGAAATTGAAAAACAATTTGGCTCATATGAGTCTAAGCATAAAAAACAGGAGTATCAAGTGCCGGATTTTAATGATCATAAGCTTTCAAGAAAAAAAGAAACAGAGCAGGCACATTTATGCTTAGGATTTAATGGTTTAAAAGTAGGGCATGAACGAATTTACAGCTTGATTGTTCTGAATAATGTACTTGGCGGCAGCATGAGCAGCAGGCTGTTTCAGGATGTTCGGGAGCAGAAAGGCCTTGCTTATTCTGTCTTCTCCTACCACTCTTCTTACCTTGATAATGGAATGCTTACGATATACGGGGGAACAGGGAGCAGCCAGCTGGAGCTCCTCTATGAGACGATTCAGGAGTCTCTGACCAAACTGAAGCAGGACGGCATTACAGAAAAAGAACTAAGAAACAGCAAAGAGCAAATCAAGGGTAACTTAATGCTTAGCCTTGAGAGCACAAACAGCCGAATGAGCAGGAACGGGAAAAACGAACTTCTGCTTGGACGTCATCGTTCACTGGATGAAATTATTGAAAATGTAAATGAAGTGACTGAACAAAGTGTCAATCAGCTTGGACTTGATCTATTCAGAGGCCCATACTCTGCTTCCCTGATTAGTCCTGATGGAGTTTTGCCTAAAGGACTTGTTTAATTAGCTGTTAACATATGCAAAACCCCGAAAACTTATTTCGGGGTTTTTCAAATTTTAAAGCGAGAAAATAATGATATTTATAACCGATCAGTCATTTTTTAAGCTGTTTTCTCTATAAATAGTACAAAGGGGTGGAAACATGCGGCTTAGCGATTTAAGCGGAAAAGAAATTGTGGATGTAAAAAGAGCGGAACGACTTGGGGTTCTTGGTCAAACCGATCTTGAAATCAATGAGCAGACAGGCGAAATAACAGCGCTTGTGATTCCGGCATTAAAATGGTTTGGGTTTAGAAAGCAGGGAGATGAAGTACGTGTTCCCTGGCAGCATATCGGAAAAATTGGCACAGATATGATTATTATCGATATTCCGGAAGAATTGAAAAAAGGTGACTGACGATCTTGTCAGTCACCTTTTTTTGTGCCCTCTTAAAAGGCTGTTTTCTCAAAGATTGCTGCTATTAATACGTCGCGGCATCTTTTCTTAAAATTGTCAGATATACTCTTGCTCTGAATTTACTTTTATGGATGAAAAAATAAAAAAGTTTTAGAAAGGCTGTTTTCGCAAAGATTGTTGCTATTCGTATAGTCTTAGAACACGCATAAAGAATAGCTTCGTGGCATCTTTTCTTAAAATTCGCAAGTGTATCCATGCTCTATAATCACTTAAATGGATGAAAAAACAACAAAGTTTAGAAAAGAGCACTTTTAAAAGTGGCAGAATGTCAATCACCCAGCGGAATGCCTTTTCATATGATGTTGGAGTAGAAGTCTAAGTCATCATTCCAGAAAAGGATAAAGAAGGTGAACATTCAACATGTTAACGGGATTGAACATAGCTGTTATTGGAGGAGATGCCAGACAGCTTGAGGTGATCCGAAAACTGGCAGAACTCGATGCAAAATTATGGCTTGTTGGATTTGAACAGCTTGATCATGGTTTTACAGGAACGAACAAAACCAAATTGGAAGAAGTCGACTTATCCATCATTCATGCAATAATTCTCCCGGTATCCGGAACCAGTCTGAATGGGCAGGTAGATACCATTTTTTCCAATGAAGAAATCAAACTGACAGCTGAAATACTTGCGAGGACTTCTGATGATTGTGTTATCTATTCGGGAATCAGCAATGCCTATTTAAATAAAGTAACAAAAGAAGCAAACAGAAAGCTGATTCAATTGTTCGACAGAGATGATGTAGCCATTTACAATTCCATCCCTACTGCAGAAGGAACCATTATGATGGTTATTCAGCATACTGATTTTACGATTCATGGTTCGAATGTTACGGTACTTGGTCTCGGCAGAGTCGGAATGAGTGTCGCAAGAACATTTGCAGGGCTTGGAGCAAAAGTAAAAACAGGAGCCAGAAAATCAGCTCATCTGGCCCGGATCTCGGAGATGGGGCTAACGGCATTTCACCTTGAAAATTTAAAAGAGGAAGCAGCAGATACGGATGTAATGATTAATACGATCCCTTATCAAATACTTACAGCTGATGTTATATCAAATATGCTGCCGCATTCTTTAATCATTGATCTTGCATCTAAACCTGGAGGGACAGATTTCGCTTATGCTGAGAAACGGGGCATTAAAGCTCTGCTTGCTCCAGGGCTGCCAGGTATTGTGGCACCGAAGACAGCCGGTCAAATTATCGCTAACGTATTGTCACAGCTGCTTCATAGCCAGCTCGAAAAGGGAGGTTCATTAAATGAAAATGAAAAATAAGCGGATCGGATTTGGGCTTACCGGTTCTCACTGCACGTATGAAGCGGTTTTTCCGCAAATAATAAAACTGGTAGAAGAAGGCGCTGAAGTGCTGCCAATTGTAACAAATACCGTTCAAACCACAAATACCCGGTTTGGGGAAGGGGAAGAATGGATTGCTAAAATTGAGGCTGTAACAAGCCATAAAGTCATTGATTCGATCATTAAAGCAGAGCCGCTTGGTCCTAAAATTCCCTTGGACTGTATGGTGATTGCTCCTTTAACAGGCAATACTATGAGTAAAATGGCAAACGCCATGACGGATTCACCTGTACTGATGGCAGCAAAAGCTACTCTCCGTAATCATCACCCTGTTGTTCTTGGGATATCTACAAATGACGCACTAGGTTTGAATGGCGCTAATTTAATGAAGCTGATGGCGGCTAAAAATATTTATTTTATTCCCTTTGGTCAAGACAATCCATTTAAAAAACCGAATTCAATGGTTGCGAGGATGGAGCTCTTGCTTGAAACCGTAGAAGCAGCCCTGGAAAACAAGCAGTATCAGCCTTTAATTATTGAGCGCTTCAGGGATGAAGAATAACCTATTCATTATTTCAGATGGTTTCTATAGAAAAACGTTAACGCTGAGCTGCCTTCTATGATAAAATATTACCTAACATCAAATTGACAAGAGAATATTGATGCTTGATGATTGGATTTGTGGAAGGAGATACAGTTCATGGATACAAAAGGATATCGAATTGCAGTCGTTGGTGCAACGGGTGCTGTAGGTAAAGCCATGCTCAAAACATTGGAAGAACGAAATCTTCCCATATCAGAACTCAAAGTATTGTCCTCTAAACGATCTGCAGGAAAAAAAGTCACCTTCAAAGGGAAAGAATACACTCTAGAAGAGGCTGTCCCTGAAAGCTTTGAAGGCATCCAGATCGCCCTGTTCAGTGCAGGGGGAAGTGTTTCAAAAGAACTCGCTCCTGAAGCTGTTAAACGCGGAGCTGTTGTTATAGACAATACAAGCGCTTTTAGAATGGATCCTGAAGTGCCGCTTGTTGTTCCTGAAGTGAATGAAGAAGATATAAAAAAACATAATGGCATAATTGCCAACCCTAATTGCTCTACGATTCAAATGGTGGCTGCGCTTGAACCGATCCGTGCTGCATACGGCTTGAAAAAAGTTGTTGTTTCGACTTACCAGGCTGTTTCTGGAGCGGGAGCCGCTGCTATAAATGAATTAAAGGATCAGGCAAGAGCCATTTTAAACGATGAGCCATTTAAACCTGAAATTCTTCCGGTGAAAAGCGAAGAGAAACATTATCAAATCGCTTTTAATGTTGTTCCTCAAATTGATAAATTTGAGGAAAATGGCTATACCTTTGAAGAAATGAAAATGATTAATGAAACGAAAAAAATTATGCATATGCCAGAGCTTCATGTTGCTGCAACCTGTGTTCGGCTTCCGGTTGTAACAGGACATTCAGAATCAGTCTATATTGAGATTGAGAAAGAAACGGCTTCTGTTAAAGAGATCCATCAGCTGCTTGAAAATGCCCCAGGTATTACGCTTACTGATGATCCTTCAAATCAGGTTTATCCTATGCCAGCAGATTGCGTTGGCAAAAATGATGTTTTTGTAGGTCGAATCAGGAAAGACTTAGATCAGGAAAATGGCTTTCATTTATGGGTTGTTTCAGATAATCTGTTAAAAGGGGCAGCTTGGAATTCTGTCCAGATTGCTGAAAGCATAATCAAACTTGATTTAATATAAAGGCTGGAACGAAGAGAGTTAGGAAATCGCCTGCTCTCTTCTCTTGCGTATTTTAGGCAGAGGTGAAACGGTAGATATGAAGATAATTGTTCAAAAATTCGGAGGAACTTCTGTAAAGGATGACAAGGGCCGCACACTTGCCCTAAGCCACATACAGGAAGCGATTAAAAATGGTTATAAAGTTGTAGTAGTTGTATCTGCAATGGGACGAAACGGAGACCCTTATGCAACTGATTCGCTGCTGAATCTTTTGTACGGCAGTTCGGGAATTGTTTCAAAGCGCGAACAGGATATGCTATTATCCTGCGGAGAGACGATATCTTCAGTCGTTTTCTCAAGCATGCTGAAAATGAACGGGGTCGATGCTTGTGCCTTATCAGGAGCTCAAGCTGGTTTTTTGACAAGCAATGAACATACGAATGCGAAAATTTTAGAAATGAATTGTGACAGGCTCAAAGGGTTTTTGAATCATCATGATGCGGTTGTGGTAGCAGGCTTTCAGGGAGCAGCCCCAAATGGCGATGTAACGACGATCGGAAGAGGGGGAAGCGATACTTCAGCAGCAGCCCTTGGAGCAGCACTTGATGCAGAATTCATCGATATTTTCACAGATGTAGAAGGTGTTATGACGGCAGATCCCCGTATTGTAGAAGCTGCGAGACCGCTCTCCACCGTTACGTATACGGAAATATGCAACCTGGCTTACCAGGGTGCAAAAGTTATCCACCCAAGAGCAGTGGAAATTGCTATGCAGGCAAAGGTGCCGATGAGAATTCGCTCTACTTACTCCTCATCCCTTGGAACATTGGTTACCTCTCATCATACAAAAAAGCAAGGCAGTGATATACACGAACGAATTATCACTGGGATAGCCCATATGGCCAATGTGACACAAATTAAAGTGCCAGCCAAGGAAGGAACGTATAATGTTCAGACCGAGGTATTTAAGGAAATGGCCAAAAACGGAATCAGTGTAGATTTTTTCAATATCACTCCAAGTGAAGTGGTTTACACGGTGCATGGAGATGTTAGTGAAAAAGCTGTTCAGCTTCTTCATGATCTTGGATATCAGCCTGCCGTTACCCCTCATTGTGCAAAGGTCTCAACAGTTGGGGCATCTATCATGGGTGTACCTGGTGTTATGTCGCGTATCGTTACAGCACTTTCCTCAAAAGAAATTCAAATCCTTCAATCGGCTGACAGCCATACAACGATTTGGGTTCTTGTAAAGGAAGAAGACATGATCCAAGCTGTAAATGCCCTTCATGAGTGTTTTGAATTATTTAAATAGGCTCTTTGTTTTTCATTGAAGTGCACGTGTTCAAATAAAAATACACCTTGAAGAGATGCCCCGAAGCTTATCTTTAAAGGTGTTGTAAACAAATAAGAATAGTAATAGTCTTTTCGAAAACATCTATTAAATAAGGAGTGTCCCTAAAATGAGTTTCGGCAAAGTATCAACTGCAATGGTTACCCCATTTGATAAAAATGGGAATATTGATTTTGACAAAACATCAACGCTCGTAGAATACTTAATTCAGCATGGGAGCGACTCATTGGTCGTTGCCGGTACAACAGGAGAGTCACCGACACTTTCGTCTGAAGAGAAAATTGCCCTGATTAAACAAGTTGTTTCAGTAGTAAATGGCAGAATTCCAGTGATTGCCGGAACAGGGTCCAACAATACGCAAGCTTCTATAGAGTTAACGATAAAAGCAGAACAAGCTGGCGCAGATGCCATTATGCTTGTTGTACCGTATTACAATAAACCGAGCCAAGAAGGAATCTACCAGCATTTTAAAGCAATCGCTGAAAAAACGAGCCTGCCTGTAATGGTATACAATGTACCAGGCAGAACAGCAGCCAGCATGTCACCTGAAACGGTGATCAGACTTTCAGAAATACCGAACATTACAGCGGTAAAAGAGGCAAGCGGGAATCTGGATGCCATTGCTGAAATCATTGAAAAGACGCCTGATAGCTTTCTGGTCTATTCAGGGGACGACAGCCTGACACTTCCTGTCCTTTCAATAGGAGGTACTGGTATCATATCTGTTGCATCTCACATAATCGGCAATGAAATGCAGGATATGATACAGACTTTTGTATTAGGTGACGTAAGAAAAGCAGCTGCCATTCACAGAAAGCTTTTGCCGGTTATGAATCAGCTTTTTACTGCTCCAAGTCCTTCACCGGTTAAAACGGCTCTTCAAATTAAAGGATTGGATGTCGGTTCCGTAAGGCTCCCTCTGCTTCCTTTGACGGAAAAGGAAAGAACTGAACTTACTGCCTTAATCCTTAGATAGCGGCATCAGGTAACAACAGAAATGTTTTAAAGGGGATATGATAAAGCATTAGCCAGGGCCAATCAGTGATTGGCCCTATCTGCTGCAATAAATTCGGGATGTTCCATACATAGATGGTTTAATCTTGTATTATCAAAGAGCCATTAGTATAATGGAACCTAGTGATATGTACGGGGATATAACAATAGGGAGGATTTTGGAATTGAATCAATTACAAACAGAGAATATTAAGCTGATCGCCCTAGGGGGCGTTGGAGAAATCGGCAAAAACATGTTCGTGGTGGAAATCGGTGCGGACATTTTCGTTATGGATGCAGGATTAATGCATCCAGAAGGGGAGATGCTTGGGATTGATGTCGTTATCCCTGATATATCTTACCTTGTTGAGAACCGCAGCAGAGTAAAAGCAGTCTTTTTGACGCATGGGCATGATGAAAACATCGGCGGGATTTTTTATGTACTTCAAAAGCTGAGCATTCCTGTATATGGAACAAAGCTAACTCTTGCCTTGGTTTCAGAAAAGCTCAAAGAATACGGCTTAAAGCAATCCGCTGATTTAAGAAGGATTACTGCTGATTCCGTTATTAAATTCGGAAAAGTGAAAATTTCATTTTTTGGCACAAATCACAGTATCCCTGATTCTGTGGGAGTATGCTTCCACACAGCAGCTGGAGCTATTGTACATACGGGTGATTTCAAATTTGACCAGACTCCTGTAGGTTCTCAAACAGCTGAGATCGTCAAAATGGCCAATATCGGAAAAGATGGCGTCCTATGCCTTTTATCTGACAGCACGAACGCTGAAAAACCCGGTTACAGCGGATCAGAGGCTGTCGTTGGCGAAGAGATTTCAAAAGTTATGTATATGGCCGAAGAACGGGTAATCGTTGCTGTATTCTCTTCAAATCTTTACAGGATACAGCAGGTTCTAAATGCTGCTTATGAGAATGGCAGAAAACTTGTAATCGCAGGCAAAAACATGATGAACATCGTGCAGACTGCCATAAGGCTTGGTTATATCACTGCAGAAGACGATTTATTTATTACGATGAACGAAATGGAAAAGTATCCTAAGAATAAACTTGCTATTTTAACAACTGGAAGCCATGGCGAACCGCTTGCTGCATTAACAAGAATGGCCAAGCATTCACATAAACAGCTCAATATTGTGGAAGGTGATACTGTTCTGATTTCAGCAACTCCGATACCAGGACATGAGCTCGCCTTCTCGAAAACTGTGGATCTGCTATACCGGGCGGGAGCAAATGTCGTGTTTGGACAGAAACAAATACACGTTTCCGGACATGGCCATCAGGAAGAGTTAAAGCTGATGCTGAATTTAATGAAGCCGAAATTTTTTATCCCTGTAAACGGCGAATTTAAAATGCAAAAGGCTCACGAAAAACTGGCAGTATCAGTTGGCATTAAAAAGGAAAATATATTCCTTATTGAAAAAGGCGATGTGGTCGAATTTTTGGAAGAAGAAGTCAGAACCGGCTCTAAAGTTCCTTCAGGCAATGTACTGATTGACGGGCTTGGAATTGGAGATGTCGGTAATATCGTACTCCGCGACAGACGGCTTTTATCTCAGGACGGGATATTAATCGTTGTGGTAACACTCGATAAATCCAAGAAGATGATTGTAGCTGGACCCGAAATTCTTTCAAGAGGTTTTGTATACGTAAGGGAATCAGAAGAACTGCTCGATAAAGCGACTGGCATCGTTTCTGAAATTGTAGAAAAATGCATGAAGGAATATAACATTGAATGGTCTTCCATAAAGCTGAGTATTAGGGAAGCGCTGAACCAGTATTTATATGAAAAGACTAAAAGAAGACCGATGATCCTTCCGATTATCATGGAAGTTTAATAAAAGGCTACAAAATAAGAATGGGCCTGGATGTCAAATCCAGGCCCATTTAGCATGAAATCCTTCCTTCAGAACATACTAAAATAAGTATACTGAAAGGATGGAGTTTAATGACCTATACTTCGAACAATGAACAGTCTGAAAATCCGCAGCAGCCTGGTAAAGAAAACGATAAAGAGCGATCTCTCGTTGAAAAAATACAGCAGCTTGGGCAAACAAGCGTACCTCAAATGGGACAAGAATCAAACATTCACTGCCTTACAATTGTTGGACAAATTGAAGGGCACATGCAGCTGCCTCCTCAAAACAAAACGACGAAATACGAGCATGTCATCCCTCAAATAGTAGCGATTGAACAAAATCCTAAAATTGAAGGTCTTCTCGTAATCCTTAATACGGTCGGGGGGGATGTGGAAGCTGGTCTTGCGATAGCTGAGATGCTTGCTTCTATTTCCAAACCCGTTGTTTCCATCGTTCTTGGAGGAGGACACTCCATCGGTGTGCCGATAGCAGTCGCTTGCGATTATGCGTTTATTGCTGAAACAGCAACAATGACGATTCATCCAGTGAGGCTGACGGGACTGGTCATCGGTGTTCCTCAGACCTTTGAATATCTTGATAAAATGCAGGAGAGGGTCGTCAATTTTGTCACAAAGCATTCAAAAATATCAGAGGAAAAATTTAAAGAACTAATGTTTTCAAAAGGCAACCTGACGAGAGATATTGGGACAAACGTGGTTGGCGGAGATGCTGTAGAATATGGGCTGATGGATGAAGTGGGCGGCGTCGGCCAGGCCATTCGAAAATTGAACGAAATGATCGATAAAGAGAGACCGGAACAAAAAGAGCAGGTGCTGCAATGATTATGTACACCATTGTTCCTCAAGAATTACTGTTTCAAGCCGATGAGTCTGTGTCAAATAGCCATTCTGCCATAGAACTGAATGGGGTTCCAATGCTTGTCCAGCAAACCGGTGACCAATCTTGTGAAATCGTTCGGCTTTTGAGCAGCAACCCTCAGCATTACTTAGACAGCCAATATGCTCCTGGCCAAAAAATCAATATTAGCTATAGACTGTCGTAACAAAGACATTGGTAATTGTGGTATAATAAAACAGCATAATAGCTTCAGCAGCCTGAAGGGCTGCTTCTTATTTTTAATGGCTCTTTTCTTAAACTTTGTTGTTTTTTATGCGTTTAAGTGAATATAGAGCAAGAATACATCTGCGAATGTGAAGAAAAGGTGCCACGAAGCTAATCTTTTTACGTGTTCTAAGACCATACGAATAGCAACAATCTTTGCGAAAACAGCCTTTTTTTATAGAGATCCTTCTTTTTTTGACACGAAAGCAGCAAAATTTTATAACGATAATGAGAATTTATGGTCCGGGTGATGATATGGCAAAAAAAAAATTAAGGCAAAAGAAGAAACCAGACCGAAACAGGCCAGCGCTGACGTTTGAATTAACTGGGATTGCACTGGCTGTTATTGCTCTGATTTCAATGGCGAAGCTTGGAGTGGTGGGACAAACCTTTGTTTACTTATTCCGTTTTTTTGCCGGTGAATGGTACATGCTCTTTTTATTAGGTCTTTTAGCAGCAGGTATTTATGTTTTTTGGAAAAAGAAAAAACCTTCTTATTTTACTAGAAGGATGGTTGGTATCTATTTAATTGTTTCGGCCATTCTTCTTTTGACACATATTCGTCTCTTTGAAAATTCCTTTAATAGGGGAAATCTGATATCAACGAGTGTGATCCGCAATACATGGGATCTATTTATGATGGATGTAAAAGGGGAGACGGCAACCCATGAGCTTGGGGGAGGAATGATTGGAGCAGTCTTATATGCAAGCTCCTACTTTTTATTTGCCTCTACGGGTTCAAAAATTATTTCTTTTGTTTTTATTGTTATTGGAATCCTTCTTGTTACAGGAAGGTCGCTTCAGGAAACACTTCATAAGCTTTTCTCGCCTGTTTTCCGGTTTTTCCGAATGCAGCTTCTTGCTTTTGCTTCTGATATCAAAGGAATTCCTGGTGCCATTCGCAAAAAGAAAAAGCAGCCAAAGACATCAAGAGCAAAACAGCCTCGGAAAGAGAAACAGGATAATCTTCCGGAGACTCAGGAAGAAGAAGGCTATTCTGTCCAAATGGATGCTGAACCGATTATTTCAAGTTTTGCAGACAGAGATGTTCCTATTCAGGAGATAACACCTGAGAAGGAAGATAAATATCAGCAAAAAATGAAAAAACCGGCTGAAGATAAGCAGGAGAATGAAGAACCTGCTGTAGCCATTGCTTTCACAGAGGTAGAAAATAAGGATTATAAAATTCCTCCAATCAATCTGCTCGCACAGCCGAAGCACAGCGGGCAAAATACGGATAAGAAAAATATTTACGAAAATGCCCGGAAGTTAGAGAAAACCTTCCAAAGTTTTGGAGTAAAAGCTAAAGTGACCCAGGTGCATCTAGGTCCTGCAGTTACAAAGTATGAAGTGTATCCGGATGTGGGAGTCAAGGTTTCAAGAATTGTTAATTTAAGTGATGATCTTGCTCTCGCATTAGCCGCAAAGGATATCCGGATAGAAGCACCTATTCCTGGTAAATCAGCTATAGGCATTGAGGTTCCCAATTCTGAAGTGGCAATGGTATCTTTGCGGGAAGTTCTTGAATCAAAAGCTAATGACAGGCCGGGAGCAAAGCTTTTGATAGGTCTTGGAAGAGATATTTCAGGCGAGGCTATTCTTGCAGAGATGAACAAAATGCCCCATCTTCTTGTAGCTGGAGCTACCGGCAGCGGAAAAAGTGTTTGTATCAACGGCATCATTACAAGCATACTCATGAGGGCTAAACCTCATGAAGTAAAAATGATGATGATAGATCCAAAGATGGTAGAGCTGAATGTTTACAATGGCATTCCCCATTTGCTTGCACCGGTTGTAACAAATCCTAAAAAAGCTTCACAAGCTTTAAAAAAAGTGGTCAGCGAAATGGAGCGCAGGTACGAGCTGTTCTCCCATACTGGAACAAGGAATATTGAAGGCTATAATGATCAAATCAGAAGAGGCAATGCAGAGGAAGGAATGAAAAATCCTGAATTGCCGTATATTGTGGTCATTGTGGATGAGCTTGCTGACTTAATGATGGTTGCTTCTTCAGATGTAGAGGACTCGATCACCCGTTTGTCACAAATGGCGCGTGCTGCGGGAATTCATTTAATTATCGCTACTCAAAGACCATCTGTAGATGTTATTACAGGTGTCATTAAAGCAAATATTCCTTCAAGAATTGCATTTAGTGTTTCTTCCATGACCGATTCAAGAACCATTCTTGATATGGGGGGAGCTGAAAAGCTTCTCGGCAGAGGAGATATGCTGTTTCTTCCTGTAGGGGCTTCAAAACCCGTTCGTGTACAGGGAGCATTTCTTTCAGATGAGGAAGTTGAAGAAGTAGTCGATTTTGTTATTTCGCAGCAAAAAGCGCAATATCAGGAAGATATGATTCCTACTGATACTCAAGGCGGCTCATCAATGGAAGTCAGTGATGACTTATATGAGGAAGCTGTGCAGTTAATCATTGATATGCAAACGGCTTCTGTCTCAATGCTTCAAAGGCGCTTTCGAATTGGATATACGCGTGCAGCGAGGCTGATTGATGCAATGGAGGACAGAGGAGTAGTAGGTCCTTATGAGGGAAGTAAACCAAGAGAAGTGCTTATGACAAAAGAGCAGTATGAAGAAATAAGCTCTTAATATGTTTTTTGCTTAAAAGAGGAACCGAATGGTTTCTCTTCTTTGGTTCATTTTCTTTTTGTATGGCTAACAGGGATCATGGGTGATAAAGGTAATAAAAATAGTGTTTTCCTGTTAAAAGTTTACATAATATATTTATTTAATATTAATCGTAGGTAAAAAGTGTTACGACTTTTCGACAATAATATTAAAATTTCTATTTATTTCTCTATAAAAACATGATATATTATTTTCGATTGGAAAAAGGTAACACATCTGATGTCTGATCACTACTTGACGGGGGCAAAAGAATGACTATAAAGTCAGACAATCGTCACTTATATTTACAGGTTATTGATAGAATTAAAGAAGATATACAAAAAGGCGTTTACCAGGAAAAAGAAAAATTGCCTTCTGAATTTGAACTGTCCCGTCATTTGGGAGTAAGCAGAGCAACTTTGAGAGAAGCACTTCGTATTCTTGAAGAAGAAAACGTCATTATTCGCAGACATGGGGTTGGAACGTTCATTAATTCCGTTCCATTGCTTACTTCGGGAATTGAACAGCTCAATAGTGTAACCGCTATGATTGAGCAGGGAAATCTGAATCCGGGAACAGTATTTTTATCATCATCCGTAACAGGACCGACTGAAGAAGAAATGACCCGCTTTAAAATGAAATCAGAAGAGGAAATTTTTCAGCTGGAAAGAGTAAGAACAGCTAATGGTGAACCAGTTGTTTACTGCCTCGATAAAATTCCTAGAAACATACTGCCGGAGGCTTTTGCCAAAGAGCAGGAATCCCTATTTGTTTTACTGCAGGAAGAAGCAGAAAAGTATATTACTTATGCAGTCACCCACATTGAACCAATCGGATATCACGAAAAAATTTCTCCTCTCCTGGAATGTGATCCTGAAACCGCACTTCTACTTCTTAAACAAATGCATTTTGATAAAAATGACAAACCGGTTCTTTATTCGCTTAACTACTTTCGGGCTGATAAGTTCAGCTTCCATGTTGTACGCAAAAGATTGTGAAAATTGTGATACTAAAGGGGGTGATCGTTAAAAACTAGAAGGCCATGCAATATATTAAGCAATAAAATTATAGGGGGATAAATTAGATGAAGATGAAAAAAATGGGCTTGGCACTTTCTGTTGTCCTTGCGGCCGGCACAATCCTTGGAGCTTGCGGTAAGTCCGACAAGACAGGCGGATCTGCTAGTGAATTTACCGTAGGTATGGTTACTGATGTTGGCGGTGTAGATGATAAAT
Source organism: Chryseobacillus diguaensis (assembly GCF_049220665.1). Lineage (NCBI taxonomy): Bacteria > Bacillati > Bacillota > Bacilli > Caryophanales > Bacillaceae > Chryseobacillus > Chryseobacillus diguaensis. The sequence goes on from NZ_JBMKNV010000001.1 coordinate 451,752, forward strand.
CATTTAACCAATCCGCATGGGAAGGCATTCAGGAATTTGGAAAAGCAAACAATATGGAAAAAGGCAACAAAGGGTACAACTATCTTCAATCTTCAAGTGATGCAGATTATGCGACTAACTTGAATACTATGGTTCGCCAAAAATTCGATCTAGTATATGGGATTGGATTTAATCTTCAAAAGGCTATTACAGAAATTGCTTCTAAACATAAAGATACAAAGTTTGCAATTGTAGATAGCGTTGTTGATGCTCCAAACGTAGCGAGCATCACGTTTAAGGAAAATGAAGGTTCTTTCCTTGTTGGGGTAGCAGCAGGTCTTACAACAAAAACAAACAAAGTCGGTTTTGTCGGCGGTGTGAAAGGTGACTTAATCGGCAAGTTTGAAGCTGGATTCGTTGCAGGGGTAAAAGCGGTAAATCCGGAAGCTAAAGTTGACGTTCAGTATGCAGGTTCATTCGCTGCTGCGGATAAAGGTAAAGCAATTGCAGCATCTATGTACGGTTCTGGCGCTGACATCATTTATCATGCATCTGGTGCAACAGGAAACGGTGTATTCTCAGAAGCAATTGACGAAAAAGTTCAAGATCCGAATCGTGAAATCTGGGTAATCGGTGTTGACAAAGACCAGCATGATGAAGGAAACGGCAAAACAAAAGACGGAAAAGCATTTAACATTACGTTAACTTCCATGGTTAAGCGTGTAGATGTAGCTGTAAAGGATCTTTCTGAAAAAGCAAAAGAAAATAAATTCCCTGGCGGTAAAATCATTGAGTACGGTTTAGACCAAAATGCCATTGGCATTGCTCCTTCCAAGGATAACCTGAAAGAAGATGTCATTAAGAAAATTGATGAATATCAGCAAAAAATCGCCAAAGGTGAAATTAAAGTTCCAACTAAACCATAAAGAATAGCATTCCCTTAGAAAAGGCTAGATTCCTTCTAGCCTTTTTCTTAGGAAAATATCAAGCTTAATCTTCAGCTTGAAGCCTGCAAAGCTTTTTGCAAGTTTCCAGCTGGAGATTTTAAAAGGTTAAAGCACCTTCAAGCTCACGAAAAGGAGTGAAACCAGATGGATTATGTAATTGAAATGCTTGGCATCCGAAAAGAATTTCCAGGCATTGTAGCGAATAATAACGTTACCCTTCAAGTGAAGAAGGGTGAAATACACGCTCTGCTTGGGGAAAACGGAGCGGGAAAATCGACCTTAATGAATGTATTATTCGGTTTATATCAGCCCGAAAAAGGTGAAATCAAAGTAAAAGGCAAAAGTGTACAAATTTCAAATCCTAATATCGCAAATGACTTAGGAATAGGTATGGTACACCAACATTTTATGCTTGTCAATACGTTTACTGTCACTGAAAATATTATTCTAGGCGGAGAACCAAGCCGATTCGGAAAAATTAATATGAAAGAAGCCGAGAATAACGTCCGTGAAATCTCTGAAAAATATGGACTATCAGTAGACCCTTCAGCGAAAATCTCTGATATTTCAGTAGGAATGCAGCAGAGGGCGGAAATTTTGAAAACACTCTACAGAGGGGCTGAAATTTTAATCTTTGATGAGCCTACAGCTGTATTAACCCCTCAGGAAATCAAAGAACTGAGTGCTATTATGAAATCGCTCGTAAATGAAGGGAAATCGATTATATTAATCACTCATAAGCTAAAAGAAATTATGGAAATATGCGACAGGGTTACTGTGATCAGAAAAGGAGAAGGAATTGGAACAGTTAATGTTTCTGATACGAATCCGAATGAACTGGCATCATTGATGGTTGGCAGAGAAGTGCTTTTCCGTACTGAAAAAACACCTGCGGCACCAAAAGAAGATGTCCTGGCGGTTAAAGATCTGACAGTTAAGGACAGCCGTCAAGTAACAGTTGTCGATTCTCTTAATCTTGCAATCAAAGCCGGAGAGATTGTTGGGCTTGCTGGAGTAGACGGAAATGGACAGACAGAATTAATTGAAGCGATTACTGGACTCCGTAAGTCTGATTCAGGATCCATTCTATTAAACGGCAAAGAAATAAGCCAATTAAAGCCTAGAAAGATCAGCGAAGCAGGGATAGGCCATATTCCGCAGGACAGGCATAAACACGGCCTTGTTCTTGATTTCCCAATTGGAGAAAATATGGTTCTTCAAACTTATTACCAGAAGCCTTTTTCAAAAAAAGGGATTATGAACTTCAAGGGAATTTATGAACATGCTGAAAAATTAATTAAGGAATTTGACGTCAGGACACCAAGTTCTGAAACACAGGCAAGAGCTCTTTCAGGGGGCAATCAGCAAAAGGCAATCATCGGGCGTGAAGTGGACCGTGATCCAGACCTGTTAATTGCAGCCCAGCCGACACGCGGACTTGATGTGGGGGCTATTGAATTTATTCATAAAAGAATTATCGAACAGCGGGACAAAGGAAAAGCGGTCTTGCTCTTATCCTTTGAGCTGGATGAGATTATCAATTTAAGCGATACCATTGCAGTTATCTACGAAGGAAAAATTGTGGCTGTCGTAGATCCTAAAGAAACGAATGAACAGGAATTAGGATTATTGATGGCTGGAAGCAAGCGCAGGGAAGAAGGTGAAATTACATGAAATTAGCCCGTTATTTTCATCTTTTAATACCACTGATTTCTGTTTTGCTTGGTTTAATTTGCGGAGCCGTCATTATGCTGGTAAGCGGCTATGATCCGATTGCAGGTTATAGTGCATTATGGTCAGGAATTTTCGGAGATCCATTTTACATTGGAGAAACAGTCAGGCAGCTTACCCCATATATTCTTACGGGATTGGCAGTGGCCTTTGCGTTTAGGACAGGCCTTTTCAATATAGGAGTTGAAGGACAGCTTATTGTAGGCTGGCTTGCGGCTGTGTGGGTTGGTCTTGCTCTGGATTTGCCGATGATTATCCATCTGCCGCTTGCGATCCTTGCAGCAGCGGCTGCAGGTGCAGCATGGGGATTCATACCAGGATTTTTAAAAGCCCGTTTTAAAGTTCATGAAGTAATCGTCAGCATCATGATGAACTACATTGCTCTTTATGTGACAAACTACCTTATCCAGAATGTTTTAACAGACAGCAAGGATCAGACTGAACTTATTCACCCGTCAGCATCTTTAAAATCAAGCTTTCTAGAATCGATTACGAATGATTCTACGATGCATTTTGGTATTATCATTGCCCTAATCGCTGCTGTTGTTATGTGGTTTTTACTGGAAAAAACGACAAAAGGATTCGAACTTCGAGCAGTTGGGTTTAACCAGCATGCAGCTCAATATGCAGGAATGAATGTTAACCGCAATATTGTGCTTTCAATGGTTATTTCAGGAGCCTTTGCTGGAGTTGCCGGTGCTATGGAAGGTCTTGGAACGTTTGATTATGTTTCAGTGAAAAGTGCTTTTACGGGCATTGGGTTTGACGGCATTGCCGTTGCGCTGCTTGGAGGCAATACTCCCGTAGGCATTATTTTCTCAGCATTCCTTTTCGGGGCGCTTAAAATCGGGGCGCTTAATATGCCGATGGAAGCAAATGTACCGAATGAATTGGTCGAAATTGTGATTGCACTTATTATCTTTTTTGTAGCTTCCAGTTATTTTATCCGCTGGATTCTGCTTCGTTTTAAGAAGGAGGGAAAAAGTTGAGCATACTGGAGGCGTTAAATATCATTTTCCCGGCTGCCTTATTTATGGCAGCGCCGCTTATTTTCGCAAGCTTAGGGGGCGTTTTCAGTGAGCGGTCGGGTGTTGTCAACATTGGTCTTGAAGGGTTAATGGTCATCGGAGCTTTTGTTGGAATTGTTTTCAATCTTTTTTTTGCCGATACCTTTGGAGGAGCTACTCCTTGGCTTGCGCTTCTTGCGGCAATGATTGCAGGTGCTTTATTTTCTCTTCTTCATGCCCTTGCTACTGTTACATTCAGAGCGGATCAAACTGTCAGCGGGGTTGCGATCAATTTTCTTGCAATAGGACTTACTATGTTTTTAGTAAAGAATTTTTACGGAAAAGGCCAGACAGACCGCATCACTGTCAGCTTTAATAAAATAGATATTCCTGTTCTTGATAAAATCCCTTTAATTGGAAAGTGGTTCTTTTCAAACGGTTATATTACTTCGTATTTGGCTATCATTTTTGCGCTGGCTGTTTGGTACGTTGTATATAAAACACCATTTGGCCTAAGACTGAGATCAGTCGGCGAGCATCCGATGGCTGCTGATACAATGGGAATTAATGTTACGAAAATGCGCTATATTGGCGTTATGCTTTCAGGTGCATTCGCTGGTGTTGGAGGAGCCGTTTATTCCATTATTATTTCCAGAGATTTCAGTCATGCCACAATAAGCGGTCAAGGGTTTATGGCCCTTGCAGCTTTAATTTTCGGAAAGTGGAATCCGCTTGGTGCAATGGGGGCAGCTCTCTTTTTTGGACTGGCGCAAGGACTTAGCATTATCGGAGGATCCATTCCTTTCTTAAAAGATGTTCCGGATGTTTATCTTTTAATTACACCGTATGTTTTGACAATTCTTGCCTTAACCGGATTCATTGGAAGAGCAGATGCTCCTAAGGCACTGGGAACCCCGTATGTAAAAGGAAAGAGATAAAGAATTTTTGTGGAGCTGCATGATGCAGCTCCTTTTTGTTTAGCCTAATCTGGATAAGAAATATCTATTCCTTATTTTTCAAAGAATAGAACTGCTGCAGTAACAAACAATACATCATAACAACTTTACGGGATAAGGTGAGGAAAATGGAACAGCCTAAAAAACTTGATTTGATTGCATTGTCGTCAGTGCCTCTGGTAATGACACTTGGCAACTCAATGCTTATTCCAGTATTGACTTTAATTGAGAAGGAACTTCATATCAGTTCTTTTCAAGTGTCACTAATCATTACTGTATACTCTGTGGTTGCCATTCTTTTAATTCCTATCGCAGGGTACCTTTCAGACAGGTGGGGAAGGAAAATCGTTATTTTACCATGTCTGATAATAGCAGGTGCAGGCGGAGCTATTTCAGGATGGGCGGCATGGAAATTCAGTGACCCGTTTTTTTTGATATTGATGGGGAGGGTTCTGCAGGGAATTGGATCTGCTGGAGCGGCCCCGGTTGTCATACCTTTAATTGGTGATCTGTTTAAAAAGGACGAAGAAGTAAGTGCAGGTCTCGGCCTTATTGAAACAGCCAATACAGCTGGAAAAGTGCTTAGTCCCATAATAGGGGCGTTTCTTGCTTCATTTATTTGGTTTTTGCCTTTCTGGTTTATTCCATTTTTCAGTTTAATCAGTGTTCTGCTCGTCCTCTTTTTAGTCAAGTCGCCTAAGAAGAAAGAAGAAACACAATCAGTCAAAGAGTTTTTTCATTGTGTAAAAGATGTTTTGGCTAAGCATGGACGCTGGCTTTACGCGATCTTCGCCACAGGATGCCTTGTCATGTTTATTCTTTTTGGCATCTTGTTTTACTTATCTGAAACGCTTGAAAAACAATACAATATTGATGGTATTAAAAAAGGATTTATGCTTGCCATTCCGCTGCTTGCTTTATCCATCAGTTCGTTTGCAGCAGGAAAGAAAATCGGAAAAGATAAGCATCTGATGAAAGTTCTGCTCGTTTATGGTATGGCTATATTGTCACTTTCTTTCACAGCTATAAGGATCCAGCACAGTTTTTTCTTTTTGTTTTCTTTTCTGATTTTAAGCGGTGTAGGGATTGGAATAGCTCTTCCCTGTTTAGACGCTTTGATCACAGAAGGAGTAGAAAAAGATCAGCGGGGAACCATTACATCCTTTTACATGTCCATGCGCTTTATCGGAGTTGCAGCTGGGCCTCCGGTATATGCAGCCGTAATGGCCCAATCTGAACATATGATTTATTATATCTCCATCATCGTTAGCCTGATTACCCTTTTAATTGTTCTGTTTCTGATCAAACCGGGCAAAGAAAAGGAACATAGTGTAAAGCCAACCTAACACATGCGATTAATAGCATGTGTTTTTTTTATGAGGCTGTTTTCGTGAAGATTATTGCTATTCGGATGGGTTTTTAAAACGTATGAAGAGTGGCATTGGGGCCATCTTTTCTTAATATTTACTCTCGATTGCAGGTATTTTAATGAGTGGGGAAAGCAGAAAAAATTTAATTTCCCAATAGTTCCATTTTTCTGTTGACAACCAAAGCAATTTTTTAGATTATAGTTTATGTATTGAACAGTTAAAGGGGTGAACTATTTTGCAGAAGGAAAAGTTAAAACAGTTTATCCGAAGGTATGAGGAAGTTTATCTTTTTGCCATGAAACGGGTTTCCACCATGATTTCAGAAAAAGTCCTGGAGGAGCTTACAATCGAGCAATACCAGGTGCTTCGTTACATCATTAATCACAGCAAATGCCGGTCTTCTGAGCTTTCAGAGGTTTGCGGAGTGAATAAAAGCGCCACAACAGCAATGATTGACAGACTGGTTGCAAAGGGATTTGTTGATAGAACTAGAGATGAATCTGACCGGCGGGGAGTATTTTTGGCAAGTACAGAAAAAGGGCATGCCGTGTTTGAAAAAGGAGAACAGCAAATCGAACATTTTGTTTCTTCCTATCTCAATGTATTAAGTGAAGAGGAGATTGAGACTTTTTTATCGGTTTACGAAAAGATCTACAGCAGGATTCAAGAAAAGAATGAGGAGGATGCAATACAGTGAGATGGGTTATTAAAGCGCGGTATCCTATCTTAATAGGATGGATCATTGCTGTTATCTTCTTAATGCTTACAGCACCGAATATGGGGAATTTGGTGAAAGAAAAAGGCCAAGTGTCTGTTCCTGCAGGCTATTCTTCTTCGCTTGCCAATGATTTGCTCAATAAAATGTCTAAAGAGGATGGACCTTCAATAGCTGTCGTTTTTCATGATGAAAAGGGACTCAGCAGCGGGGAAATAAAAAATATTAAGAAAGCGGTTAACAGACTGAATGAGAAAAAGGAAAAACTTGGAATTAAGACCGTTAACTCCCACTTTACTCAAAAGGAATTGAAGAATCAGTTTGTCTCAAAAGATAATAAAACGATTCTTACTGCTTTGACCTTAAAAGAAAGCACTGAATCCATTGAAAAAAGAAAAAGTGCTATTAATAAAGTCATCGATGAATATAAGGTTGAGCATTATATGACAGGCAGCAAGCTCATTGACGCGGATGTTGTCCAAAGTTCTCAGGATGGGCTGAAAAAGACAGAGTTTATTACCCTTATTTTCATTCTTGTCGTTCTCGTTCTCGTATTCCGTTCCATTATTGCCCCTTTGGTTCCGCTTGTAACGGTAGGGTTAGCTTACATGTCAAGCCAGGCTGTCGTGGCATTTCTCGTTGACAAGTTTAACTTTCCGCTATCAACATTTACCCAAATTTTCATGGTCGCGGTATTATTTGGAATTGGTACAGATTATTGTATCCTGCTGCTTAGCCGTTTTAAAGAAGAGCTTGCCAACGGTTTAGAAAAGTATGAAGCGATTGTGCAAACGTTTAAAACAGCAGGAAGAACGGTTATTTTCAGCGGTCTCGCCGTGTTTGCAGGTTTTGCTTCGATCGGGTTTGCCACATTTAAACTATATCAGTCGGCTGTTGCTGTTGCTGTTGGCATCGCGTTTCTTTTAGCAGCACTCTTGACCGTTGTCCCTTTTTTTATGGCTGTACTCGGGAATTTGTTATTTTGGCCTATTAAGGGCAATCTTAGTCATTCGGAAAGCAGGTTATTCAAATGGGCGGGAACGTTCTCCTTTAAAAGACCGCTTGCTGCACTCGGAATTGTTGCCGTTTTGCTTGCACCGGCACTGATTAAATATGATGGTTCTCTTTCATTTAATTCATTGGATGAAATAGGAGATAAATATGAATCTGTCAAAGCGTTCAATCTGATTTCAAAAAGCTTCGGACCGGGGGAATCACTTCCTGCTAAAGTTGTAATTCAGGATGATCAGCCGCTGAACACGAGTGAGAGACTGGCAGTAATTGAAAAAATCAGCCGGGAACTTGATAAAATGGACGGCGTTGATAAAGTTCGAAGCGCGACACGGCCATTAGGCGACCAGCCAAAAGAACTTCTTGTGTCCAATCAGGCACAAAGCCTTGATGATGGATTAGGAAAAGGAAACACAGGAATTAAGGATATCGGTCAGGGGCTTGGTAAGGCATCTGATCAATTATCCACTTCAGCCCCGAAGCTGAAGGAAGTTAATTCAGGAATTGATCAGCTGATTACAGGTACAACGAGCTTGAAAACAGGAGTCCATCAATTGCAGGATGCACTGCAGAAAATCAATGGAGGCGTTGAGGACGGCTCTAAAGGAGCAGGAGAAATTCAAAAGCAAGTAGCAGAAGCTCAAAAAAGTGCTAAACTGCTTGCTGATAATGGAGAAAAATTGCTGAACGGCTATAAAGCCGCACAAACAGGATTGGCGAAGCTTTCAAAAGGCTACGGCCAAATCAATGACTCTTACGGCACATTAAATGAAAATTTCTCAAAACTGCAAACGGCCGTTGAAGCCAATTCGAAAGCTAATCCTGAATGGAAGTCAATTTCAGATTCCATGAAAGAACTATTAAAAGGTTATCAAGACACCACTTTATACATGAAAGGTTTAAATACCGCACTTAATGGCGCTCTGCCTGAACTGAACAAAGCTAATAATGGGCTTGATATGGTTGTGAACGGGCAGGTGAAATTTCAGGCAGGACTTGGTCAGCTTGAAAACGGTCTTGACCAGCTCTCAAATGGGCTAAATCTGGCAGCAAGCGGGCAAAAGCAAGTGATTGAAAAAATGCCCGATCTTGAAAAGGGTGCTGGTAAAATTGCATTTGGACAGGAGCAGCTTAAAGAAGGTATTTCACCATTTGCCGACCAGCTGACGGCTTTAACAAAAGGTCTTGATTCAAGTGTTAACGGACTGACCAAAATTTCAGGCGGTATAAACAGCGCGCAATCTTATTTAAAAGAACTTTCAAATGACAAAAATGCTGATACAAGCGGATGGCACCTTCCAGATGCTGCATTGAAAAATACTGATTTTAAACAGGTGTTTAACCATTACATGTCCCCGGATTATAAAGTAACAACAATGGATATTGTTTTAAAGGTTAATCCTTATTCAAATGCTGCTTTAGATAAAATGAAAACGGCGGAAGAATCCGTTCATAGGGCTGTTAAAGGCACTGATTTGGAAAATGCAGCATTTGGTGTATCTGGCGTTTCTAGCACTTACGCAGATCTAAAGTCTATATCTGATTCAGATTATAACCGCACCGTCTTATTTATGCTCGCAGCCATTTTTATTATATTGGCTATATTGCTCAGGTCTTTTATAATGCCAATTTATATTGTAGGATCACTGTTTATTACTTACTACTCGGCAGCAGCCATACTTGAATTTATTTTCGTGGATCTGCTTCATTATGCTGGAGTTAACTGGGCTGTTCCATTCTTCGGATTTGTTATATTGATGGCCCTTGGGGTCGACTATTCGATCTTTTTAATGGACCGATTTAACGAGTACAGAGACATGGATGTTAAATCTGCAATGATCCGTGCAATGAATAACATGGGTACAGTTATCCTTTCGGCAGTTATTATTTTAGCAGGAACTTTCGGCGCTATGCTGCCTTCTGGCGTATTGTCTCTTCTGCAAATTGCAACGCTTATTTTAACTGGGCTATTTATATACTGCTTCCTGATGCTCCCGTTTTTTATTCCGGTAATGGCGAGAACATTTGACAAAGCCAACTGGTGGCCATTTATGAAAAAATTATGATAATAAAGGAAAACTCAAGGTTATTAATGAGTTTTCCTTTTTTTATACTAACGATTCGTAAAAAGAAATTGGCACCGTATATTGAGTAAAGCTTTATAATTATTTCCAATTTCTCCAAAATTGCTTCTGATTTCCTAATTGTTCTGCCACTTGATATAATTACTATCATGAATGTTGACAAAGGCTTCGAAACCATTGGGATGGCAAAAACCTTAAGAAAAGATGCCCCGATGCTAGTCTGAATTCGCATGGAGATAATTTTCATGGCATCTTTTCTTAAAATTCGGTGTTGCCATTTTGTTAGGAATGTATTTATTTCGATGAAAAAGCAACAAAGTTTAAAAAAAGTGCCTAACAAAAAAGCCATTTAGGGCACAATTAAAATAGTCGGGTTCCGAAAAAAAGAGGAGGGTATCTATGTCTTTCATTAATGAACAAAAAACGGAAGTTGGCGGTTTGACCGTACATACCGTTAAAACAGATAAATACAAAACCAATACATTGATTTTTAAAATGCTTGCACCCCTTGAAAAGGAAAATGTCACCTTCCGGGCATTGCTCCCATACGTGCTGCAGAGAGGTACAGAGAGTCATCCAGCCACTTCACAGTTTCGGAAACATCTTGATGAGCTTTATGGAGCAACACTATCGGCTGATTTAACAAAAAAGGGCGAAAACCACATTATGACTTTCAGAATGGAAGTAGCAAATGAAAAATTTTTGTCTGAAGGAACTCCCCTTCTTGAAGAAGCTGTAAAAATGCTTTCTGAGATCATTTTAAAACCTGTCATTGATGGAAACGCGTTTAAAAAGGAATTCGTTGATCAGGAAAAACGGACACTGAAGCAGCGTATTCAGGCAGTTTATGATGACAAAATGAGGTATTCCAATCTTCGTCTTGTACAGGAAATGTGCAAGGGAGAAAAATACGCTCTTCACGTAAACGGAGAGATTGAAGAAATTGAAAAGATCAATCCTGAAAACTTATTTTCCTATTACCAAAAAGCTTTAAAAGAAGATAAGATGGATTTTTATATCATTGGAGATGTAGAGGAAAAACAAGTTGAAAAATATGTAAACCAATATTTTGCTTTCTCTGCTAATTCTCACACAATTCCTGAAAGAGAGAAAGAAACAAAGGAAAGTAAAGAGGTTAATGAGGTTACGGAAGAACAGGATGTCAAGCAAGGGAAATTGAATATAGGCTATAGAACCAATTGCACCTATAAAGATAAAGGATACTATGCCCTGCAAGTATTTAACGGAATTTATGGAGGTTTTTCACATTCAAAGCTTTTTATCAATGTGCGTGAAAAAGCGAGTCTCGCTTATTATGCGGCTTCAAGGATCGAGAGCCATAAAGGGCTTTTAATGGTTATGTCGGGAGTTGAAGTAAAGAATTTTGAACAGGCTGTCACCATTATAAAAGAACAAATGGAAGCAATGAAAAAGGGAGATTTCACAGAGCATGAACTTTCCCAAACAAAAGCTGTAATAAAAAATCAGTTTCTTGAAACAATCGATACTTCTTACGGTACAGCTGAAATTCTTTACCAGAACACTGTAGGCGGCATTGAACGTTCTTTTGAAGAACTGCTTGATGGAATAGAAAACGTGACGAAAGAGGAAATCCTCGCTGTCGGAGAGCAGATTGAACTCGATACGATCTATTTCCTTAAAGGAACGGGGGGTCAACAATGACAAAACCTATTTACTTTGATCAGTTGCAGGAAGAGCTGTATTTTGAAAAAATGCCAACAGGTTTAAGAGTATATGTTCTTCCTAAAAAAGGATTTAATAAAACATATGCTACTTTTACGACAAACTACGGTTCCATAGATAATGAATTTGTGCCGATCGGAGAACAAGAGATGAAGCGGGTGCCAGATGGCATTGCCCATTTCCTTGAACACAAGCTTTTTGAAAAAGAAGATGGTGATGTATTTCAGCAGTTTTCAAAGCAGGGCGCATCTGCCAATGCTTTCACATCTTTTACAAGAACGGCTTACTTGTTTTCAAGCACTTCCGATGTTGAAAAAAACCTGGAAACACTTGTCGATTTTGTCCAGGATCCTTATTTCACAGAGAAAACAGTTGAAAAGGAGAAGGGCATCATCGGTCAGGAAATTAACATGTATGATGATAATCCTGACTGGAGGCTTTATTTTGGATTAATTCAAAATATGTACCAAAAGCATCCTGTTAAAATAGACATCGCAGGGACCATTGAATCGATTTCAAAAATCACGAAAGATTTGCTTTATGAGTGCTACCACACATTTTATCACCCATCCAATATGGCATTATTCATTGTCGGTCCGGTTGATGCAGAAGCTATTCTGAAGCAAATCAGAGACAATCAGGCTAAAAAAGAATTTAAAGAACAAACAGAGATCAAACGGAACATCGTTGAAGAGCCGAAAGAGGCAGAAAAAAAACAGGAAACCATTCCGATGAATGTTCAATCCTCCAAATGTCTTGTGGGCATCAAGGCTTCTAAAACGGGCAGATCAGGGAAGGAGCTCCTTGATAACGAGCTGGCAGTCAATTTGGTGCTGGATATCCTTTTCGGAAAAAGTTCAAAGCACTACCATGAGCTTTATGAAAAGGGTTTAATCGACGATACGTTCAGTTATGATTATACAGAAGAAGCGAGCTTCGGATTTGCCATGATAGGTGGAGACACTGAAAACCCTGATCAGCTTGCTGAAAAAATCACCGATATTCTCCTGCAGGCAAAGAATGAAGGTGTTGGTGAGGATTTACTCGAAATTGCGAAGAAAAAAAGAATCGGTGCCTTTTTAAGAGCGGTTAATTCACCTGAATACATTGCTAATCAGTTTACACGCTATGCTTTTAATGATATGAACTTGTTTGATGTCGTTCCGGCTCTGGAGGAATTGAGCAAGGAAAGAATCGATGCTGTTATGAAGGAAATGATTGATGAAAAGTATTTAACTGTGTGCAAAGTGGTCCCAAAATAGAGTAAAAACGGGCTGGTCTCAAAAAGACCAGCTTTATTTAATTCTGTTTTCGCAAAGATTGCTGCTATTCGTATGAGGGTGAAAACGCATGAAAATTAGCTTAGGGGCATCTTTTCTTAAAATTTTCAGCTATATAATTGTCCAGATGGATATTATTTAGATGAAAAAGCACCAAAGTTTAAGAAAAGAGCTATCTGATGAGGGAGAAAAAGATGGGAAAATATGCATTGATTACCGGGGCAAGCGGAGGAATAGGAAGCGCTGCTGCAAGGAAATTGGCGATGGAAGGGTACAGCCTTTACCTTCATTGCTACACTGGGGAAGAAAAACTTCAAGCATTAATCAAGGAATGCAGGGAATTAGGCGTTGACGCAAAAGGGATACAAGCAGACCTTTCTTCAGAAGAAGGCACCGCTGGACTGATTTCAAAGATCTCAGATGAGATAGAATTATTGGTGCTGAACAGCGGGACTGGCTTTTATGGATTAATGACCGATATAAAGGAATCAGAAATTCAAAAGATGGTTTATTTAAATGTAACGAGCCCGTATATTATCACGAAGCATCTGCTTCCATCGATGATTCGAAAAAAGGCTGGCTCCATTATTGTGATCTCTTCTATATGGGGAATTACAGGGGCTTCCTGCGAAGTGCTCTATTCAATGGTAAAAGGCGGACAGAATTCTTTCGTGAAGGCCCTCGCAAAGGAAACGGCTCCAAGCGGCATTCGAGTAAATGCGATTGCGCCGGGAGCAGTCAGCACAAACATGCTCGCTTCTTTTTCAGCTGAAGAAAAAGAAGCGCTTATCGAGGAAATTCCTCTGGGAAGACTGGCTGAGCCTGCGGAAATAGCAGAAAGTATAGCCTTTCTTGCATCAAAAAAAGCATCTTACATAACAGGACAAATTCTCTCTGTTAATGGCGGGTGGCATTGCTGAAAAGTTCATCAGGATAAAAGGCGGTTTTCGCTAAGCTTGTTATTATTCGTATGGGTTTAAAAAACGTATTAAAATTAGTTTCATGGATTTTCGTTTAGCTGGCAGGTATACTCATAAAAATGATTAAAAAAATGTGTGCATAAAAACTGCTCCATACTGAAACAATAACTGTGTACCTATGTAAAAGGAGGAGTTTTTAATGTCTGTATTAAACAATTGGGATGATTGGAAAAGTTTCCTTGGCGACCGTCTAAACTCTGCAGAAGAAAAAGGCATGGATACTAGCGCTGTTTCAAATATTGCTTACGAAATCGGCGGTTATTTAGCTGACAAAGTGGATGCAAAAAATGAACAGGAAAGAATCCTTTCTGATCTATGGAGCGTAGCATCACCTGAAGAACAGCATGCTATTGCTAATATGATGGTTAAGCTTGTAAAAAATAACGGCAGTCATTAAAAGAGAGGATTTCCTCTCTTTTTTTTAGGCTCTTTTCTTAAATTTGGTTGTTTTTAAAATTTAATTCAGAAAAAGGATACATCTGCAAAATTTTAAGAAAAGTAGTCAATAGGCTAATCTTCATGAGTGTGACTATAAAAAGCAACAATCACTCTGGAAAAAGCCTATTTTTATAGCAAGGATTTCGAGCAGGGCATCCAAGGGGTTTTCCTTCTTTTAACGGTTTAGGGAATAATTCTTTTAACTTCTATTAAAATGTTTTATTATAGTTTTATAGGTACACTTGCTTTAAGTGAAGGAGGGACCCTCTTTGGCAAAGGAAGAATGGTACTTTGAATATGAAATCCAGAAAAACCGGCCAGGGCTATTAGGTGACATATCTTCCCTATTGGGAATGCTTTCAATAAATATTGTGACAATTAATGGGGTAGAAGACTCCAGACGCGGATTATTATTAAAATGTGAGCACAACGATCAAATCAGACGGCTTGAGTCGATCTTACATACCATGGATACAATTATTGTTACGAAACTCAGGAAACCAAAGCTCAGGGACCGTTTGGCGGTTCGCCATGGACGATACATTCAGCGTGATGCGGATGATAAAAAAACGTTTCGCTTTGTTCGCGATGAATTAGGATTGCTCGTTGATTTTATGGCTGAATTATATAAGATGGAAGGGCACAAACTAATCGGTATTCGCGGAATGCCTAGAGTTGGAAAGACAGAATCTATTGTAGCGGCAAGTGTTAATGCTAACAAAAGATGGCTTTTTGTTTCTTCCACACTTCTGAAACAGACGCTGCGAAGCCAGCTTATTGCTGATGAATACAGTGTAGACAATCTTTTTATTATCGACGGTATTGTATCTACCCGCAGAGGTACTGAGAGGCATTTGCAGCTAGTTCGTGAAATCATGAGGCTGTCAGCGACAAAAGTTGTGGAGCATCCTGATATGTTCGTTCAAAACACAGAGTATACCCTGGAGGATTTTGACTATATTATTGAATTGCGTAACAGTCCAGATGAGGAGATAACCTATGAGGATGCCGAAGAACCGCAGATTTTTAACCGATCGGATTTTTCTGGATTCGATTTTTAGCATTGGAAGGTGTTTTGCTTGAGTGAACTAGGGAATCGGCTTAGAAGTGCAAGAGAAGAGAAGAACCTGACTCTCGATGATTTGCAGACCACGACAAAAATTCAAAAAAGGTACCTTGTTGGAATTGAAGAAGGCAATTACAGCAGTATACCAGGAAAGTTTTATGTAAGGGCGTTTATCAAGCAATACGCCGAGGCGGTTGGCCTTGATCCGGAAATGATCTTTGAGGAGTACAAAAATGAAGTTCCTGCAGCCAACCAAGATGCTCTTCCTGAACAGCTGTCAAGAGTTCAAACAAGGAAGGAGCTTCCAGATTCCGCATCAAAAGTAATTGATATTCTACCAAAGATTCTTATTATTGCCATCATCATTGCAGTGGCTGTTATCATTTGGGTATGGAAGCAAAACAGCTCAGACAGCCATCCTGCTAAGAAGACAAGCACTTCAGAGCAAAATATCAGTTCTGATTACAAAGTGGATTCCTCTGTTAAAAAGGAAACTAAGCCAGCGCAAGCTAGTGATACGAAGAAGAAATCAGCAGCCGTTAATCCTGAAAGTAAACAGCCAAAGCAAACCGTTACGGTTAAAAATAAACTGAAGCGCACTGCTACCTATGAGCTGTCAGGTACTGACAAACTTGCTATTAGTCTTACTGCCAGTAAGAATTCCTGGATTAGCATTCAGGATGAAAAAGGCAAACAGGTATTTCAGGGAACATTGAAAAAAGGGTCTGCAAAAGTGCAGGACCTGACAGGGAACAAAGGGGCTACTGTCACAATCGGGAATGCCAAGTACACTGATATTAAATTAAACGGCGAAGCCTTTACATATGGCATAGATCCGGCAAAACAAACATTCCAGAAACTTAAAATTGTATTAAAGTAACAGGGTTATTTTCTTAAGCATCCATATCTATCCTTTTTTATGGGAATGTTAAGAATAGAATCCCCTTTAATTTTCACGATCTAAAAAGAAAAGTCATCGATAAGATGACTTTTCTTTTAGAACCAGAAAAGAGCAAATGAAGCCTTGTGAGGAAATAACCGAATATTTTGCCTTACACATGGAGGAAAAGACATGAATTTACCAAATAAGATTACAATCTCGCGCATTTTGCTTATTCCAGTATTTATGGTGATCATGCTCGCTGATTTTCATTGGGGAACAATTAAGGCGGCCGGAACCGTCCTGCCAGTTTCTCACCTTGCAGGAGCTATTTTATTTATCATTGCTTCTGTAACCGACTGGGTTGACGGCTATTATGCCCGGAAGTATAACCTTGTGACAAACCTTGGAAAATTTTTGGATCCGCTTGCGGATAAATTGCTAGTTTCAGCAGCGCTAATTATACTTGTAGAGTTTGGGCTAGCTCCAGCTTGGATGGTCATTATTATCATCAGCAGGGAATTTGCTGTTACCGGTCTGCGCCTGATCGTTGCAGGTGAAGGAGAGGTTATTGCCGCAAATATGCTGGGGAAAATTAAAACTTGGACACAGATTATTGCCGTTGCTGCTTTATTACTTCATAATCTTCCATTTGAATATCTTTCCATTCCATTTGCTCAAATCTTCTTATGGATTGCTGTCATTTTCACGATTGTATCCGGATGGGATTATTTCGCTAAAAATAAAAAAGCCTTTCTTAATTCAAAATAGGGGGTAAAAAAATGCAAACGAAAACAGAGATTATAGCTGTCGGATCTGAGCTGCTTCTTGGACAAATTGCCAATACAAATGCTCAGTTTTTATCCCAGCAGCTAGCTGAACTTGGAGTAAATGTCTATCATCATACAGTAGTTGGAGACAACCATAAAAGACTTGAAGAAACCATCCGCATTGCTGAAGAGCGTGCTAATATTATTATTTTCACAGGCGGTCTTGGACCAACAAAGGATGATTTGACGAAAGAAACCCTTGCCAAGGTGCTTGGTACTGAATTAGTAACAGATCAGGATGCAATGACCTATATCGAAGAGTACTATAAACGCTCAAAAAGAACGATGTCTGAAAACAACAAAAAGCAGGCGCTCGTGCTAAAAGGAGCTCAAGTGCTGAAGAACGAATATGGAATGGCCCCTGGCATGGTTTTGAAAAAGAATGAACGGATCTATATGATGTTTCCTGGCCCTCCGTCAGAACTTCAGCCGATGTTCTTAAATCACGGAAAGCCTTATATTATGGATGCCCTTGGTGAACAGGATAAAATTATTTCAAGAGTATTGCGCTTTTTTGGAATCGGCGAATCTCAGCTTGAAACAGATATTGAAGACTTAATAGAAGGCCAGACAAACCCGACCATTGCTCCATATGCCGGAGACGGTGAGGTTACTCTAAGGCTTACTGCAAAACATGCAGAGGAAACGACGGCTATTCAGCTTTTAAACGGATTAGAAGAAAAGGTGAAAGAAAGAGCCGGTGCTTACCTGTACGGATATGAGGATACATCGATCATGCAGGAACTAGTAAAGGTATTACTGGATCAAAAGCTCACTATTTCAGCTGCTGAAAGTTTGACGGGCGGATTATTTTCCGAACAGATGACTGCCTGCAAGGGGACGAGTTCCGTTCTGCTTGGCGGAATCGTGTGCTATTCAACTGAAATCAAAGAAAAATTGGTAAAGGTTAGACCAGAAACGCTTGAAAACGAAGGAGCTGTCAGTGATCAATGTGCACGTGAACTGGCAGAAAATATCCGGATGATCACAGGAAGTGATATCGGAATCGGGTTTACAGGGGAGGCTGGACCTGTCGCAATGGAAGATAAACCTGTCGGAACAGTATACATTGGAATTGCTATAAACGGAAAAGAAACCAAAACCTATCTATTAAATCTTGCAGGGAACAGAGATGGTATCAGGAAACGGACCGTTAAATACGGATGCTATTATTTACTGCAATTATTGAAATCAAAAAGCTGACTTGTCAGCTTTTTGATGTTTAGGTTAAGGTAATCACCATTCCATTTAGCGAAATATTTTTTTAAAGACTTTTTAATGGATAAAATTTGAGATTCCTATAATGGTAGTTCATTTTCATCAAACGAAAAGACAAAAAACAATCGAATGAATGTTCGATTTTTTTCTTGGCAAACGCTATAAAACAAGGTATAGTAAGGATAGGTTGTTAAACAAAAGGAGGAACTTTAATGAACGATCGTCAAGCTGCCCTTGACATGGCGCTTAAACAAATAGAAAAGCAATTTGGTAAAGGTTCCATTATGAAATTAGGGGAACAAACAGATAGAAAGATTTCAACCGTACCGAGCGGTTCACTCGCATTGGATGTTGCTCTTGGAATAGGCGGCTATCCGCGCGGCAGGGTTGTAGAAATATATGGGCCTGAAAGTTCAGGTAAAACAACAGTTGCACTTCATGCCATTGCAGAAGTTCAGGCTAATGGAGGACAAGCAGCATTCATCGATGCTGAGCATGCTCTTGATCCGGAATATGCGCAAAAGCTTGGTGTCAATATTGATGAACTGCTTTTATCTCAGCCTGATACAGGCGAGCAGGCACTTGAAATTGCTGAAGCGCTTGTCCGAAGCGGTGCTGTTGATATTGTGGTTATTGACTCTGTTGCAGCTCTTGTTCCTAAAGCGGAGATTGAGGGTGAAATGGGTGACTCCCATGTCGGTTTGCAGGCCCGCCTTATGTCTCAGGCATTGAGAAAGCTGTCCGGTGCTATTAACAAATCCAAGACGATTGCCATCTTTATTAACCAAATTCGTGAAAAAGTTGGAGTTATGTTCGGAAATCCGGAAACGACTCCAGGAGGACGGGCTCTGAAATTCTATTCTTCCGTGCGTCTTGAAGTCCGCCGCGCAGAGCAGCTGAAGCAGGGAAATGATGTTGTCGGCAATAAAACTAAGCTGAAAGTTGTTAAGAATAAGGTAGCTCCACCATTCAGAACAGCTGAAGTTGACATTATGTACGGAGAAGGCATTTCCAGAGAAGGCGAAATTATTGATCTTGGAACAGACTTAGATATTGTTCAGAAAAGCGGTTCTTGGTACTCTTACAAGGAGGAAAGACTTGGACAAGGACGGGAAAATGCCAAGCAATTTCTAAAAGAGAATGCAGAACGCCGCAAAGAAATTCAGCTTCAGATAAGAGAGCATTACGGTCTAGATAACCCGGTAAATGCTGGCGCTGAAGAAGAAGATGCTGATCAATTTGAACTTCTTGACGAATAAGCCGAGATATTCTATCAAAATCACAAAAAGAGGCGTAAACAAACGCCTCTTTTTTGTGGAGAAGTTCCGAAATTTGTACTTGCAAGGAAGCGGATTACTAAGCTGATTGATTTGCAGGACAGGTATCGCAGTATGATTCTATAGGTGATCATCTTTTCTTTTCATTCCCTCCTTCCTGATTGGTTTGCTGATGAAAAAGAAGTAAAGATAAGAACTTTGGCATTCTATATGAGATGATGAGGAACTAGCTTTTTTAAAGCCGTTTACAAAGATTTGAAAGTCAAACGCCATACCCTTCGGAAACGCCTAGATGGCGGGCTTGACAATAGATTTTCACACCTTTACAATGAGATTGTATATCCTGCTTTAATATTAGTATTATTTTACAGCTTTTTTAAAATGATTTTGGCTAAAGCAATCTCTTATTTGCCTTTAGCTAATAACTAAAATCATTCCTTAAAACCTTGTGCAGTATATTGAGACCTATTTGAACAATGTACATGCCGACATGTTAATCTAGCAAGAAAAAAGTTCATAGCAAGAGGAGGTGAAATGATGGATGCCACTCTAATCATCTCCATTTTGCTTGGCCTAATCGTCGGTGTAGTTGTTGGCTATTTTGTTCGTAAATCGATTGCCGAAGCGAAAATTGCCGGGGCGCGAAATGCCGCAGAGCAAATTCTTGAAGATGCGAAGCGTGAAGCAGAGGCAGCAAAGAAAGAAGCTCTATTGGAAGCTAAAGATGAGATCCATAAGCTTCGTACTGAGACTGAACAAGATCTTCGTGAACGCCGAAACGAGCTTCAAAAACAGGAAAACCGCTTATTACAAAAAGAAGAGAATCTTGACCGCAAAGATGAAACGCTTGAGAAGCGTGAATTAATGCTTGAAAAACGTGAAGATTCCCTGTCTGAAAGACAACAACATATTGAAGAGATGGAAAGCAAAGTGGACGAGATGGTTCGGAAGCAACAATCCGAAATCGAACGCATTTCAGGCTTGACGAGAGATGAAGCGAAACAATTCATCCTCGACAGGGTAGAAAACGAACTCTCCCATGATATCGCTATTCAAGTAAAAGAAAGCGAAAATCGTGCGAAAGAGGAAGCCGATAAGAAGGCAAAGGAAATCTTGTCTCTGGCCATCCAGCGCTGTGCAGCTGACCATGTAGCGGAAACAACGGTTTCAGTTGTTAATCTTCCAAACGATGAGATGAAAGGCAGAATCATCGGAAGGGAAGGAAGAAACATCCGTACTCTGGAAACGCTCACGGGAATTGATCTGATCATTGATGATACCCCTGAAGCAGTCATTTTATCAGGATTTGATCCGATTCGCCGTGAAACTGCAAGAATCGCCCTTGATAAGCTAGTGCAAGATGGACGAATTCACCCAGCCCGTATTGAAGAAATGGTTGAAAAATCCCGCAGGGAAGTCGATGAATTCATTCGTGAGGTTGGTGAACAAACTACTTTTGAAGTAGGCGTTCATGGGCTCCATCCTGATTTAATTAAGATACTTGGACGATTGAAATTCCGGACAAGTTATGGCCAAAACGTTCTGAAGCATTCCATGGAGGTTGCCTTCCTTTCCGGCCTGATGGCTGCGGAATTGGGAGAAGACACTACATTGGCTAAACGCGCAGGCTTGCTCCACGATATTGGGAAAGCAATTGACCATGAAGTAGAAGGCAGCCATGTAGAGATTGGGGTTGAACTTGCTACTAAATACAAGGAACACCCTGTTGTAATCAATAGTATTGCATCTCACCATGGTGATCAGGAACCTACATCCATTATCTCTGTATTGGTTGCTGCAGCTGATGCTTTATCAGCAGCACGGCCTGGTGCCCGCAGTGAAACACTTGAAAACTACATTCGCCGTCTGGAAAAACTGGAAGAGATTTCAGAATCCTATGAGGGTGTAGAAAAATCATTTGCTATTCAGGCAGGCCGAGAAGTCCGGATTATGGTTAAGCCTGATTCTATCGATGATCTGGAAGCACATCGCTTAGCCCGTGATATTCGTAAACGCATTGAAGAAGAACTGGATTACCCTGGACACATTAAAGTGACCGTTATTCGCGAAACCAGAGCAGTAGAATATGCTAAGTAACTAGCGGGCTCAGGTTTTAGCAAAATAAATAATAAAGCAGCGTGATTTCACGCTGCTTTATTTTTGTCTCCAGTTGTGCAAAACTATTAGTACCGTTTCCATAAGGAAAATAGAGAATTACTTTGAAGTGTGTATACTACAATCTAAAGATAAGTGCCTAAAAAACAGTGATTATGTACTATGCTTTACAAGTAAGAGAGATACTTTTTAATATACTGATGCAGCTCTTTAATTCCTTTACCTAACCAAAGAATAGTAAAAAAGAGCGATAACAAATATACAGCAGAAAGGGCTGCTTACATGAAAATTTTGTTTATAGGGGATGTTGTCGGATCAGCAGGAAGAGATATGATCAAGCAATATTTACCAAAATTAAAAACAAAGTACCATCCCAATGTCATTATTGTTAACGGAGAAAATGCGGCACATGGAAAAGGGCTCACGGAAAAGCTTTTTAGAGAATTTATAGAAGCAGGCACGCATGTTGTAACAATGGGCAACCATACTTGGGATAAAAAAGAAATCTTCGAGTTTATTGATGATACTCCTAATTTGATCCGTCCTGCTAATTTCCCGGAAGGCACGCCCGGCAAAGGAATATATTATTTTAAGAGCGGAGGCAAAGAAGTAGCTGTTATTAATTTGCAGGGCAGAACCTTTCTTCCTCCAATCGACTGCCCGTTTCGGAAAGGGGATGAGCTGATAGAGGAAGCGAAAAAGCGCACTCCCTACATTTTTGTTGATTTCCACGGTGAGGCAACAAGTGAAAAGCAAGCGATCGGCTTGTATCTTGATGGAAGAGTTTCAGCTGTAGTAGGAACGCATACTCATGTACAAACGGCAGATGAAAGGATTCTTCCAAAAGGAACAGCCTATATTTCAGATGTGGGCATGACAGGGCCATACGATGGAATTCTCGGTGTTAATAAAGAGGCAGTCATTAAAAGATTTCTAACAAGTCTTCCAGTCAGATTTGAAATGGCAGAAGGCAGAGCTCAGCTGAACGGTGTCATCATAGAACTTGATGCGAAAACAGGAACCGGAAAAAGTATTAAAAGAATTCAAATCAATGATGACCATATGTTTTTTGAATAGTTGTTTCTGTTTGAATTTTTTGAAAAAAACACATTTCAGGCAGGAATACCCCTCTTCACTAGTGAATATAGTATCAATGGAATGATTAGCCAATAGCGTTTAAAAAGAATATAGGGGATGGGCTTTTTAAACAATATCTACTAACGATTGTTCCAACGGACTCTAGACGATTCATGGTAAAGAATAAGGGGGAACCACAAATGGAAATATTAAAAGTTTCAGCTAAATCTAATCCAAATTCCGTTGCCGGTGCGCTCGCAGGAGTTTTGCGTGAGCGAGGTGCCGCTGAAATTCAAGCGATTGGGGCAGGCGCGCTTAACCAAGCGGTAAAAGCAGTAGCGATTGCAAGAGGATTTGTAGCACCTAGTGGCGTGGATCTAATCTGCATTCCTGCTTTTACGGATATCAAAATTGACGGTGAAGAGCGTACAGCGATCAAGCTGATTATAGAGCCTCGATAATATGAAGCAACCTGTCTGCTGCATTCGGCGTACAGGTTGTTTTTTAATGCCGCAAAAAGCCCATCAAGGGAGGTTTACTGTGCACATATTTGATGCCCATTGCGATTTGCTCTATAAATTATGGAAAAATCCTTCTATTAATGTTTATGATGATCCTAATTTGCATGCATCCATCAAAAACTTGCAATCACAAAATGCGAGAGTCCAATGTTTTGCTATATATGTTCCGGATCATTTGCCGCAAGGTGAAAAATTTAATGCAGTGCTCACTCAGATCCACTTGTTTCATACAAAAATTCTGAAAGGATATCCTGAAATCAAACAAATAACAGGCAAAGAGGAAGCTTCTGCTCTTTTGCCAGGGCAAATTGGAGCGCTGTTAACTCTGGAAGGCTGTGCTCCTCTCGGCAATCAGGTGTACTTGTCTTCAATCCTTTATCAAATGGGAATAAGAAGCTTCGGCATCACGTGGAACTATGCCAATTATTTTGCAGACGGAGCTCGTGAAACAAGAAATGCAGGCTTGTCAGAGCTTGGTTTTGAATTAATACAAACCTTCAATTCATTAGGGGTTTGGACAGATTTATCCCATTTGAATGAGAAAAGCTTTTGGGATGCGATAGAAAAAGCATCTCATCCTATCGCCTCTCATTCCAATGTATATAAGCTATGTCCGCACCCAAGAAATTTAAGAGATGAACAGCTGAAAGCTATTTTTCAAAAAAACGGGGCAGTTGGTGTCACGTTTGTACCTGAATTCACACGGCAAGGAAAACAGCCTGAAATAAAAGACTTGCTCAATCATATAGATTATATCTGTTCTCTTGGAGGAAGCATGCATTTAGGCTTTGGTTCAGATTTTGATGGAGTTGATCATGTTATTCAGGGATTGGAAAACTACACAGGGTACAGTTTCATAATAAATGAGCTTGTTAAGAGATATCCCGAAAAATTGGTTGAGAGATTTCTTTATCATAACTTTGCAGAGAGATTGCCGGTTTGAAAAAACTGAAAAATCAGTATGATTTAGCGTGATTAAAAAGAGATGTAGGAGGCATTAGAAGATGAAGCAGCTTTCTTGGAAAGTAGGCGGCCAGCAAGGGGAAGGGATCGAATCAACAGGAGAGGTATTTGCAGCTGCCTTAAATCGGCTAGGCTATTTTTTATACGGTTACCGGCACTTTTCTTCCAGAATTAAAGGGGGCCATACAAACAATAAAATAAGGGTAAGTACGCATGAGGTCCGGTCTGTTTCAGATGACCTGAATATTTTGGTGGCGTTTGATCAAGAAACAATCGATGTTAATTTTGATGAGCTGCAAAGAGGCGGAATTATTCTGGCTGATGCTAAATTCAATCCGGCCATTCCAAATGACGAGCATGTAACGCTCTATTCCATTCCCTTTACTGAAATGGCAGCAGAAATCGGAACATCATTAATGAAAAACATGGTTGCAATCGGAGCATCAAGCACGATATTGGACATTGATCCCGAAGCATTTCATGAAGTGGTGATGGAAACCTACGGAAGAAAGGGCCAAAAAGTGGTTGAGAACAATATGGAAGCCATCAGAAAAGGCGCCGATTATTTGAAGAATGAATGCGGCTATGAAAGAACAGATCTTTACCTGGATAAAGCAGATGGAAAAAGACGCATGTTTATGATTGGAAATGACGCCATCGCTTTAGGAGCTCTTGCCGGCGGTGCGCGGTTTATGGCAGCTTACCCGATTACTCCTGCTTCAGAAATTATGGAATATTTGATTAAAAAGCTTCCCGGTTTCGGCGGTACAGTTGTCCAAACCGAAGATGAAATAGCTGCTTGCACAATGGCGATCGGTGCGAATTATGCAGGCACCCGTTCTTTTACAGCCTCAGCAGGCCCTGGATTATCACTCATGATGGAAGCAATCGGACTTTCTGGAATTACAGAAACCCCTCTTGTCATTGTGGATACACAAAGAGGCGGACCAAGTACAGGGCTTCCGACAAAACAGGAGCAATCTGATTTAATGGCCATGATTTACGGGACGCATGGAGAAATTCCAAAGATCGTTATAGCCCCAAGTACTGTGCAGGAAGCTTTCTACGATACCATTGAAGCCTTTAATCTTGCAGAGGAATACCAATGTCCAGTCATTCTTTTATCTGATTTGCAGCTATCACTTGGGAAGCAGTCCGTTGAACCGCTGGAATACAATAAAATAGAAATTCGCCGCGGCAGCCTTATCTCTGAAGCAGAAATCGCTGGCCGGGATGAGAAGAGCCAGTTCAGAAGGTATGAAGATACGGTGGACGGCATATCGACAAGGGTTCTTCCTGGTATGAAGGGCGGCTTGCATCACGTTACTGGCGTTGAGCATGATGAAACCGGAAAGCCTTCAGAGGGCGCAGGAAACAGAATCGTCCAAATGAATAAACGGCTGAGAAAGCTGAAATCCATTCAATTTAAACAACCGGTTTACGTTCAGGATAATCATAAAAAAACAGATGTCCTCTTCGTCGGATTTAATTCAACACGCGGTGCCATTGAAGAAGCCATTGCCAGACTGGAAAGTGACGGTTTAAAGACAAGCCATGCTCATATTCGGCTCTTGCATCCATTCCCGGCTGATGAGCTTTTGCCGCTATTGACTAAAGCCAAAAAAGTTATCGTTGTCGAAAATAATGCAACAGGGCAGCTGGCTAACCTGATCAAAATGAATGCGGGATTCGCAGAAAAAATTCACAGCTTATTAAAATATGAAGGCAATCCTTTTTTGCCTGGCGAAGTATATGCTAAAAGCAAGGAGCTGCTGTAAATGGCTACATTAAAAGAATTTCGAAATACTGTCAAACCGAACTGGTGCCCTGGCTGCGGGGATTTTTCCGTTCAGGCGGCGATCCAGCGGGCGGCTGCTAATACAGGACTTGAGCCGCATCAGCTTGCTGTTATTTCAGGCATAGGCTGTTCAGGAAGAATATCCGGCTATATCAACTCCTACGGGTTTCATGGAATTCATGGACGGTCGCTTCCAATTGCACAGGGCGTCAAAATGGCCAACAGAGATCTGACAGTAATAGCTTCAGGAGGTGATGGCGACGGTTTTGCTATTGGAATGGGACATACCATTCATGCCATCAGAAGGAATATTGATATTACGTATATCGTAATGGATAACCAGGTTTACGGTTTAACAAAGGGGCAGACCTCCCCGCGAAGCGATTCCGGGTTTGTTACAAAAAGCACCCCAAAGGGCTCAATTGAATCATCCTTATCTATTTTGGAAATGGCCATATCAGCAGGAGCAACCTTTGTCGCTCAAAGCTTCTCAACCGATTTAAAGGAATTAACATCCTTAATCGAACAAGGGCTCAATCACAATGGTTTCTCATTTATTAATGTGTTCAGCCCTTGTGTCACCTATAATAAAATTAATACGTATGAATGGTTTAAGGGAAATCTGACAAAGCTCTCATCCCTTGAGGGATATAATCCATCTGACAGGATGCAGGCTATGCAGGCTGTAATGGAGTATGACGGTCTATTAACCGGGCTAATCTATCAAAATAAACATAAGGAATCCTATCAGGATCTCGTTCATGGCTACAGTAAAGAGCCTCTATCTAACGCAGATCTCATGATGAGCGAAGGAATGTTTCAGTCTCTTACTGCAGAATTCATGTAAATCAATCCTATTTTTTGCGGCGGCAGTTGGTGCCGCTTTTCTTATGACAAAATACAATCTATTTGGAAAATATCTAAATTAGAGAACCTATTAGAATGAGAAGCGGGGCTGGATGGTGAAAAGGCCTTTAGGTGTTACCTTAATAAGTTATTTTTATTTATTCGGTGCATGTGTCTTGATTTTAACTGCCATTTTTTTTGATGCAGATGCCAATCCAATCGGCATAGCTGCAAGATTCGGCTTGCCTCATTTTCCTGAACGGATTATGAGGATCTTAGTAGGACTGGCTTCTTTGATTATGGCTTATGGATATAAAAATTTAAAGACATGGGGATTTTGGTTAATGATTGGTCATTCTGCTCTTTTTGGGGTGATCAGTCTTTTTCTTTCGTTAGCTCATAATGAAAAAATTTTCACAGGCAATCTTGCTTGGTCAATTATTATACTGGTGTATACGATATATGCCAAAAGGTATTTCATCAGCCCGTGATCAAACAAGCCTAAAATTTTTCTATAGCTATTTTTTAGAACTTCCGTTGAATCAATGGAAGTCCTTTTTTAGTTTAACTCTTTTCCCAGCAAGCGGGCATTCAATGAAAAAAACTTTTGTCTTTTTGCCGCAGAAGATCAAGTGTCCGCCTCCAATGGAAGCGCTTATTTACTTCTTTTTGAACGAATGATATTCTGTAATAGATTAGTAGCTTTTGTTCAAAAAGGAGTGTTTTTTGTGAATGGAAAAATGAAAGCGGTTGTAAAGCACCACAGAGGTTTTGGTGCTGAGCTGCAAATGGTCAATATTCCTGAAATCAATGAAAATGAAGTATTAATAAAAGTAAAAGCTACTTCTATCTGCGGAACAGATGTCCACATTTATTCGTGGGATGAATGGTCACAAAGCCGTGTAAATCCACCTTATGTGTTCGGGCATGAATTCTCAGGGGAAGTAGTGGAAATAGGGTCCAATGTGACAAATGTTAAGGTTGGCGATGCTGTTTCGGCTGAAACTCATATTGTATGCGGAGAATGTCCTCAATGTCTGACTGGAAAGTACCATATATGCAAAAACACGAAAATCATTGGCGTTGATACAAATGGCTGCTTCGCAGAATATGTAGCCCTCCCGGCAGGAAACCTTTGGAAAAATCCTGCGGATATGCCTTTTGATGTGGCATCAGTCCAAGAACCAATGGGCAATGCTGTTCATACTGTCCTCTCAGGAGATGCAGCTGGAAAAACAGTAGCTGTTATTGGATGCGGACCCATTGGAATCATGGCAGTCGGAGTGGCAAAAGCAGCCGGTGCATCAGAAGTCATCGCGCTTGACTTAAATGATTACCGTTTGGACCTTGCCAAACAAATGGGTGCAACTGTTATTATTAATTCAAAGAATGATGATCCTCTTCAAGCCATTGACCGTCTGACGGATGGAAACGGTGTTGACGTAGTGTGTGAAATGTCCGGTCACCCTGCTGCCATGGATCAGGGCTTTAAAATGGTTACAAACGGCGGACGCGTGTCGATCTTAAGTCTTCCTGTCCGTCCTGTAGTGATAGATGTTACAAACGACATTGTTTTTAAAGGCGTGACGGTCCAGGGGATTACGGGACGCAAAATGTATGAAACGTGGGAACAGGTTTCAAGACTGCTTAAATCAGGGCAGGTAGATGTGAAACCGATGATTACGCATCATTTTTCGCTGGAAGAATTCGATAAAGGCTTTGACTTAATGATCCAGGGAAAATGCGGAAAAGTTGTATTGCATCCTTAAAAATACTGGAGGGTTCCGAATGAAAGGCTTTGAATATTTGCAAAGAGAATTAGATGAAATGAAAGAGCAGGGAACATTTAGAAAACTGGTTCCTCTTGAATCTGAACAAGGATCAAAAGTTGTGATTAACGGAAAAGAAGTGATCCAGCTTTCTTCTAATAACTATCTTGGACTCACCAGTCATCCCCGTCTTCGCCAGGCGGCTCTTAGTGCGGTAGAAAAATATGGTGCTGGAACGGGCTCTGTGCGTACCATTGCAGGAACGTTAACCATGCATGAAGAACTCGAGAAAAAACTGGCTGAATTCAAGCATACGGAAGCTGCTCTTGTGTTCCAATCAGGATTTACAACAAACCAGGGCGTTTTATCAGCTATTCTGACAGACAAAGATGTTGTGATTTCTGATGCGTTGAATCATGCGTCCATTATTGACGGGATCAGGCTCACGAAGGCTGCCAGAAAGGTGTATAAGCATGCCGATACAAAAGACCTTGAAAGAGCGCTAAAAGAATCGGCTGATTACAGAGTAAGGCTCATTGTAACAGACGGTGTGTTCTCAATGGATGGAAATATTGCACCGCTGCCTGAAATTGTGGAGCTTGCTGAAAAATACGATGCCCTTGTCATGGTAGATGATGCACATGCTTCAGGCGTACTTGGTGAAAACGGCAGAGGAACTGTCAATCATTTTGGCCTTGATGGGCGTGTTCATATTCAGGTCGGAACACTTAGCAAGGCAATCGGGGTTTTAGGCGGCTATGTAGCAAGTACAAGAACGCTTATTGATTATCTTATTCATAAAGGACGTCCATTTTTATTCAGCACCTCTCATCCGCCTGCAGTGACGGAAGCTTGTATTGAGGCGATTAATGTATTGATCGAGGAACCGGAATTAATTGAAAAGCTATGGGAAAATACGAGATTCTTCAAAAAAGGTCTAGAGGAGCTTGGATTTCAAACCGGCACAAGTGAAACACCGATTACTCCTGTAATCGTTGGAGATGAAGCTTTATCTCACAAATTCTCAGATAGGCTGCTGGAATACGGTGTATTTGCGCAAGGAATTGCTTTCCCGACCGTTGCAAAGGGAATGGCAAGGGTACGGACAATTGTTACAGCGCAGCATTCGAAAGAAGAATTGCAGGAAGCCTTGACGATTTTCGAAAAGGCAGCCAAAGAATTATCGATTCTGTAACCTGCAGGGAGGACTTGTTCCTCTCTTTTTTTTGCTTAAAAATATTTGTATAATGAAGCCAGAAGCTGTGAATATGGTTGAGATCCGGCTATAAGAAGGCTATACTATAATATTGGCAACCTTAAACAGGAAAACAAACCTGACTTTAAAGGCTTTCATTCTATAAAATTGAAATCTGTCAGCATTGTTCAATGAAAATGGAACCGTTTGGATACATGAAAGGAGTTTTTAACATGAACGAGAAACAGCGCATGGAAAATATGCAAATTGATTCTTCGGACAAAAAATCCGAAAAGGATTACAGCAAGTATTTTCAAGCCGTCTATATGCCGCCTTCATTAAAAGATGCGAAAAAACGCGGCAAAGAAAACATTACTTATCAAAATGACTTTTCTATTCCTGAGGAATTCAGAAGCATGGGAGAAGGAAAGAAATTTTTAATTCGAACTTATGGATGCCAAATGAATGAACACGATACAGAAGTAATGGCAGGGATTTTTCTTGCGCTTGGCTATGAGCCAACAGACACAGTGGAAGATGCCAATGTCATTCTTTTGAACACATGTGCCATCCGCGAAAATGCCGAAAATAAAGTTTTTGGGGAAATTGGCCATTTAAAGCCTCTTAAAATGGAAAAGCCTGACCTTTTAATTGGTGTTTGCGGCTGTATGTCCCAGGAAGAATCAGTTGTGAACAAAATCATGCAAAAGCATGCTCATATTGATATGATCTTTGGAACACATAACATCCACCGGCTGCCTAACATTCTGAATGAGGCTTACATGTCTAAAGAAATGGTCGTGGAAGTTTGGTCTAAAGAAGGAGATGTCATTGAAAACCTTCCGAGAGCGCGAAAAGGAAGCATCAAAGGCTGGGTTAACATCATGTATGGCTGCGATAAATTCTGTACTTACTGTATCGTTCCATATACACGCGGAAAAGAAAGATCCCGCCGTCCAGAGGAAATCATTCAGGAAGTGCGCCAGCTTGCAGCCCATGGATATAAAGAAATTACACTGCTTGGCCAAAACGTAAATGCGTACGGAAAAGATTTTGAAGACATGAAGTACGGGCTTGGTGATTTAATGGATGAGCTCAGGAAGATCGATATTCCTAGAATCCGTTTTACTACAAGTCATCCTCGCGACTTTGATGACAGGCTGATTGAAGTTCTCGCAAAAGGCGGAAATCTCTTGGATCATATCCATTTGCCTGTTCAGTCAGGCAGCTCGGAAGTACTTAAAATGATGGCTCGCAAATATGACAGAGAACGTTATCTTGAGCTTGTCAGAAAAATTAAAGAAGCCATGCCGAATGCTTCTTTAACAACGGATATTATCGTCGGCTTCCCTAATGAAACAGAAGAGCAATTTGAAGAAACCCTTACCCTATACAGAGAAGTTGGTTTTGACAGTGCTTATACGTTTATTTATTCACCTCGTGAAGGTACTCCTGCTGCCAAAATGCAGGACAATGTTCCGGAAGAAGTGAAGAAAGAGCGTCTTCAGCGCTTAAACAGCCTTGTTAATGAATTTTCTGCCAAAAAAATGAAGGAATATGAAGGCCAGGTTGTCGAAGTACTTGTAGAGGGTGAAAGCAAAAGAAACCCTGAAATTTTAGCCGGATATACGGAAAAAAGCAAACTGGTTAATTTCAAGGCTCCTAAATCTGCAATCGGAAAAATAGTCAAAGTAAAAATCCTGAAAGCAAAAACATGGAGTTTGGACGGGGAAATGGCAGAAGAAGCGATAGAGGTGAGATAAGATGTCTCTGTATTCAAAGGACGAAATTGTAACAAAAGCACGTGAGCTTGCGCAAATGATCGCGGATACGGAAGAAGTTGATTTCTTTAAGCGTGCGGAAGCGCAGATAAACGAAAACCGTAAAATCAGTGACATTATTGCTGAAATAAAAGCTCTCCAAAAGCAGGCGGTCAATTTTCAGCATTATGGAAAATCTGAAGCTTTAAAACAAGTAGAGGATAAAATTGATTTGCTGCAGGAAGAACTTGACGGTATTCCGATTATACAGGAATTCAAAGATTCCCAGCTTGAGGTAAATGATCTGCTCCAGCTTGTTTCCCACACTATTTCAAATCATGTGACAAACCAGGTCATCAGCTCAACTGGAGGAAATCTATTAACAGGTGAGACTGGTTCAAAAGTAAAAAACAGTCCTGGCGGCTGCTCTTAAGTTATAAGTGAAAGAGCCCAGGTTTATCACTTGGAATCCATGATTTATTTTGACTTCCTGAGGCCAGAATGATTTGCATTAACAGTAAAAAACGCGCATCGGGCGCGTTTTTTATTTTGGCTGTTTTTCCAATCTTTAGATCATTCCTGATTTACCCCCATCATTCAGTCAACAATTTTCTCTCTGAACATATGATAAAGCAGAGAAAAGATAAAGTTTTCATACATAGTCAGTACATGTTAAGCTTTTCTAATTTTTGGGCACATATTCTGCTTTCCCCGCATACAATGGACTATGAGGATGAAATTAGAGGTATTATTCTTGTTTTCCTTTTAGGTAATGGAACTATTTAAATGAGCCCAGCATAAAATGAAATGACCATTGATTTGAGGAGGGTTTGTTCATATGTCTGAATACAGAGAGATTATTACAAAAGCAGTCGTAGCGAAAGGGCGCAAGTTCACTCAATGCACACATACAATCGCTCCTGCGCAAAGGCCGGCGAGCATTTTGGGCGGTTGGATTATCAACCATAAATATGATGCTCAAAAAGTTGGCAAGACTGTTGAGGTAGAAGGTACTTACGATATTAACGTGTGGTATTCCTATGCAGAAAATACGAAAACAGAAGTAGTTACAGAGAAAGTAAGATACGTTGATACAATCAAATTGAGATACAAAGACAATAATTATCTCGATGATGATCATGAAGTATTAGCGAAAGTGCTTCAGCAGCCAAATTGTCTCGAAGTAACCATTTCACCAAACGGCAATAAAATTGTCGTTCAGGCAGAACGGGAAATTTACTCAGAAGTGATCGGAGAAACCAAAATTTCCGTAGCTGTACATCCTGACGGCCACTTCGAAGAGGAAGATGATTGGGAAGAGGATCTTGAAGAAGAATTCGAGGACTTAAATCCCGAATTTCTTGTAGGAGAAGCGGATGAGTAAAGAAAGCTAGGGAGAGGGATCTTCCTAGTTTTTTATTTTGGCTTTAGTCTGCTGCTCTTCTGCATCAGGCTTTTAGCAGAATTCTCAAATGCAGGACATCTGCAAAATACACGCTGACAAGGATTAGCTATGTTATAATAAAATGTGTTTTGTATACGTTTTGCATTGGAGGATCCAAATGACAGCTTATACCCCGATGATTCAGCAATATTTAACAATCAAGGCAGATTACCAGGATGCCTTTTTATTTTTTAGATTAGGCGATTTTTACGAAATGTTTTTTGAAGATGCGACAGAAGCATCTCAGGAGCTTGAAATTACCCTCACCAGCAGAGATGGCGGAGGAAAGGAACGCATTCCGATGTGCGGGGTGCCTTATCATTCATCAGCTGGATACATAGAACGTTTAATTGAAAAAGGCCATAAGGTGGCCATCTGTGAACAGACAGAAGACCCTAAACAGGCTAAAGGTGTTGTTAGACGGGAAGTTGTCCAGCTGATCACACCAGGAACAGTGATGGAAGGTAAAGGAGTTCAAGAAAAAGAAAACAATTTTCTTGTTTCACTTACTGTTTTTCCTGCTTCTTTTGGGTTTGCCATGACAGATCTTACTACAGGTGAAAATGGAGTTGCTTGGATTGGATCGATTGAAGAAGCAATCAATGAAATCTATACCCTCGGTGCGAGAGAGCTAGTTGTAGCGAGCGATTTTTCTGAAAGTGATTTGAGCAAAATAAAAGAGCGCTGCCCTGTTGCTGTATCAATTGAGGATAACGATGAACAGGATGAAATGGTTGAGAAACTTTCAGGCCATCTGGAAGAAACGGATCTTAAAAAGGCATTTTCCCGTCTTTATCAATACGTTTCCCGTACCCAAAAAAGAAGCTTGGATCATTTGCAGAAAGTGACTTTGTATGAATTGAACCGCTTCTTAAAAATGGATTATTTCTCTAAACGGAATTTGGAATTAACCGAAACGATTCGTTCCAAAGGAAAAAAGGGGTCCCTTCTATGGCTTTTGGATGAGACCAAAACAGCAATGGGCGGTCGTCTTATCAAGCAGTGGATAGACCGGCCGCTCATTTCGAAGCAGGAAATTGAAAAGCGCTCAAGGTTGGTTCAGACGTTTATTGACCATTATTTTGAAAGAGAAGAACTGAGAGAGCTTTTAAAAGAAGTTTACGATTTAGAAAGACTTTCAGGAAGGGTCGCATTTGGAAATGTGAATGCAAGAGATCTGATTCAGCTTAAAAAGTCTCTCGAAAAAATACCTGGAATATTAAATCTCGTAGCGTCACTTAACTATGAATATAGCAGTCAAATGGTCACTTCCATTGATCCTTGCAGTGATTTGCTGACGCTTTTGGATGCAGCCTTAATTGAAAATCCTCCGCTTTCTATTAAAGACGGCAACATGATGAAAGATGGGTACAATGAAAGGCTCGATCAATACCGCAATGCCAGCAGAAACGGGAAAACGTGGATTGCAGAGCTAGAGGCAAAGGAGCGGGAAATAACCGGCATCAGGTCGCTGAAAATCGGATACAACCGGATATTCGGCTATTATATTGAAGTAACTAGAGCGAATCTGGCCAACCTTGAAGACGGACGATATGAAAGAAAGCAGACTCTTGCGAATGCCGAACGGTATATTACACCAGAACTGAAGGAAAAGGAAACGTTAATACTTGAAGCAGAGGAAAAAATGGTAGAGCTTGAGTATCAATTGTTCACGGAATTAAGAGAAAGAGTAAAAGGATTTATTCCGAGGCTTCAGTCTCTTGCGAAATGTGTGAGCGAGCTTGATGTGCTGCAGTGCTTTGCTGCAGTCAGTGAAAAACGCCGCTACACAAAACCTGAATTTACCGATTCTTCTCTTATCATTAAAGATGGCAGGCATCCTGTTGTGGAAAAGGTCATGAACAGTCAGGAATATGTGCCAAATGATTGCGTGATGGATGATAAAAATGGAATGCTGTTAATAACAGGGCCGAACATGTCAGGAAAAAGCACCTATATGAGACAGGTAGCGTTGACAAGCATTCTGGCTCAAATCGGCTGTTTTGTGCCGGCTGAAGAAGCAAGGCTGCCTATATTCGATCAGATCTTCACCCGAATAGGAGCCGCTGATGATTTGATATCAGGGCAGAGTACCTTTATGGTAGAAATGCTAGAAGCAAAAAATGCTATTGTGAATGCAACACAAAAAAGCCTTATTCTCTTCGATGAAATCGGAAGAGGAACATCAACCTATGATGGTATAGCGCTGGCACAGGCTATTATTGAATATATTCATGAAAACATTGGGGCAAAAACATTGTTTTCCACTCATTATCATGAACTGACCGTCCTTGCGGAAGAACTGAGCAGCTTAAAAAATGTCCATGTAAGAGCAGTTGAGAAAAATGGGAAAGTGGTATTTTTGCATAAAATTGCTGATGGAGCTGCGGACAAAAGCTATGGAATTCATGTAGCTGAATTGGCAGAACTCCCTGAGGCACTGATTCAGCGGGCTCAGAAAATTCTGCACGGCTTCGAAAATCAGCCTAAAGGACAAGCAGATACAAAAGGGGATAAACAGATATCTGAAGTAAATGATGAGCAGCTGTCGTTTTTTGAAGAAAAAGCTTCCAAAAGAGACAAGGAGCTGAATCCGAAGGAAAAGCAAATTGTCGACCGTTTAAGAAAGCTTTCGGTTCTGGAAATGACTCCTCTTGAAGCAATGAATCAGCTTTATGAGCTTCAAAAAAAATTAAAGTAAGGTAAGGGGGCTAAATCGATGCCCAAAATAGTCAGGCTTGATGATCATCTAAGCAATAAAATTGCAGCGGGAGAGGTAGTGGAAAGGCCTGCTTCTGTTGTGAAAGAACTTGTTGAAAATGCCATCGATGCGAACAGCACTGTAATTGAGATTTATTTAGAAGAAGCAGGCCTCGGAATGATCCGGGTCCTTGATAACGGAGATGGAATGGAGCCAGAAGACTGCCTGAATGCTTTTCATCGTCATGCTACAAGTAAGATCAAAGATGAAAACGACCTTTTCAGGATTAGAACACTTGGATTCAGAGGAGAGGCTCTTCCGAGTATCGCATCCGTTTCAGAAGTCGAAATGAAGACGGGAACCGGAGAAGATGCAGGTACCCGCCTGCTGCTAAAAGGAGGAAAAACAGAAGCTCATGAACCGGCTGCAAGCAGAAAAGGAACGGATATGGTTGTTTCTAACCTTTTCTACAATACACCTGCGAGATTAAAATACATGAAATCCGTTCATACAGAGCTTGGCAACATTACAGATGCTGTAAACCGGCTTTCTATGGCTCATCCTTCCATATCTTTCAGGCTGGTTCATAATGAAAAGCTTCTCCTTCATACGAATGGGAATGGTGATGTGAGACAGGTCATTGCCGCTATATATGGCCTTGCCATAGCCAAAAAAATGATTCCTGTTTCCCTTCGTTCGCTTGAC
This sequence comes from Chryseobacillus diguaensis, assembly GCF_049220665.1. Taxonomy (NCBI): domain Bacteria; kingdom Bacillati; phylum Bacillota; class Bacilli; order Caryophanales; family Bacillaceae; genus Chryseobacillus; species Chryseobacillus diguaensis. The sequence goes on from NZ_JBMKNV010000001.1 coordinate 488,119, forward strand.
TTTGAAGTAAAGGGCTATATTTCTCTTCCGGAAATTACACGTGCTTCAAGAAACTATATATCTACCATCATTAATGGAAGATATATTAAAAATTATCCGCTAGTCAAAGCTATACAGGAAGGCTATCACACTCTCTTGCCGATCGGCCGGTACCCAATCGTATTTCTTGAAATAACGATGGATCCTCTGCTCGTTGATGTAAACGTTCATCCAGCGAAAATGGAAGTGCGTCTAAGCAAGGATCAGGAGCTTTATGAAGTAATAGCAGAAGGAATCAAAGAAGCTTTTCGGACAAGAACTCTCATCCCTGTCGGACCTGAACGAAGAATTCCTGAAAAAAGAGCAGATGAACAGCAGCAGTTTACCCTTGAACATACACAAAAAGAAAAACCGATGCCTGTAAAAACGCAACCATTAATGCCTCCTTCTTTTGTATTTGAAGAGCCTGAGACAACATTTTTGCAGACCGGGGAAAAGGACCATTCTGATGAACTTCCGGTAACTTATATAAAAGAAGACAGTTACGAATCCAATGCAACTGAACCTTTCCCTTCGTCTTTCCCTGATGAAGAAGCAAAAAAAGAGGGAAGAGTTCCGCCTTTATATCCTATAGGCCAGATGCATGGAACGTACATCTTTGCTCAAAATGAGAATGGCCTTTATATCATTGATCAGCATGCTGCACAGGAACGCATTAAATATGAATATTTTAGAGAAAAAGTAGGGCAGGTGCAGTCTGAGGTTCAAGAAATGCTCGTTCCCCTTACGCTTCACTATTCTGCTGATGAAGCGGTAAAGCTTGAGGAGTATATGGATGAATTGTCGGCAGTGGGGATCTTCCTGGAGCCGTTTGGAGGCAATAGTTATATCGTCCGTTCCCATCCTCAGTGGTTCCCTAAGGGTGAGGAAGCTGAAATTATTGAAGAAATGATTCAGCAGGTTCTTGATGAGAAGAAAGCGGATATTAAACAGATCAGAGAAGATGCGGCCATATTAATGAGCTGCAAAGGATCAATAAAAGCAAACCGTCATCTCAGAAATGATGAAATTTTTGCCTTGTTAGAGGAATTGAGACATTCTGCTGATCCTTTTACTTGCCCTCACGGCAGACCAATTATTGTTCACTACTCGATTTATGAAATGGAGAAAATGTTTAAGCGGGTTATGTAAGAATGATACACACAGGTGCAGCGTAGGATGGTAGAAAAACGAGGTGCTTTCTAAATGAGAAGTATTTTTGCCCCATCATATAAACCATCCCATTCCCATCTTTACGCTTTTGAAACGCTTAATGCAGAAGATCATTTTCATATCATTAATCGTTTTACAAAACCTGTAAACGGTGATTCTTATGATGCTCATATTCATTATTATTCAGGGATTACCTCCTTTAATAACGGACATTATCATAGATTTTACGGAGAAACCGGACCGGCGATTCCAAGGGAAGATGGAAGCCATTATCACGAAATATATGGTGTAACCTATAACAATTACACAGATCCCCCTGAGGGAGGGTATGGAGGAGTGGTTTACGGAACTCCTTCGATGCCTGTCCATAAACATGCTTTTGGAGGCAATACATCAAATCCTGTTGGGGTAGATGAATAACCGTTTAAAACCTTTATACCTGGGTTATAATGAATGGGTGTATTGGCCTCTCTTCATGCTATAATGAACAAGGATATGGAGATTCTTGCTTGCAGTTTAATTCCAGAAAAAGAAAGCATGATTGAAAGAGTGATTTACTTGAAAACACCGAAAGAAAAACTCGTTGTTCTAATTGGACCGACAGCTGTAGGCAAAACGGCGCTTAGCATAAAGCTTGCCCAAAAGATGAATGCAGAAATTATCAGCGGTGACAGCATGCAAATATACAGAGGGATGGACATAGGCACAGCAAAAATAAGCTTCGAAGAAATGGAAAATGTGCCTCATCATCTGCTGGATATTAAAAATCCTGAGGAGAGTTTTTCTGCTGCAGAGTTTCAGCAAAGAGCCAGGTCCCTGATAACGGAAATTTCTTCTAGGGGAAAGCTCCCAATGATTGTAGGGGGCACAGGCCTCTATATTCAATCTGTCCTGTATGATTATGAATTTACAGAAACAGCCTCGGATGAAGCCTTCCGAGATGAAAAGGAAAAAGAATGGCAGGAGCACGGCGAAGAGTTCCTGCACAATCAGCTGAAAAATATTGATCCTGTTTCCGCAGAGAGAATCCACCCTAATAATGTTAGAAGGGTTATACGGGCTCTGGAAATTCAACATTGCACAGGCAATACAATGACCGAATTTTTGGAAAAGCAAAACGCCATCTTTCAGTACGATGCAGCACTTATTGGTCTCACTGTTTCAAGAGACCTTCTTTATGAGCGAATCAATCAGAGGGTAGATATCATGATAGAGTCAGGCCTTCTCAAAGAAGTAGAAAGCCTCTATCAATCAGGACTGCGAAATGCGCAGTCTATTCAAGCAATAGGCTATAAGGAAATTTATCGCTATCTTGAAGGGGAAATTCCCTTTTCTGAAGCCGTTTTACAGCTTAAACAAAATTCAAGAAGATATGCAAAACGTCAGCTGACCTGGTTTCGAAATAAGATGAATGTCGAGTGGTTCGATATGACGCCGCCGATTGATATTAACCAAAAGGCGCACGAAATTTTTACATATGCAGCAGGAAAGCTGAAACTTTAATCGAATTTATATTACATAGAGAAAAGAGGAGGACGAAACATGAAACAAACAATTAATATTCAGGACCAGTTTTTGAACCAATTGCGCAAAGACGGTACATTCGTAACAGTTTTCTTATTAAACGGCTTCCAACTAAGAGGCTTGGTAAAAGGATTTGACAATTTTACAGTGCTTCTTGAAACTGAAGGTAAGCAACAGTTAATTTATAAACATGCCATCTCAACATTTGCACCTCAAAAGAACATTCAGCTTGAACTTGAATAAGAAGTGATCTTCCAACCCGCAGACAATCTTGCCTGCGGGTTTTTTAATTAGGCTTTTTTGCAGTTATCTGCGAGAATTAATCACACCAAGGAGTAAGCTCAACGACATCCTTTCTTATCATTTTCCGTTTCGTTCTTCAGAGTCCTAGCAAGAAACTATAGGAAAGAAAAGAGCCTTTTTTTATCTTTAATAGGATGGTTGTACAAGAGATCTTCAAGAATACATTGTAAAGATACTGAAAAATAATGTGAGCAAAGATCATTATTTCTCGGGAAAGCGCAGGTTTCTCCATAATTAGTCATTTACCGAAGCTGAAGATAAAAATAAAATAATGGGCATTTGTCACGATTTACAGTATGAATACGTATAGTAGTAGGAGAAATGTGAGGTGAACCTCTTTGGATCAGGCAGTCACATATAAAAATAATGGCCAAATTAATATTATTTTGAATGGGCAAAAAATGGCAAAGAAAGAGCGCAGCTATGCTGCTGAAGTAAACACTCCCCTTCCTCAAGCAGAGGTGAAGCATGTCATATTAAAAGAAATTGAAGATGAAATGAACGTTCTCGTGGGCATGGAGGAAATGAAACGAAATTTAAAGGAAATATATGCATGGATATATATTAATAAAAAAAGAGAAGAACAGGGACTGAAAGTTGGAAAACAAGCCCTGCATATGATGTTCAAAGGCAATCCCGGTACGGGAAAAACGACAGTAGCCCGGCTGATCGGGAAGCTTTTTCTTCAAATGAATGTCTTATCAAAAGGGCATTTAATTGAAGCGGAGCGGGCTGACCTTGTAGGGGAGTATATAGGCCATACAGCGCAAAAAACAAGAGAGTTAATCAAACGTTCGCTTGGAGGCATTTTATTTATAGATGAGGCGTATTCCCTTGCAAGAGGGGGAGAAAAAGATTTTGGCAAAGAAGCCATTGATACGCTTGTCAAACATATGGAAGACAAGCAGCATGACTTTATTTTAATCCTTGCAGGCTATTCAAAAGAAATGGAACAATTTTTGTCCATAAATCCAGGGCTTCATTCCAGATTTCCGCTCGTGATCGATTTTCCGGATTATACAGTGGAACAGTTAATGGAAATCGCAAAAAGAATGACGGATGAAAGAGAGTATCTCTTGAGCAAAGAAGCTGAATGGAAAATCATTGAACACTTGATGATGATTAAAAGCACCACCCATCCTGCAAAATTCTCTAATGGGCGATATATCCGCAACATTATTGAAAAGGGAATTCGTTCCCAGGCTATGCGTCTTTTAAACGCAGATAACTATTCAAGAGAAGAGCTTATTACCTTAAAAGTGCAGGATTTAGTATTGAAGGAATAACAGTTAATTTATATGTAAGTATAAAAAGGATGAAGCCGCTCCCATTATACCGGAGAGGCTTTTAATCATAATCATATTATGGAAACAAACTGAATGTTTTCTGATAATAATAAATTCGTTATCACAAGAAATATTGGAAGGTACCGCTCATCTTAATCAGTGATTCATCTAAATATACACTGCAGCTGGAAATTTCAAACTTCATAGGCGAATTCAGTGTAGACTGGGGAAGTTTACTTGCTTTTGGTTTGCCGCTTCAGGGTTAAAAGACTAGACTCTTTTCTTAAACTTTGTTGCTCATGACCCTATATTACGTTTAACAAACCATCGGCAAGGCAATATTCTTTAAGAAAAGATGCCCCGAAGCTTGGCTGAATGCGTGATAAGAGCTTGTACGAAAAGCAACAATCTTTGAGAAAACCGCCTTTCTTAAAGTTTCCCTCCATTCTCATCCCAATAAACTCTGAACAAATGAATATTCGAATTTTAAGAAAAAACCACGAAGCCTATATATCCGTGTTATAAGCAAATACGAATAGCAGCAGCTGCTGCGAAAACAACCATTATAGAAAAAGCACCGTTTTCAGGTGCTTTTTGTTTTTGTTTTGAAAGACTTTTTTAAAGGCTCCGGTCATTCATATGATTAAGAGATTTTGTTGGAAGCTTCCATTTATATTTATATGATAGAATGCGGAAGATAACAAGCAATATAAAAAGAATATAAAGTTCGAGAGGTGTTTTGGCAATCCTTAGTCCAATAATAAACCCGCCTGCAATCGCCCATACGTTATAAATTTCATATTTGAGGACGAGAGGCTTACGCCCTGCCAGCATATCTCTGATTATTCCTCCTCCGCTGCCGGTAAGAACTGCCGCGACAACAACAGCGCTTAGAGGGTGGTTCATATGGACGGCATATAATGCCCCTTGAATAGCAAAGGCTGAAAGACCGATGGCATCAGTGAAATTTCCCCATGTATTCCAATGCTTCAGGAGAATTTGAGGAAAAAGAAAGACACAGGTGATCGACAATAGCGCTACTTGAAACAAAACATTTTGACCCCATAAAGCTGATACCGGAACACCGATCAGCAGATTGCGGACTGCACCCCCACCGAAGGCAGTAACAATTCCCAAAATATAAATTCCTAAAATATCATAATCTTCTTCCATAGCGACGATGGCGCCGCTGATGGCAAAAGCGATTGTGCCTATGATGCTGAGAACTTCCCAAGTCATTCCTTAAACCCTCCGATGGTGTACAAATCAGTTAGCAGTACAGCCGATCTGATTTTATCTGCTCGAATAGATAAAATCAACCATTATTTTATAAATTTCGTTATAAGTCAGGTTTTTTGCGTTTCGCAGGAAGCGAGGAGTAGGTCATTCGCGTTCGGTGATCCCTAAACCTTGCTTGCAAAGATTTTTGTTCATTGCAAGTATTTTTTGTTATGATAGGACTACTAATCTAAATGCAAAAGGCAGGAATGAAATTTGAAAGAAATTCAAAATGACAGTGATAAAATTGAGCACGCCGTTCTTGTAGGCTGCCAGCTTCCTGGGATGGATGATGAGCACTTTGCTTATTCTATGGAAGAACTTGCTTCATTGACAAAAACAGCGAGCGGAAAAGCACTCGTCCAATTGTCCCAGAAAAGGGATCGAAGGCATCCGGCTACATACATAGGGAAAGGGAAGCTTGAGGAGCTCTCAAACGTTCTGGAAGAAACGGAAGCGGACGTCGTCATTTTCAATGATGAACTCTCTCCGAGCCAAAATCGTAATCTTTCCAATGCCCTTAATATAAAAATCATTGACCGTACCCAGCTTATTCTGGATATTTTTGCACAAAGAGCAAGGACGAGAGAAGGAAAGCTTCAAGTGGAGCTTGCTCAATTGAATTATCTGCTGCCGCGCCTTTCCGGCCAAGGAATCAATTTATCAAGGCAGGGGGGCGGAATCGGGACAAGAGGACCGGGGGAAACCCAGCTCGAAACGGATCGCCGTCATATCCGAACAAAAATTCATGATATTAAAATGCAGCTGAACTTAATTGTTAAACATAGAGAAAGGTATAGAGACAGAAGAAAAAAGAATCATGTATTTCAAGCAGCGCTTGTGGGATATACGAATGCAGGCAAGTCTACATTATTTAACAGGCTGACAGAATCCTCAAGCTATGAAGAGAATCTTCTGTTTGCGACCCTTGATCCAATGACAAGAAGAATGCAGCTTCCCTCGGGTTACACAGCCCTGATTACTGATACAGTCGGTTTTATTCAAGATTTGCCGACGACACTTGTAGCCGCTTTCAGATCAACGCTTGAAGAGGTTAAAGAAGCGGATTTTATTCTGCATGTTGTTGACAGTTCAAACGAAGATTACCTGAATCATGAAAAGACGGTTTACAAGCTGCTTGATGAACTTGAAGCAGAGCAGATTCCAATTTTGACGGTATACAATAAAAAGGACCAGCAGCTGATAGATTTTTCACCTTCCACCAAAGAGAAATATCTGCAGATCAGTGCTTTTTCAGAGAATGATATTGAGGAGCTGAAAAAACAAATTGAGCAAAGCTTAAAAGAACTGATGAAGCCTTTTATGGCTGAGATTCCGCCTGAAGAAGGGAAAATGCTTTCACAGCTGAAAACGGAAGCCATTATAGATTCGTTCCTATTTGACGAAGTAAGGGAAAAGTATGTGATAAAGGGCTATGCATGGCCTTTTCATCCGGTACTTGAAACATACCGAAAAGACAACAAGAGAGGTACAGAAGATGTATAACCATTTAAAAAACGGCACGATTTTAGAAAAGCTAGCGGCTGAAACTGAAAATCAGGCTGCTCATATTCATCAAAAGATTGATCATAGAATTGAAAGCAATCAGTTCAGAGTTTTAGAAAGCTACCGGGCGCATAAAGTAAGTGATTCCCATTTCATTCCATCGACAGGCTACGGATATGATGATACCGGACGGGATACACTTGAAAAAGTGTACGCAGATGTTTTTGGCGGGGAGGCAGCCCTTGTCAGGCCTCAAATTATTTCTGGAACTCATGCGATCTCAATCGCCCTTTTTGGCGTTCTGCGCCCAGGCGACGAACTGATTTACATTACAGGGAAACCTTATGATACGCTTGAGGAGATTGTAGGGATAAGAGGAAAAGGCACGGGTTCTCTGAAAGAATATCAGATCGGCTATCAGACAGTTGACCTTAAAGCTGATGGAAGTGTTGATTTTGCACGTGTAAGAGAAGCTGTTTCAAGCAAGACAAAAGTAATCGGCATCCAAAGGTCAAAAGGATATGCAGCAAGACCTTCCTTTACAATAGAAGAAATTGAAGAAATGATCCGCTTTGTCAAATCACTTAAAGAAAATATTATCGTTTTTGTTGATAATTGCTATGGGGAGTTTGTTGAAGAGAGAGAACCATGTCATGCAGGAGCAGACTTGATGGCAGGCTCGTTAATCAAAAACCCTGGCGGCGGCCTTGCCAAAACTGGCGGTTACATTACCGGCAAAAAGGATTTGGTGGAGGCTTGCTCCTACAGAATGACTTCTCCTGGTATCGGTGCTGAAGCAGGGGCATCGCTATACAGCTTACAGGAAATGTATCAGGGATTTTTTCTTGCACCGCATGTTGCCGGACAGGCTCTAAAAGGAGCTGTCTTCACTGCAGGGATACTGGAGAAAATAGGATTAAACACAAGTCCAGCATGGGATAGCAAAAGGACAGATCTCATACAGTCCGTTGAATTCAATAATAAAGAAATGATGGTGGCTTTCTGCCAGGCGATCCAATATGCTTCACCAATTAATTCCCATGTGACACCTTACCCAAGCTATATGCCAGGATATGAGGATGACGTTATTATGGCAGCCGGTACATTTATTCAAGGCGCAAGCATTGAATTGTCAGCAGACGGCCCGCTCCGCCCGCCTTATATTGCTTTTGTTCAAGGAGGATTAACTTATTCTCATGTAAAAATTGCGATATGCTCTGCGATTGATGATTTAATGAATAAAGGATTAATCCAAGTAAGCGATAAAAACGAAAATAATTAAAGAATCATACTTATGTCATGTTTCCTAACATGATATTGACACATAACCTAACATGGAATATAATAAGTACAGGATGAAAAGGAGGAAAGGGAATGAGTGACAGAATAAGACGCTCAATGCCTTTATTTCCAATGGGGATCGTCATGCAGCTTACTGAGTTGTCAGCAAGACAAATTCGCTACTACGAAGAGCACAGCTTAATTTTTCCCGCTCGGACAGAAGGGAATCGCCGTCTATTTTCATTCAATGACGTTGATCAGCTTCTAGAGATTAAAAGTCTGATAGACCAAGGTGTGAATATGGCGGGAGTTAAGCAAATCTTTTCTAAAAAAGATCTTGTCCCAAATGTTGCACAAACAGCCGCCCAGGCTGATAAACCGGACCTGACAGATGATGAGCTTAGAAAACTGCTAAGAACTGAACTGACTCAAGCAGGCCGATTTCAGCGGGCCACATTAAATCAGGGAGATATGTCCCGTTTTTTTCATTAAAAAATGAGCAATATTAATACCATATACAGATTCTAATTGAATTGGGAGGAAAATGATTCATGCCTAAGTATACTAAGGAAGATATCGTAAAATTAGTTGATGAGAACAATGTGAAATACATCCGCCTGCAATTCACGGATATTCTTGGTACCATCAAAAATGTTGAAATTCCTGTAAGCCAATTAGGAAAAGCACTTGATAACAAAATGATGTTTGACGGTTCTTCTATTGAAGGTTTTGTAAGGATTGAAGAATCAGATATGTATTTATATCCGGATCTTGAAACGTTTGTTATTTTCCCATGGACTTCTGAAAAGGGAAAAGTTGCCCGTTTCATCTGTGATATTTACAATCCTGATGGCACGCCATTTAATGGTGACCCTCGAACAAACTTAAAACGTGTTCTTTCAGAAATGGAAGAGCTTGGTTTCACAGATTTCAATCTTGGGCCTGAACCGGAATTTTTCCTTTTCAAACTTGACGCAAATGGCGATCCGACTCTTGAGCTGAATGACAAAGGCGGATATTTCGACCTTGCGCCAACCGATCTTGGTGAAAACTGCCGCCGTGATATTGTGCTTGAGCTTGAAGAAATGGGATTTGAAATTGAAGCATCTCACCATGAGGTTGCTCCAGGACAGCACGAAATAGACTTTAAATATGCAGGTGCAGTAAGAGCTTGTGATGACATTCAAACATTTAAGCTTGTTGTAAAAACCATTGCACGCAAACATGGACTTCACGCTACGTTTATGCCAAAACCATTATTCGGTGTTAATGGATCTGGTATGCACTGTAACTTGTCCTTGTTCAAAAATGGAGAAAATGCTTTCTTTGATAAAGGAGCAGAACTGCAATTAAGTGAAGATGCAAGACACTTCATTGCTGGTATTATCAAGCATGCTCCAAACTTTACAGCTGTAACGAATCCTACTGTTAATTCATACAAGCGTCTTGTACCAGGCTATGAAGCACCATGTTATGTTGCATGGTCTGCACGCAACCGCAGCCCGCTGATTCGTATTCCGGCTTCCCGGGGCTTAAGCACACGCGTAGAAGTACGCAGTGTTGACCCGGCAGCGAACCCTTACCTTGCGATGTCTGTATTGCTTGCAGCTGGTCTTGATGGAATTAAAAATAAATTAACTCCGCCAAGACCAATCGACCGCAACATTTATGTGATGACAAAGGAAGAAAGACTTGAAAACGGCATCGTAGATCTTCCTGCAACACTAGCAGCAGCGCTTGATAGCCTTAAATCAGATCATGTTATTGTGAATGCGCTTGGCGATCATTTATTTGAGCATTTTGTAGAAGCGAAAGAAATTGAATGGGATATGTTCCGTACTCAGGTTCACCCATGGGAGAGAGAACAGTACATGACAATGTACTAAAAATGATTACCCTGACATTAAGCGTGTCAGGGTTTTTTATTCATGCAGAACAGCAAAGAACCTTGGCTATGTCAGCCAAGGTTCTTTGCTCTGTTTTTATATTCAATCAGTAAGTTCACAATTGCGAGCACTGCAAGTCCTATGCTAATGGCAATGCCTGTTACAGCAACTGTAAAAGAAATGTACTCAAAAAATGAATAATGGGCAAGCTTGCTCCAATCTTTTTTTCCTTTCCAGTCCTCGATCACGAGGTTCATGCCTAAAATTCCAGAAATGACGGTATAAACGGTGAGAATAAGAAGGAGATAGTTATTTCTTTTTCGTGAAAGTTTTTCTTCATTTTGAAAAAGGCTGTCAAGCGTCTTTGTAACCTCATCATAAAGAGGGGCAATTTGAAATACGCGGCTGAATAATCTGCTTAGCTCTCTGCCTTCAGTGCGGCTGCTGATTTCTTAAAAATAAAACTGCCCGGTAAATTCAGTAATGCTTCTGATCAGCTCTTCATTCTTTTGCCGCTTTTTTTCAAAGTAAAGCCTGGAGTAAATAAAAGATAATTTTAGAAGAACGATTTTATAGAAAAAGTGAAGAATCAGATTGTAAAAATGCTGTCCATACATTTCAGAGTACAGAGAACTCTCTCGCCCTAACTCGTTTGTGATGAGGTAAAGGTATGATCACTAATAACGTAATGAGTATAAATGGACATACAATAAAGTCAATCGAATGGATAACAGCTTCATAAGACATTCTTCCGTTTCTGGCATTTAGCCTGACTGGAATATTAACTGATTTTGAAAAGCGGGAAAGTGCCTCGCTTTCAAAAGAATCAGGAAAGAGGATCTTTTCAATGTAAGGCATAAAATACTGTTCCATATTACTATGTATGACTGATGAGTTTTTACCGTAAAAAGAGTTTTCCTGCTGGGCATTCTTTAGGGAAAAAAACTCAAATCCGCTATTTTTCAATTAATTTTCTAAGCGGGATACCTGTTCAGGCTTTTCTGTGTTCAAGGAAAAAGGGAAGATAAATTGTGTGACCGCTTTAAATAGTGCCACATCTTTTTTTAATTGATTGAGCGGATTCATGGTCTTTCCCCCAGCTAATATTTTCCTGTTATCTTTTTTTTCATATCTATTTGGCTGCAAATTCGCAAAAAAACTTGTCTCATAAAAGACAAGTTTTAATGAACAGTGCGATAGACCCCTATTACTTTCCCTAGAATAGACACGTTTCTAAGAATAATCGGTTCCATTGTTGAATTTTCAGGCTGCAGTCGAATGTAATCTTTTTCCTTGAAGAACCTTTTGACAGTCGCTTCATCTTCTTCAGTCATAGCCACGACAATATCTCCGTTGTTGGCTGTTTGCTGCTGGCGTACGAGCACCAGATCTCCGTCAAGAATACCTGCTTCTATCATACTGTCTCCCATGATTTCTAGCATGAAAACATGATCATCCGGTGATACGAATCGGTCAGGTATAGGGAAATATTCTTCCACATTTTCAATGGCTGTTATAGGAAGACCTGCTGTAACTTTACCAATAACAGGAACATCGATCACAGTGCTTCTCGGAATCTGATAGCTTGTTTCTTCTTCTAGTATCTCAATTGCTCTTGGCTTTGTAGGGTCTCTTCTGATTAATCCTTTGCTTTCAAGGCGGGAAAGATGGCCGTGAACGGTGGAACTGGAAGCAAGTCCTACTGCCTCGCCGATTTCTCTGACAGATGGCGGATAGCCCTTTTTCTTTACTTCCATTTTGATAAATTCCAGAATGTCCTGCTGTCTTCTAGATAGTTTCGTCGTCATCCTTAGCACCTCTCGTATCAAGTAATTTATGCTGATTATAGCATGATTTTCCTGCTAATACAAACATAAGTTCGAAAAAAGGAATTGACACAAAACATCTGTTCGCATTATACTTAATTTATCGAAAGCGAACAAACATTCTAAATTGGGGGAAATGATAATGCTGAAAGATTCTCTTCCTTATATTTTTACTTTTATGGCGTTAATGATTACGATGGTATTTGCGGTAGCCTATTCAGGGCAGCAATCCAATTTAAAGGATTATGCAACAATAAAAGTAGAAGAAGGAGACAACCTTTGGAACCTTGCAGACAAACTTGAAGATAAGCACGGATTATCGAAAATTGACTTTGTTCAATGGGTTCAGGATAATAATCATTTAAACTCTCCTGTTATTCATCCAGGTGAATCAGTTGTCATTCCGGTAAAAAAAGATTCTTTTACAGAAGTGAAAAATTTAGCTATAGATAAGTAGGTGCAAAGGTCTTGAATGCAATCATTTATTGCAGGGTGAGTACGGTTAAGGAGCAGCAGGAAACCTCACTTGAGAGACAAAGAGAGGAATTGCTGAAGCTGGCTGAAGAATACGAGATGAAGGTTGTCTCTGTTATTACTGAGCAGGCAAGCGGTTATGAAATTGAACGAGAGGGTATGCTCGAGCTTCTTGATTTAGTAAAAAATGAAGAGATTGATGCTGTTTTAGTGCAGGATGAAACAAGAATTGGCCGCGGAAATGCCCGTATGGCCATTCTTCACGTTCTCTTAAAATCAGAGACGGCAATTTTTACTATTTCTCATAACGGGCGGATCCAATTATCTGAAGCTGATACGATGGTACTTGATATAGTCAGTATAGTAGAAGAGTATCAGAGAAAAATACATAATTTAAAAATCAAAAGAGGAATGAAAAGAGCGGTTGAGAAAGGATATCGTCCTGAACATAATTTGGATAACAGACATATGGGCGGCAGAAAAGTAAAAACGGATATCCCTGTTGAAGAGATTGTGCGTTTAAGAAGCAATCAGCTGACTTTTGCAGAAATTGCTGCAACGCTCAGGGGCTTCGGTTACCCTGTTTCCAAAGCCACTGTTCACAGAAGATACCAGGAATATATGAAAGCGAGTCAAGAGTTATAGCTTGAAAGCAACATTCTATCCGCTTGGTAAAAAGGCTGTTAGTTTGCCTTTTATTTAAGTTTTTTGTACCATGGCTATATAAAGGGATAAAGGAGTATTTCAATGCTTTCACAAGAAAAGGTTGATCGAATTAATTTTTTAGCTAAAAAGTCAAAATCAGAAGGTTTAACAGAGTCAGAAAAGACGGAACAGCAAACTCTTCGCCTGGAATATTTAAAAGCTTTCAGAGGATCCATGAAAAACACTTTGAAAAATGTGACTGTAATAGATCCAAACGGGAAAGATGTGACTCCGGAGAAATTAAAAAGAGAAAAGAAAAATTTACATTAAAAAGGAATACTTGAAAAAGTACTCCTTTTTTCTATGTATAGGGATCTTTTTTAAACTTCGCTGCTTTTTTGCTTCTACTAAATCAATAGAAACCTTTCTATGTGAAGAAGTTGTACAATCAATCCACTATGGATATGATAGAAGGGTATGCAGATCAAGAAAGGATGGATAATATGACTCGAAAAATTGAAGACCTGAGCATTGCTACTATACGTACGTTATCAATTGATGCAATTGAAAAAGCGAATTCAGGACATCCTGGATTGCCAATGGGGGCAGCCCCAATGGCTTATCAATTATGGACGCAATATATGAATCATAACCCTTATAATCCTGATTGGTTTAACCGTGACCGATTTGTGCTTTCAGCGGGACATGGATCCATGCTGCTGTACAGCCTGCTTCATTTAAGCGGATATGGTGTAAGCATGGAGGATATCAAGTCCTTCAGGCAATGGGGTTCTAAGACTCCCGGTCACCCTGAATACAGACATACTCCTGGTGTAGATGCGACGACAGGACCTCTGGGACAGGGTATTGCAATGGCAGTAGGAATGGCCATGGCAGAACGTCATCTTGCTAGTACATACAATCAAGAAAACTTTAATGTAGTGGATCATTATACCTTTGCTATTTGCGGTGACGGGGATTTGATGGAAGGTGTTTCAAATGAAGCTTCATCACTTGCCGGCCATCTGAAGCTTGGGAAATTAATCGTCCTTTATGATTCGAATGATATTTCACTGGATGGAGACCTTGATCAATCGTTCTCAGAAAGCGTAGAGGACAGATATAAAGCGCTCAAGTGGCAGGTTATTCGTGTAGAAGATGGAAATGACTTAAGTTCAATTGCTAAAGCGATTGAGGAAGCTAAGAAGAATGAAGATCAGCCGACCTTAATAGAAGTAAAAACCATTATTGGATTTGGCTCTCCTAATAAAGCAGGAAATCACGGAGTGCATGGTGCTCCTCTCGGCAAAGATGAAACAAAGCTGACGAAGGAAGCTTATAAATGGACATTTGAAGAAGATTTCTACGTTCCTGATGAAGTTTACACTCATTTTAAAGAAACAGTAGCAGATAAAGGCGATAAAAAAGAAAAGCAGTGGAATGAGCTTTTAGCTGAATATGAAAAGAATTTCCCGGAATTGGGAAAACAGCTCAAGCTTGCCATCAAAGGAGATCTTCCTGAGAGTTGGGATAGTGAATTGCCAGTTTATGAAGCTGGAAAATCATTGGCATCAAGAGCTTCTTCTGGAGAGGTTTTAAATGCTATAGCTCAAAAAGTTCCTTATTTCTTTGGAGGAGCAGCAGATCTTGCCGGCTCCAATAAAACAACCATTAAAAACGAAGCAGACTTTTCTGCACGTGACTACAGCGGAAGAAATATCTGGTTTGGCGTTAGAGAATTTGCGATGGGTGCTGCATTAAACGGTATGGCGCTGCATGGCGGTTTAAAAGTATTCGGAGGAACCTTCTTCGTCTTCTCCGATTACTTAAGACCATCCATCAGACTTGCGGCCCTAATGGGCCTCCCTGTCACTTATGTCTTCACCCATGACAGTATAGCAGTTGGAGAAGATGGACCGACTCATGAGCCGATCGAACAGCTCCCATCTTTAAGGGCGATGCCAAATTTATCTGTAATCCGGCCTGGAGATGGAAACGAAACAGCAGCTGCTTGGATAATGGCGATGCGTTCCACTTCCACTCCCACAGCACTGGTGCTTTCTCGGCAGAACTTGCCTACATTTGAATTAAGCTCAGAGCTCGCTTATGAAGGTGTAGAAAAGGGTGCGTATACCATTTCACCAGCCCAAAAAGAAACAGCAGATGCTCTTCTATTGGCGTCAGGCTCTGAAGTCGGACTAGCCATTGAAGCACAAAAAGAATTAAGCAATGATGGCATTGATGTTGCTGTTGTCAGTATGCCATCCTGGGACCGGTTTGAAAAACAGTCTGAAGAATATAAGAAGTCTGTTCTTCCCAAGGATATTAAAAAACGCCTAGCCATTGAAGTAGCCTCACCGTTTGGATGGGAACGCTACACAGGCGAAGAGGGAGAAATCCTTGGCATCGATGGATTTGGTGCTTCAGCTCCTCAGGAAAGAATCATGAAAGAATATGGTTTCACAAAAGAGAATGTTGCTGCAAGGCTTAAGGCATTAATCAACAAGTAAAGGAATGAAAGAGGAACCTTTCAAGGTTCCTCTTTTTAACGTATGTGTTATGTGACAGCAATCGACAGAATTAGTGGCTCCTTGCTCCGCCTTCAGACATTAATTTCCTGATGGATGTTTTATAATGGCAATTATAAATATAGTCTGAAGGGGCGGGGGTTCGAAATGAGGCATTTTTATGTCTATTTGATAGAAGAGGAATTTGCAAGCCACTATTTTGGAAGAGAATTGAAAATGTTTTCTCTATTCAAGGAATTTCAATGGACAAGCTATCAGGATCCCTCCTATGCTATTATAAAAAAGCAAGTATCCTATGTAACAAGGGATATTCCAGTCCAAAAGATTAATCAGCTGCTGGAAACCCATCTTTATTATAGAAAGGATTACCAGCGGATCGGACAAATACATAAGCTTGAATTAAAAGGGAATAAAGGCAGTGCGACTCTGATTGTTAAAAATCATTATATTGAAATAAACTCAATTGGAAGCGTGGAGGCAGAGACCAATTTTTATGAGATATTACGAAATTTTGATCCTTGTTTTTTAGCAATGGACTTTCAAGCAGGCAAATATGGATGGCTAAATCCTGTCAAGGAAAGAAAATTTGTCTAAAAAGGCAGAAATTAAGGAGCAAATATTGTATAATATCGATTGGTTTAGTACACTGTAAAATAGACAACTTGAAGGAGGAAGTACCATGCCGTTATGGGTAGGCATTCTAGCAATTGTACTGGCGCTGCTTGCGGGCGTTGCGCTTGGATTTTTTATTGCTCGCCGTTATATGATGACTTACTTAAAGAAAAACCCGCCAATCAATGAACAAATGCTTAAAATGATGATGATGCAAATGGGTATGAAACCATCCCAAAAGAAAATCAATCAGATGATGAAGGCTATGAACAATCAGCAGTTAAAATAGACGATTCCTCATAAAAAAAGACACGCCATGCGTGTCTTTTTTTATATGGATTACTGTTGATAAGGATCATGGTCTATTTGCAGAGAAACCAATAATTGTATTCGTTCAGCAGCCGATCCAGTTCTTGGCTGTGCTCAATCGCAATGGATGCTGACATGCCTTTTTTTGAAACAACTTCTATTAATTCCGCTCTTTTTTTTTCGATTTTTTCAATCAGTTCCTGTTTTAACACTCAAACTGGTCCTCTCCCAGAAAATATACCTGATGTTTGAATTTGGAAAAAAGTTTAAAGTTTTGTTGCATATGTAATTTCATTATATAGGACAGGCGAAAGAGGATAAATATATTAGCCTGACATGTTAGCGAATTGACATATAAATGACATACATAGAAACATATAATTTCTTTCAGTAATTTGCTAAAATAAAGAAAAAGGTGAGAGCGAGTGGGGTAATGTGACGGGTGGGTTAAATATCTTTTTGGCATTTGGAGCTGGATTTCTTTCCTTTATTTCACCATGCTGTCTGCCGGTATATCCAGCATTTTTATCCTACATAACAGGAATTTCTGTCAGCGAGCTGAAAAGCGAGAACGGCATGTTTCAAAAAAGGAGTTTTTTGCATACTTTTTTCTTTTTGCTTGGTTTTTCTCTTATTTTTATTGCGATTGGATTTGGAACATCCTTAATAGGCAAATTTTTTCTGAACTACCAGGATCTGATCCGCCAAATTGGGGCTATTGTTATCATATTTCTTGGATTTGTTATTCTAGGCGTTTTCCAGCCGAAAATTTTAATTCAGGAGCATCGGCTGCATTTTAAAAACAGACCCCCGGGGTATATTGGTTCATTTTTAATTGGCCTCGGTTTTGCTGCTGGCTGGACACCTTGTACAGGCCCGATTCTATCAGCCGTTATTTTGCTTGCAGGAAATCATCCGGATTCAGGACTTCTCTATATGGTTTCTTATATTCTCGGCTTTGCCGTTCCTTTCTTTTTGCTATCCTTTTTCCTTGCCCATATAAACTGGATTAAAAGATATAATGTGCGCTTTATGAAGGCTGGAGGCACCCTGATGGTTGCGATGGGTGTGCTGCTGTTTTTTAACTGGATGACTAGAATTATTATCTTTTTTACTGACGTTACAGGATTTACAGGTTTTTAGACCTATTTTATTGGAAAATTTTGAGTCTAAAAGACTATTTTTTATTTAGATATTTGATATAATACAAACATAAGAATTGAAGTGTTTTCTGGGTACCGGAGAGGAGTTAAGCATGGCTAGAGTGCTGGTTGTTGATGATGCAAAATTTATGCGTATTACATTAGCGAATATTTTACGGGAAGCAGAACATGAAGTGGCCGGGGAAGCAGAAAATGGAGCAGAAGCAGTAGCTTTATACAGAGAACTGCAGCCGGAATTAGTGACAATGGACATTACCATGCCTGAGAAAAATGGTGTGGAAGCTTTGAAAGAAATTAAAAGTGAATTTCCGCAGGCAAAAATTATTATGTGCTCTGCAATGGGGCAGCAGAAAATGGTTGTAGAAGCGATTGAAGCAGGCGCAAAGGATTTTATTGTGAAACCATTTGATAAAAGCAGAGTTGTTGAAGCCATTCAAAGAGTTATGGGATAAGCATGGAAGCCATTTCAGAAGGATTTCTGAAGTGGTTTTTTATTAGGGCGACATGTATTATAATAGGAGTATACGCAAATAAAGGAATGGTGAAAAATGGACATGGTTATTGTTTCTTCAGTGATTGCTGTAGTAATGGGTATCATGGTCATGTTTGTGCGGATGAGAGCGTCGAAGAAGCCTGCAAGTGCCAGGAAAATTATCCTCCCGCCATTTTTTATGAGTACTGGAGCATTAATGTTTTTGTTCCCGGAGTTCAGGGTTTCTTCTATAGAATTGCTCGAAGCGGTTATTATAGGCGGGTTATTCTCAATATTACTGATCAAGACGTCTAAATTTGAAATTCGCGGCAATGAGATTTACTTAAAGCGTTCAAAAGCATTTGTTTATGTATTATTTGGATTGTTGTTCTTAAGAATTGCGTTAAAATCCTATTTAAGCAGTACGATTGATGTAGGACAGCTGAGCGGTATGTTTTTCTTATTGGCTTTCAGCATGCTTCTGCCTTGGAGAATTGCCATGTATATTTCTTATAAAAAATTATACAGTGAGCTGCATCCTCCTAAAATACATGCAACATGAAAATGAAAAAAGCGGACCAGTTTCATTCAACTGGCCGCTTTTTCAATTTCAGGGATCTTTCTTTAAAACAAGGCTTTATATGCCATTTCATCAATGTTTTTTTCTTTTAGCCTTTTTTTAAGAAATTTATGATCTCTTTTAGGAGTTGCCAAAATGTATCCTCTTATGACATGGTCTTCCGAAATGGCCGCAGCATTTTCCTCCAAAGCAAGTTCGCCGATTTTACCGGCAATTTTAGATCTCGCTATATCTCTGAATAATTCCGGCACTGGCTCTACAAGAGATTCAAGTAATTCTTTTTCCCGCTGATTCCATAAGTGACGTGTTTTTTCGATAAAGTGATCCTGCCAGTCCAGTTCAGACTTTCCGTCTTCTTTTGGAAGCCTTTTTAAAAATTTTCTGAACATAAAAAATCCGCCAATGGCAAGCAGTCCGGCCATCGCTAAAATCCAGAACAGGATAAACCACATAAATAACCCATTTAGCAAAAATACCACCCCAGCTAAACCCAGTTTTTCATTTATTATACAAGAATTCCTTCTTGAATTGCAGAGGAAATTTTTTTAGAATGTGCAAAACAGGGTTCATCCATGTTGCCGCACGCGCTAAAATAAATTCCGCTTAAGTTAGAAGAAACAAATGGACACAGGCTGAATACATTTAATAAAACCCTTATTAGGAGGCTTGAAAAATGGTAAAGTGTTATTGTCCAAATTGTATGCTGTTTTTAGAAGAAGGATCAGTTTGTCAAATATGCGGCCAGGAAGATATAAAGAAAATTGAAATTATGGTGGAGAGCCAATCCAAGACAACTGCAGGGGAAGGCTGCTGAAAAGGGGCAGTGTTTTAAAAATCAAAATATGCCTTATCGATCTTACTCGCATTTTTACCATCAAGGGTGAGGTTGATTTACATAAAGGCTGTTTTCGAAGGATTGTTGCTATTCGTATTGGCTTGGTACACGCATGAAGATCATCTCCGCGGCATCTTTTCTTAATCAGTTGTATTCTTGTTCGGGATTCATATATTTCATGAAAAAGCAACAAAGTAAAAAAAGAGCCTGCATAACTGAAAAAAAGCGAGAGTTCGAAATTTCTCTCACCATTATTAACCGCAAACAATTGGAATTTCAGTATTTCCAGTGAAGCATTTGCTGTCTTTATTTATTTTAATCTCCAATATGCCATTCTCATAAGAAGCATAAACTTCCTTTTTATTTACTAAAAAGGGCAGTGTAACAGACCGCTCAGTTGGACCCTCGCTAGAATCCTCTGCTGCCAAAAGTGTAACAATTACCATCTCATTCTCAATTCTAACCCTTATTCTTTCACAGGGGGCATTTGTCAGCTCGGCTTCAATAATATACTCTAAGCTTGTTTCAAATAAATCGACCCTGAATGCATAATCATCCCAGAAGCTTGTAAAAGGGTCTTCCAAAAACTGTTTCATCCAATTTTCTAACTCAGACTGTGATGAGGATGAACGGGAACTCTCGGTCTTATTGATGATAAAAACCTCCCAAAACGGTGCTACCTTAAATATATTCGTACGCTTTTTTAAGGTGACAGAGTTGGGAGGATAACAGTGATCATTTTTGCAAATTTAAATAAAACGCTGATTAAAAATCATGACCCGAATTATGCTTTTGGCGGGTATGATTGCGGTTTTTAACTTTTTTAGATCCGCTTAATGGCTCAGGCTGGCCGGAAAGATGGCCTTTAGGAGCGTTTTTTTTCATATCCTTGCTTGTATTTTTATTTGTCATCTGGAAACCTCCAAGGAATATTTTATCATCTGGTAAGCAACACTAACTTTTGAAATCAAGATTCCATAAGGGAGTGAATCATTTGCCTTACCATAAAAATAAACAGCAAAGCTTTCAGGCAGCTCAGCAAGGTACAAGTGCAGCTGCAGATGCATTTCGTTCTGCTTCTCAAGAAGAAGCGGACTATGGTGCCCAAGTAAAACAAGTAAAAGAAGAGGTGAATGAAGCATTCGCCCAAATTCAAAATGCAAGGGAAAATGCAACTGGAAATCAGAATATGCGATTGGATCAATTTGAAGAAGAGCTGAATCAAATTGTTTCTGAAGTGGATAAAGAGTATTAAAACGACGGGATTCCGTCGTTTTTAATTTTAGGCTCTTTTCTTAAACTTTGTGGCTTTTTCGCTATCTTACAATCAAATCAAAGTTCATGAAACTGGATCAAACTGTAAGAAAAAATGCTGCTAAGCCGATCTTAAACCTGCAGGAAAATTTGCAAGGACACCAACAATCTAGACGAAAAAAGTTTTATTACTGATTCTTTTTGCGTTTTTTGTTGTTCTGTTTTTGCTCAGCTGTTAAAGGTTCATTTTGAAATTCTTCATTATATCCAGCCCCCATGCCTTGAGAGGAGGCTGCATTCATCCCAGGTATCAAATGATTCGCTTTTCTTTTAGCCATTTTTCTCACCCCTTGGAATTAGTATTGGCGAAAAAACACTATAAATGACAAGAAGAATGTGGATGCAGCAATTGTGGAGGTAAATATTGAAATCAATAAGCTAAACTTATCTAGTTCAATAACATCATTGTTATTTACTTATGTATACGGTTATATTAAGATTAAATTGTAAATTATGTTCCGGTGGGATAGACCGGTTTCGACATTTGTCGATAAAGCTTTAAGGGGGAGAAAATCATGGCTGAACAACAACAATTATCGAAGCAGGATGTTTTTCAGGCTCGCAAAAGTTTTGAGCTTAATGGAAAAACGTACAACTACTACTCACTAAAAGCATTAGAAGATGCAGGTTTGGGAGATGTAACAAAACTTCCTTATTCCATTAAAGTTCTGCTTGAATCTGTATTGCGCCAGGTTGACGGGCGCGTTATTACAAAAGAACATGTTGAAAACCTTGCAAAATGGGGTACTGAGGGCATTCAGGAAATTGACGTGCCATTCAAGCCATCACGTGTTATCCTTCAGGATTTCACTGGTGTTCCAGCAATCGTAGACCTTGCTTCATTGCGTAAAGCAATGGCGGATCTTGGCGGTGATGCTGATAAAATCAATCCTGAAAAAACAGTTGATCTTGTTATTGACCACTCCGTGCAGGTTGATAAAGCAGGAACAGATGATTCACTTAAATTTAATATGGAGCTTGAATTCCAGCGTAACACAGAGCGTTACCAATTCTTAAGCTGGGCTCAAAAAGCGTTTGACAACTACCGTGCTGTACCGCCTGCAACTGGAATTGTTCATCAGGTGAACCTGGAGTATCTTGCAAACGTTGTCCATACTCAAGATGAAGACGGTGAAACAATAGCTTTCCCTGATACACTTGTTGGTACTGATTCTCATACAACGATGATCAACGGTATTGGAGTACTTGGATGGGGTGTCGGCGGTATCGAAGCAGAAGCAGGTATGCTTGGACAGCCTTCTTATTTCCCTGTACCTGAGGTAATCGGAGTTAAGCTTACAGGCAAAATGCCTGGCGGTACAACTGCGACTGACCTTGCTCTTAAAGTTACTCAAGTTCTTCGCCAAAGAGGCGTAGTCGGCAAATTTGTTGAATTCTTCGGTCCTGGGGTAGCTGAGCTTCCGCTTGCAGACCGTGCAACAATTGCGAATATGGCTCCTGAGTACGGAGCAACTTGCGGATTCTTCCCAGTTGATGATGAAACGCTTCATTATCTGCGTCTCACTGGACGTGAAGAAAGCCTGATCGATGTAGTGGAAACGTATTCTAAAGAAAATAATCTTTTCTACACAGCTGATAAAGAAGATCCGACATTTACAGATGTGGTTGAAATTGATCTTTCTGTCATTGAACCGAATCTTTCAGGCCCTAAACGCCCTCAGGATTTGATTCCTTTGACTGCAATGAAAGAAACTTTCCATAACCATTTAACAGCACCTGTCGGAAATCAGGGCTTTGGACTGGGTCAAGCAGAAACGGATAAAGAAATTTCAGTGAAGCTTGCATCTGGAAATGAAGTGAAGATGAAAACTGGTGCAATTGCAATCGCGGCTATTACAAGCTGTACAAATACTTCTAATCCATATGTTCTAGTTGGTGCTGGCCTCTTAGCAAGAAATGCCGTCGAAAAAGGCATGAATGTACCAGAATATGTGAAAACGTCACTTGCTCCGGGATCTAAGGTTGTAACTGGCTATCTGCAAAATTCCGGCCTTCTTCCATACCTTGAGGTTCTTGGATTTAATCTTGTTGGTTATGGCTGTACGACTTGCATCGGAAACTCAGGCCCGCTTGCTGAAGAAATCGAAAAAGCTGTAGCGGAAAACGATCTTCTTGTAACGTCTGTTCTGTCCGGTAACCGTAACTTTGAAGGCCGTATCCACCCGCTCGTTAAAGGAAACTATCTTGCTTCACCGCCGCTCGTTGTCGCATATGCACTTGCAGGTACGGTAGATGTGGATCTTCAAAAAGATCCGATCGGTAAAGATAAAGACGGCAACGATGTTTTCTTTAACGATATCTGGCCTAGCCAGGAAGAAATTAAACAGGTTGTTGCAGAAACGGTAACACCTGAATTGTTCCGCAAAGAATACAATCGTGTGTTTGAAGACAATGCCCGCTGGAATGAAATTGAAACAACAGATGAAGCATTGTACAAATGGGATCTTGATTCAACTTATATTCAAAACCCGCCGTTCTTTGAAGGCTTATCACCTGAAGCTGGTACGGTTGAACCTCTTAAAGGCTTGCGTGTAGTTGCTAAGTTCGGTGATTCGGTTACAACTGACCATATTTCACCAGCTGGTTCAATCGGCAAGGATACACCTGCCGGACGCTATCTGCAGGAAAAAGGAGTGTCTCCTAGAGACTTCAACTCTTACGGTTCAAGACGCGGAAACCATGAAGTCATGATGCGCGGAACGTTCGCGAATATCCGCATCCGCAATCAAATTGCTCCAGGTACAGAAGGCGGCTATACAACTTACTGGCCTAAAAACGAAGTAACTTCAATCTATGATGCTTGCATGCAGTACAAAGAGGACGGAACTGGCCTTGTCGTATTTGCAGGCAAAGATTATGGAATGGGCAGCTCTCGTGACTGGGCAGCTAAAGGAACAAATCTTCTTGGCATTAAAACGGTTATTGCTGAGAGCTTTGAAAGAATCCACAGAAGCAACCTTGTATTGATGGGTGTTCTGCCTCTTCAATTCAAAAAAGGTGAAAATGCTGATGTGCTCGGACTTGATGGGAAAGAAACGATTGAGGTTCTGATTGATGAATCCGTAAGACCTCGTGATATCGTAAAAGTCCGCGCAACAAATGAAGAAGGAAAAGTAACAGAATTTGAAGTGCTTGTCCGTTTTGACAGTGAAGTTGAAATTGACTATTACCGTCATGGCGGGATCCTTCAAATGGTCCTTCGAGATAAATTAAAAGCATAAATAAGTGAGGAACAGCCGATCGTGGCTGTTCCTTTTTAGTTGCTATTCGTGTCTTAGACCACGCATAGTGATTCGCTTCGTGGCATCTTTTCTTATTTGCAACTGTATTCTTGCTCAATTCACTTAAATGGATGAAAAAACAACAAAGTTAAAGAAAAGAGCCTACTTATAACAAGCTATTGAAGTTTAAGGACATCTCATGATTAAATAAGATAGAATATATTGTAAAAAGTATTTTTTGTCCTAATTTCTAAGCATTCACATAAGCATGATAAAACAGAGAGGGGGAAAGTACTTGAAGAAATGGTTCGCCATTTTGCTGCTTGCTTTACTTGCAGGAATTGCTTTATATCAGCTCGTTTTACCGAAGGAACCTGAGACGGGTATTGCTGTCGGAAACAAAGCCCCTGAATTTGAATTGCCTTCTCTTACAGGGAAAAAGGCAGGGCCAGAGGATTTTAAAGGTAAAAAAGTTCTGATTAATTTTTGGGCTACCTGGTGCGGTCCTTGTCAGGAAGAAATGCCATTATTAAAGTCATTTCAGGAAAAAAATCCGGATATCAAAATCTTAACGGTTAATGTAACAGCGAATGAAAGCAGCGTTGAAGCCGTCCGGAACTTTATTAAAAAAAGAAACCTTACTTTTCCGGTTGCTTTGGATTATGAAGGTACGACGAGCGGGAACTATCATGTTTTTGCCTTTCCTACTACATATTTTCTTGATCAAAATGGGGTTATTCAGAAAATCGTAAAAGGTCAGCTTACAAGTAAGACGCTTACCCCAAATTTTTAAGGATATGCTTTAAAAGCTTGAATTTACTGAATATATAAGCAGCTTTATGGCCACACTGAAGGAAAAATAGTGGAGGCTGAGCCTTATGAGAAAAATCCGAAAGTTAACCTTTGAAGAGCTTGTTAATGAAAACAAAAAAGAACTGTTGAAAGATGAACATTTTCTGAATCAAATCGAAGATAAGTTAGAACAGAGGTATTTAGAAAAATAATGGAATATATAAAAAATCATGATGAAGGCCCCCTTTTGCGGAAAAGATAAAGCGAAAGGGGGCTATTTCTTTGACCAATTCAAATGATAAGCAGAGCCACTTTACTCCAAACCATATTGGTACGAAATCAAGAGGGTTTGGCGGTAACAAAGGAAAAACGATGCAGGATAAATCTGGAAAGCATGCACAGGTTATTCAGACAAAAGGCGAGTAGCATTTAAATTCACTGAGGAGGAATGAACAATGGACAACAAACCGAACCCGGATGATCGAAGCGACAATGTAGAAAAGCTGCAGGATATGGTGCAAAACACCATTATGAATATTGAAAAGTCCCATGAAACAATGGAATTTTCTTCACCTGAAGAACGTGAAAAAATAAAAGAAAAAAATGCAAAGCGCGAAGATTCCTTAGCTGGGATGAGAGCTGAAATTAAGGATGAAGCGAACGCCCGTGAAAACGGATATAGCGATAACAGCGAACTGAAATAAGAAAAAAAGCCGGTCTATTTTTTTGGCCGGCTTTTCTAATAAGCGTAAACTGCAGGTAAATAGCCTGTGTGTGGTATGATATGAGAACAGAAAAGTTTGCAAGGAGAGAGAATGATGCTCATTTCCAAAAAAGAAATTGAAGTCAGGTATGCTGAAACAGACCAAATGGGAGTCGTGTACCATGCCAATTATGTCATTTGGCTAGAAGTAGGAAGGACCCAGCTGATTAAAGATCTTGGCTTTTCATACGCAGCTATGGAGGAAGAAGGAATATTGTCTCCCGTGGTTGATCTTCAGATCCAATATAAAAAACCTCTGAAATATGATGATACAGCTGTTATACATACATGGGTAGAAGAATATACAGGCGTGAAAGTCACTTATGGATATGAGATTTATACACCAAACGAGGAAGTATCCATAACAGCACTTTCAAGCCATGTTTGTGTGAAAAAAGATACGTTCAAGCCAATTCAAATAAGAAAGTATTATCCTGAATGGGATAAAGCATACGAAGAAGCGAAAAAGAGGAGTTAACATGGCTTTCGGAATTTCAAGGGAAGAGCTGAACAGCTGGAAAAAAAAAGCCGAAAAGGGAGAAGTAGCATTGTTAACCCACTTTTGGCTTGATGACCGCTTTCCAGACAGCCATGCCGTTACGAAAGCTGGCTGCTCTGATCTTTCCGAACTCATCCAGTGGGGCAAAAAGCATGGGCTAAAGCCTGAGTGGATTGACAGAAGAAGCAGCTATCCGCATTTTGATTTAATGGGAGAAAAACAGCTTGAAATTTTAAAGCTATACGGTCTGTCAGATCATATAAAGCGTTTTAATCTATAACAAAAACCGCAGAATTTATTATTCTGCGGTTTTTTCATAATGAAATTCGGGTTCATCCCCATCTTCTTTTACGTTCACTTGTAAATCATATTGATCAAAATACCACACGTCTGATTCTTCTACAAAAAAAGTCAGTCCATTTGCTTCAGCCATAGCAGCTGCTTCCTTTGGGGTGTCATTAATCACGCCAAGAGAAAATCCGCTTTGAATGGTGCTGTTTCCGCCATAGCGGACAAAAAACCGAAGGGAGTCACCGTCATTTAAATCAAGTTCTTCTTTGTACCAGCTTGCTGCTTTATTGCTGACTTTTAATTTCATTTCAGCGATCACTCCTTTCTTCTTAAACATTATTATTTTCCTTCATAAAAGATGCCATGCTAGAGCTTTTTTAACAATTCTTTTCCTTTTATAAATTTTCTGCTTAAACCATGTGCCGAATCAGCAACATTATATTTTAATTGCACTATGTTCCAAATAATCAATGATAAATATAAACAATTAATTAACCAAGTAGAGTATACCATTCTTTCTTCAATGAATGAAAAAAGGCAGCTTTCGCGAAGACTGTTGCTTTTCGAATTAGTTTTATTTACGCATTTAGGCTAGCTTCGGAACATCTTTTATTAAAATTCCTACCAAATCAAGGAGCTTGTAAAAGATATTTATTGTGAAAAGCAACAAAGTTTAAGAAAAGAGCCTTTAAAAAAGGACTTATTAAAGCTAAGACTCAAGGCGTATTGCAAAATATGGCTGCGGCTCATTATGACTTCCTCTTTCACAAGATAAGATAAAGACATAGAAAGGAGGAGTTAGTAAATGAAAAAAATAGTACTTCTTGTTTTAGGAGCGATCGCGGCTCTCATAGTGGTGGCAAACCTTGGCCACTTAATCGGAATGGCTATAAGCCTCGGCATTTTGTATTTTGCAGTAAGAGGCTTTATCAAAGCCCATTCTGCTGGAAGAAAAGTGCTGTGGGCCATTGCAGGCTTCATCGGTTTATCCCTTTCAGCAACAAACATCCCGGCACTCGTTGCGATCGCAGCCATTTATGTGATGTACGTTATCTTTAAAAAATGGAGCTCTGAAAAAGCAAAGACGACAGCCAGTAAAAATGATCCTTTCATGAATTTTGAAAAACAATGGGAAGAAATGAAAAGAAGCTAAAGGAGAGAGTATAATGGGAAATTTATTTCAGCGGATGAAACAAAATATCGAATCTGACCTGCATGAATTGCTTGATCACAAAGAGAAGGATAATCCGATCGCTATGCTGAATCACTATTTAAGAGAATGTGAAAAGGAAGCAGATAAAGTCAAAAAGCTTGTGGAAAGACAGGCAATGCTACAAAATGAATTTACAGATGAATACAATCATGCCATGCAGCTTGCAGCCAAAAGAAAGCATCAGGCTGACATTGCGGCACAGGCGGGAGAAACTGAGCTGTCTGAATTCGCTGTAAAAGAGCATACCATTTATGCAGAGCGGGCTCAAAGACTTGAAAAGAGCTCCAAGGAAGCAGCAGACAACCTTAAAGAGCTCGAACAGAAATATGAAGAGATGAAACACAAGCTGAAAGATATGCACTTAAGAAGAATGGAACTAATGGGAAGAGAGAATGCTGCAAGAGGGAATCATCGAATGAATAAAGTACATGAAGGTGAACATTTTATGACTTCTTCCTTTAACCGCTTCAGCGAAATGGAAAGCTATTTGGAAAGGCTCGAACAAAGAGTGAGCAAAGAGTATTACGCACATACCATTGATGAAAAAATCAGCTCTTTGGAAAAAGAACTAAAAAATCAGGAATCAAATGTAAATCCCTGAACAAACATGGTATTCTAAAAGGGCGCAGGGATGCTGCGCCTTTTTTAATCATGGCTGTTTTCTCAAAAGATTGTGGCTTTTCGTAAAAGCTATACCGCGTATTTAGACTACTTGCTGGACATCTTTTCTTATAGTTCTTGCTTTATCAAGTGTTTTGCGCACGAATTTTAAGTTAAAGAGCAACAAAGTTTTAGAAAAGAGCCTTAATCATTAATGATTTTGACTTTTACTGGATGGAGGCGCTGATTTTGCGGAGAAAAACCAATACAAACGTAATCAATATGCTGCTGTTAGTAGGCGCCATTCTTCTATTATTTGAATTTTTGTTTGATAACCATGGAAGAGTCATTTTTCTCGGTATAACAGGAGCATGCATCTATGCTGGCAGAAAAAAATTTTATTCGACTGCTGGGAAGCTTCTGTTCTGGTTTGGAGTCTTCTTTTTTGCTATCACACTTTTACAAACCTTTGCTTTAAAATTTCTCCTTTTTACCTCCATCATTTATTTCCTTTACCGCTACAGCAAATCCAAAAAAGAACCTCGGGTTATTTCTCCAAAGGTCATTCAGGCTGATTATGAAAAGGTTATTAAAAAAACGGCCTTTTTTAAAAATCGCCTTTTTGGAAGGGATAAAACTCCTGACCATGTTTATGAATGGAGGGATATTAACATTCAGGCAGGGTTTGGCGATACACTGATTGACCTCGGCAACACAGTTTTGCCAAAGGGAGAAGCAGTCATTGTGATTCGGAAGTGGGTAGGAAATATCCAAATTCTTATCCCGTATGAGGTAGAGGTAAATCTTAATCATTCTGTTCTTAACGGTTCTCTTGAGGTTTTTGACCATTCAGAACCCGGAACCTTTAATCAAAATCTTCAATATCAAACGGCTGATTATGAAAAGGCTGCCGTAAAGGTCAAGATTGTGACATCCGTCCTTGCTGGAGATCTTGAGGTGAAGCGGGTATGAGCATTTTAGTACGGCAGATCTTCATGAGCTGCTTTATCTCTGTTTCTGTTCTGGCTGGTTTAATCGTCTCCTATATAATTGTTATCCCGACAAAGAACGCTGCTAGCATCTGGAATCTAACGATAATGGATATGCCCTTTTACTTGTTCTGTGTGCTGTTAAGTATTTTAATAGGCATTATTTATGGACTGTCAACGGGGATTCATCTAAAAAAGCAGCTTGATGCTGTTACAGCTTCTCTTCACCAGCTAGAAAACGGAAAATTAACCGTACTGGAAGAATCACATGCGATTCCAGAATTTCAAGTCATTTCCCAGCAGCTGAATAAAGTCAAAAATCATTTATCCGAACAAACAAAGCTCTCTCAAAAGCTTGCAAATGAAAAAGCAGTAGATCAGGAAAAGAGAATGCAGGAAATTGTGTCGCAGGAAAGACAAAGGCTTGCCCGTGAACTTCATGATTCTGTCAGCCAGCAATTGTTCGCTGCATCCATGATGATGTCGGCCATCAATGAAGGAAGCGGCCCCAAAGAAGAGCTTCAGGCAAAACAGCTAAAAATGGTGGAAAGCATGATCCACCAGTCTCAGCTTGAGATGCGCGCTCTCCTTCTTCACTTGCGTCCCGCTGCACTAAAAGGGAAGTCATTGAAAGAAGGTATGGAAGAGCTTCTGATCGAGCTTTCGCAAAAAGTTCAAATGGACGTAACCTGGAAAGTTGAAAGCCTTGAGCTCGACAAGGGCATTGAAGACCATTTATTCAGGATTCTCCAGGAGTCCGTATCGAATACTCTGCGCCATGCAAAGGCACAATCTCTTCATGTTCTGTTAATTGAAAGGGACCAGCTTGTCATATTGAGGGTTTCTGATGATGGAATAGGGTTTAATATGGAAACGGAAAAAACAGGCTCCTATGGCCTGCAGAATATGAGAGAGAGAGCCATTGAACTAGGAGGTACCCTAAAAGTGATCAGTCTTCCCGGCAATGGTACAAGGCTGGAAGTAAAGGTGCCGATTTTGAAACAAGAGGAGGAAAAAAGGTGATAAAAGTACTTTTCGCAGATGATCATGAAATGGTCAGAATTGGTGTCTCCTCATACCTTGCAGCTCAGCCGGATATCGAAGTAACAGGAGAAGCAAGTAATGGGATAGAGGCAGTGAGGCTTGCACTTCAGCTCAGGCCGGATATTATTTTAATGGATTTGGTCATGAAAGAAATGGATGGCATCGAAGCAACGAGACAAATAATGGAGGAATGGCCTGAAGCCAAAATCCTCATTGTGACTAGCTTTCTGGATGATGAAAAGGTTTATCCGGCACTTGAGGCAGGTGCTTCCGGCTATATGCTGAAAACGTCAAGAGCGAGTGAAATCGCTGAAGCTGTCAGAGCTGCACATAAAGGACAAACCGTGCTTGAACCAGAGGTAACAGGCAAGATGATGTCTAAAATGCGTCAAAAGGAAAGGAAACTTCCTCATTCCGAACTGACAAACAGAGAACTTGAAATCCTTTTGTTAATGTCCCAGGGAAAAACCAATCAGGAAATTGCAGATGAGCTCTTTATTGCTCTGAAAACAGCGAAGGTCCATGTCAGCAACATTCTTAGTAAATTGGATGTTCAGGACAGAACACAGGCTGTTATTTATGCCTTTAAGCATTCTCTAGTGAAATAAGATTTATAAAGAATAAGCCGCTTTCAGTTGAAGGCGGCTTTTATGGCAGTTTGGCAGAAACAGCTTTAATAAGATCATCAAGACGTTTTATAATCGAAAGGCAATACGATCACAAGAGCCAGCACACAACGGCTTGAAGTATTTAAATAAAAAGGAGCGAATAAAAGATGTTTTCATTTTCAGAGAAAATACAAAAAAAGGACCCCCTAAAGGATCCCGAATTTAAGAAAAGATGCCACGAAGCTAATCTTTATGCGTGTTCTTTAGTCCATACGCGTACGTATAGCAGCAATCTTTGCGAAAACAGCCTTTTTTAATATGAGTGTGTCTGTTTCGAACATACTAGAGGCTTGTTTTCTTGCAAATAAACAATCTTTCATCAAGAATTATGGAATCCACTGAAGAACATACTTTTTAATTTCCTCTGCTTTTTTCCTGTTTACCACAGAAAGCTTTTCCACCTGATAGTGATGATGCTCCTTATTAACTGTAATGGTAGGAAGAAATACCGGTTTCATCAGTTTTATTGCTGTATAATTGCCACGGCTTATTTTTTTTACTTCTATACTGATAATACCGCCAATTACTTTGTATTCTCCGCTTTGTCCTGATAGGAAATTACCGAGAGAATAGACAACAAGCGATTTTTTTCCATCTTTTTGTTTCAGCCATTCCATTGGCTGCAATACATGAGGATGAGACCCCATGATAAGATCCGCTCCATGATCAGAGAGAAATCTTGCTAATTCTCGCTGATCTTTGTTTGGAAGCCGTTCATACTCTGTTCCCCAATGAATCATGACCACAGATACATCAGCGATTTTTTTTAATTTAGCCAGGTCTTTTGCCATTTTCGGTTTGTTAATTAAACTGACAAGATAAGGCTTATTTTTAGGAACTTTATAGCCGTTTGTTCCATATGTATAGGCTAAAAATCCAAATCGAATCCCGTCTTTTTCGATAACTCTAATGGTATCCGCATCTTTTTGGCTTGCATAAGCTCCTAAATAAGGAAGACAAAGCTTATGATAGTGCGAGACAGCATTTAAAATCCCTTTTTCACCTTTATCCAGTGCATGATTATTTGCCATACTCACTATGTCTATTCCTGCATTCTTCAATGAATCTGCAACCTCAAAAGGACTATTAAAGGCGGGGTAAGTGGAAAGGCCAAGCTGCACGCCTCCAATCATCGTTTCCTGATTGACGAGTGTAAGATCAGACTGGGATAGCGCACCTTTCACATCTTGGATCATTGGATCAAAATTGTAATGATTTGGTGATGTTTCCGCGTCCATGTAAAGCGGACTATGGATCAAGACATCTCCAGCCGCTGTGAAGGTAGCTGACGTAACTTTCTCATCAGGTTCTTTCCATTCTTTCAATATAGGATAACTCTGTCTTTCGGTGAGATTTTCTGCTGCTAAAATGGTCTTATTGGTAAAAGAGCCTTGGAGAAAAAGGAGGAGGAGAAAGATCACTGGGAGGAGAAGAATATGTAAGCGCTTCATTATCGCACCACCTTCGTTCATATAGGCTCTTTTCTTAAACATTTTTGCTTTTTCATCTGTATTAGATAATCGCGGACCAATATAAAGCTGCGAATTTTAAGAAAAGATGCCACGAAGTAAGTCTCTATGCTTGTTCTAAGATAGTACGAATAGCAACAATCTATGCGAAAACAGCCTTCATATAAGTACTTATACCTATCATACTGAAAATTGTCAAAAAAGAAAGAAAAGATTCATAAAAAATGAATCTTTTTGGTTTATTCATCATTTTTATCCTATTCCAGCAGAAGAAATTCATTCAAATAAGGAGAGACATCAATGGAAAAAGTCTATTTTACGAATTCCAGGGGAATGAAACTTGCAGGAAATTATCGGGATACTGACGGAAAAACAATCATTCTTTTCTGTCACGGATTTCTTTCTGATAAATCTTCCAGAGGGAGGTTTGACCGATTTGCTGAAGTGCTCTCTAAAGATGGGTATGCTACCCTTGCTTTTGATTTTAGCGGGTGCGGAGAGAGTGACGATGATTTCATAACAGTAAAAAAAGAAACAGATGATCTGATATCAGCTCTTGCATTTGCCAGACAAAAAGGATATGACCGCGTTGGGCTCTATGGTCACAGTCTGGGCAGCAGAATTTGCCTGGAAGCCTGCGCAGCTGCTGGAAACATTAAAGCAATGATTTTTACAGGAGCAGCAACAGGACCTGTTTATTATCAATGGGAAGAGCATTTTTCTAAAGAGCAATTAAAGGAATTGGAAGAGAAAGGGTATATAACAGTTCAAACAGAGGGTCTAAGAAAGCAGATTCTCATTGATGGACGAATGCTGCTTGATTTTGAGAAAGCAGACCAAAAGAAGCTGCTTTCTAAAATAGACTGTCCTGTCCTTATTTTGCACGGTGAGGACTGGGAGGAAAAGATGTTATCTGAATTGACGAGAAAAGGAATGGAGCTGTTAAATGCCGATTCCCGAATGGTCATTATCAGCGGTGCCAGCCATTCTTTTATGGAGCACTTGGATATTGTTGAGAAGTACATGCTTCAGTGGTTTAGAAAGCATCTGCCGATTTGATTGTTTTTTAGGTCTAGTATTTGTTCATATTGAATTTATGATCGGCTGAAAGGGAAATGTCCATTGATGGTGTGACAGCAAATGGAGAAAAAAAGCCTATTTCCCGTAATGAAACTGGGAAATTTCATTAGGGCAAAAATAATAAAACGCTTAGGGTTTCCCCGAAGCGTCAAATAGTATTAAACTCTTTTTTTCTGAAAAAGTTTCACTTTAGGCTCTGTTTTGTTGGCGATCCGCTTGATATTGGCTCTATGCCTGTATAAGACAAAGATCATTAGCAAGGCTGCAACGATAATCAGTATAATATCATGCGTGAATAAGCTGTATACAAATGTATAAACTCCAGTCAGCATAGACGAGAGAGAAACATATTTTGTTAGTAAAAGCAAAATGAAAAACACAGCAAGCAATGATATAAACATCAATGGGGCATAAAACAGCAGGATTCCTCCTGATGTTGCTACGGCCTTGCCGCCTTTAAAACCTGCAAACAGAGGAAACATGTGTCCAATAACTGCAAAAATTCCTGCGATTAAAGGATGAAGGTCGCTATGAAACCAAAAAGGAACCGAAGCGGCAAGTGTTCCTTTTAGAATATCAGAGGCTGTCACTATGAGACCTGCTTTTACACCAAGTGTCCTGAAAGCATTTGTTCCTCCCAGATTTCCGCTGCCATGCTCACGTATATCCTTTCCATACCCAAGCTTTCCAACAATAAGCCCTGAAGGAATGGAACCTATCAAATAAGCAATAACAAGAATAATGACAATTGTCATGAATGGTTCTCCTTTACAACTTTTCAATATTTATATTCTATCATGCAAAAAGATATACAACTACATAATCTTATGGATGCTTTGACTGATTCATCATTTTAATCCAGCTAAAACAGACAAAAAGAAGAAACAGCAATCATATTACTTTATGTACTGCCTCTTTGAAAAAGGCTCTTTTCTTAGCTTTGTTGCTCATGATTCTATATTTAGCCCTCGAAACCATTGAGATGGCATAAATTTTAAGAAAAGATGTCCCGCTGCTAGGTAAATGCGTGATAAAAGCATGTACGAAAAACAACAATCTCTGCGAAAACAGCCTTGAAAAAAGATGGAAAAGTTGTGATTGCATAAGGATCAGACTAAAATAAAGAAAAGGAGTGATAGACATGATGAAAAATCCCGAAAGAGAAGAAATAAGGGACATTCTAAAAAACAGCAAACGTATTGCAGTTGTTGGTTTATCAGATGATCCTTCAAGAACCTCCTATATGGTGAGCAAATCAATGCAGGATGCAGGGTATGAAATCATACCTGTCAATCCAGTCATCAAAGAAGCCCTTGGCGTTAAAGCTGTTCCTTCCCTTAAGGATGTAAAAGGGCATATTGATATTGTGAACGTGTTTCGCCGATCGGAATATCTTCTTGAGGTGGCAGAAGAATTTCTTGAAGCAGATGCAGATGTTTTTTGGGCGCAGCAAGGGCTTGCCAATGAAGAAGCTTATCAGCTGTTAAAAGAAAAAGGCTATCCGGTAATAATGGATTTGTGTATAAAAGTGGCTCATGCCGTATTAAAATAATACTGAGGAATTACCGTCCTAAATGCAAGGGCGGTATTTTTTTGTGAAGGCTGTTTTCGCAGAGATTGTTGCTGTACGTAAATGCTTTTATCACGCATTTTGACTTGCTTCCTGGCGTCTTTTCTTAAAGTTTTTGCCAAATCAAGGGCCGTGCAGCTGAAATTTGGAGTGAGAAGAAACAAAGTTTAAGAAAAGGGCCTTTGTGAAAAAAGGGCAGAAAGAGTACAACATAAACCATTTCAAAATCAGAAAAGTGCAAAGTATTGTAGACTGTAAAGAATCTGAAATTATTTAATTAAACTATGTTCTAAATAAACAATATTAATCATGAACATTTTTTCATAAGAATCGTGTTATGATGGACTTTAAAACCAGGTGGCAAGGAATAAGAATTTCTAATTAAACTATGTTCTAAATAAACATTACTAAAATAAAAAACAAGTAATAAAGAGAAGCTTCTATCCTGATTTTCGAGTAAATTTTATAAAATAGGGCACTTTTTGTACAAATCATCGGAATTTCTGCCACAATTAGGTTTGCGAAATCAGCGGAAAAAGATAAAATAGTGCTTGGACATAATCCTATCATGAAATATTTTCTAAAAAAAAGGAAAAATGGAAGGTAGAAACTATTTTAATTCGTGGGGTTGTAATAAATAAGCAAAGTAAGATAAAATTACATGAAACATACGTTCCTATTGCAAAGAGGAATCCGGACGGTTGAAAGGAGTTTAAGTCTTTTGGTAAAACAGCAGTTTGAATATAATGATGATTCCATTCAAGTATTGGAAGGTCTTGAAGCGGTCAGAAAACGGCCTGGTATGTATATCGGCAGTACTGATGTTCGAGGCCTTCACCACCTGGTATACGAGATTGTAGATAACTCGGTGGATGAAGCACTTGCAGGGTTTGGGAATCATATTATCGTAAAAATTCATAAAGATAACAGCATATCTGTAACAGATAAAGGGAGAGGAATGCCAGTCGGAATGCACCGTCTTGGTAAGCCTACTCCTGAAGTCATCCTGACCGTTCTGCATGCAGGAGGAAAATTCGGCCAGGGCGGATACAAAACGAGCGGAGGCCTTCACGGAGTTGGTGCTTCCGTCGTTAATGCTCTTTCAGAATGGCTTACTGTAACGATTATGAGAGACGGCATGACTTATGAGCAGCGTTTTGAAAATGGCGGAAAACCTGTAACAACTCTGGAAAAACTCGGTAAAACAACGAAATCCGGTACTATTATTCATTTTAAACCGGATCCTTCCATATTCAGCACGACGGTGTATAATTTTGAAACGTTAAGTGAACGTTTAAGAGAATCTGCTTTTTTATTAAAAGGCTTAAAAATAGAACTGGCTGATCTAAGAAACCAGGTACAGGAAGTTTTTCATTACGAAAATGGAATTGAAGCTTTTGTTGAATATTTGAACGAAGAAAAAGACTCGCTGCATCCAGTAGTTTCGATTGAGGGTACGCAAAACACCATTGAGGTTGATTTTGCTTTTCAATTTAATGACGGATATTCCGAAAATATCTTGTCATTTGTAAACAATGTTCGCACAAAAGATGGCGGAACACACGAGTCTGGAGCCAAAACGGCCATGACAAGGGTTTTTAACGAGTATGCGAGAAAAGCAGGATTGCTAAAAGAAAAAGAAAAAAACCTTGAAGGCTCTGATATTCGCGAAGGACTATCTGCCATTATTTCAGTCAGAATTCCTGAAGATCTGCTTCAATTTGAAGGGCAGACAAAGGGAAAGCTTGGAACAAGCGAAGCACGCTCTGCTGTAGATGGTGTCGTATCAGAAAATCTCGCTTATTTTCTTGAAGAGAATCCTGAAACAAGTACCCTTCTTGTCCGCAAATCAATTAAAGCTTATCAGGCAAGGGAAGCGGCCCGTAAAGCAAGGGAAGAAGCAAGAAGCGGAAAAAAACGCAAACGTTCTGAAACGTCTTTAAGCGGAAAGTTGACACCAGCTCAATCACGCAATCCTCAGAAAAATGAATTGTATCTTGTGGAAGGTGATTCTGCCGGAGGTTCTGCCAAACAAGGAAGAGACAGACGCTTCCAGGCTGTTTTGCCTCTTCGCGGTAAAGTTATTAATACAGAAAAAGCAAAACTTCAGGATATCTTTAAAAATGAAGAAATCAACACGATTATTCATGCCATTGGTGCAGGTGTAGGCCCTGAATTTGATTTAAATGATGTGAACTACGATAAAATCGTCATCATGACAGATGCCGATACCGATGGAGCTCACATACAGGTACTATTACTGACCTTCTTCTACCGTTACATGAAGCCTCTAATTGACGGTGGAAAAGTATTTATTGCCCTGCCGCCGCTTTATAAAGTAAGCAAGGGAAGCGGAAAGAAAGAAATTGTTGAGTATGCCTGGTCTGATGAAGAGATGCAGGATGTATTAAAGAAAGTCGGCAGAGGTTATATGATCCAGCGCTACAAAGGTCTTGGAGAAATGAACGCTGATCAGCTGTGGGAAACGACAATGGATCCTGAAACAAGAACATTGATCAGAGTCCGGATAGACGATGCAGCAAGGGCAGAGAGGCGTGTAACAACCCTTATGGGTGATAAAGTAGAGCCGCGACGGAAATGGATTGAAAAAAATGTGGCGTTCGGCCTTGATGAGGAAAGCAATATTTTAGAAAATGAAAACTTGTCGGTCGCAGAGGAGGTATAAACACATGGCTATGACAGAAAAATTTCGTGACCTTCCCCTTGAAGAAGTAATCGGCGACCGTTTTGGACGTTACAGCAAATATATTATTCAAGACCGGGCATTGCCGGATGCAAGAGATGGATTAAAGCCGGTACAAAGACGGATATTGTATGCCATGTATGCAGAGGGAAATACACAGGATAAAAATTTCCGGAAATCAGCAAAAACAGTTGGTAACGTTATCGGGAATTACCATCCTCATGGCGATTCATCAGTTTATGAAGCAATGGTACGTATGAGTCAGGACTGGAAAGTTCGCAATGTCCTGATTGAAATGCAAGGAAATAACGGAAGTCTTGATGGAGATCCGCCGGCTGCCATGCGTTATACAGAAGCAAGGCTTTCTGCTATTGCTTCAGAGCTTCTTAGAGACATAGATAAGCAAACAGTTGAATTTGTTCCAAACTTTGATGATACAAGCAGTGAGCCAATTGTTCTGCCAGCCATGTTTCCAAACCTGCTGGTGAATGGATCTACCGGTATTTCTGCCGGATACGCTACTGAAATTCCCCCTCACCATTTAGGTGAAGTAATCGATGCTGTCATTCACCGGATTGATTCACCGGACTCTTCGCTTGAAGAGCTTATGGAGCATATGAAAGGCCCTGATTTCCCTACAGGAGGAATTATCCAAGGTCTTGAAGGAATTAAAAAAGCTTACGAGACAGGCAAAGGGAAAATCATTATCCGTTCTAAGACGTCGATAGAGACGATCAAAGGCGGAAGGCAGCAAATCGTTATTGATGAAATTCCTTTTGAAGTGAATAAAGCCAATTTAGTTAAAAAAATGGATGATTGCAGATTAGACCGTAAAGTGGAAGGTATTTCTGAAATTCGGGATGAAACGGACAGAACGGGCCTTCGAATTGTGATCGAATTGAAAAAAGATGCGAATGCATCTGGTGTACTCAATTACCTTCTGAAAAATACGGATCTTCAAATAACCTATAATTTTAATATGGTGGCCATCTACAATAGAAGGCCTATATTAATGACTCTGCAAAACTTTTTGGATGCATATATTACCCACCAAAAAGAAGTAGTCACTAATCGTTCCCGCTACGAACTAAAAAAAGCACGCGAACGCCACCATATTGTTGAGGGCTTAATCAAAGCCTTGTCTATTTTGGATGAAGTAATCGCAGTCATCAGAGGGTCAAAGGATAAACGGGATGCAAAGGAAAACCTAATCAGCCGTTTTTCCTTTACAGAGCCTCAGGCTGAAGCAATTGTCACATTGCAGCTTTACCGTTTAACAAATACAGATATTACAGCTTTGCAAAGTGAAAACGAAGAGCTGGAACGGAAAATAAATGAACTTGAAATGATTTTAAATCAGGAAAAAAAGCTTTTTCAAGTGATTAAAACCGATTTGAAGAAGATCAAAAAAACATATGCTGATAACAGAAGATCTGTTATCCAGGGTGAAATTGAAGAAATCAAAGTGAACCTTGAAGTGATGATTCCGTCAGAAGATGTGATTGTGACGGTTACTGAAGATGGATATGTGAAGAGAACTAGCCAGCGTTCATTTGCCGCTTCCAATGGGCAGGACTTTGGCATGAAGGAAACCGATCGCCTTCTGATGCAGCTTGACATGAATACGACAGATGTTCTGCTATTGTTTACCTCCAAAGGAAACTATCTGTATTGTCCAGTTCACGAGCTTCCGGAGATCCGCTGGAAGGATATCGGTCAGCACATTGCGAACTTTGTTAATATAGACAGAGATGAACAGCTTGTTAAGGCACTGCCTGTAAAGGAATTCTCAAACGATAAATTCCTTCTCTTTATCACTAAGAATGGCATGGTTAAAAAAACGGAGCTATCTCAATACAAAGCACAGCGTTATTCAAAAGCGCTGGTTGGGATCAACCTTAAAGGCGACGATTGTCTTGTAGATGTCCACTTGACTTCAGGAAACGAAAATCTATTCTTAACCACTCAAACTGGATACGGACTATGGTTTTCTGAAGAAGAAGTCAGTGTCGTCGGAGCAAGGGCAGCTGGAGTTAAGGGAATGAACTTGAAGCCTGATGATTATGTTGTAAGCGGTGTTGCCTTTACTGAGAACGAAAAGCCTGAACTTGCCATCGTTACTCAAAGAGGGGCCGTAAAAAAAATGGCGATCCTTTCTGAATTTGAAAAGGGTTCTCGTGCAAAACGCGGGTTAATTATGCTTCGGGAATTAAAGAAAAACCCGCACCGCATTATAAATGCTTTTATTGTTCAAGAAGGGGACACATTATGTGTCAAAACGGATAAAGGCAAAACCGAACAAATTTCCCTTATGAACTTAAAGAAAACAGACCGCTACTCAAACGGCTCCTTCCTAATCGATGAACAGGAAGCAGGAACGATTAAAGAAGCATGGACTGTTCATTCAGAAGAATAAAAAATGAGGTGTTCCTAATGGTTTTATAACCACCAGGGGCGCCTTTTTTTGATTTCAACTTGGCTGCTTTCGGGTATATCAAAATCAAAAGCATGCTTTTTAGCTGGAAAGGATGAAATCAGGGATGAAAGCCATACTATTTGATTTTGACGGTACATTAGCAGACACTTTGCCAAACATCTATCACTCATTTAAATCGATTTTTAAAACATATGATCAGTCCAATTTCTCTTCAGAAGAAATTATGAAAATGTTTGGACCGCCTGAAACGGAAATTATTGACTTACATCTTCAGCATGAAGATAAAGAATCAGCCAAAGAAGATTATTATCATGAATATGAAAAAAATCATTCCCTTTATGTTAAAAGAAATGAGGAGATTACTGAGGTATTGCATACTTTAAAGGATAACGGCGTAAAGCTTGGGGTCGTAACAGGAAAATCAAAACGGAGTCTGGGCCTTTCTCTAAAAGAACTTGGAATGGAAAATATTTTTTCCGTTATGATTACTGGGAACGATGTCAAAAATCCTAAACCAGATCCTGAAGGAATTGAAATGGCTATCAAAAAATTGAATCTTAAAAAAACGGATGCGATCTATATAGGAGACAGTGATTCTGATATAGAAGCTGGCAATAGGGCCGAGATTACTGCCTATGCGGCTCAATGGCTTCCAAATTTTGAAACAGCTGAATACGATCACCAGCCGAAAGAAAGGATTAGAAGTGTATCAGAATTTAAGGACATCATTCAGGAAGCCAATTAAAAAGGAGTCTTGAATTTGCAACAGAAGAAAAATAAGGTTAAAATTTAAAGTGGATTTTTAAAATTGATTAGATCTATATTGGCAAATTGTTGGGAGATATGCTGCATGATTACGTTAAAGAGCAAAAGAGAAATTGAAATGATGCAAGAAGCTGGTAAAATTTTAGCTTCTTGTCATAGAGAAATTGCAAAATTGATCAAACCCGGAATCACTACTTTAGAGATTGATCAATTTACTGAAAAATATTTGGCTAAATACGGAGCAACTGCAGAACAAAAAGGTTATCAAGGATATCCTTACGCAACCTGCGCTTCTGTAAATGATGAAATTTGCCATGGATTTCCGAGCAAAAAGCCATTAAAAGAGGGCGATATTGTTACGATTGATATGGTTGTGAACTTAAATGGAGGACTTGCAGACTCAGCATGGACTCATCCTGTCGGAACCATCACAGAAGAAACCCAAAGACTGCTGGATGTAACGAAAGAATCTCTGAACAGAGGGATTGCCCAGGCAATCGCAGGCAACCGGACCGGTGATATTGGGCATGCGATTCAATCTTATGTTGAAGCCGAGAATTTCTCAGTAGTTAGAGATTTTACAGGTCATGGGATCGGAAAAACGATCCATGAAGATCCGACGATCCTTCATTACGGAAAACCTGGAAAAGGCCCGAGACTTCGCGAAGGAATGGTTATTACGATTGAACCAATGGTTAATGCAGGAGTATGGCAATCAAAAATGGATTCCAACGGCTGGACAGCAAGAACAGTCGATGGAAAGCTTTCTGCACAGTTTGAACACACCATTGCCATTACAGAAAACGGACCTTATTTAATCACTGAGGAAGTTTAAAAGAAAGGCATCAGAGGCCATTGCTGATGCCTTTTGCTTCTATAGGAGCTTGTTCGGGCATTATTCATTTTAAAAGGCTCTTTTCTTAAACTTTGTTGTTTCTAAACCTAAATAAATCAATTTTAAGCAAATATACATCTGCTCATTTTAAGAAAAGATGCCATGAAGCTTATCTTGATGCGTTTTCTAAACATATACGAGCAGCATCTTTGCGAAAACAGCTTTTTAAAAAAAGGTCCCTAATCTGAAATGTGAATTTAAAACAAAAGTAATGAAATTTAATGATACTGCAGAATTTTTGATTGATGATACAAATAAACTCATTCATTTTCGGTCAGACGCTGAACAAGGTTTATATGATTTTGGTGTAAATCGGAAAAGAATGTGACAACTAATTTGTAAACTTTAAACCTATTAAAAACAGCATACCGAAGTATGCTGTTTATTTTCATTAACTTTGTTTATTGTTGAAGAAATCGATCAGCGCATGGTAAATTTCCACGCCTTGGTAAGAAAGCAAACTAATTGCAGTAAAAGAGAAGCATGCAATCATAAAAACTCTGAATAACCAGAACATCCCGTTAACCCCCTTTATTTTAAATTTATAAAGGAAAAGGGGAGTTTTCGAAAATAGGATGATTGATAAAAGACGCTTAGCAAAAACTTCTTAAATCGGGTATCCATTCCAAATATCGCAAATGTGCTGGTTAGAAAAACAGCCGATAAAAGAATAAGCTGAGCTGTGCTGCCTGGCAGATCACCAAATACCGTGTTCAGATCTGGAGATTTACCTTCATGATGTCCGGAATGTTTATCCGATTCGTCATCCAGATAAATCTTCGATGCCGGGTGGTAATGAGAATGAAGTGCCATGCTTTGATTAATGAAAAGGGCAGCGAATGCTATAACAAAGACGAACAAAACCCGATTCTTCATTCCGTACACCTCCTTACCATCTGGTTATAGAAATAATACCAGACTTTACATCATTCGAAAAGAGTTCTAATTTGCATGCATTCAAATAAATGCAATATATATCATAATATTCAGAAAGGATTTTGCTGTTATAGGTTAATGATCTGTTATTTGCTAGAGTGATCCACGAATGTTTATCGTATTGATGACTATATGATTTGACCTTATTTTTTATTCAGCTAAGGCAAAGATCTTAGAAATTTGTTATTCCTTTTAATGAAAATAAGGTTTTTTGATATGCTAAAAGTAAACAGGGGAAGCAGGGAGAGTAGCATATGTTTGAAATCAGCTCGCTTGTGTATAAAAACATTCTGGACATTAAATCGTTAACCATTAAGAAGCACCTTATAACAAGTCTTATAGGCGAGAGCGGGGCAGGGAAGTCAACCCTTCTCAAAATGTTCAATGTTATGCTTTCACCTGATAAGGGATTTGTTTATTACAAGGGGAAGGATCTAAAAGAATGCTCTGCCGTAGAACACAGGAGAAAAGTAGTCATGCTTGCTCAGCAGCCAGTGATATTTGAAGGTACAGTGTATGAAAATCTGATGATCGGGAGGAGCTTTTCTGAAAAAGAACCGGTATCAGAAAAAAAAGCGAGAGAAGCGATGGATCTTGTTTTGCTAAGGAAATCCTTTGATCAGGATGCTGACGAGCTATCAGGCGGAGAAAAACAGCGCTTGGCACTAGCCAGGGTCTATTTGATGGATCCTGAGGTATTGCTTTTGGATGAACCAACTTCCTCTTTAGATAAAGAGACCGAAAATGAAGTAATGAAACGTTTTTTTGAAGCTATGAAAAAGGATAGTAAAACCATTATAATGGTGACGCATTCACCAGAAATCGCTGAAAAATATTCTGATGAGATTATTAGAATTGAGAACATCAATAAAGGAGTGGCATATGAAGGAGAAAATGGTTGATCCTGAGCTGTGGCGGCTGATATCAGCCTATTTATTTATACTTATGTTGCTTTTTATTGTTAAATGGCGAGGAATCAAGCGAGAAAAAACCATACTGATAGCAACTGCGAGAATGTCCATCCAGCTGATCTTAGTCGGCTATTTGCTGACATTGATCTTTAAGCACCCAATTCCGTTTGTTACTTTGCTGATTGTGCTTTTAATGGAAACATTCGCGATTTTTAATATTTATAAGCAAGCTGGCGGCTTTCTTTCAAAAAAATTGAAAATCAGCATTGCCGTTTCTATGCTTTCAGGATCACTGTTAAGCCTTTTTTTCTTTAATATGGTCGTTATTCATTTTCAGCCCTGGT
This sequence comes from Chryseobacillus diguaensis, assembly GCF_049220665.1. Lineage (NCBI taxonomy): Bacteria > Bacillati > Bacillota > Bacilli > Caryophanales > Bacillaceae > Chryseobacillus > Chryseobacillus diguaensis. Next base: position 532,344 of record NZ_JBMKNV010000001.1, read on the forward strand.
ATGAACCAAGGTATTTCATTCCTATAGCAGGGATGATCATCGGCAACTCCATGACAGGGATTACTTTAGGAGTTAAAAACCTTTTAGAAGGCATGAAAAAGCAAAAACAATATGTAGAAGGAGCACTAATGCTTGGTGCAAAACCAGAAGAAGCCTCAAGGTCAATAGTAAATTCAGCATTTGATTCAGCAATTTTGCCCACATTAAATAATATGCTGGGTATGGGAATCGTTTTTTTGCCCGGCATGATGACAGGACAGATTCTTGCAGGTGCAAGCCCATTAGTAGCAATTGAATACCAGCTCGTCGTATTGCTTGGTATAACAGGAAGTACAGCGTTATGTGTCATATTGTTTATACAGCTAGGCACGAAACAGTTTTTTAATGAAAAAGCCCAGTTAGTTTTAAAAAATGGAGAATGATTTTCCTGTTATATGGAAAAAAGAAAAGATGGTTATCGAAAAGGATTTGGTAAGCTAAGTTTGAAAATAAAAAAGCAGCTTAAGAAAAGTAAAAACCCAAGAACTGGATGCTTTTCATTTAGGAGAGTTGTATTACAACAACGAAGATCTTAAAGGAGAAAGCTCACAAGCTAAAAGAATCAGCTAAACGGGATACATTTAAACGAGCCAGGCAAAGGCAATTACAAAAGTAGAGATGAATAATAAGTTTACTCAATGAAAATCTTTCGCTCATATTGAATTTCACCATCAAAAAAGTCAACTTCAGTCTTTTAGCTGAAGTTGACTTTTACTGCTATTATTTCTTTCTATTAATTATTGAACATCAATTCTATCAGTTGGAGGAGCAGAAATTGGTGCATTTTTGTCTTGAATATATTTAACTAATGCGTCTAAATCCACTGGTCCAGCAATTTGATTTTTTCCCTCAGTGAATTTTGTGAATCCATCGCCGCCAGAAGCAAGGAAGCTATTAACTGTTACAGTATATTCTTTGTCAGGCGCAATGTCATTTCCAGCACTGTCAGTCAATTTTATCATTTTTTGGCCAACTGGAGCATTTTGATCCCAAGTAACTTTTAAACCAGAAACTTGTAAAATCTTTTTGTTATTATCTATAAATTGCTGTTCTAATACTGCTTTTATTTGGGCACCTGTAAGGGTCATTTTAGTTAGTGTATTATTAAATGGCTGGATGCTAAATAAATTTCCCCAAGTAATTGTACCTGCATTTAAGTCTGCTCGAATTCCGCCCGGATTCATAAATGCGAAGTCTGATCCCATTGCAACACGCTGTGCATCTGCAATGAAGTTACCAAGAGCGGATTCACCACTGGCATCCGGAGTTCCAGTAATTGCTTCTTTTGCTTCCCCAATTTGTTTATTAATTTTTGGAGCTACTTCCTCTTTATATTTATCTACCATGGCTTTTACTTCTTGGTCTGGCTTGATCCCATCATGGAATGTTGTAATAACCTGACCTGATTTTTTTACGATATCTTTCGTTTTAGGATCTATTTCTAAATCAACATCAGTAAATGCTGTTCCATAGGAATATCCTTGAACAATCAATTTGTTATCGACTGTGGTATTAGCATAGGCATGATTATGACCGGCAAAAATGACATCCACTTCATCATCTGCGTTGTTTGCAATATTTACAGCATCCCCTTGAGGATTCGTTCCATCCGGATTTGAAGAAGCAGGATTATGCGCCAAGACAACGATTGATTTTACTCCATGCGCTTTTAATAGTTTTGCATATTTGTTAATAGCTTGTACTTCATCGGTAATTTCAACACCTTTGAGCATCGTTGGCATAACTGTTTTCTTTGTCTCTTGCGTCACAACTCCTATGAAACCAATTGGCATTCCATTTACTTTTTTAATAAAGAATGGAGGAAGAATCGGTTTTCCATTTTTCTGATCAATTGCATTAGCGCATACATAAGGGAAGTCTGCACCTTCAAAGTTACCAGTTGCCGGATGATTGCCTCCATAAATGAGACGTTTCATTTCAGGGACACCCTCATCAAATTCATGGTTTCCGATCGTACTTACATCAAACCCAATCTTATTAAAAATTCGAATGGTAGGCTCATCCTGCAAAAGGGCTGATGTTGGAGAACTTGCTCCAACAGTATCTCCAGCAGAGACAGTTAAAGTGTTTTTATTTTGTTTCTTATATTTTTTTATATAGGCAGCTAAATATTCAGCACCGCCTACTTGTTTTCCATTTACTGTTCTATAATTGTCAATCTGGCCATGAAAATCATTGACACCTAATAGTTGAACATGAATACCTCGATTCGAAGGGTTTTCTGGTTGGGGTGAAGTTTCACCAAAGACTGCCGCTTGCGGAGCTAATAATCCAAATAATAATGCCGTACTTAAAGCAGCTTTCTTTACAATTTTTAACTGTTTCATCTAAGTTGTTTTCTCCTTTCGAATAATAAGTTTAATAGTTTACGTGACTTAAAAGGAAAAAAATCTCTCTGCAGCAACCAGGAATAATTTTAAGAGTGATTACTTTTTTATAGGACTATTTGCACTTCTTAATCACGAAACTATTTATTATGTTAGCATATATTTAAAAGTTACTATGTAAATATAATATATTTTTTGTGTAACGTTTTTTTTAGGATCATAAACACATAATCAAACATGCGGGAACAGTTAAGGAAATACTTACAATCGGGCTTAAATGAAGGTTTATGTTGAAATAGCCTCAGGAGAATGATTGCAAATATAAAAATAAAGAATGATACATAAATTCTCGGATATTGATTATGTTATCCGGAGTTTAAACCCAGCAGCCATTTTGGATTTTGTTTTAATTAAAATTTAATTTCGTGCCAATGCTGATAATAGAAGCAGCCAGAAGCCAAAACTATTAAATATTACTAACGCGACGGAAACCAAACAAAATAAAAAAGGGAACGATTAGTGTAAAACGCAGATGGAAATGAAAAAACCTTCCAACTATAATTGGAAGGTCAGCCATAACAGTTTAATAGAATCCTTAAAGGGTTTCCATTTTAAACATTTTAGGCTTTAAAATGATTTAAGGTTATTTCGGGAACCTCTTATTCCAGGTTAGGTCCAAGTCACGTTAGCCTGTTTGACCCTCTTGCGTAACCAAGGAGATAAATCATGACAAAAGCTATAAGAAAAAAGCTTATTCCTAAATAGAACTGATTTTTTACTTGTGCAAAGTTAAAATCTTTTAGGTAATTCGATTAAGGCCTTTTTTAGAATCAGTCAATTTCTGTATATGGATCATGCTCACTTGCAGGCAGGTCCAAATTCGATCATAATGCCCTAATCGTCTAATAAATGCTCATAATTCTCATGCTCATTAGTAAGATAGACAGTGATGTTACGCCCATTAATGTCAACACCAACAAAGTTTTCGAAATCCTCAACATACCCGGTGTTTCTTCGGATTCTACATACATGTCATTATAATCTTTTGGAGGGTTGTAGAAATCAGAAGGAGACTCGGAAGTCCCATAGCTTGCAACATCTTGCCACGAATCCTCTGCATCATAGGCTACATTTTCATCTTGTTCATCTAAATCAAACTTTCCAAACGGAGGCATTAAGACACCTTCTTAACAAAAAAGTTAAATTATGGGGATAAGAAAAATGTTCCAGAAGCCAAATTCTTTATTTAATGGCTTCCCCATTTTAAATTCAGTTGTTGAATTTCCTCTTCATGAGTTATTCCTGACTTGGAAGGTGTTTCCAATATAAAGGGAATATCAATTAGAACCGGTGATAACACGAGTTCCTCGAATTGATTTTCTCTAATATAACCATTGTTAAAGATGTTCGTATGCCGGTCTTTTCCTTCCCGGATTTTATACATCGAATTATTTAGGTGGATCACTTTCAAATGTTCAAAATATCCCAATTTCTGCCCGTTTTCTAAAACTTCCAACCAATTATCACCTGTCCAAAGTCCACTGGCAAACGCATGGCAAGTATCAAGACAAAACCCTATTTTTTCTGGATAATCACATAATTTTCTCACTTGTACAAGTTCTTCAAAGGTTGTCCCTATAGAACCAGGTTTACCCGCATTGTTTTCCAATAGAATTTTACAATCCCCTTTCCATTGGCTAAGAACAGAATTTAACATGCTTATCATTAATTGATAGTCTGCCAGTGGATCATTTCTATGTACTTTTTTTCCAAAATGAACAACTACTCCTTCAGACCCGCATGCATTTGCGATTTCTAAATCATTTAGCAGTGAACTGATGGTTATCTCTCTTTTTTCACTGGAAGGGGTTAGACTTGTTGGATAAGGTGTATGGGCAACAGATGTCAACTGATGTTCGCAGCAGTATTCCTTACAAAGTTTTGCTTCTGTCGGATCGTAATTTTTGATTGTCAAACTCCTGGGATTTTTAGGGAAAAACTGATAAGCAGCAGCATTTAATGCTGCTGCTTGTTTTGCTGCACCCAAATACCCTTTCCGTATGCTAACATGACATCCAAATTTCATGAATATCCCTTCCGTTCAATAAACTTAACCAGATACCAGTAGTCTTGTATCTTTTACGGTTGTAATGTGTCCGTTTTTTTCATTTTAAATACACATTGGAACAGTCCCACTTAGTATAAGGAGTAATTAAGACTGTCGTTGAATGTAAACAAAATAAAAGCCAAGAATAAACTGACAAATAGGCAAATAACTATTCCTCTTTGAACATGGACAAATACACTGTTCAGCTGGAAAAAGGCATTACGATTGGCATTAAACAAATATTGAAGCTAAAACAGTGATTGTTATTGCTAATAAGGCTGAAAAGAAGGTGCCATGTCTGCTCTTTTAAAAGGGGAAGTGGATGAGAAATATCTAGTAACAGCCTTAAACCTACACCAGAACTGCCATTTCTATATTGACAAGGAGGCAAATCCGCTACATTAATCAGATCCAAAGCAGGGTTAAACAAAAGAATAAAGATAAAGCTGAAAGCAGCCTGCCGGCTGCTTTTTATTTGTGATTTTTTCCTTTTGCCCTGCGAATAGTACATTTAGCAGGCTGTCTAAGATTAAACTAAAATCAATACGCTGTTGAGAATTTTTCGGGTTTTTTTCAAAATCTGCTGTAAACTGCTACTCTATTCTTGGAATAAACCAAATCGTTAAAAGAGCAATAGGAAATAGAATTAAGTAATAATACTACAGTACTTTCTAAATTAAAGACAGGACTTTTAATTGTCTTTACTTAGCATAGGTATACCTAGTAATAATTCAGATAAATTATGTATCTTGTGATAACATTTGTTTTTAAATTAAGCGCAGTTTTAGGTTGTGCCACCTAGTTAATGACTAATTAAAGACGTTGACTTTAATTAGTGTGTTTTGTACAGTAACTTTAAAGAAAAAATTTCCATATTTGCGTACATCGGATATGAAAGGAGAAACATGGCCAAAATTTACTGAATATTATAATTATTTTAATGAACTCAGGGGGTGCAATAATATGGTAGAAGAAGCCACTCATTTTAACAAACTGCAAGGTGGCAGATCGGTATTACCTGATATTGCTTTACGACGTTCTCATATTTGGATTTATATCGTAGGAGCTTTGGGTTACTTTTTTGATGCCTTTGACGTTTTGCTTGCTTCATATGTGATTCCGTTAATTGGCCAGGAGTGGAATGTTGCCCCATCTATGTTGGGATGGTTTGCTACAGTAGGCTTTTTAGGTATGGCGGTAGGAGGCATTTTATTTGGTAGTCTTGGTGATCTAGTAGGTAGAAAAAAAGCGTTTATTGGTACTATTTTTCTTTATTCTGTTTTTTCTTTGCTATGCGCTGCGGCACCGAATGTAACGCTATTATTTCTTTTCAGGTTTATCGCGGGAGTAGGACTTGGTGGTTGTCTTCCTGTTGATATGGCTATGTTGTCTGAATTTATGCCCCCGAAATATCGAGGGAAATTAATTGCTTTTCTCGGTGTTTTTTGGGTAGGTGGTGCCACAACAGTAGGCTTTGTGTCTGCATGGCTCAGTCCTTTTCAAAATTTCCGGTTGATTTTTCTTGCTGCAGGGTTACCTGTACTATTAATTTTTTTTATTAGACTGGCCATTCCTGAATCGCCACTCTATTTGTATTGCAAAGGAAAGGTAAAAGAAGCCAATGTAATCCTTAGGAAAGTTCATGGTATTGAGATGGACGCGGGACAGTTATTTGAACATAATGACTCTGGAGCGGGATTTAAGAATAACGAAAAGATTGTTAAAGGGTTGTTTGCTTCCTTGTTAAAAGTTTGGAGGTTTAACCCAGGTATAACATTAATGGTTTGGTACGCGTATGCAAGCGTATTATTTATCTACTATGGTGTCATTTTATGGCTGCCCAAAATATTAATTGCTAATGGATATAAAACATATGCCGCTTTTTTATTTACATCTTATATAACATTAATTGGACTACTTGGAGTCGTTCTATGTATTTTTCTTGTCGATAAAATGGGCCGAAAGTGGTCTCTTGCACTTAGCTTTATTTTTATGGGAGTCGCATTATTTGCTTTTGCTTTTACTCTTCACGCTCCTACGAGCAGTTTTATTCTCTTGGGTACCTATATGTTTTTTGAGTCAATTGCTCTTGCTATTCTTTATGTTTATATTCCCGAATGCTATCCTACCTTGCTTCGTGTTAGTGGGTTTGGATGGGCCACAGCAATCACAAGGATTACTTCTGACTTTTCACCGCTTGTCTTTGCTGCTATATGGGGGAAATTAGGATTAGTTAATACAATGTCAATCGCAATGATTACTTTAGCTATAGCTGGAGTTCTCATTCTAAGACTCGGTAAAGAGACAAAAGGCCATCTGTTATCATAAAAGTTTTTTTGTGATTCTTTAAAACTTTATACGTTTAAATGACTTATGATCTGGTTAAAAGCTACACTCAATCCTGGCACATACTATATCCGGATAGGTGGAACTGAAGAACACCAAGTACAGTTTTATGCCATCCATTCTTCGATACCAGGAGTCACCACCAAGTAAGTTAAAATGATCCAAGCCACAAAATATGGATTTAAAGCATTTCACAAAAAAAGGGTGTCGATTTTTTCGACAGCCTGATAGGAGCCTCATTAAGGTTTCAAACGAATTTCACGATTCATTTCTTTTGTCTACCATCCGATGCTGGAAAACGGCGTCCTGATTCCTATTACCGCCTATTTAATGCAACGGTTTACCACACGTGAACTCTTTCAAGCTTCCATGATTTTATTTCTAGCAGGAACAATTTTTTCAGCCGTAGCAAACAGGATTTCCTGTCTTGTTAACCGGACGTATGATTCAGGCGGCCGGTGAAAGGTATCATTATGCCCTTGCTTACGCATGTTATTTTGACGATCTTCCCTCGTGAAAAGAGTCGCACATGTCACTCAGTCTTTTATAAGAGATAACAGCTAAAATTCCGGTAGTTTGTTCAATAAAATAACCAAACATAACTTTAAAGAAGCCAGTAACAATTTAGAAGGCAAATCAACAATTTAAAATAAATACAAAAAATACGAGTTGTATCCTAAGGAGGAAATTGGATGTTAAATAAACCCTAAAGACTATCATCATGATGTTTTTTTGAAACGCTCAGCAGATAATTTCTGGAATTTAAAGAACCATATAACTCCCATATAGGGCACAATGAGAAAGGAAGATGGCTATGAATAATTCAGATAAAATCGTACCAGAGAAAGCGATATTGAGTCTGTTTAGTGGTAAAAGCGGTGAAAATCCATTTCCGTTATTCGCACAGATGCGGGAACTGGGATGCGTTATTCCTATTTCGAATCCGATGGGTAGTACGGATCGTCCAGCCTGGATGGTTACGCGTATGGAAGAGGCGATGCAGGTGCTCAAAGATCATGCCCGCTTTACTGTAGACGGGAGCTCCATCGATGGCAACAGTGACATCAGGCAAAACATTGCTGATCCATCTGCTCCCCCTACCTTCTTTTCCGGAAAATCCATGCTTTCTGTAGATGAACCTGATCATCGACGGTTGCGAATATTGGTATCCAAAGCCTTTACGCCTAAATATATGGAAAGCTTACGTCCTCGTGTTCAGGAGATTGCTGACAAATTACTCGATCGGGTACAAGATAAAGGCGAGATGGATCTTGTTAAGGACTATGCCTATCCCTTACCGATCAATGTCATTTCTCATATGCTTGGGGTGCCTCAAGCAGACCAGGAACAAATCCATGGTTGGTCCGCGGCCATCGCGCACGGCCTGGGCCTAGGAAAACAAGATCCAGGGGTTGCGGAACAGCTACGCGCCTTCGGGGAATACATTGTGCAGCTTGTGGCCGACAAACGCCAGCATCCTGCTGATGACCTAATCAGCCAGTTGATTGCCATTGAAGAGGAGGGAGATCGACTCGACGAAGCAGAATTAATTTCAATGATCTCGCTATTGATCTTTGCCGGCCATGAAACAACCTCGAATTTGATCGCTACGGGCACTATGATGTTATTGGATCATCCCGAGCAACTTGAAAAGCTAAAAGCCGACCTCAATCTGGTTCCTGCAGCCGTGGAAGAACTGTTGCGTTTCAATGGGCCCGCCACAATCGCGGGACCGCGTTTTGCCACTGAAGATATCGAGCTTGCCGGGCAACAGATTAAAAGGGGAGATATGGTCATTCCCGTACTGAAATCAGCCAATCGAGATGAGATCCAGTTTATGGATCCAGAGGAGCTGGATATCACCCGCACAATCAAACGTCATCTCGCTTTTGGACATGGCATCCATATGTGTTTGGGATCGCCGCTTGCCCGTGTGGAAGGAGACGTTGCGTTTTCCACCCTGTTGAGACGCATGCCCAACCTGCGTCTCAGCGTACCTCGGGAGAACGTCTCCTGGCACTTCACGCTGAGTTCACAGGGGTTAACCTCCCTCCCAGTCTTTTTTTAATAGAGGAAAAGAACTGCCAGTCTCGCGCGAAGGGGGCAGAGAAGAACATTCGAATTTAATTCTGAGGTCACTGACTATAATTATCCATTTTTAAAAGCGGATGACCTTAAGGTTCCTCAGGTAGCAGTGTCAGGAAAAAATTCAAATGTAAACATTGAAATCACTCAGGCAAAAGAACTGCCTGGAACAGCTATTGTAAAAGCATCAACAATGGGTTATTATCTAAGACCTATGAAATCAATTTTACCGTTTCTGACCAGGTTTATTTGAGTGATATTGACTGGAAAAGCGGAACAACAGGGTGGGCCGCCATTCAAAAAGATAAATCTGTAGACGGAAATGCCTTAACTTTGGCAGCCGAATCAGGCATAAAAACATTTGATAAAGGAATAGGAACACATGCCAATTCTGAAATTGTATATGACCTTGCTGGAAAAGGATTTTCAACGTTCCAGACTTATGTCGGGCTAGATCAAGAAACCAATGGAACTGGATCCATTCAGTTCCAGGTGCTTCTCGATGGGACCAATGTCTTTGACAGCGGCAAAATGACGAAATCCTCCCCTGCTAAGCTGGTGAATGTAGATGTTAAAGGTAAAAAAGAACTTACACTGATTGTTACCGACAATGGGGATGGTAATTCGAATGACCATGCCGATTGGGCAGATGCAAAGTTAAAAGTTGAATAGTTTTAGCTGGGAGGACGGTTATACTAGCCGTCCTCTTGGCTTATCTACCTATGTGTGAATTTTTAAATGTTGCTCTGTTAATGTTGTTAACTCTATGTATGGTTTTTGTAAAACCTGCTCCAAAAGTCTTTTTTCTTCGCTTCGGAACAAGTAAGATTTTATTGAAGGAGACATCATAACTTTCTTTCGAACTGCCAAATTCACAAAGTGGAAAAAGTGAGCATTTTCGGAGGAATATACATAATAGGAGGGACATCATGCGAAAAACCACTATCACAGCAACTGCAATTCTATTAATTAGTACCGGGTTAACGGCTTTTTCAGCGTCTAATAGTACCGGGTTAAATGCTTTTGCGATGTCTAATAGTACTAATTCAGCAGCTTTGGCAAAGGCAGACACGGAAGGGCAGAAACTAACCACTCAGTTCCAGAAACTTTCGCGAAATACCACATGGCAGCAAAAAGAAAAAATTGACCTTCAATTTAACAACTATCATTCACAAGGTATGGTTCGAGTCGGGGACCTCTTTTACATGTCTTCAGTTGAACTTACTGAAAAGCCAGTAAAATATGACCAACCTCAAGGTGGATATGACCGCACTCCGGGAAAAGGAATTGGTCACCTTTTTGTTTTTGACAAACAAGGTAAGCTTCTAAAGGATATCCGATTGGGTGAAGGAAACATCTATCATCCGGGAGGCATTGATTTTGATGGTAAAAATATTTGGGTGCCAGTCGCCGAATACCGCCCAAATAGCCAGTCTATTGTCTACAAAATTGATCCTAAGACCATGAAAGCAGAAGAAGCGTTCCGAGTTCATGATCATATCGGCGGATTGGTCCGTGACGGTCAAAATGGGCAAATTACCGGTAACAGCTGGGGCTCACGCAAATTCTATAAGTGGAACGAAAAAGGGCAGCAGCGGCTTGTGAAAGAAAATCATAGCCACTTTATAGATTACCAAGACGGGCATTACATTGGCCAAGGGAAAATGATTATGAGCGGGATCTCTGAACTTCCTAATCCTGTAAACGGTAATTCCAAGCCCTATGAGTTGGGTGGATTAGCCTTAATTGATATGAAAACGATGGATACGATCCACGAAGCTCCAATCACTGAGTTTTCTCCTCAAGGACATGTCATTACCCGCAATCCAGTATTCTTGGAGAATGCAGGTAAAGAGCTGCAGCTTTACGCTGTTCCGGATGATGATCAGGGGTCCTTGCTGGTATATGAAACTAACAATCTCAATATTAAACAGTAAGCTTTGTATGAGATTATTAAATTGAAGAACATTGGGAATGGATTTCCTAAGAATCCATCCAGCGATCGCTTTGTTTACCAGAAAAAACACCCGGCATCTTTAGCACTTAGATGATGCCGGGTGTTTTCTGTATGTTAAATCATTAGAGTTGAATTTTTCCCATATGGCATTTTATGACCTTTAGGGTTCCCAAAAAACCGAATGTAATTGCTTATTGATTAAAAGCTTTACATTATATGAGATCGGCGGCTAACTATCGCTGTTAGTTATAGATTAGCTTTCCTATGAAAAAAAGCCCCTTATGGTTCTAGTTTGCGTTATGCAAACTAAAAACCATAAGGGCCTCGATTTCAGAGTTCGTTATTTATTAGAATTTATGTCGCCAGAAGGTAATCCGGAGATGTAGCCGACTCCGCCAGTCTCTTGAATGCCGAGGCTCTGTTTCATCGCTTCTGATAGTTTCGCTTTGTCGACTGCTGTAATTTGTTTACCATCAATATCTTCACCGGGATGCTGATAGTTGCTTAATACATATCGGGAGTTTTTAAGATTGTCAACTGCTCTTAATCCTGTTGCTTCAGCTCCAACCGGAACGGAAAGAATTCTAGATAATTTCTTTGTTTTAACATTATAAGCCCATACAAAGTTATTTGTGTGAAGGGAGCTGTCTTCTCCAATAAATAATGTGTTTAAATCGTCTGAAAAGGTTAGATTATCAGGATTTGCTACTTTATCTTGTGCAGCCGTATTACCGTAGGCATCTGGCTTTGCTAAATCCTCTCCAACAACTAATCCTTTCATAGCAGAAGGTACGAATTCACTATCAACCTTGCTGCCGCCATTGTCTTTTTGCTGGCTGGCCAAATCTAGCTGGTAGGTTACACCAGATTTAATAGCAGGCAGTTGAATATCGTCTTGAACGCTGCCTTGTTCTTTTTCCATGCTGCCGCTTTGATTGGAAATAGCAACATACGCTTTTTTATCTTTTTTATTGACGGTGATGCCTTCCATTTTATTAAATTCGGAGGTCGCACCTAACAAGGAACCGTACCTGCGAGACTCTAGGAAAGCAGCCGCTTTTTCCATTCCGGGTTTTACTTTAAGGTACTCGACATTTTTACTTGCTGCAGTTTTGACTGCCTTATAGCCATCGGTTGGCTTAGTTGCTGTATCAAAAATATCGCTAAACTTTGTACCCTTATCGATAATGGATTTTACTTCTTTGTCGGTTGAATGACCGAGTTTAATCCATTTTAATTTTCCTGCTCCGCCATTCTCAGAACCGGTTTGATTAAATTTGGCTGCATAAAGCGTTCCAGCAGAAAAATCTTTCTTCTTATCTGCTACATACATAAACATCATCGTATTTGAGCCATCATCACCAAACAATGCTGTTTTGTTGTCAGGTAAAACCTGCATGATTTCATGTGAAAATCTTCCGGTACTATAGTGTTTAACAACGGATGGTTTACCATTTGAATCGACTGAGATTTCAGGAGTCCAGCCATAAAAGTAAGGGTTAGCTTTTGACTTATCTCCAAAATACAAATTAGCAAAGTTCGTGACAGCTTTATTAGCCTTAGAGGAAGGGTCTTCAAAAGCGCGTGCATCTGGTTCATATTCTTCTGAACCAAGATGAGTTCCCCAATCTGTAGTAGATCCATTACATGGAGTCCACAGTCCATTTACATTTGAAAAATCAATTTTTTTCGAGTTGTTAACAGTTAGCTCGCCAGTTTTATTATTTCGATCTACTTGTGTAAGAGTCATGGATGCTGGAAGACCAGAAACTTCATTTCCTGCATTATCCTTTGAATCATACTCATAATGAGAAATAATATAAGTTTTTCCTGCCACTGTAATGAGGCTGTTGGAATCAGGTGCATCAGATACATAATAGGAAGGATGTTCTGGAACACTTTTATCGACAATCGGATTTCCTTTAGCATCAATAGGAGTACCAGCTGGAATCATTTCGCCTTTATTATCAACAATTTTGTCTTTAGATAAAAAGAGCTGATTGTAATTAAGAGGGGTCTCTTTTACGCTGCCGTCTTTATAAGTAATTTTTAGTTTAGCATCAGTATAGGTTCTGACCATGTTTTTAATATTGCTTGGAGCTTTCATGGAATTAAATTCTACACTTTTAATTTGATTGTTTTGATGATTTGCAGATTGTTGTTTATCCTGCGCAGCTACAGCCGTAATTGATGAAGCCATAATTGCCACAGATAGACCAATGGATACTGTTTTTTTCATTATTTAGTTTCCTCCTCCTAAATTTTTGTACAAATCCTATTTAACCATTTTACTATTAAGGAAATATTAATTAATAATAACTAGTGTTGAACAAATATTACAATCAGACGACATATCAGACTATATTTATATAATAATTTGTTGAAAAGAAAGCCTCCTAATAAGAGAACAGATAGGCAGAGGAGTTAAAGAAGCCATGCATTTTAGACAGCGATATTAAATTTTAAGATTGGAGTGCAATCGCAATAATAATAGCAGTAGATCAATGAATAACAAATTCGCCATGATAAAATGCTGAATCCTATTGATGGTGATGCCGGTGATTCAGTAGTAACCTATCAAATTTATGATGTAGGAGCCGGAACATATTACATTCACGTTTTAAATATGAATGGAAATGATTCTGGATCTTCTACTTATGTTATTGGCTCAGATGTAATCTTCTCTGATGGAGGCGCAGTTGACACTATGCCGCCGGACCGTCCAAGAGTCAATAAAGTGGACAATAATGACAAGGTAATTACCGGCATTGCAGAACCCTATTCTTTTGTTGGAGCATTTTATCACAACAAGGTAGCGACTGGCGCCTACGCTGACGGATCAGGACGCTTTACATTAAAAGTGAATCGACCGTTTAAGGCAGGAAGTGTACTGGACATCGTTGCGCAAGACAGCAACGAGAATATCAGTGCACCAACAACCGTAATGGTGCTTGATAAGACTCCACCAAGGCTGACAGTGAATCCTATTAATTCAAAAAGTACAGCAATCAAAGGACTTACAGAGGCTGGATCCAGTATAAAATTAATGAGAGGCAGCGATCGCTGCAAGAGGATCTGCTGACAGCAAAGGAAACTATAGAATTGGGATCAGCAGACAGAAGAGAGGAACCAAATTTACTGAGGTAAGCTCAGATAAAGCAGGCAGCCAAAAGTCTGTTACCATCAATTGTAAAATAAAAATATTCAGAGGGCATTTTACTTAATTTAAGGGAAAGAAATTAAAGTGGGAGTTAGTTGGTGGATCTGGTGGAAAATATTATAAATAAATAATTGTTTTGAAAATTTCCTTTATGTCTCAATTGACAAGATTACTTGTTGAAATGAGACAGTTTTTTTGTTGAGATTCAACTGCCTAGAATATATATTATGTAAACTTAAAAAAGATCCAAACATCCCATAAGTTTATTCCCTCATGTTCCGATAATTTATTATAGGTAAACTTTCCTTCTTCAACTCCCTCAGTTTAATTCGATTATCTCCCGAATACTCGCTTATTTGCAGGATTCCATATCCCTTTAATTAGGTTTTACGGTTAAATGAACGTTATTTAGTGCATCTTCATACACATAACTGTTTCTTGCTATTTTTTTAACCCTGGCATCATATTTAAGTAAACCTTGAACAAATGATCCTAAATATGAAATTCCTTGTCCTTCCCGTTCTAGTGCTTCTCCTATAGTTCTAAGGGGAACAGCTGCAGACTGTTTTTTTAGGTAGTCTATCGAATTTCGTATTATTTTGTGGAGTTTTTTATTACATTAGTTTTTCTATTTCCTGGTCGTGATAACCGGCCGGGAGAGATCCTGGCTCTTTTTTATTTTAAGCGAAAATGACACTTATTTGTTATTACCGTGTAATATCATTCCTTCTCTTCCCTTCTGTTGCCGGCAATTACAAATGCCTTTCAAACAAATTAAATATTACAGGTATTGGTATAGGAGCAATTATCCTTACTACTATTTATACAGCTATTTTAGCTTCCCAACTAATGACTACAAAGCACAAGGTCGATTATCTTTACAACAAAGAGATAACACTAAATAAATAGGTGATTAATTTAACAGTGAAAAAGTTCACCGTTTTAATTTTCCCCTATGCATAAGTTCGGAGTTTGAGTCAACTTTTCTTTTTTTCTGAATCCTCTAACTGTTCCAGCCTCATTTTTAATGCTTCTCTTTCATTAAAAAAAATCAATTTAGTCACTCCAATACTATTTTTTGTCATATTAAATTATAAAATGAAAGAATGTAACTGTATTCTTAACTTTTCACATAAAAAACTCTCCAGGTGCAACAGGAGAGTAAATTTAAAGCTATTTAAATAAAACCTGTCCACCTTCACTTTTATTATCTAACTTTAAACACATTACGCCCAGCTGTTTTTATTTTGTAATGAAATAATGCGTACCTTCGAATAGTCAGCGGTATTCTTCCTAGTTTAAATTATACATATTATGGATATAAAAAGAATTGGAGTGCTCAACAAAGTAAAATAAACCGTGTGATAAGGAGTTATTGCTTGCTTAAAAAATACTTAATTTCTTCTATAAATGAGTATGAACTAAACATAGACGAGGTAAACGAAATTATAAGGGTAGCAATATTTAATAACGGCACTCATTAACATTCAACACTTCCCCTTAAACACAGAGTTCTAATTCTAACAACACAGCAGATTTTGAGTAAATCCAAATTATCGTTAATTTTTGAAAATGCGTTATTCAACAATCCTGCCCTATACACAAAGAGAGAGAGCGCGCATTCTTACTCCTGAAATGCGCCCGATTTCTTAAAAAGAAAAAGTCGTGGCTATGCAAATGCTCACGACTTTTTCTGTAAGAATAAAAATGAATTTAACTGTGTGACATAGTAGCCTCTTGATGTATTCAGAAAGCTGTTTATCTATCCTCAATTTCTCTCCTATTTCAGGATTCTCTTTATAATAACGTTGAGCTGCTTTGGCTATTTCAGGATCCTCAAAAGTCAACTTATTGACGAATTCATTCCATTGTTTTGCCAATTGTGTTACGTCTAGATTTTCAGGTGATGTCCCCTTCTCATATTCCACACGTATCTTTGCAGTTATTTCAGACCATTCACTTACATACTGCTTTCTTTTCTCTAGTCCAATCTGTTTGAACATCTTTTCCTGTTGCTCTTGGGTAAAATATTCAGCGGCTTGTTCTAAAAGGGGAAAAAGATTTATTTGCCTCTTCTCCAGCTGTTCCGGTCCATGACACTCTTCCTGCTGTTTTTGCTATGCGGAATCCAAACAAGGGACTGGAAGGAACGACTGTTACACCTAGCGGTAGATATCTGTATACCGCACTACAAGGACCCATCATTAATCCTTACGGTGACGGTTCTGCCCCGCCAAAAGGATCAACGGCCATCCGTGTCATTCGCTATGATCTGAAACACATGGACAAAGATCCAAAGGAATTTTTATATGTATTGGACGGTAAACACTTGATCTCCGATATTGCTGCCTTAGATGATGATCATGTTCTTTTTGATGAAAGAGACAGCGACTACAGCTATAAAAGTATTTTCAAAGTTGATTTTTCAACAGCGGCCAATCCTACCAATATTTTTGGTCTCCTGGACGGCGAAAGCTTAGACAAAACAGATGTGACGCTTGAAAACACCGTCATGACTCCCTACGCTCCAAATAAAACCTATACTGTTACGCCAACTGTTGGTGACCCGGTAACTGTAAAACCTATACAAAAAACGCTATTTGTAGATGCCAAAGAGCGCGGATACAATAACTCCAAGCTTGAAGGGATCGCGATGCCAAATGATCATACCCTGGCACTCACTAACGATAATGACTTTGGTGTTCAGGACCCGGACCCAGAACAAGTGTGGCTATATAATCTGACGGGAACCGCTCGTTTCGCCACAGACGTTTTCACCAACGGTTTATGTCGACTCTGACGGTCCTGAGAATGAAAATGGACTGAGCGCAGGCTTTACAGTCCACTCTCACCAGCCTAAGGGTTCAAAGATGAGTGATTGAAGAAAGCATATCAACTTGCAAATAAACTTGAAATAATAATTATATAATCTGGCACAAAAACTCACAGTTCTTAAATAAAAGCTCATACGCCCCTAACTCCGTTACTTTTATCTGAGTTCAGGGCGTGCAGGTATAAAAAAAGTGTAGTACACCACTGGTATTCCTTTTACATATAACGATCGGGTTTGGAATTGTAGAATATCCAAGAGGATTAATCAATCATATATAAACCCATCTCCAAGGAGGTAGGTTTTTGGTTTTAATTCCGATAACGTATTAAAGGATATACAGACTCCTTACATTTAAGTAAGGATAAGAAAAAGGGATGTTTCTTTTATAATAATGGAGAAAGCAGGCGAGCACTTTGGTCCATAATGCGCTGAGTCAGAGGTCGTTGCAGCAAGTCTTCGATCTTTAAGGGAACAGAATCAGTAAGATCTAGCTCGAATTGCTGTGTGAGTTCTCTTGCTACATCAGCGCTGTACAAGATTTCACAAACCTCATAATTCAGACGAAAACTTCTCATATCATAGTTTGCTGCTCCTACTTCTGCAACCTCCTCATCGATGACCATCAGCTTCGCATGCAACATCCCTTTGTCGTACTGGTAAATATGGACTCCAGCTTCTAAAAGTTCCCCGTAATAGGTACGGCTTGCATAGCCCACGATTTTTTGATCAATGTGGCGAGGAACCAGCAATCTAACACGCACACCACGAGCTACAGCTGTCTTTAATGCCATGATAATATCTTCTTCTGGTACAAAGTAGGGTGTCGTTATATCAATCGACTTGCTCGCTTGGGTTATACATATAAAGTAAGCTTGACGAATAACTGGAGTGGGTACTCCAGGATTTCCTTCCAACGTATGGATGTAAGCTTTTTGCAATCTCCCTTTCTCCGGGGATTTGTCTATGGCGGACACCTCAGATGCCAATTCGGTTGACCATCTGGAAAGACCTGCGCTACTGGTTCGACCGACTTCTTGTGATTTAGTGGGTTTTTTCGGTATCTTAGATTTTATTTTCGATTCTACCTGTTCAGGCAAAGCAATATCCCAATGGACATCGAAGATAGTCTGCAAATCGACTGCTGCTTCCCCTATGATTCGCAAATGAGTGTCCCGCCAGAATCCAACGTCTGGTTTTAATCCTGTATATTCATAACCCACGTTGATGCCACCAGTAAAGGCTTCCTTTCCGTCGATCATAACAATCTTACAATGATCACGGTAATTCCAATTGGATATAATCCAGGGAAAGCGTAAAGGAAATATTGTCCGGCATTCAATCCCTGCATTTATCATTTGAAGAATTTTGTAACGCGGAAATTGTTTGCTTCCAAAACCATCTTTAATAAAACGAACCTGAACTCCATTTGCTGCTTTTTCGATCAGAAGTTCTGTGATGCGATTACCAATTTGGTCATTCCGATAGATGTAATATTCCAGATCAATGCTCTTTTGGGCATTTTGTAGGGATTCTATGAGTTGATCATACTTTGGTATTCCATTGTTGAGGACTTGGACTTGGCCGACTCGAAATCCATGCACAGTGAAATGCCGTAAAGCATCAGCAATACGCATTGCTGAATCACTGTATGTATCAGGTAATTTGTCAGACTCATTACCAGATGAGGTCAATCTTTTCCGATGAACACGCTTGGGATTTGATGTACTGAGATATAGCCAATAACCAATGATAGGTAAAATAAGGGCGATTGTTATCCAGTTTAATGCTTTGGAAGGCCGACGAACTTCCCTAATTGCTATGACTAGCATAAAGAACGTATTTATAAGATATAGATAAAAAATCCACACCAACTGAAATTCCTCCCTTTTTTTCTTTAGCATGTACTAACAATATAGCGAGTATGCTTAGTATATTTTTTATTTTTAGTATTATCTTTTTAAGTAAAACTATGGGATTTTTGTATTTTTAATAGGAAGTACTGTATTCATTTTTTAATTTTTTTCATTACTAAATGGCTAGGTAAAAAGCAAATTCCCAACTTTCTTTTTTTGAATATTTCTGGACGTTTGAAAGTATTGGTGCAGAAATTTTTAATGGTATTGAACATAAAATTTTAATGCCCAATTTTTTCAAAAAGTTGACATTTTAACTCGGTCTGTTTACTTCTGAGATCACATGCTTGTACATATATTTGAAATAAAAGGTGATTTATATTTTTCAAAAAACAATGGCTATACTTATAGGTAGTCTATTACTGAGTATAGGAATAAACGGTTTTTTAATTCCTCATCATTTGTTAGACGGAGGGATAACAGGGATTGCTCTCATCCTGAATTATTACATTGGTTTTCCTGCAGGTTTAGCCATGTTTCTTTTAAGCATCCCTCTATGTATTTATGCGTGGATTTATGAACGAACCTTTTTTTATAATAGCTTTATAGGTTTGAGTTTTTCTTCGATAATGATAGACTGGTTAGCGCCCTTAAGAACCCAATTTTTGTTTTCAGCCTTCATCAGTGTTTTATTTGGAGGAGCATTAAGTGGAATAGGAGTGGGGTTGATGCTTCGATATAAGGCAAGTACTGGAGGAACCGATTTGCTAGCCCAATTTATATCGAAAGCTTTCTCCGTAAATACAGGGGTTGTTATTTTCATGATAGATGGGCTCATTGTAACAGCAGCGTTTAATATGTTAGAGTTAAAAGCATTCCTTTTTTCTTGCTTAACTATTTGCATCATTGGAATGATTACTTCATTGATGGCAAGACCAATAGATAAGGAATGAAAAAATGGTAATTATTTGACTTGTTCGTATGAAGAAATGTTCAAATTATAATTACCATTCCAATGGATTCTTTGGATATTCGGTGTATCCTGGGCTAAATCTTACTAATGATAACTTAGCCGTTTTTTTGTTTTCTTGTTTTATATTTCATGGATTCGACTCATTGTGGGGACAAAATAGAAAGGTGAATTTTACTTTTTCACAATCCCAGCTGAATTACGAAAGAAAAACTGTAAAACCCACCTTGGGAAGCCTATTTTTAAAATTACAAAATAGGTTGGGAACCCTCTATTCAACCCCGATATCCCTGCTTCTGCATCTGACTAAGTATATTCGATGTTAAAAAGACTCCAACAGGAGGCACGGTAGTACTAATAATGGGAGATCCAGTTAGACTTTTATCAGTTGTAGCAATCCAGGTTCCATACTCACCTGCTTGTAGAGAGGGAGGTT
Source organism: Chryseobacillus diguaensis (assembly GCF_049220665.1). Taxonomy (NCBI): domain Bacteria; kingdom Bacillati; phylum Bacillota; class Bacilli; order Caryophanales; family Bacillaceae; genus Chryseobacillus; species Chryseobacillus diguaensis. The sequence continues at coordinate 552,478 of NZ_JBMKNV010000001.1, forward strand.
TCATAATAAAACGTCCACTTAAAATAAAATGTCGAATTTTAATCTGGGGATCATCAAATATGGTTAGGTTGCCAGAGAATGTGGCATAAGGGGAATCAAATGTGATTTGTTTGGTGCTTTCATTCCAAGATCCTTGAATTTGAATAGGTGTACCACGAAAATTTACCGTACCATCTACCCTGTTATCTGGAATAGAGTTAATGTTGAGTGTACCCCGAACAATTGGTCTGCCAGCTATTGCAGCGTCGATACCCCACTGTGATGGAAATGGTATACTAATAATGGGTTTCTGTTCAGTTTCCAAAGTTAATCTCTCCTTGCATTTAGTGCTTTAGCTAATGCATTGAAATGATGGATAAAGTGATATGTTTAGTTATTGCCCTGTTGAAAGGAACAATAAAAGTATATGCATCGAGTATCATATTGGATCCAAAGAAAGATGGAAGAGTATGCTGGGCGAACAAACAAAAAAAACACCCAAAGGATGCTTTATAAAAAAATTAATAAATTGGGTATGGTGGATAATATGGATATGGAGGATATGGATACCAGTAAACATATCTATATGGACCGACTAACGTACTAACCAATAAGCCGCCCAATGCTCCGCCCAGTACTCCTGCTAGAAAAGGGTTAACGAAATAGGGTCGCCAAAAAAATGGGGGTCTCCAAAAAATAGGAGGTCGCCAAAAAAATGGTCTTACAGGTCTAATGAAAAAAGGCCTTATAAATCGTTCATTTGTATTTGTTATATCGTTCTGTTGAGGCATAACCTGTACTTCTGAACTCATAAAAACAGTCCTCATTTCTTTTTGTTATAAACATATGCGTTTACCTAACCCGTTTCTTGTGCTCATATCATGGTTTTAAATAAATTGCAAAGCAACCTTGGCAATTTGCTCAGTTTTCAATAAAACAAAAATTTGTCCGTTAGAATAGACTAACCTAAGTAAATGAAATTTTTAAATCCCGCTTCTTTTGAATCTGGATCATCTATCCAATATTGACTCATTAATTCTTCATGCCATCTTTCTTTTATTTCTTTTTCCGCAGCTAAGGATTCTCTCCCATTGAGACAATCTAAACAGTAATCAACATCCTTAAACTCTTTCCAATCACCGTTTATCTCATCTTTATACTGATAAGCCAAGACTCTATGACAATTGCAATATTTGCAGACATAGTAATGGTATTTGGCTTCAATAGGCAGAACATGTTTGTTTGATTCTGATGTCTCTATGCATCACTTCAACACCCGTAAAGGATCAGGCATAGTTGATAAGGGATTTTGAAAGTCGCTCATTTTTATCCTCCTTACTTCATCAAAAAGGTAAATCATCTTCTCCAAAATCTTATTTTCTATGATTATCCCAATCTTCTTGGCTCTATGAGTCAGAACCTTTTTTACTGAAATAACCTTTTTTCACATACTTTGGATCATCTTTGTTGAGAGATGAGCATTTGCATTTTGTTTTAAATAAGTTTTATTACCTTTATTGTTTTTGTTTCTTTTATGGTCTTCGTTTGATTACCTTGGAACATATCTTGTTCATTCTTATTCATGGTTTAGCTCCTTTAACCGATAAAAAAGCTAACATCAAAAACTATTATAGAGAAAAACTCATGATTGAAATAAAACTTGGAGCACTAACATTGAATATAGTCTCAGAGCGTTTTAAGAAAAGAAATGAAACTAGCGATCAAGATCATTATTTAGCACATGGTATAGGTTGAGAATAGAGGTGAATACCTATGTTTGCAAGCCCAATGCTGCTTGATAAAATAAAGGAGCCTTTTTCCGATCAAGACTATTATACAGAGTTAAAATTATCAATACCTAAATCGTAAAAAGCCACAATAAATAAAGGGTGAAACATATTATACATGGCTAATATGTTTCACCCTTTTAATACTTGTTCAACAAATGCGTCCGATTGCTGAATATGGGAAGATGTAAAAAGGCTACAAAAATGGCACTTTAGTTATTTTACTAAGCACCCGTTACTTCAATAAGAAAATAGGCTTTTCCCCTTTTTAAAGTAAGTACCTTTTAACTTTATTAAAAAGAAATTTTATTAATGTTTAATTACAATTTCTCCTTCGCCTGTTGGTTCTTCAAAACCATTAAGGAAGGAAGTTAAAATGTCATCTGTTATAGCGAAGGCAGCATTTGCATCAAAACGTTGGCTTCGTATCTTAAGTCGTTCACGCAAATCATTAGGATGAACTTTCAGATAAATAAGTTTCCATTTTCCTCCAGACTCTTCAATTAGCTGTTTATATTGGTTCCTTCTAGAACGTTGCCAAAAACTGAAGTCAACTACCACATTATGTTTCTCCTGAATTAACTTTATCAATTGATTCCTCAATTTTATTTCCGCGTCTTCCTTGAATTTCTCATACTTTTCAACTGGGAAATCTATCCCATACCGACCATTTGTAGCCCAAATTTCTTCATCAATAGAAAGGCGTACAAAACCTTCTTTTTCTAATTGTTGGGCGAATGTAGTTTTTCCCGAACCTGCTACACCACAAATCATTACCACTATAGGGGTAAAATCACCTCGTTCACGATAAAACAGGTAATCTAAATTGAATTTTTCAACCATCAATATACACCCCTCTGATGTTCAGCTATAAACAAATTCCATAAATATCCTATTATTAACTATATAAATGCTTTATAGGCTTATTCCACTAAACTGCCTCTTTAGCATTCCTGTAGAGAGTAAATTTTAGGCTTTGATAAAAAAGGAGCCCCTCTTTAAGATGAATGTATCCCAACATAACCATCTAGGAGGAAGCCCTACTATGAAGTTTAAAATGCAGGACAGACAAAATCAACTCATTGAACGAATTTCTCCCCAACATCTTATTGTAGGTATTGATATTGCCCAGCAGCTCCATGTGGCTCGAGCAGTCAATTTTCGTGGGAAGATACTTGGCAACCCGCTAACCTTCAAAAACAATGAGGGTGGTTTCACCACTTTCCTTCAATGGATGGAGAAACTTCAAAAAGAATACCAATTAACGGATGTAATCATCGGTATGGAACCAACTGGCCATTATTGGATTAACCTCTCGACTTGGCTTTTTGAACAAGAGTTAGAGGTTGTAACAGTAAACCCCTATCATGTAAAACGGAACAAAGAAAATCGTGATAATACGCAGTCTAAAAGTGATTTTAAAGACGCTTTAGTGATCGCTGACATGGTTAAGAATGGCTACTACGCTTCCATCCAACCTTCCTCTGAGGAGTTTGAAAAGCTCCGAGTACTTATGGCCAATCGCGATACGATTATGAAACGGCTTGTCAGATCAATCGATGGGTGGACTTGGTGTTTCCAGAACTTCGAGAAGTCTTTAAAAATGTGACGGGAAAAGGAGCTATTACAACCTTGCGGTTATTCCCGACTCCGCAAGAAGTCCGAGGTCAAACACCACAAGACATTGCATCGAGCTGGAAACAACACATGAAAAGACAACCTGGACTTAAGAAAGCCATTTTACTCTTTCGAGTCGCACAGCAATCTGTGGGTACTGAATTGGCGTTAGATGCCCATCGTTTTCATCTCCAGCAATTATTAGAGGAATATGATTTAACGACTTCTCAGCTCGAAAGAGTTGAAGAGACAGTACGTGAGGTCTTAAACCTCGTTCCCTACATTGATAACTTGCGTTCCATAAACGGGTTGAATACCATTTCAATCGCGGGAATCTTAGGTGAGGCAGGTGATCTCAGCCAGTTTTCTCATGGGAACTCCCTACTTCGACATGCGGGACTCCATCTCGTTATCTCTAAAAGAGGACGGTCACGATTAAGAAGGTTTCTCTATATGGCTACCATGAATTTGATCAATAACAATCAGGAGTTCAAAGCTAGACATGCCTACAATGTGCAAGAAAGAGGTATGCGTAAAATGAAATCGTTAATGAAGCTGATTGGTAAGTTCGCCCGTATTCTTGTTGGAATGACCAAGAATCAAGAAACTTATAATCCAGAAAGGGTACGACTCTTAAACGCTGCTTAACTATCTTCCTTATAAGAGAATTAACCAAACGCTATGTATTGAATATTGATGTATTCGCAGGATCTCAAATATGTACGGAGTACTGGGTGTATTGAACAAAAGGGCTAGGACCGTTCCGTTAGCATAACCAGCCTCCACCCTTTGGACAGGCATGACGAAGGAATGAAAGGGCATTTGACCCGTAGAGACATGGGAGGGTAAGCCTCCAAGGGCGACGTGGAGCATATGTGCATTATATGGAATATAATGGAGTCTACTAGATCTCCTCTATTTCCCTATGCCCACTTTACCTTATACTCTTACATTTCATAGAATTAAGTTAGCCCCTTCATCTCAATAAAGAAGTGAGATCCTGCGAATACATGAGTATTTAAGAGGTTTTTCTTAGTTATCGAGGGAGTTCAATAAAAAAGCTGCCGTAGCGACCCTATTTTTAACTAAATCTCCCTTTATCCCAATAAAAAAAAGACCGCCGTAGCGATCAAATGCTCATTGATAGACGACTTCTCCAAGGAATATTTCAGGAACTCCTTCATAAAAATTAACTAAATCCTTTAATCCTTCTTGACTGACTTCACTTTGAAGAACGGATTGTAGTGCTGCTCTAGATTCAAAATAAAGAGTCGTTGTAAGCTGGTAAGGAGGTTTTGAACCGTCCATTGCTTGAAGGAATTTCGTCACTTGGTATCGCTGCATACCCAAAGGCTTTAGGACTTCATTACACCAAGTCAAGTGTTTGTTTCGATAGTATTCCTCATTAAAAGGTACATCCGTTTTATAGCAAAATGTGATCGTTGCCATATTAATCCTCCCTTTTTGACATTCCTCTATATTTATATTCATTTGAGCAAAGAATATGGCTCTCAAAACTATATACAATTCATTAATATTACTTCCGAGCGTAGAATCCATCTTTAATTAAACTGCCAGTTAGTGAAAAAGTGACTGCTCTTATTGAACAATCGCACCCGTTAGCTGAACAACTCTATGGATTATTTAGTCTGTTCATAATTTCCTTTGGATTAGAGATACCGTTCTCAATAAAAATAGTTGCCCAATCCTTAAACAATTTCATATAAGCTTATTCATATTTGAATTTAGGTGGGCTACTAGGCATACATCCAATCCAAGCTTTGACCCTGAGCATAAACTGGTTATATGTCTAATTTCAATAAGGAGTGAACCTCGAATTATGGAATATATACGACAAAATCCAACCTATGCCCAGAATCCTTGGGGTCTTGAAAATTGTATCTTTCGTTTCACGTATTTGTGGCTTAGAAACGGAGACAATTTCTGGTTTTTTTTGACGACTGTCGGGCATCAAAGAGTTTATGGCAATAGGTTTTTCGGCGGAAGATGGAATCAATATTCGGTTGCTTTAAGAGATATTGTTAACTTCCATTGTTCTCCTCCAACTCCAACTCTATATTAAAACACTGCGTCTGACCTCCGTAATCGTATCGTTCAGTCTTACTTTAGAAGCGTTTGGGATTTCGCATAATTAGAGATCGTTTTTTTGAATCGAATACTGTGATCACCAGATATCCGCCACCTGCGTGTTCCCTTCCATCATATATAGAACGTTAATCATTTCGGTTAGCGTTCATATACTGAAATTAGACTAAATTCCAAAACGAACATAAGTTTAATCCTGAGGCTGCGTTAAACTGCCCGTTAGTGGAACAAGAAAAAAAGAGCTGCCGCAGCAACCCCGTATTGAAATTAATTCTATTTAATACCCTTCCCACCCATTGTTTGTAGGGTGCTAATTCTCTCTATTCCAGTAATGATTTGTTTTGCC